>JBGURX010000047.1:0-29627 GCA_045132235.1 Bacteroidales bacterium
CCCATTCCGAACAGAGAAGTTAAAACCGGCCGCGCCGATGGTACTGCCTGAAGAAGGTGGGAGAGTAGGTCGTCGCCCAATACCACACGCCCCCTCCGTGAAAAGAGGGGGCTTTTTTTTTGTTTAACCCCGCCGCATCCCTCCTTTCATCCTTTCATCCTTTAATCCTTTAATCCTTTAATCTTTTCCTCATATACTCACATCCTAATATCCTCAAATCACCATCATCCTTTCATCTTTTCATCACATACTCGCATACTCACATCCTAATATCCTCAAAATTATTGTATCTTTGCCGCGTCAACTTTTCAGTCTTTGTCTAACGGACTTCGCAAGGTCTGGGGTGTTGGCGAGAAAAGAGTAAAAATAGAAGTCCCCGTAAAAATAGAAGTCCCCGATTTCTGACATGAGAAGACTCGTTGCATTTTTTATTCTTTGTTTGTCTTTCTTGTTACTCAGTGGACAGGAGATTTTTGGATATTATGAATCTCCTTCTTCCGATTCCGTTAACTTTCGGTGGCAGAAACTTCCCAGAAATGACACAACGTTTTTGGTCATTAAGCAAGAAAGAAAGTATTCAACAAAATATGTCATTTCATACAATGACATCAAGGTGTCTCGTGAAAAGGCGAAAAGTACAGATAGCGTGGTGACCTATTACGGCGGAAGTCAATCCATTTCCTTTTTTTCGGATGGGACTTACCAACTGATACGACACAACACGGATATTTACTATCCGGATGTTCCTGTTTTAAGTGAAGGGAAATATATCCGTGTCAAGAATTATGCCTATTATTTGTACAGTGATCCCTTGGTTCTTCAGCGCATAGAGCTTCAGGGCAGGGAAGAAAAAGGCTCGGCCGATAGCTATCAAATTGAAATCATTGATACGTTTCGTAACCATCATCCAGCGTATGGGATAGATTGTCTCACGGATTCTCTTTTTAACGGCCCCAATTACTATTATGATATCCGTCTATACTATGATCGTACTGCTATGTACAATTTTAGACTAGAGAATCCCACGTTTGACTTGCAAAGCATGGAATTTCAAAAACTTAGCTGTGCTGATTTTTATGAAGAGTTCATCAGTTATGGCAATCGTATTGAAATACCTAAAAAAATCCCGGTTCCCATCCACAAGATTGCCATCAGAATTATATCGTATGGCGATGAAGTGGGTGGTTTTGAGGAATATTACGTTCAAGACACTTCTTCCAATCGTTTTGTCATAGTAATCCCTGCTGAAGCATACGCTAAAATCAATTTTTTGGAGTTTGAAGGTGAAATAGCAGAAATTATTGACGACAACACCATCGGGTTCCTGAACCGTACGTGGTATAAAGACAGATATGTCTGTGGGAAGAAACCGCACAAAAGACTGCGGAAAATATGGAAGTACAGATACCAGTTGTCCGATCCATACCCCGAAAACCGAATCATGTTAAAAGTTCCTCGCGAACGGCGGTAGTCTTTTGATATAATTATACAATATTGCGTAACGCAGATTTGTATAATTGATTTTCTGAAAATTAGTTGTAACTTTGTCGCGTGAAAGCTAAACTCATCTATATCGGAAAAGAAGACTCCGCGGAACTGACCGCCGCAGTCGCTGCGTACGTCGGCAAAATCAAGTTTTACCTTCCTTTTGAAATGGAAGCCATCCCTTATTTGAAAAATAAGGTGAGCCAAGAGGAACAGAAAAAGCTTGAAGGTCAGTTGTTTCTCAAGAAAATCGACCCTGCCGATCATGTTGTCCTGTTGGACGAACATGGCGTAGAAATGACCTCCGTGCAGTTCTCGCAATTTATGCAACAGCAGATGCTTCGGGGTACCAAACGGCTGGTGTATCTCATCGGCGGTGCCTACGGATTCTCCGAAGAGGTTTACAAACGCGGCAACTCCAAACTTTCCCTCTCCCGCATGACCTTCCCGCACGTGCTTACCCGCCTTATCTTCGCCGAACAGCTTTATCGCGCCATGACCATCCTTAAAGGCGAACCCTACCATCACGAATAATTCCCCTTTTCCTTTCATCAAAAAATTTCATTTTTTATCATAGTCTGAAAAAAATGCCGTAATTTTGCAGACTTAATTCTAAAATATACAATTATGGAAAATCAAGACAAAGCCGCTATGGAACAGAAAGTTATCGCCGTTATCAACCAGCTCCGTCCCTACCTGCAGGGCGATGGTGGCGACATCGAATTCATCGAACTGACCGATGATTTGGTGGTGAAAGTGAAACTTCAGGGTGCTTGCGGCTCCTGCCCTCATGCCAAACTGACCCTCAAACAGGGCGTGGAAGCTACGCTGAAAAAATATGTTCCCGAAATCAAATCCGTGGAAGACATTGTTTTAGGTTTCTAAATTCTGACGTATGAGTTTGAAATGTGGCATCATCGGCCTTACCAACTCGGGTAAGACCACTATGTTCAACTGCATCTCCAATACCAAGGCCGCCATTACCGATTTCGCCTACAGTACCAACAAGTCGAATATCGGTGTGTGCAACGTGCCCGACGACCGTTTGGCCAACATCAATACGTTCATCGCTGCCGACAAGCTAATCTATGCTACGGTGGATGTGGTGGATGTGCCTGGCCTGGCCAAAGGCGCCAGTCAGGGCGAAGGTATCGGCAACAGCTTCCTCGCCGACGTGCGCCAGTGCGACGCGCTCATCCATGTGCTGCGCTGCTTCTACAACGAAAACCTCCCCCATGTGGAAGGCTCTATCGACCCGGTACGCGACATCGAAATCGTGGAGTTTGAGCTGCAGGTCAAGGACTTGGAACAAATCGACCGTAAGATCCAGAAGGTGGAAAAAGCCGCCAAGGTGGGCGACAAGACTGCCAAGCACGACCTCGACGTGCTGATGAAATACAAACATCACCTCGAGAATTTCCAGAATGTGCGCACCCTCGAAACCACCGAAGACGAAAAGGCAGTGGTGGCCGACATGATGCTCCTGACCGACAAGCCGGTGCTGTTCGTCTGCAATGTCAACGACAATGCCCTCGAAAACAACCACTACGTGGACGCTGTCCGCGAGGCGCTGAAGGACCAGGACTGCGAGATTCTTGTCATTGCGGGCAAACTGGAGTCGGAGATTGCCGAGCTGGACGATGAAGCCGACAGAATGGCTTTCCTCGAGGATGTGGGTCTGACAGAACCGGGTGTGAACAAGGTGATTCGCGCCGCCTACCGTTTGCTCAACCTCATCTCGTTCTTCACCGTCGGCGGCAAAGAGAACCGCGCATGGACCATCCGCAAGGGCATGACCGCCCCGCAGGCCGCCGGTGTCATCCACAGTGACCTTGAACGCGGCTTCATCCGCGCAGAGGTCATCAAATACAACGACCTTGTGGCCCTCGGCTCCGAGCTTAAATGCAAGGAGGCCGGCAAACTTTCCGTGGAAGGCAAAAACTACGTGGTGGAGGATGGCGACATCCTGCACATCCGTTTCAACGTGTAACCCCCATACCACATGGCCATCGGCATCGCACAAGTACAGCAGCAGAAACTGGGCCAGCACCTGACCCAGCGCCAGATGCTGCTCATGCATCTCATCAACATTTCCAAAGAGGAATTGGACGAAGAGATTGCCAAGGCTGTGGAAACCAATCCCGCCCTTGAGATTGTTCCCGAAGAGGAGAGCGAAGAGGCGGCGCAGCGCGATGGCGAGACAGAGGAATGGGACAGCGAACCGAAAGAGGTCTCTTACGAAGAGGCTATGAGCCTTGGGGCCAACACCCATGACAACGATGCTTACGACACCAATCCCGACGATTGGGAGCCGGGTGGGTATGACACTTCGCGATACGACAGTGGCGATTTTCCGTACGAAAAACCTATCGTGGCCACCACCTCATTTCGTGAAGAACTTGAGCAACAACTCGGTACGCTGGAACTGTCGGATACCGACCGCCGTATTGCGGAGTTTATCATCGGCTCGTTGACCGATCAGGGTTATTTTGAGGATGATGAGGAATCGAAAAACAGCGCCCGTTCCATCGCCAACCAGCTCCTGATACAGGAAAATCTTCGGGTGACTCGGGAGGATGTTCTCCGCGTGCTCACCCAGTATGTGCAGACGCTTGAGCCTACCGGCATCGGGGCGCGCAACCTGCAAGAGTGTCTGCTCCTGCAGGTGGATGCACTGCTGCATCAGCAGAAAACACCCCAACTGCTGCTGGCCCGCAACATCCTCACCCATCATTTCGAGAATTTCAGCAAACGGCGTTTCGACCTGATTGCCAAGCGCGAGAAGGTCTCCGCCGAACAGGTGCAGGCAGCTGTCTCCATCATCGCACGGCTGAACTACTATCCGGGCGGCGGCAGCGAGACGGTCAACTACGTCATTCCCGACTTCATCGTCACGGTGGAGGGCGACAACGTCAGCTTTACCCTCGCCCGCCAGTACCGAGCCCGCCTTCGTGTCAACAGCGAATACGAGAAACTGCTGTCACAGTCGCGGATGCAACGCGACCCCGCTGCCGCCAAGTTCTACCGCGAGACCATCGACCGAGCCCGCCTCTTTATCGACACCCTTACCGATCGCGAGCTCACCATGACGCTCGTGATGAACGAGATTGTCAACCAGCAGAAAGCCTATTTCCTGACAGGTGACCCCAAACAGCTTAAACCAATGGTGCTCAGAAATATAGCCGATAAGGTGAAGATGGATGTGGCCACCATTTCGCGCGTTACGGCGCAGCGGTACGCACAGACTCCCTACGGCACCATCCCGTTGCGAAGCCTTTTCTCGGAGGCGGTCAACGAGGAGGATGCCTCCGCCAACGCCATCAAACAAGCCCTGAAGGAGATTGTGGAAAGCGAAGACAAACGGGCTCCCTATACCGACGAGAAACTGGTGCAGCTGTTGCAGGAAAAAGGCTACAGCATTTCCCGACGCACGGTCACCAAGTACCGTGAAAAGTTGGGCATTCTTTCCACTTCCAAACGCAAAGAGCGATGAGCAACGATAGCCATCCCACGCCGCAGTGGCAGCAAAGAACGGAGTTGCTGTTGGATAGCGATTGTCTGGAACGATTCCGTCATTCGCATGTGCTGGTGGTCGGACTGGGTGGGGTAGGAGCGTTCGCCGCCGAGAGTCTGTGCCGTGCCGGCATCGGTGAGCTCACGCTGGTGGATGCCGACGTGGTGGAGGAGAGCAACATCAACCGCCAGCTGCTGGCGCTCACCACCACGGTGGGGAGGCCCAAGGTAGAGGTCATGGCGGAGCGACTTTTACAGATCAATCCTTCTGTTAAATTGCATTGCCTTCACGAGTTCTTGCGTGACGAGCGCACCGTTGAGGTCCTGCAGGCCGCCGATTACGACTATGTGGTGGATGCCATCGACTCGGTGTCGCCCAAGGTTTTCCTGCTGTATCATGCTGTGCAGCGCGGGCTGAAGGTGGTGTCGGCGATGGGCGCGGGCGGCAAGATGGACCCCATGCAGGTGCGGGTGGCCGACATCGCCAAGACCTACCAGTGCGGACTGGCGCACACGGTGCGCAAGCGGCTGCACAAAATGGGTGTGCGCCACGGTATTACCGCTGTTTTCTCGCCGGAGCTTGTGCGCGAGGGGGCGGTCCGTATCGAGGCATCTCCCGAAACCAACAAACTGTCAACGGTGGGCACCATCTCGTACATGCCCGCCATCTTCGGCCATTTCGCCGCCGCTGTGGTAATCCGCGATTTGGCCGGCGTGACGGAGAAACCGATTGTTGCTGAATGAATGTGAAATAGTATGCCAGCCGCCAAAGCCCCCCTTAACCGAACGCTTACGGTAACCGAACAGGAAAAGCCCCTGTTGCGGGAAAGTGTTGTGGATGGGAATTATCTGCAAGAAAATCAGTCTATTATAGATAAAATTATCCATGCTGACTGGCTTCAAATCATGGATGCGGTACCCGATGCTGTCGCCGATCTCATCATCATAGATCCCCCTTATAATCTTACCAAAAACTTCCATGGCATGACGTTTTCTGCGCGCTCCCAACGCGATTATGAAGCGTATTTGCGCTCGTGGTTTCCTGCCGTCTGTCGGAAACTCAAGCCCAATGGAAGCCTATATCTTTGCGGTGATTGGAAATGTACTTCTGCTTTGCAACAGGTTATGGAAGAAGAGGTTACAATACTCAATCGCATTACGTGGCAGCGTGAAAAGGGCCGGGGAGCGAAGAGCAATTGGAAAAATGCAATGGAGGATATATGGTTTGGGGTGAAAAATCCCAAGGATTATTATTTCAACGTGGATGCGGTGAAACTGAAACGCCGGGTGGTGGCGCCCTACAAGGTGGAGGGAAAGCCCAAAGACTGGGAGGAGACGGCGGATGGCAATTTCAGAATTACCTATCCTTCCAACTTTTGGGACGATATCAGCATCCCGTTTTGGTCGATGCCGGAAAATACCGACCACCCGACGCAGAAGCCTGAAAAACTGTATGCCAAGCTCATTCTGGCCTCTTCACGGGAGGGCGATGTGATTTTGGACCCTTTCATGGGCAGCGGTACCGCTCCCGTGGTGGCCAAAAAGTTGGGCAGGCATTTTATCGGGGTGGAAATCAATGAGGAATATTGCTTGTGGGCGGCCAAACGCTTGTTGATGGCCGAGCAGGATGCCGCCATTCAAGGTTATTCTGACGGCGTTTTCTGGGAGCGCAATTCATTTACCCAGCAGAAGCGATAGAGACGCGATTTATCGCATATCTGTTGGAAATCTATAATATCTTTCCGTCCTTCATCTCGATGGTTTTGTCGGCCAGTCGGGCCAGTTCGGTGTTGTGAGTCACCACTACGAAGGTCTGGCCGAACTCGTCGCGCAGGTCGAGGAACAGCTGGTGCAGCTGGCGGGCGTTGGCGGTGTCGAGGTTGCCCGACGGCTCGTCGGCGAGCACCAGCTTGGGGTTGTTGGCGAGGGCGCGGGCCACGGCCACGCGTTGTTGCTCGCCGCCCGACAGCTGCGACGGCTTGTGGGTGAGACGTTCGCCCAGTTTCAAGAACTCCAGCAGCTCTGTGGCGCGCTTGAAGGCATCGGCGTGCGACTGTCCCGCGATGAGGGCGGGCAGCGCCACATTCTCCACCGCTGTAAACTCGGGCAGCAGGTGGTGAAACTGGAAGATGAAGCCGATATTCTGATTGCGGTACTGCGCTAACTTTTTGTCCGACAGGGTGTACAGGTCGGTATTGTCGATGAGTACGGTGCCTTTTGTGGGCTTGTCGAGGGTGCCAATGATGTGGAGCAGGGTGGATTTCCCCGCGCCCGATGCTCCGACAATGGAGATGACGGATCGGTCGGCAATCTCAAGGTTGATGCCTTTCAGCACCTTCAGGTCGCCGTAGTTCTTTTCAAGGCCGTTGATTTGAATCATCTTGATAAGGGTATGAAGTTGAAGGTGCAAAGATACACATTTTAAATTGAAAACGGGAAATTAAAAATCCCCCCCCCCCCAAAAAAAAAGCCAAGGCAGAGCATTCCACCTTGGCTTTGGGTTCGGTAAATAACCGTGTGATTCTGATTACTCGATGGTGAGCAGCACGTCGCCTTCCATGACGGCGTCGCGGTCTTTCACGCGGATGTTGGTCACGCGGCCGGCTTTGGGAGCGTCGATGTTGTTCTCCATCTTCATGGCCTCGAGAAGGATGAGGTGCTGGCCTGCGGTCACGGTGTCGCCTTCGCGAACCATGATGTTGAGCACGGTGCCCGGCAGGGGTGATTTCACTTGCATGCCGGCGCCACCAGCGGCGGGGGCGGGAGCAGCGGCCGGAGCAGCAGCGGGAGCGGCGGCAGCTGCAGGAGCAGCAGCTACGGGAGCGGCCACGGGAGCAGCCTTCGGAGCCACCGGAACCTTGATGCCGGTCATGTCCATCTCCACCTCGAAGGATTTGCCGTTCACCTCAACTTGGGCTTTGTTCTCTTCAATATTGACAATGTCCACAGAATACTCATTGCCATTGATCTTGAATTTGTAATTTTTCATAGTATTGATTCTATTTATTTATAATTCTAAAATTCAATAATTTTAAATAACTCCAACTTTATCTCGGGTCCTGCTTGAAGTTGAACTGCTTCTGTCCCCAGTGGGATTCAGCCTGTCCGAAGGTGATGACTTCGCTCTCCTGATCGTGCTGGGTGTCGAGATAGAGGTAAAGGGCGAGGGAGATGGCGGCAATCTCTTCGTCTTCTGCGCTGACGCAGGATTTGGAAAGAGCGAGCGAGATGGCGGCGATTTCCTCATCGGTGGGAGCACCGGCAGCTTTGGCTGCGGTCTTGGCCTTGGGAGCCTCTTTTGGCTTGTTTTTCTTTTCAGCCTCTCTCTTGGCATACCATCCGAAAACCTTTAGTACCAAGAAGATAATGGTGAGTACCGTGAAGACAATGGCCATTGACATCAGAGCCATCTGCCAGCCCCACGGGTCGTTCTTGGCCAACTTGTCGGCCTTGCCTTCACCGGAAAGCACCTCGTTGTTGGAGGCGGGGGTGAAACTCTTGAGGAGGGTACGCTGGTCGGCGTTGTTCTTCTTGGCAAGCACGGAGTTGTCGCGGTTGAGGGCCACCACACCGTCCTTCTCGCAGCCGTAGGAGACGCACTGGCTCTGCAGTTGGCTGAGCTGCTTGGCGGGAATCACCATCAGGTCGATGAGGGTCTTGCCATCGGAGCCGATGAGGGCGAGGTATTGGATGTTCTCTCCTCTGAAGTTCGTGTGGAAGGTTCCGTAGGTGGGCAGGTTGTCCATGTAGAACACGAGACAGCTGCGTTGCGGCATCAGTGTGGCGGGGTCGCCGGCGGGGATGTGGTAGCACTTCTCCTTGAACTGGTTGAGCTTCTCCTTGTCGCCCGACTGTGCATCGGTCAGACCGGTGGTGTCGGAGGTCAGGAAGCAACCGCCGATATTGACGGAGTTGTAGGAGGTGTTGAAAATCTCAATCCATGCCGGAGTGTTGCCGTACTCGTCTTCGAATTTGTTGTTATTCAGCATCACCTCATTCAACCTCAGGTCAATAATGGTCTGCCCGCTGAGCGAGAGCGCCGTCATGACGGTGAGGAGGGTGAGAGCTAATGTTTTCAGTTTCTTCATTTCGCTTGAAAATTAAGGTTACAGCGGGAGGTTATCGTGTTTCTTGGCCGGATTCTGGAGGCGTTTGGTGCGCAGCGATTCGAGGGCGCGGATGACGCGGAAACGGGTGTTGCGCGGCTCGATCACATCGTCGATGTAGCCGTACTTGGCGGCGACATACGGGTTGGCGAACGCCTTGGTGTATTCGGCCTCCTTCTCGTTGAGGTACTCGGCTTTCTTGGCAGGATCTTCAATGTTCTTGACATCCTTGCTGTAGAGGATTTCCACAGCGCCCTTGCCGCCCATCACAGCGATTTCGGCGGTCGGCCATGCGTAGTTGATGTCGCCGCGGAGATGCTTCGAGCTCATCACGCAGTAAGCGCCGCCGTAGTCCTTGCGGAGAATGACGGTGACCTTCGGAACGGTGGCTTCACCGTAAGCGTAGAGCAGCTTCGCACCGTGCAGGATGATACCGCCGTACTCCTGGCCCGTGCCGGGCAGGAAGCCGGGAACGTCCACCAACGTCACCAACGGGATGTTGAAGGCGTCGCAGAAACGCACGAAGCGGGCACCCTTGCGGGAAGCGTTGATGTCGAGCACGCCGGCGAGCCAGCCGGGCTGGTTGGCCACCACACCCACGGAGATGCCGTTGAAGCGGGCAAAGCCCACCACGATGTTCTTGGCATAGTTGGGCTGCACCTCGAGGAACTCGCCGTTGTCCACGATGCTGGTAATCACTGCCTTCACATCGTAGGGCTTGTTCGGGTTCTCGGGAATCAGCGAGTTGAGCACGTCGTCCAGGCGGTTGACGGGGTCGTTGCAGGCCATGCGGGGAGCCTCCTCCATGTTGTTGGAGGGCAGGAAGCTGAGCAGCTGGCGGATCATGGCGATACCGTCGTCCTCATTCTCCACGGCAAACGAAGCCACACCTGACTTGGTGGAGTGTACCGAAGCGCCGCCGAGGTCTTCCACGCTGACCACCTCGTTGGTGACGGTTTTCACCACCTTGGGACCGGTGACGAACATGTAGCTGGTGTTCTTGGTCATCATGATGAAGTCGGTGAGGGCGGGGGAATAGACCGCACCGCCGGCGCAGGGACCGAAGATGGCGGAGATCTGCGGCACGACACCGCTGGCGAGGATGTTGCGCTGGAAAATCTCAGCGTAGCCGGCGAGACTGTTCACACCCTCTTGGATACGGGCGCCGCCCGAGTCGTTGAAACCGATGACCGGTGCGCCCATCTTCATGGCCTGGTCGAGCACTTTGCAGATTTTGTTGGCCACCGTTTCGGAGAGCGAGCCGCCGGAAACGGTGAAGTCCTGTGAGTACACGAACACGAGACGGCCATCTACAGTGCCGTAGCCGGTGATGACACCGTCGGTGAGGGGAGTATCCTTCTCCATGCCGAAGTTGTAGCAACGGTGGGTGGCGAACATGTCGAACTCCTCGAAACTGCCCTCGTCAAGGAACTTGAGAATGCGTTCACGGGCAGTGTATTTGCCTTGGGCGTGCTGTTTCTCGATGCGTTTCTCGCCGCCGGCATTACGAGCTATTTCTCTTTTTTCCAACAGCTCGTTGATTTTTTCTTGCATTGTCATGGGTTTCTATTTTAGTGATTTATATATTCAAAAAAACAACTTTCAAAATTGCAAACCATTGAAAATACAACAGTTTCCGAATTTTAAAATCGGCTGCAAATTTACATTATTTTTTAGAGAAAAAAAAGATATTTCAAAAATCCTAAATATTATTGTACTTTTGCCGCTCAATTTCATGCCACGTGTCTGAGATTTTTAGGATTTTCTGGTCATTTTTCAAAATCGGCACCTTTACCATCGGTGGCGGCTATGCCATGATTCCGCTGATGGAGAAGGAGCTGGTGAACCGTCGTGGCTGGTTGTCGCAGGAGGAGTTTTTGGACACGCTGGCGTTGTCGCAGGCCATGCCGGGGGTGTTCGCTGCCAACATGGCCACAGCCGTCGGCATGAAAAGGCGCGGCGTGGCGGGTGCGGCGGCGGCCATCGTCGGCAACATCCTGATGCCCGTGATGTTCATCCTGCTGCTTGCAGTCTTTTTCCGCCACTTCTCCGACAACCATTGGGTGGAGAGCATCTTCAAGGGGGTGCGCCCCGCTGTGGTGGCCCTCATCGCCGCGCCAGTGTTCAAGATGGCCAAAACTGCCGGCATCAGCTGGCGCAACGCATGGATTCCCGTGCTGTCGGCCCTGCTCATCGCCTGTCTGGGCGTGTCGCCCGTGCTGGTGGTGCTCGCCGCGGCAGCAGGAGGCTTCCTCTATGGCACCATCGTGCGCAGAAAGGAGGGAAAAACATGATTTTCTGGCAGCTTTTCTATACGTTTTGTCAGATCGGCGCCTTCACCTTCGGGGGCGGCTACGCCATGATTTCACTGATTTACAGCGAGGTGGTGGAGCGGCACGGCTGGCTGACTGCCGCCGAATTCACCGACATTGTGGCCGTGAGCCAGGCCACTCCCGGTCCCGTCGGCATCAATGTGGCCACCTATTCGGGCTATACCGCCGTGGTGAATGCGGGCTTCGACCCGTGGCTGGGTGTGCTGGGGGCTGTCATTGCCTCCTTTGCCGTACTGCTGATTCCCGTAATCCTTATGGTGCTGGTGTTGCATTTCTTGCAGAAACATCGCCACAATCCGCTGGTGGAAAAAGTTTTCACCATTCTTCGCCTGACGGTGGTGGGACTGGTGGCAGCTGCGGCCATCCTGCTGGTCACGCCCATCACGTTTGGCACAAAGCCTTTCCAACTCACGGCCAGCATCCTCATTTTCCTCATCGTTTTCGTGGCGGCGTTCCGCTACAAGCAGAGTCCGGTGCTGCTGCTTGTACTCAGCGCCATTGTGGGTCTCGCGCTGTACGCGTGAGGGAGAAGGTGGAAACTGAGAACTGAAAATTGAAAGGTGAAAATTTGTGCAAGTAGAGACGCGATTCATCGCGTCTACAAAAAGGTGATGCTGGATTTGTTGAATTCCTCCGTCGTGGCGGAAAAATCCACTCTGTTCTCCCAAAATCTTCTTCAAAAATTTGATGGTCATCATTAAAATCACGGCTAATATCCGCATGGTTCTTTTCATGGCATGCTCTTCATTATGATTAATATTTCATATAAAATACTGATAAACAATAATTTGTAAAATTATAAAAAGATAATTATGAAGAATTGAAAAAATAATTTGAAAAATATTGGGGAGGATGGTTGCAGAATAAAAAAATGTTGTACTTTTGCAGCTCCAAAAAGGAACTGGCCCCGTAGCTCAACTGAATAGAGCATTTGACTACGGATCAAAAGGTTACAGGTTTGAATCCTGTCGGGGTCACAACTTTTTTTTCATTTTAAACCAAAACATAACGAAATGGCAACTAGAATCAGATTACAGAGACATGGTAAGAAGAACCAACCCTTCTACCACATTGTAGTTGCAGATGGTCGGGCACCACGTGACGGTCGTTATATTGAGAGACTTGGCACTTACAACCCGCTGACCAATCCTGCACAGGTAACCCTTAACTTCGACAGAGCCCTGTATTGGGTTGAGGTCGGTGCGGCTCCTTCAGATACCGCTCGTGCTTTGCTGAGACACGAAGGCGTGTATTTGATGAAGCATCTCCGTGGCGGTGTCGCCAAGGGCGCTTTCAGCGAGAACGAGGCACAGCGTCGTTTCGAGGCTTGGAAGAACGAGCACGAATCCAAGATGAACAACATCAAGCGCGAAGAGGCTGACAACGAGCGCAACACCTTGAAGAAACGCCTTGAGGCAGAAACGAAGGTGAAAGAGGCTGTGGCTGCTAAGGTCGCTGCCAAGCGTGCTGCTGAAGCCGAAGCCGCTGCTGCTGCACAGAAGGAAGCCGAAGAGGCTGCCGCCGCAGAAGCCGAAGCCGCTACGACGGAAGAACCCGCCGCTGAAGCTACCGAAACTCCCGCAGAATAATCACCGATTATCGCGATACAAAAAAAAGGACATCCATTAGGGTGTCCTTTTTTTGTTGGAAAATCCCACCTTCTACGTTCAGTTAAGGAAAAAATACTATTTTTGCAGCATCAATCCCTGAATATTCGCAACATGAAAATCCTCAAACAACTCCTCTTTACCACGTTATCATTTTATATCATGATGATTGCGGGTGCCGCCAGCGCGCAGTCATTTGATAACCCTGTGTCGGAGATGGGGCTGACGAGGTTCATTCCCACTTTAGAGCATACTATCGCCGAGGATAGCAATGTGGTTTACTGCGCCACCCTGCCGTTGGCCTGGGATCGCGTGCGCACCACCATCGGGAGGCCCTTGCAGATTCCGGATAATGACTATGACCTGCGACTTCTTAACGATTCACGCTCGTATCTTAATTCACTGAAACATTATGAGTATCAAGTGAGTACGGATATTTCAGGTTCTCTTATCAATGTGCAAGCGCAATTCAAACTATCGTTGCCATTCTTTACAGAATTGCGCACTTTCCAAGACAGACTGGCCTTCAAAGGCGAAAAAGTGGAGTCTTTTGGCGTGACGGGAGATGATCAATACGATCAGAAAAAACAGATGGAAATCCTCTATTATGAAAATAACGACCATTTTGTTATAAAACTAATTCCCTCCAACTCCGATCATGAAATCATTCTGTACATGCCCAACACTCGTTTTAACACCATGGCAGATGCTGTAGCTAAGGTTAATGGTTTGATAGCCATCGGTCAACAAGAAAAACTCGAAAACTGTCATCAATGGAAATATAAGTTTAAAGATGCAGGAGATATTGTCATCATCCCCAAAATTCAATTTGACCTCAGCACCCACTTCAGCTCATTGGAAGGGAACACTTTTATAGCTGGAAATGAGGCATATAAAATAAAAACTGTGTGGCAACGAACTGCTTTCCAACTCGACGAGAGTGGGGCAGAGATTGAGAGCGAAAGCACAGTGGGTATTTTCTATTTAGGATGGGAAGAGATTGATAATGAGCCCAAAGTCATGGAATTCAACAAGCCTTTCTTTGTATTTCTGAGGCGCAAAGATGCAGCTGTTCCCTATTTCGCCGCATGGCTATATGATACCGAACTGATGATAAAGGAATAGCCCCGTCACTCCCGACAGCCCCACTTTTCATCCTTTCATCTCTTAATCTCAACCTCCCATCCTCATCCCTCCGCAAACAGCTCCTCCGCCACCGCGTCGGCGAACAACAATCCCGCCTCGGTGAGCCGAACATGATCCTCTGCTAAAGTATAATAAGCAGGATTGACTTTCTGCAATTGCCTAAGCAACTGTGATTTGCGTTCCATTCCAAACTTTTTCTCCAGCTCCTGCAACGGGATGCCCTCGCGGGTGCGCAGCCGCAACAGCACGAACTCATCATACTGCTGCGCCGGTGTCAGCACCTCCTTTTCAATGTCGGGCTCGCCGCAGGCCATCCCCGCCACATAGCGTTTCAGGTCGGCCACGTTCCACCGCCGTACCGGTGCGCGGTACGAGTGCGCCGCCGGCCCCAAGCCCAAGTACGGCTCGCCCGTCCAGTAGGCATGGTTGTGGCGCGAACGATGGTCACCCCGCGCGAAGTTGGAAATCTCGTACTGCTCAAAACCAGCTTTCGCGGTCATCTCTCTGAGGATGAGGAAGTCGCGCTCGGTGTCGGCCTCCTCGGGCAGGTAGGGCTGCCCCTCGCGCACGCGTCGCGCCAACAGCGTGTTCTCCTCCACCGTCAGCGAGTAGCACGACAGGTGCACAATGGGCAGCGACAACGCTGTGGCTAACTCCTGCCGCCACATCGCCGCCGTGCGGTAGGCGATGTCGTAAATCAGGTCGATGGAGAGGTTGTCGAAGCCTGCTGCGTGGGCATTCTCCACCGCCGCCAACGCCGTGGCGGCATCGTGCCGCCGGTTCAACAGCCGCAGAATGTCATCGTCAAACGACTGCACCCCGATACTCAACCTATTGAATCCTAACGACTTCAGTGCCGACAGGTAATCGGGCGTGAGCTGCTCGGGGTTGGCCTCAATGGTGCATTCCGCATTTTCTTTTATCTTGAAATTCTGATGAATTTTCTCCAACAACCGCTCCAACTCCGCTGGCGTACACAATGAGGGCGTTCCTCCCCCAATATATAGTGTATCATATTGATTGTCAGAAAGAAAATCCTTTCTCAATTCCATCTCCTGAAACAAGGCCGTCCAATACTCCTCGCGCCGCTGCATCGAAGCCACCGAGTAGAAGCTGCAATACACGCACTTTTGCAGGCAGAAGGGGAAATGGATGTAAATTCCGGCCATTTTTTAGGAGAATATTTTACAAAAAAGGCGTCCCGTGGAAGAGACGCCTGTTATACTGGGTTGAAAAGTTTAGTTCAAAATCACTTTCTTGACAGAGGTCTGTCCGTCGCGGGTGGTGATGCGCACCATGTAGATGCCGCGCACGAGGTCGGCCACGTTGATTTCGGTGTGGCTGTTGGCGGGACGGCCGCTGTAAACCAACTCGCCGATGGCAGAGTAAAGGCTGATTTCAGCGATGTTGCTACCTTCCACATGCAGCACCTGCGTGGCGGGGTTGGGGAAGATGCGCCACTGGCTGTCGTGGTTGCTGATGCCAGTGCTGGCGTGGCCGTTGACGGTGGCAGAGAAGCCTGAGATTCCGCCCGAGCACACAGTCTGTACGGCGTAGGCGTAGGTGACTCCCGCCTGTGCGGTGGCATCAGTGTAGCTGTTGGTCTGGGTGGTGGCCAGCACCACGCCGTTGCGATATACCTTGTAGGCGATGGCGTTGTTGACGGACTCCCAGTTCAATCCCACCTGAGTGGACGATGCGGTGGCAGTCAGACCGGCCGGGGCGTTGCACTCTTCCACGGGCGGCACACCGATGGTGACGCACTCGGTGACACCTGCCGACTCGTACTCGTCGGTGCAGGCAAGGTGGAGGGTGTAGCAGTAGGTGCCGTCGGCGAGGTTGTGGTCGGTGTAGCTGCCGCCGGTGATGTTGGAGGCAATCAGCTGGCCGTCGCGGTAGAGGTTGTAGCGGCTGCCAACACCTGCCTCGCCGCTGATGGTGATGTCATCCACGCAGAAGATGTACTGGTCGTTGGACACACAGTGGATGGCCACATATCTGGCGTTGGCAGGAATGGTGTAGGTGTATTGTGTCCACGTGGTGGTGGTGGTCACTTCATTGCTGACGTTGGTAAAGTCGCTGGCGGCAGTCCCTGTGGTGGAGTAGGCGGCATAGAACTTCTCGCTGGAATAGCTGCTGGAGTAGGAGCGTGCCCAGAACGAGAAGGTGAAAGGACTTGAATAGTTGAGTTCAGGACTGATGATCCAGTCATCGTTTTGGGCGTTGGATACGTAGGCGTCGCCGATGAACTTGTCGCCGGAGTGTGCCTGAATGGTGGTATTGCCCGTTACCTGACTGTCATCCAACACGATGAAGGCCATCGGAGAGCCTTCGTTGGTGAATTCCACACTTTGGAAGGTGCCGGTGTTGGCGCCGTCGCCGTCGATGTAGGTCCAGCCCACCGTGCCGGGTGAGTTGATGGTGCCGTAGGTGTGGCCTTCAAAGTCGTCACTGATGGTGACGGTCTCGATAGTGGAGTTGTCATCCCACGTAAGAACCACATTCGAGCCGTTGACGGTGGCCGTCAGGCCCGTCGGAGTCTGGCAGTCGTTGCCGATGGCCGACAGCTCGAAAGTGCCGTTCCAGGTCTCTCCGCCGTTGGTGGCCGTCCAGTTCATGGTGAACACGTGGCCAGTGTTCACGTTGTCGTCGATGGCGATCTGGAAGCCGTTGTTGTCGGTGGCTGTGCCGCCGTTGGCGGGCATAGCGGCGAAGGTGCCGTTGCCGTCAAGAATGGTCAGCATCGGGTCGTTGCAGGTGAGCGTCACCGTGGTGTTGCCCGTGGTGGCCGCACCGCCCATGTTCTGGAGGGTAAGCGTCAGGTAAGGCTGCTGGCCGTATTCCACCATGTCGGGGGTGTAGCTGTCGAGCACGAGGTACGGCACGTTGCCCGCTGTGCAAGTGATGTTCTGATAGATGGTGGTGGTGTTGAAAGCGGTGACCACAAGCAGCACGTTGCCGGCGGCAAAATCGTGCGGGATGGTCACCTGACCGTTGGCGTTGGTGTAGGCGCTGTAGTAGGTGTCGTTCTGCGAGATGCACACGAGGGCGTCCTCCACCGGCTGGCCGTTGGCCGTGATGGTGGTCGTATAAGGCACACCCGTCATCACGGTGTTCACCGAGGAGGTGATGGTGACGGGCTGCTTGGTGCGCAGCTGGAGGGAGGCGTCGCCGAAGGTGGTCCAGGTCTGGAAGGTCTCCACGTCGCTGCTGGTGCTGCTTTCGGTGAGGGCGAGGGTGAAGGCGTTCACCACGATGGAGCCCCAGTGGGTGCGCTGCTCGTTGGTGTTGATACCGCTCTGGCCGCTGTACTGGTTGTAGTTGAAGCCGCCCACGAGGATGTCGTAGAAATAGTCCTGACCGCGCTGCGGGGGCGTCCACGGCTGGTTGATGGTGGACATCAGGGTCACCACCGCACCGCCGTTTTCTTTCTTCAGCCAAGCCTCGGCGAAGCAGTCGCCGTTCTGGTTGAACTTGCCGTTCACGCAGGCCACCGACACGATGAAGGGCAGACGGTCGCCGTTGGTGGAGGCATTCACGTTGGTATTGCTGTAGTTGGTGGTCACAAAGTAGGTTTCGGCACCATGGCCGCAGTAGGCGATGGTGGAGGCACCGGCGTTCACATGACCTGCCAAGGTAGAGGCCGTGGAGTTGTCGCCGTAGTTGCCGTTTTCGGTGAGGTAGGTGAAACCGGCCAGACGCTCGCTGTAGATGCGCTGAATGTGCACGTAGTCAATCTCGTTGTCATCGCCCTGTCCACTGCCTTCCGACGAGCCGATGCCGATGAAGGTCTCGCGCCAGCCGGCGTCCATGTTGGGAGTTTTCTCGTAGTTGATGGCCTTGTTCACCTGCACGAGCGCCTGTGCATTGCTGGAGCAGGAGAAACGGCCGATGGCGATGTCAGGATAGTTGTCGTTACCGGCCACGCAGCCCATCTTCGGGTCGGCAGGGGCCGCCGAGTAGTCCACGGTGACGGTGTTCGACTTGATGTCGGCCCAGTCGCCGAACATCTGCACATACATCAGGTTGCCGTTGCTGTTGTAAGCGGTCTGGATGGTGGAGGTGACGTTGGCGCCGCTGCTCACCACCTGTTTTTCAACGTTGTAGCCCATCTCTCTCTTCCACTGGATGTAGAGGTCGGCAGCGTTTTCGTATGCGCTGGGGGTGAGCACGAGGATGTCGCCTTTCTCTCCCTGTGCGAGGGCGTCGCGGGTGGGCTCATAGTTGAGGAAGAGGTTCTGGTACATGCCGATGGCCTCTTTCACGGGAGTCGGGTTGATGCGGGTGAGCGGATTGGTGGCGGGACGGCTGTTCTCGCGCAGCGTGACCGTCATTTTGCGGTAAACCGTCAGCGTGTTGGCGGCGGCATTGTAGTGGAAGGGATAGCACTGTACGGAGGTGCCGCGCACGTCGCGCACAATGAAAGGCTCTTCCATGGTGGCGAAGTAAATCGGATAGTCGGTCTCTGTCATCGAGGCCGGATTCACCTCGTAGGGAATCTCAGCAGGATTCTGGTTGCGGTAAATCACTCCTCTGGAGGGCACTATCTGGTGGCTCAGCGTGTAGGTGGTGGGCTCCATCGGCACAATCTCCATGTCCACATCCTTGTCGGCCGGCAGCTGGATGGCCGCACTCACATAGGGCAGCTCGGCCCAACCTTTGAGCTGGGTGGTCGTGGTGGAGGCGAAGTTGATTTTGCTGTAGGTCACCCCGTCATGCGTCACTTCACCGATACTGTAATCGAGGATTTCAAAGGTCAGCTGGTGAACACCGGGTTGCGGCTGGGCGTACGAAACCGTGTAAGGCTGGTTCCCCGCCTGCTGTGAATGGGACTGTGCAAACGTAAATAACACGCTCACAATCAGAATGATAGAAAATACAATTCTTTTCATACTAATATTTTACATAAAGTGCGCAAAATTACAAGATTTTTGGAATAAATGGCACATTTTTTTGATTTTATTTTGGGCGGCCCGGCTCCCTGCGGTCGCCGTCGGGCTTTACGCTTTACTTCGCTTCGCTCGTGCCCGCTCCAATCCCTGCCGCGTGCGGGGGCTATTTCATCAATTTCTTGTAATGGATGCGCGTCGGACCGGTGTCGCCGAGTCTCTTCTTCTTATTCTCCTCATATTCAGAATAACTTCCCTCGAAGAAATAGACCTGCGAGTCGCCCTCGAAGGCGAGGATGTGCGTGCAGATACGGTCGAGGAACCAGCGGTCGTGCGAGATGACCACGGCACAGCCGGCAAAGTCGTTCAAACCCTCCTCCAACGCCCGCAACGTGTTGACGTCAATGTCGTTGGTAGGCTCGTCGAGCAACAGCACGTTGGCTTCCGACTTCAGGGTGAGGGCGAGGTGCATACGGTTGCGCTCACCGCCGGAAAGCACCCCCGCGAGTTTGCCTTGGTCGGTGCCGTTGAAGTTGAAACGCGACACGTAAGCGCGTGAGTTGATGAGCCGTCCGCCCATCTGAATCTGCTCGTTGCCCTCCGATATCACCTCCCACACGCTCTTCTCGGGGTCGATTTCGGCATGCTGCTGGTCCACATAGCCGATCTTCACCGTCGGACCCACCTCGAAGGTGCCGCTGTCGGGTTTCTCCAACCCCATGATAAGACGGAACAGCGTGGTCTTGCCCGCACCGTTGGGACCAATCACGCCCACAATGCCGTTCGGCGGCAGCTTGAAGTTGAGGTTCTCGTACAGCAGTTTGTCGCCGTAAGCCTTTGACACATTGACCGCCTCGATGACCTTGTCGCCCAAGCGCGGACCGTTGGGGATGAAAATCTGCAGGTTCTCCTCTTTCTCTTTGATGTCCTCGTTGAGCAGTCGGTCGTAGGCGTTTAAACGGGCTTTCGACTTTGCCTGACGGGCTTTCGGGGCCATGCGCACCCACTCCAGCTCGCGCTCCAGCGTCTTTCTGCGCTTCGACTCCTGCTTCTCCTCCATGGCGAGGCGGTTAGACTTCTGCTCCAGCCACGACGAGTAGTTGCCCTGCCACGGGATGCCCTCGCCACGGTCGAGTTCGAGAATCCAACCGGCCACATTGTCGAGGAAGTAGCGGTCGTGGGTCACGGCGATGACGGTGCCCTTGTACTGCTGGAGGTGCATTTCGAGCCACTGCACCGACTCGGCGTCGAGGTGGTTGGTGGGCTCGTCGAGGAGCAGGATGTCGGGCTCGGTGAGCAGCAGACGGCAGAGGGCCACGCGGCGACGCTCGCCGCCGGAGAGGTTCTTCACCGGCGTGTCGCCTTCGGGACAGCGCAGGGCGTCCATGGCGCGCTCCAGCTTGTTGTCGAGCTCCCAAGCATCGTGCTGGTCGATGAGCTCGGTGAGTTCCCCTTGGCGTTCAATGAGTTTGTTCATCTCATCATCGCTCATCGGCTCGGCGAATTTCATATTCACCTCCTCATACTCTTTCAAAATATCCACAATCTCCTGCACCCCTTGGCTCACCACCTCCTTCACAGTGAGGGTGTCGTCGAGCTGCGGCTCCTGCGGCAGGTAGCCCACGCTGTAGCCGGGTGCGAACACCACCTCGCCCTGTATCGACTTGTCGAGACCGGCAATGATCTTCAGCAGCGTGGATTTACCGGCACCGTTCAAACCCAGCACGCCGATTTTCGCGCCATAGAAAAAGGAGAGGTAGATGTTTTTAAGGATTTGTTTCTGCGGGGGAATCGTCTTGCTGACGTTCACCATTGAGAAGATGATTTTTTTGTCGTCTGCCATATTGAAAATTATTTTATCGTTAAATCAGTTTCTTTCTATTACGCCACTCGCCAAACAGCTGCAAAAATAAGATTTTTTTCGACAAGCGTTGAAGAAATCAGAAAATAATCTGTAACTTTGCCTCGTCAAAATTCCCACCCTATGAAACCCCTTGCCAAAATCGCCCCCCTGCTGCTGGTGCTGGCGGCCAGTTTTCTGCCTCTTTTCTGCTTCGGTCAGGAACGCTACGAGGAGATGCCCTACGATACACTTTGGAAGATATATGAAAAGAAGAGATCCAATGACTACTACTATTATTACGAAAACAACCGTGCCCTCATTGTCCGCAATGCCATTGCCAAAAAAGCATATCAAGAGCAAAATGCCTACCACTATTTCAAGGCCTCAGCGATAGGGTATCGGTTGAAAGGCACTTGGGCTGAAAATTATCACTCTTCCTTTGCTGCCGATTGGGGCGACCCCGACTCAAACCTTTACGAAGCTCTCAGCCTCTATGTAGAGGCCCGGAAATATTATAGTAGTCTTTATAGTAGTCAAAATTTGATCTCACATCTTCTTCGTCAGTGCTTTGACCTAATGCCTCAAAATGTGCCGTTAAATGATGGGGAATGGGATTTTTTTACGAATTTTGAAAATCTTCAATCCCATCCCTTTACCACCCTGAACGATTTGCTGACCGCTGAAAGTCTGCCGTTGGTTGTAGGGGATACAATCATGGTGAATTATCTGATTGACAAGGCGATATCTGCCCATCAAGATCCTGCTGACCGACAGAAGGTAATCGAGTTTGAAATCCTCAGGCTGCAACAGTTCATCTCCGACATCACCTATCCTGTTGATTCCAGCGAATACTGGAAAGCACTGAACCGCCTTGAAGCCACATACGGTTCCGACGTGGCCCTCGACTTGGCACGCGGCCTCGCGCTGGCCCTCTTCAACCAGACCACAAATGGGGCGCATGACTACGGGACAATGGCTTTGGAGTATTACGACAAGATTCTCAACAGCCCCGTCACCGGCTACTATCGGGAGGAGGCGCACCGTTGCCGTGCCGAGCTGTTGGCCCGTCACATGGAGGCGGCCTCTATGAATGGTGTGCTGCCCCCCGCGCACAAGCTGCGCCTGCCCGTTACCTGCACCAATGTCGATACCTTGTATGTCAGTGTGTTTCCTGCAAAGTATCGGGGATTTATTCGTCAACCATACAGCCTTTATACCCCGCATCGAGATTATTGTCAGCCCAAGGAGGAGTACCTGTCCACCTTGCTGTTCACCCAGCGTTTTGTGGTGGACTGCCATGAGCCCGGACGGCCTATCACCACGGAGCTGTGGCTCGACTCGCTGCCGTTGGGGGAATACGAGCTCTATTTCCACACCCAGCCCGAACTGAATACGGCGGGCGCGTTGATGGAGAGCGAACTGCGGGTCTCTCACCTGTTTGTGAGCTCATGGGAGGCACCTGTCAAACGGTGCGTGGCCATCAACGACCGCCTCACAGGAAAGCCGATTGTATCGGGGTATGGCACCTATCCCTTTGCCTTGACCCTGCCCAACCGTTTCGGAGAAATGACCTACTCCACCCGGTGGCATTACTATAATGTCAATGAATTTATCCTCCATGAAAGGGGTGTGCGCACCCCTTCATCGTATCAAATCAAAGATCATTACAAGGGAACTTATCGACACTCAATGAGAGGAAGACGATATTATTCCTTTAAACACTATTATGGCATGCTCATCCCCGACCGTACCCTGTACCGCCCCGGGCAAACGGTCTACTTCAAGCTGTATGTCATGAATCGTCGGGGCAAGCTCTTGAAAAACAAAAAGTTGGATATTTCTTTATATGGTAGCTGGGATGAAGAAGACCTACTGGAGGTTACTACATCAGAGTTCGGCAGCGCGACGGGGAGTTTCCGTCTTCCTGAAGGGAAAGTCGGTCATTTCAAATTCGACGCAGAAACCCGAGAGGGCAAAGAAATTTATCTTTTCCCATACCAAACTTTCACTGTGGCCGATTACAAACGCCCCACTTTCAAGGTGGAATGGCTGTTCGACACGTTGCAGCCCGCTCCGGGCGACTCTCTCGTCATACGAGGAAAGGCCATCACTTTGAACGGGCAGCCTGTGCGTGACGCGTCGGTGGAATTAGAGGTAAGTGATAATTGGGGAAAAGAAAATCTTAAAACCTATCAGCTCTTCACCCAATACGATGGCACCTTCTCGCAGCCGGTTTTCATCCCGTATGCCATGACAAGTCAACACCTGTGCATTCAGGCCACCGTCACGGATTTGAATGGGGAGACCCGCGAGGCCAATACCTCCTTCACGGTGGATCCCGAACGGCTGCGCATCCAAGTGTCGGGAAGAGAGAACTACGACCTTGCCACCGACAGTGCCGCCACATGGAAAATCCGCCCCGAGAACGTCCTGTCCATCAAACAGCAGATGCCGTTTCAGGTGACGGTGGTCCGTTTGCAGCCTCCCGCGGAGTACAAGGAGCCCGTATTGGAAGATGTGCCCGCCTACTGGCGGCCGCAGCACAGCGTCGATGAATACAGCCGGCTCTATCCGGCACTCACCTTCAACTTCCAGCACAACGACCCCGACACGTGGCCCGCTGCCGACACGCTCTATCATGCCGTACACCACTCCGCTACCGACTCGCTGCTCTCCTTCGACCTTGCCCACTGGCCGGCAGGCAACTACCGAATCACCGTGTCGGGTAACGATGTGAAGGGGAAAGAAATCTCAAACGTACAGCATTTCTTCATCAACGATTCGCGCACCGAAAAATTTGTACCCTATCAGCCTGTCCATACTTCCTTCACCGCATTCCCTCAAAAGGCAGGCGACAAGGTGACCGTGACCGTGGGCAGCTGCCTGCACAACGCCATTGTCATCAGCGATGTATATCAAGGGAAACGCCGGCTGAAAACCGTCCGCACCGACCTCGACGGCACCCAGCGATCCTTCACCGTGAAAACCCGCAAGCACGGGAAAAGTAACCTTTCGGTGGTGTCACGAATCGTGCAGAACGAGCATCTCTATTACTGCACCCTCGACAGCATTGTTCCTTATTCTGAGAAAGTGGTGAAAAAGGCCATGAAGCGATATGAGAAATATGCACTGGATATGGAACTGACTCATAACCATGACATTGCAGAACCGGGCAGCGAAGAGGAGTGGGAAATCCAAATCAAAAACAGCAAGAATAAACCGGTGCACCAGGCAGAGCTTTTGGCATGGATGACCGACTGCAGTTTGTATGAATTGGGCATGAAGGTGCCTGAAATCATGCAAGACTATAGTTATAGCGTGAAGCCACGCCCCATCAGTGTCTCCTCTTATTCCTCTCTTCACCGATATAAATTCACTTCCCCAAAAGGGCTGTCGCACCTCTTTTTGTGGAAACTGGCGAAGGGGAAAACAGTCACTGTGTTGGATGCCGACTTTGAGATCGCATATTGTGCCCCTCAATTTGATGCAGATCATACATATACGTCTGCTGTTAGGGGAAACCGTTCTGACGGGACGAAGACAGTGATTGATGGCGTGGTGGTTCGCGGTACTGAAGGCGTTGAGTCTGTTGACGGGGAGCTGCAGGAGGTGGGAGGTGAGCCGTCGGATGACGAGTCTGTGGTTCCCGAGAAGGAGGAAAGCCCGCAGCTGCCCCCCATCCGTTTCCGCAACAATTTCACAGAGACGGCCTTCTTCTATCCGCAGCTGCACACCGATGAAAGCGGACGTATCCGCTTCAGCTTCACCCTGCCCGACCAATTCACCCGCTGGCAGTTCTTTGCCTATGCACACACCAACGGCCGCCGTGTCCGTAGCCAGAAATTCACCACCTATGTGCAGAGCCGCCTCTCGCTGATGCTGCAGAGCAACGCGCCCCGCTTCTTCCGCGAGGGCGACACCATGGTGCTGCGGGTGAAAATCAACAGTTTGTGCGACACGGTGCTCCGCGGCACGGCCACCGCCGCCTTCTACGACCCCGAAACCGGCGCGCCCCTCTCCCTGCTGACAGAGCCCGCCGACAGTGTGCAGCCGTTCCAGTGCGAGGCCAACGGCACGGCCTCCGCCGCGTGGCGCATCGCCATCCCCGAAGGAATCACCGCGGTGAAGTACCGACTCTCAGCCCGCGCCGCCCACTGCGGCGACGGCGAGGAGAACATCCTGCCCGTGCTGCCCAACCGCACCCTCGTAATCGAGACGATGAACTTCATCGTGCCCGTCCACACCGACACCACCCTCGTTTTCGACAGTTACCGCGACTTCACCAAGAAGCTCTTAACCCGTTCGTCACGTTCCCTCCCCATCCCCATCGCCTACACGGCAGAGTTCACCACTAACCCCACATGGCTGGCCCTGTACGCCCTGCCCGACCTTATCAGCTATCCGTACGAATGCAACGAGCAGGTCTTCTCTAAGCTGTTTGCCACCTCCACCGTGCTGCATGCCTTGGATCAGGTGGATGGACTGGACTCCCTCCTGCAAAGCTGGCGCGACGACACCCTCACTGCCATTTCGCCCCTGTTGACCAACGGGAACCTCAAAGAGATGCTTCTTGAAGAGACCCCGTGGCTTCGCAACGCACAGAACGAGAGCAGCCAGCGGAAGGACATTGCCGAGATTTTCCAAGAGGAAAACCTCCAGCGCATTCTTCAGAAAAATCTCAATAAACTCAGTGCCAATCAGTTGTCAGGTGGTGGATGGGGCTGGTACGGATCATACAGTTATTCCGGCTACATCACTGCGCACATCACCGCCGGGCTTTTCAAGCTGTCGCGCATCGGTGTGGACAACGACAAGATGGAGAGCATGGCATGGAAGGCCATTCGCCGGATGGACCGGGAGCACGAGGAGGCCTATCAGCAATTTCTGAAAGACAAAGAGAAGGATTCGCTGCTGACCTTCCCCTTCTGCGAAGAGAATGTGCACTACCTGTACGCCCGTTCGTTCGCCAACACTGATAGTACATGGTACTCACAGCCTTACGTGCAAAACCTTATTGCATTCGCCACGAAGGATATTCTGCACGCTAACTATATGCGGCAGGCGGAGGTGGCGCTGTTCCTGCACCGCTTGGGCCGTACCGAGGAGGCGATGAAGATCGTCACTTCACTGCGGCGTGATGCCGTTCATGATGCCAAGACGGGGATGTACTGGCGGGACGAATATTCCGGCTGCCACTATTTCCCGTGGTACCATGCACCCGTCGAGCGGCAGGCTGTGCTGTTGGAAGCCTTTGCGGAGATTTCGCCGCGCGAGGAGGAGCTGACGGCGATGAAACAGTGGCTGCTGCAGAACAAGAAGAGCAACAGCTGGTACAGCACCAAGGCCACCACCGAGGCCGTCTATGCCCTGCTGCTGCACGCGCCCGCCGAGATGCTCGCCCCGGCTACCACCACCATTGCGGTGGGTGGCGAGCCGTTGCTTGGCGAAGGCACCGAGCCGGCCACCGGTGCAACGGGCTATGTGAAACAGACATGGCAGCCGGCAACGATGACCCCGGCATTGGCTGACATCGCCATCCGCACCGACAGCGTTCACCCGCTGTTCGGAGCGTGCTACTGGCAATACACCGAGAATGCCGATAATGTGGCAGCTTTCGGCGAAGGGCTGACGGTACGGCGCACCATCTACCATCGGGAGCCCGACGAGATGGGGCGGCGCGTGCCGGTCACAGCGGAGAGTCCCGCACGGTTGGGCGAGAAACTCACGGTGCGCATCGAGCTCACCAGCGACCGCGATCTGATGTACGTGCATGTGAAGGACCCGCGGGCGGCGGCCTTCGAGCCGGTCAACTTCCGCGAGCGTTGGAACTCCTATCAGGGAACGGGCTGGGTGGAAAGTCCGCGCGATGCCGCCACCCACTTCTTCTTCAGCCGGCTGCCGGAGGGCAAGGTCGTGATGGAGTACGAGGTGTTCGCCACACAGACGGGCGACTTCACCTGCGGTGGCACCACCGTGGAGTGCATGTACGCCCCCGAGCACCGCGCTCAGAGCAAGGGCGAAAGGATAGGGGTGAGATAAGCTTTACATTAAAAGAAATCCTCTTCTGGCTCGTTTTCGTACTGCAACTCATTCTCCCGCACGGTCTCGCTGATGGCCTCGCCGTAGCCGGTCAGTGCGGCAAAAGGGGCGAACTGTGCCGCACGGCTCTTCATCGGCATCTGCGGATGATTCTTCGAGACGGGATGCGGCAGGTTGATGATATCGTCGTAGTTGTCGTTCATGCTTTGTGTCCTCCTATCTGCTGGTTGCGTTCCTTGGCCGTCGCACCCTCCTCGAAATTCAGTCCCTTCAGGATGGCGTTCTTGCCGTATTTCTTCTTGATTTTCAATAAGGTTTCCTGCACCCTGCGCTCCTTCTGACTGCTTTCGAGCTCTGCCAATTTCTTTTTCTCCTCTGCTTCATAATCGGTGAAAAGGTCGAGTTGTTCTGCTGCCTGCGGCTGCGAAAGCGCCTGCTGCTCGCTGATGACGCGGTTGACGGTCAGATAGATGCGCCGCACCAGCAGGTGGGGGTTGACAATCTGGTCGAAAAGCTCGGTGATGGCGGCAATCATCTGTTTGGAGGAGGAGGTCGGCGTTTTCAGGTTGCGGGTGCCGTGTGCGTGCTTCGGGACGGGGCGGCCGTAGTAGTCGGTGGTGACTTCGCCGTGATATTTGGAACTGTACTTCGGATTGGTCAGGTTTTCAGCATCATACACGATGGTCAGCACCAACTGGTCGGCCACGAGGTGATGGGCCACCATCTTCAGTGCCATTTCATCGGCCATCTCGCGGGCCACCACCCGCGCCTTCTTGGCCTCGTAGCCAGTGGATAGCACCTGGCCGTTACTCAGACAGTTGGTTTCGGGCTTGTAGGCCTTCACCGCTGCCATCGTGCAAGGTTCCCAGCCCCAAGCGTGGTCGATGAGCAGTTCGGCGTTCACCCCGAAAAGCTTGTACAGCAGCTCCTCGTTCTCCAAGGAGCAGCGGGCGATTTTCCCCATCGTGTCGATACCGTAGGGTTCCAGTCGCCGTGCGATGCCGCGCCCCACGCGCCAGAAGCTCGTCAGCGGCTTGTGGTTCCATAGCTGCCGGCGGTAGCTCATCTCATCGAGTTCGGCGATGCGCACACCGTCCTGGTCGGCGGGGATGTGCTTGGCCACGATGTCCATCGCGATCTTGCAGAGGTACATGTTGGTGCCGATGCCGGCGGTGGCGGTGATGCCGGTCTCCCTCAGCACATCGCGCACCATCTTCAGGGCCAGTTCGTGCGCCGAAATCTTGTAGGTCGGCAGGTAGTTCGTCGCATCGATGAACACCTCGTCGATGGAGTAGGGGTAGATGTCCTCCGGCGCGATATATTTCAGATAGACCTGATAGACCCGGGTGCTGTATTCGATGTAGTGGGCCATGCGCGGCGGCGCCACGAGGTAATCCACCTCCCAGTCGGGGTGGGCCTTCAGCTCCTTGTCCAAGTGCGACTTGCCGTTGAAGCGGCCGTAGGGAAGAGTGCGGCGGCGCAGGTTGTTCACCTCCCGCACCTTTTGCACCACCTCAAAAAGACGGGGGCGACCACCAATGCCATGTGCCTTCAGTGAGGGCGACACGGCCAGGCAGATGGTCTTGTCGGTGCGGCTTTTGTCGGCCACCACCAGGTTGGTCGCCAACGGGTCAAGTCCGCGCTCCACACATTCTACCGAGGCGTAGAACGACTTGAGGTCAATGGCGATGTAAGTGCGCTGGTTCATGGTCGGTTATTTCGGGGTTCGCTATAATTCAAAAAATCGTTGGCATTTATACAAATTATGGATTTAGGATTCTCTATTTTTTCGCACCAATTCCATGATTCTCTCTGCTAGCTTTTTTCGTTTCGGATTGCTCATACATAAGCCGATGTAACAAAGACGGCCTTTGGAACAGACCAATCGCAGCGTCTCTGGTTTTCTAAGCCACATCCACGATACGCGACCTTCAAACAACTCTACTTTCTGTATGGTTGACAAGGGAATTCCCTTGTGCTTGTAGAAAATACACCCTTTTCTTTCGATAACAAGATTCCCGTGTTGTACCGAAATGACTTCACTGCCACGAACCCATTTCATCCGAGCGTCTATCATGGCCAAAGTTACCATGCCCCCCCCGACCAACACAACGTATCCCAAAATAAGAATCAGCCAGGCCACCAACAATTTTGAAACACTGGAAAAAGAAAGGGTAAACAGGTATTGCCATGTAATCCACAAAAAAACGACCAACATAAAAAGCAACAAGACCCCACATACGATGATGTAAAAAATGTCGTGGAAGGTATCGAAAGCATTGGCATGCTTTTTTGCCTTTTCCGATTGCCGTGCCTCGTTTTTTGCTAAAATTTCCATGGTGTTTTTGGTTATGAAAAAATTTCTTCAATGCATTCAATTTCCTCTCTTGTTGTGATGTTTCCCTGTAGCGCGTTTCCGCACAGCAGTTTGCGCGGCTTGAACCATTTTGTAGTACTCATTCGGACTTAACGGCTCGTCATCAATCAAGGGTTGCAGCACGTCAAGTTTTCCCAGAATACGCAGCACTCTCAATAAAGAGTCAAAAGAGCGAATTTCTCCCTTTTCCATTTTCTTGATGGTGGATAAAGATACATTCGCCTCTTCTGCAAGACTTTGCTGCGTGATATTCTGTTTCAGCCTGACACTTTTCAACTTGTCGCCAATC
>JBGURX010000048.1:0-125354 GCA_045132235.1 Bacteroidales bacterium
GATGATGGACACGCCGGCGCTCTCCTGCACGAGATTCAGCAGCTGGAGGTTAGCCTCCAACGACTCCTCGAACATGACATAACAGGGCGATGGGAAACGGTCGAATTGGTTCATGATGGTAAAATAAAAGGGGTGATGAGATTCCGCCACTCGCTGCGCTCGCGGCGGAATGGCGAGGGGCGATGTAAATAAATAGAGACGGGGCATGCCCCGTCTCTACGAAATATTCTATAATGTTGAATTACAGGGTGCGGCCGGGATAGACCTTCAATGCCTCGGCGAGGCATTTCATGGCCTTCTCAAGGTCGGAAACCTTCAGACAGTAGCTGATACGCACCTCGTTGGTACCCTTGCCCTGTGTGGAATAGAAACCCGTGGCGGGAGCCAGCATCACGGTCTCACCGTTGAAGTTGAACTCCTCGAGCAGCCAGCGGCAGAACTTGTCGGAGTTGTCGATAGGCAGACGGGCAACGGCGTAGAAGGCACCCTTCGGTTTCGGGCACATGCAGCCGGGCATCGCGTTGATGGCATCCACCACCGTGTTGCGACGGGCCACATAGTCGTTGATGACGGCATCGAAATACTCCTGCGGGGTGTCAACGGCAGCCTCGGTAAGCACCTGACCGTAGGTCGGCGGGCTCAGACGGGCCTGGGCGAACTTCATGGCCGTGGCATACACGTCCTTGTTGTGGGTGATAAACGCACCGATACGCACGCCGCATGCGCTGTAACGCTTTGACACAGAGTCAAGCAGCACCACATTCTGGGCAATTTCCGGAACTTCCATCACGGAGAAATGCTTCACACCGTCGTAGCAGAACTCTCTGTAAACCTCGTCGGCGAACAGGAACAGGTCGTGTTTCTTCACGATTTCGGCCAGTTTCAGAATCTCCTCTTTCGAGTAGAGGTAGCCGGTCGGGTTGTTCGGGTTGCAAATCATGATGGCCTTGGTCTTCGGGGTGATGATTTTCTCAAACTCCTCGATAGACGGCAGGGCGAAACCGTTTTCGATGGTGGACATGATGGGTTTCACGGTCACACCGCAGGTGATGGCAAAACCGTTGTAGTTGGCGTAGAACGGTTCGGGGATGATGACCTCGTCGCCCGGATCCAGACAGCTGTTGAAAGCGAACAGGATGGCCTCGGAGCCGCCGGTGGTCATGATGATCTCGTCGGTAGTGAGGTCGATGTTGACGCTCTTGTAGTACTCAACCAGCTTCTGGCGGCAGGAGAGAATACCTGCGGAGTGGCTGTAAGCAATAACCTTCTGGTCGAACTCCTTCACGGCCTTGCGGGCGCCTTCGGGAGTCTCGATGTCGGGCTGGCCGATGTTGAGGTGGTACACATGTACGCCTCTTTTCTTGGCTTCATCAGAAAAAGGCACTAACTTTCTGATGGGAGATGAGGGCATGTTCTGTCCTTTAGTGGAAATTCTTGGCATAATTTTTTTATTTATAAAAGATTAATTTATTAAATATCAATAAAATACAAAATGTATCACGCTTGATTTTTCAAGTGCGCAAATATACAATTTTTTCCGAATGGAAATATATACAACAATAGTAAGTTCCCTGCCGTCTCGTTGACCACGAAAAAAGAAAAGTTTTATATGGCAGGGTACGGATAAAGAATGCGAAGGTCAGAGCTCGGCCTGTATCTGTTCCTCCGTGAGGCCAGTAGCCTTCACCACGTCGGACATTGAAACGCCGAGTGCAAGGAAGTTCTTGGCGGTCTGTAGGAGGGCGGACATGCGCCCTTCCTCACGTCCTTCTTCACGTCCTTCTGCCCGGCCTTCCTCGCGGCTCAACTTGCGGTTGTACTCGATGGCGTCCTTCACATCGTCGTACTCTAAGATGCTCTTCTCGTACTCTTGTTTTTCCATATCGCTCAGTTTTGACAGTTTGCACTCCTCGTATAGCTCCCGGAAGGTAATCTCCGCCGCCGGAATGTCGTTGTCTGACATCCTCCACATGTTCTTGAGCATATAGCACCACTTCTCTTTCAGCCCCGGGAGCTGTCCGAAATTCATTTGCGCGGCAAATTTAGTCAAATCTATCAGAACAAAAGCCACTTTTTCTGAAAATTTTTGATTTTCATCATCCTTCAACATCACATGCTGCATGAATTTGTCCCGCCCTTTCAGATCCGGCAGCTCAAAATCAACGAGGATGATGGAGATGACCTTCGGTATCTTGTACTTTCTGTCTCCCTTTTTCAACGAGTTGCTGATGGTGCGCGCCGAATAGGCGATGACCCTGTCGCGGATGAATTCCTGACTGGCACGCTGCATCTCGACGATAATTCTGTCGTCCTTTTTTGTGCTGCAGAACACGTCGTAAATCAGTCGTTTCTCCTTCTCCAACAGGCCGAGCTGCTCCGTCGGCTGATAGGTGATGTCTCTGATGGTGCCGATGTCCTCCTTCAGAAAAGCGTTGAGAAAGCGGATGAGATTCTTCTTGTGGGCCTCCGTGCCGAACAAGAACTTGAAGCCGAAGTCGGTAAGCAGGTTGATGGTTTCATTTTCTGTAAACATAGTAGTAAAATTTAGTGGTTGAACAGGATGCAAAGATACAGAAACGGAACCCCATTTTCAAGTGCCTGATTGAAAATATTTCATTGGAAATCAATAGGATAAAAATTGTTCTTTTTTACAGAAAAGTGGTAGTATTTTAATGGTGAAAATGATGTTTTTTTGAATGAAATTATCTCTTCAAAACAATGATTTACAGTATTTTGCAAGAATTTTATCACCAAATTTGACCAATAGACACGAAAAAAAACAATTTGGAATATGCTGAATTTCAGCATAGCTGGAAAATTTTTCGGAGAAAACAGGTGAAATTCTGATTAAAACAGACTCCCAATCTGGTAGATGAGCGCCGAGCAGATCCATGCAAGGGTAAGGGTGTAAAGAAGGGTGAAAAACACCCACCTCCAGCCCGCCTCGCGGCGGATGGCTGCCAGCGTGGCAATGCACGGCACACTCAGCAGCACGAACACCATGAGGGCGTAGGCCACCAGCGGCGAGTAGATGGGCTGCCCGGCCCGCACGCTGCCCTCAGGCCACTTCTGCTCCTTCATCTTCGCCTCCAGCGAGACGCCGTTTTCCGAATCCGCCTGGTACAAAACCCCCAGCGTGGAGACCACCACCTCCTTGGCAGCCAAGCCCGTACACAACGAAACCGCAATGTGCCAGTCGAAGCCGCAAGGCCGCACCACCGGCTCGATAGCGTGACCGAACCTGCCGATATAGCAGTTGCCGCTGTGGTAAGCCCCGCTCAGCTTGGTGAGCGAATCCACCGCCGCCGTCTGCTGCGCCTGCGTGAGACTCCTGTCGGCCTGCACCTGCTCAATCTGCTGCACGTAACGCTGCTCCTGCGCCGAGTTGCGCGGGAAATACTCCAGCACCCAGATGATGACCGAAGCCGCCAGAATCACCGTCCCCATCTTCTTGAGATACTGCGCGCTCTTGTCCCACATGTGCATGAACACGTTGCGCGCCGTGGGCACACGGTACGGCGGCAGCTCCATCACAAACTCCTCCGACACACTGCGGAAAGCCGTCTTGTTGAGCAGCAACGCCGTCAGCACACCGAGAAGGATGCCCAAAAGATAGATGCTCATCAGCACCAGCCCTTGGTGATGGTGGAAAAATGCCGACACCAGTATCAGATACACCGGCAATCGCGCCGAGCATGACATAAAGGGGATGGTGAGGATGGTGACAATACGGTCTTTCTTGTTTTCCAGCGTGCGGGTGGCCATGATGGCCGGCACCGCACAGCCGAAGCCCATCACGTAAGGGATGAACGAGCGGCCATGCAGCCCGAACTTGTGGAAGATACGGTCCACCATGAAGGCGGCACGGGCCATGTAACCCGTGTCCTCCATGAGCGAGATGAACAGGAACAGGATGATGATGTTGGGCAGGAAGGAGATAACCGCGCCCACGCCGCCGATGATGCCGTCCACAATCAGGTCACGGAGCACCCCGTCGGGCATGGCGTTGCCAATCACCCGTCCCAACCACGACATCAGCATCTCAATCCACTCCTGCGGATAGGCTCCGAGAATGAAGGTGGTTTCAAACATCAGCCAGAGGAAGAACAGCAGGATGGGAATACCCAACCATTTGTTGGTAAGAATGTTATCCACCACGTAAGCCTTCCACCGCTGACTGTTGCCGCCGGGGTTGTAGGTCTCTTTCAACGCCCCTCGGATAAAGCCATAGCGGGCATTGCTGATCTGTGCGTCAATCTTCTCGTTGTAGGCGCGTTCCAGCGCGTCGCGGCGGTTCTTGGCCTCCTCAATGATTTCCTTGCCGTTGTGCAGTGCCTCAATGTCTTGCAAAGTGTGTTTGTTGCCTTCAAGGGTGTTGATGGCGATATAGCGGGCGGGATAGATATTGATAATATCCTTATTCTCAGCAATTTTTGCTTTAATGGGAGCAATGGCGTCTTCAAGGTCGGTGCCGTAGTTGATATGGATGTGGCGGGTGAGATTTTTGTGGTCTTCAAACACATCGATGATTGCCTGCAGCACTTCCGGAATGCCTTTGCCTTTGGAGGCCGTGGTGGGAATGATGGGCATTCCCAACATCTTGCCCATGCTTTTATAATCGAAAGTGTCGCCCTTGGCCTTCAGCTCGTCGTACATGTTGAGGGCCATCACCATCGGCACGTTCATGTCAATGAGCTGGGTGGTGAGGAAGAGGTTGCGCTCGAGGTTGGAGGCATCCACAATGTTGAGGATGAGGTCGTAGTCGTTTTTGGTGAGAAATTCGCGCACGCACAGTTCTTCGGGTGAGTATTCGTTCACCGAGTAGGTACCGGGCAGGTCGGCGAGGCGGATGGTATAGCCTTTATAGTAGAAAGTGCCGTATTTCACATCCACGGTCACGCCGGCGTAGTTGCCCACGCGCTCGTGCAGACCGGTGGCGTGGTTGAAGAAGGAGGTCTTGCCGCAGTTGGGATTGCCCACGAGGGCGACGGTGAGCGTATGGCTCTTTTCTTGGATGCGGGCGGAAAGCTCGGGGTCGTCCACCACCTCCTCTTCAATGGTGCCGTTGTAGTCGGTACGGGCGTGGTCGGCGGTATGGTCGCCGAAGGGAAGCACCTCAATCTTGTCGGCCTCGCTGCGGCGCAGCGACACATGCGAGTCCATTACGATATATTCCACGGGATCTTGCAGCGGCGAGTTTTTCACCACCGTCACTGTCTCACCCTTCACAAAGCCCATCTCCATCAACCGGTGGCGCAGTCCGCCGTGTCCGCTGATACGGATGATGACGCACTTTCCGCCGGAGGGTATGCTATTAAGAGTGATTTTATTTTCAGTATTCATGATGATGGAAGAAAATCCACTTCTGATTTTCGGCGGCAAAATTACTCCTATTCGTCCACCTGTGCAATCCCCTCTTTTGGGGATTTTTTTATAAGAAAACGCCCTGCTGCCGGATGGCAGCAGGGCGTTGAAATTTATCGCATCAGGTTGCTATCTTATTCTCACGCAACGTACACTGTAGCCGTCAGCCTTCGGGGCGACGAGCACATCCTCGCCCTCGCAAACAGCACACTGAATAGCCGTACCCGTGTCAGTACTGCCTGTCAACGATGCTGTCCAGAAACGAGCCACCGTCATCAGACCCTCGAAGGAGTTGGTGGATGACTTGTAGTATCCAGCGCCCTTGGCATCAAACCCGCTGCTCGGAGTAGTGCCTTCCATGCCGTCAACCCAGAAATCACTGTCAGCAATCTTCATGTGCGGAACACCGCCAATGGCTTCCACCATGTAAATGTAATCCTCAGCAGTCGGCAGAGCCCAGTCATCAGGACAGATACCCTGGATATGGCCATAGGCATCGGCAGCGGCCGGAACATCGGAAGAGCCTTCCGGCACATGACAAGCTGCATACCAAGTGTAGAGATAACCGAACTTCTGATACAGTTCGTCATCATCATTGTACTTGTAAGCACCATTGTACGACACTGCACGACTCAACGGAGTGGGGGTGATCATCATGTTGGAAGCAGTCCAGCAGTTACCGCCAAGACGAACTGCAAAGTATGAGAAGCCACCGACATCAGTTACTGGACCGCAAGCCGGATACTTCACCGTAACACGCTGCGTGCAAATCAAAGTATCGGCACCACACTCGTCAGTTAGCTTCCATGTCACAATGTATGTGGTGTCGTCACGGCCTTCCGGCACCGCATAACGCGTACGCAAACCATTAGCTGAGAGTTCCACCGACATCGGCAATGAGAAGTGGGTGGCATAGGTGGGCTGGTTGAGAACAATAGCCGTGTCAACAGCACCATATCTCAATGTTACAATGGTGTCGGCGGCACAAGTATAAGTGATGCTGCCAGGTTTCGATACCGAAGGCTTCACCGTGAAGGTGGTAGAAGCAGTTGCCGTACAAGTATGGGCATCCGTAACCGCAACCGTGACACTATAGGTCTGCTCGCCATCGTTGGTACCAATCTGGTTCACCGTGGTAGAAGCTGCATTTGCATTGGTAGCGTTGCCGCTCCATACATAGCTGTAATCGGTGGTACCACCGGCCACAGTCACACTCACCGGATAGCTGCCCTGGTTCGGACAGAGATCGGTCGGAGTGACGATAGTGGCGGTCAACGCAGGAAGCTCATCCACGTGGAAGGTTACCGTAACAGTGTAGTTCAAGGAGTCGGTCACCACAACCTCATAATCGCCTTCTGAGAGACCTTCGAAGGTGTGCGGGCTGGAGAACTCAGCAACAGTGCCGTTGATAGCGAAGCTGTACTTGCCATTGTTAGCCTTACCACCCGTTACAGTAATCTCAGCCGTACCGTTGTTTCCACCATGGCAGTAAATGTCGGTGGTAGCGGTCACTTCAGCCTTCAACTTCGGATAGATGTACAATGCACTGTCAAGAATATTGAAGGTAACATCGGTATAGTTAGCATTATCATTTCTGAAATATTCTCTTCTCAAGTTCATGTCATAAATCGTAAGTGCAGACTCGGTACCCGTACCGTGTGCGATGGAGTCACTGTTCTGACCAATGAAGCTAAAGTCATCAGTAGTGTACAAATTGATCGGATCAGCGATTGAAACACCGTAGCCCGTCACTCTCTGATCAGTGGCATTGTATTCCACCTCCTTGCCATGCTCCTGAATTGTCACCACAACGCCAGTACGCGGGGTAATGGTGAAGGTACCTGTTTCAGTTGCAACCACGTAATTCGGGTTGGAGGAAGACTCAGCAGTAACCGTGATGGTATAGTCACCCACATTCTGTCCCGCCTCGCGGCTCAAAGAATAGGTCGGTTCAGTTCCGCCTGCCGGCACTCCTGTAATAGTGGCCGTCAAGGCAGGATCAGTAGAAGCATCATTGTCGTACATTTTCGTCTTATCGTCAGCCTTAATGGTAATCGTGGCCGGAGTCACTTCCAAGACACCCGTGGCGGTCGTCACCTTGTAGTTGCCGATCACCTGAGGCGTGGCCGTGATGGCCGTGCCGTCAACCGTAGCAATCTCGTTGGTCTGGGTGCCCACGTTCGTGATCGTGCTGGCGGTCGTCATCACCACCGTGAACGTGTGGTCGTCCGTGGCGGCCAGTGCCGTTGCCGTGAATCTCGGCTGCGTCAATGCCGTCGCGTCGTACACCTTCGTGCTGTCGCTGGCCGTCAGGGTCACCTCCTTCGGAGTTACGGTCAACGTACCCGTGGCGGTCGTCACCTTGTAGTTGCCGATCACCTGAGGCGTGCCTGTGGCCGTGATGGCCGTGCCGTCAACCGTCGCTATCACGTTGGCCTTGGTGCCCACATTGGTAATCGTGCAGGTGTCGGCCATCGCCACCGTGAACGTGTGGTCGTCCGTGGCGGCCAGTGCGCTCGCCGTGAATCTCGGCTGAGTCAATGCCGTCGCGTCGTAAATCTTCGTGCTGTCGGCAGCCGTCAGCGTCACCTCCTTCGGAGTGATTGTCAATGTACCCATCGTCTTCTCAATCATGCCAGAAACATAATTGGTGCTGTTTTCCAACGTCACCGTAAAGGTATTGTTGTTAGCAGCATTGTCAGACACATTAGTTACACTTCTTGGATTGCTTATGGTCAGCTTATCTCCTGTGGCAAGCGTTACTTCGGCCACATCACCGTCTGCAACCTCATAAGTCTGCGTGCCTCGTTTTACTGTGTATCTTGTGTAATTATGAGCAAGTCCGTCATACGTCCACTCTTGGTCGTACGAGGTGACATAAATCTTCGTAGTATCTGGTAAAATCACCAATACACTGTCGCGAGTGGTAATGTTGAACCAACTGGTACGAACTGCTGTTTCATCGTCTGCACGTGTCACCACTGGTGTGCCACTGAAACTATTGGCATAAGTAGCTGCATTCCTTTTGTCCGTCGGATTGGCCGTTGTCGCTGTGATATGATAAGCTGTGTCGGCCACAGTAATAGTAGCCACACCATCCACACTGGCATAAACATTACCATTATACTCAACTGAAAAACCACTCACGCTGTGGTTATTTCCATCGTACGGAACCGTATCGCCATTAGCTTTCAGGACAAGTGCGAGAGGATTGATTTTCAGAGTACCCTCTTGCAACGTGACATCGTAGTTCCACAAATCCACATGGTTGGGATCAATGGTGATGGGATAGGTTCCTGGCACAGAGAATGCAGTAGCGGTGGTGCTAATGATAGGCTGACCTTTGTCCGTCAAAGTATCCTTCAAATCCTCTTCTGTATCGTTCAAGGCAAAATCTGTAATGGTGTACTCCCATGTTGTGGGGTTGCTTTCCCCATACTGACGAACAACATCATCTGGGGTAATGGTACACGTATCCTTGGTGATTTTGAGGGTTCCGTAAGCAACACTCACTACGTAGTCGGTGAGACGGGTGTCGGTGCCGCTCATAGGAGCGTAGTCGAACGTGTTGGTATATTCACCCACATTCACCGGTGCAGCAAAGTTGAAATAGTCGAAACCTTCGCCCACGGCAAAGCCATAGCTACTGGCCTGCTCCACAATAGTGGTAGCCGTCAAAGGACTGCCATCATAAACTTTCTCAGCGTTTTCAGACTTCAGGTTCAATGGACGTTGAGCAATTTCCAAAGTACCAAAGTTCTGAGTGATGGTTCCAGTATAGTTCTCGCTGCCCGACAAGGTATAAGTATAGGTGTTGTTGTTTGCAGCATTATCATCCACATGCTTCACTGCAGTAGCCGTGGAGGTAATGGTTACTGTATCTCCTGTGGACAGGATGAACTTAGTGGATGAGATGAACGGCATATCCAATCCGTCATACATCACCGTATATTCATCTTTTCTGAAGTTACTACCCGTGTAAATGGTTGAGCCAGACTTAGATGCAATGACAATATCTTTGTCATTCTCCGTAATCTTGAGCAGACCCGTTGTAATGCTTGTAACGTTATAGTTAGCCTTCACATTGTTGCCATTTCCATCAAGAATCTGGTAATCGCTTTCTCCCATAAATACACCTGGATACTCACCCTTATTCTTGCCCTCGGCCAAATAGGTAAGTCCACTCAATGAATGTCCATCCACAAGATTTACTGCAGTGATGGTGGTCAACCTAATAGTATCACCTGTATATTCGGTCGTAAGGCTTTCGCCAGTAAACGAGACATCGCGTGGAGTAATACGCAAATGTCCTTGATTGAGGGTGATGCTATAGTTGGCCGGGATGAACACGCCTGCCACTGGGTGATAGTCGATGCGATTCACGCTGTCACCCACACCCGCAATCTTACCCGTAGCCTCGGGGGCCGCACTCACCTCACCCTCTACGAACGAGCCTGTCATGGTTACAGTAGGACGGGTCAACGTATCCCCATTATATATCTGGCTTGCACTTGATGATGACAAACTGATACTCACTGTTGTAATGGTGAGCGTACCGTCCACTTTAACAACATGTCCATCGAAGGTAGTGTTTGTAACTTCTTCATTCGTTGCTCTGTTATAAATTCTTACAGCATCAATCTTGCTTGTGGCAGTACCCACATTTTTAATATGGCTGTTTTCGTTTATCGTTAATTCATACCGGTAAGTCGTGAGATCCAAATTCGTAGTCGTACGTGTTGCCACGGTATCAATGGTCCACTCTTTCCCATCGTATGTCTTTTGCAATGTCGGAGCAGTAAACACGACATCCTCAGAAGAGCCCAAGTATGTCAAGGTACCATTTACCACATGGATGATGTAGTTGTCATCATAGTTAACTCCCGTCACATAATTGATGGTGAAAGTATTGGAAGTAGAACCTATTCCTGTCAATTCAGCATAATCAGTATAGCTAGGTTCCTCGCCCGTAGCCCACTCATCACCAGTGCGGTTTACCGTCTCCGCTTTCAAAGACCCGCCGCCAGTGTAAACTTCCACAGCAGATGCAGAGGTCAACGTAAGCTCACGTTTGGTGATGTCCACGCTTCCGTTCACGAGGTTAATATTATAGCGGCAACGCACCTCTTCATTCGGAGTAATGCCATCGGAATAGATACGTTGCACGGAACATTCGGTGATCGTATTGTCATAGTGGCCTGCATCCTTGGCGTAAACGCCTGCATAGCTTTCGTTGCCCGTCATGGTCACAATCAAGGAATCCTTATAGGTGGCGGTACGATTGAGCACGAAACCCTCTGTGGAGGGCACATTCTCAGCACCGGCAATCACACTGCCGTTGGAAGCCACGGAATAATAGCGGGCATCATGGAAAGCACCATCATACTTGTCGCTGTATGAAGCTGCAGTCACCGTATAAACATTGGGGTCACCATCGAAGACGATGGGGTCATAGGTGGTGTCGCAAGGCGACTGTCCGTAAGTGCCATTGTCATGCACGCTCACCGTGTATTCACCCACGTTCAGGTAGTTCAGCACAATGTCGCCATCTGCGGCTTCAGCAGCCGGTACAGTACGGTTGGTAGTGTTGCCATTGACCGTGTATGAGATAGTGTAAGGAGCACGACCACCAGCAAGACGCAAGGTGATGTAGCGGTTGGCCGTAGCATTGCCCGTGCCTTCGCAAATGGTACCATAATCCACCAATGTAGTCACCAGCTTCGACGGTTCCACAATGGTCACAGGATCTGTTTCATACTGGCATTCATTGTGCAGGGCATCAATGACCAACACATGGTAAGTGCCAGCACCCGTAATCAAAGGATTCAGATCCAAATTTTCCGGGGACATGGCTGGAGCGATATTCAGCGTATCGTCACTGCCGTTGATCCACTTATAGAGATACCCTTCGCCAAAACCACCATTGATATAGGCAGTCAATTCAGCATCTTCCTCCCCAAAACAGGAAATTTGAATCGGACTGATGGAGCCACTGAGACGTACCGGCACCGTAAGCTGCAAACTCACCACAGAGTCGCAACCCGACTGGGTGGCAAAGGTCTCTGTGAAAGTACCTGTACGAGTATAATACTTGTTACTCACATCCCAGAAATAGGGTTCACCGCAGGTGTATGCCACAAAGGTGGTAACCTCCAGACGGTCCACATAAATGGTAATCGGGATGAGACGGGTAACGTCGTTCTTGGTTACCTGAAGCGTATCCTCACCGCAGTCCATTACCAGACAGTTGTAGTCAACAGCAGAAGAGGCCACATTAAGATCCGTGAGGTCAAGAGAAGTACCGGTACCATATCGACTCCATACCACCTCTTCAGCATGTCCCACGTTAAAGTGGCTACGCACGGTGTTTACATTCTGTGTGCCATGGAGATATACAGGTGTGGCATACACGACAGCCTGGGCAGAAGTGTCCAAACCCGCCAAACGCGGATACATATCATCGGTATATACCCAAGTTCCATCTGTGCCGAATGCGCTCTGGAGCGCAGTAGCCGTCATAGCCGTGGTGAGTTTGTTGGTACCACCACTCTGGCTGGGCACCATCTGACTGTCGTTGAAACAGTTGGTGCACAAATCAGTACCTGAAATACTGTAACTTGCAGTGTTGGCCTTCACTGTACCGAGGTTGTAACAGCGGGTAGCATCACCATTGCCCACTATACCGCCCGTATAAGCGGCATTGTTGCCATTGATATTACCCACATTGTAGCAGTCCCGAACAGTACCAAAAGCTGTGATACCGCCCACGCTGGTAGGCACACCGCTCAGGTAAGAATTATAAGTAAGGTTAACCACATTGTAGCATCTCTCTACAAGACCATCATAACAATATCCAACTATACCACCAATATTGTGTCCATAAATGGTACCGTCTGCACGGCATCCGCTAATAGTACTTGACTGAGCATAGGCACAGACTGCACCTGCATACTGGTTATTGGCATTGGTTGTAGAATTAGAAGAAATCTTCACATTCTTCATATAGAGATTCTGAATTTCCGCACCGGCAGCATAACCGAAGAAGCCCTTATAGTCGCGGGCATCCTCCAACTTCATGTTCTCAATAATATGGTTACCTCCGTCAAAGTAGCCACGGAATTTCCGCATCGTGTATGTAGTTGCTGCTTGAGAAGTAACAATATAGTTTCCTATCGGCGTCCAATTACCCTGATCCGAAAGATCCACATCGCATAACAACTTGAAGTGAACACCTTCACCGCCGGCAGGAATCTCAAACCATGTCGGATTGGAGGCAATGCCGCCTGCGGGTTCCGTTATCGAGAAGGTGCTGTCGGCAGTATTAAAGTAGAAAGGTATTGCCTCCTTCGCCACATTAACGCTATTAACACCATCTCTGAATTTCAGCAATTGCGCTTTATTCTTAATCGGAATAGGATACATGTCAGAGGTTACCACAACGCGCACGGATTTGTACACAGAATCTTGTGTGTTGGGACCCGCTTGTAAAGAAGCACGCAGATACACAATACCTACAGGATTGGCTGTAACATTGTAACCACTGACATTCAATCCATTACCATTCTCCACCCTCCATTTCACCTGATGGGCATTCCCACCTAAAGTAAAATCTTCAGTAGCAGAATTCACATGTTCTTCTTCCGGTGTAGTACTGAAGAAAATGGGAGAGGATGCTACGATGGCGGCCTCACGCACATAGGGCATCGACACTGTATCTGTCCATTTCAGACGAGGATACATACCCGCTTCATAAATCCAGTGATCATCCTCAAGGGATGTCTGGAGCGCCGTACCTATCATTTCATTGGTGGTATAGGCATTGGACGCAGCACGATAAGTGATGCTGGGCGACATTTGAACATCATAGAAAGAATTCTCGGAATCCCATCCATTGCTTATAGATGCCGAACTGGTCAAACCATTGACTCTGCCCACATTTACACAATTTTTAGGATAAACCAAACGATCCACAAGACCCGAAGCCTTACCATTAAGCGATATGATTTCTCCCGCATTCATACAATCCTTGAAAACATAAGTCGCATTCGTGTTCTCATAATATTCCTTATACTGGCAAATACCATCGGCGATACCATCAGCGCCTCTTGCCGTAATACGCCCCATGTTGATGGTTCTCTCAACCATATAGCAAATGTCGCGAGAAATACCATACGCCTCCTTAGTAGTAGTTCCAGAGGTGATATTGCCCGCATTTATACAATTCTTGAAAGTTCCTGCATAATAGGCCATACCCATGGCAACTCCCACGGATGCCGTAACATCACCCTTATTGAAAACAAACTGGAACGAATGTCCATATTGGTTGACACCAGTTACACCACCAACGATATGTCTTCCTGAAACATTTCCTGTATTATAACAGTATTTGAATGTGGAAGTAGTTGAGGCGCCGCCCACTAAACCAGCAACATAATTGGTGTGCGAATTCACTATTGTTCCTTCATTATAACAACGCAAAACATTACCTTGGTAAAGACAACCAATAACGCCACCAACATAATTATCCTTGCTAACATCCTCTGATAAATTGTCTTTAACAATTCCACCTATCGTGTAACAATAGTTGATAGAATCAAAAGTCGTGTTAACCGGGTAGGCATAACCGGCCACACCGCCTACGTATCTGTAGCCCGTTACTGTACTTGTGTCGTTGTGGCAACCCACTATTTTAGCACCATAGATATAGCCAGCCACACCACCAGTATAATCGCTCGTATTGCCTGTCGCCCGATTCACTTCTCCGTGACGATGGGCACAATTCGTCAAAATACCACCATTGCTGCATCCCACAAGACCACCCAGATAGGCACCCGTAGAGGTCACTGAGCCCTGATAGGTTTCGCATGCTGTTACAGAACCGATGGTGTAACCCACCACAGCGCCCACATACTTTCCATCTCCGCCCGTAACCGAAGGAGCTACCAGCTTCACACTGTCGATAGAACCGTCACTGTTTCCGAACAGACCGAGGTAACTATTATTGCTGTTAATGGAAAGATGCTTGATGGGAATGTTGTGCCCGTTGAAGTGTCCGCTGAAGGGACGTTCCTCTGTTCCTATCGGTGTCCAGTTGGGATAACCGGAAAGATCAGCCAAGTCAAAAATAGTGTCATTCAGTCGGAAATAGATTTCTTCGCCGCCAGCAGGAATCTCCAAATAACCCGTCTCGCCCGTTTTGTCCACCATCGTGAAGGTGGAGTCTGCAAACTTATAGTAAAACACCGCACTGGAATTGATGGCATTACGGAAGGTATCCAACTGAGTTACATTTCTAATAATCAATGGTTTGTCCTCCGACATCAGGAAAAGTCGCACTTGGCGGTAATCTTCTCCGTTGATATGGTTCTGGAGAGTGGCAATACCGATATTACCATCCAAACGAACCGTATCTCCATCCATATATACACCACCACCACTCACACGCGTCCATGTCACACTATCGGTTTTGGCATGGAAGTCGTGTGCCACAGCTGTCACATTTTCTCCACTTCTGAGGAAAAGAGGGGTAACTGAAGCCGCTGAAGCAGCTGTTCCCAAGAAACACTTGAGCTGGGGATAGAGACTATCCCTGTATTCATAATAGGTGCTGCCCAAGCCGTATGTACCGGTTTGCAAATTTGAGCCCACCATTTCCACAGTACTTTTGGCCGTACCATTTTCCACTTTGGCAGCAGGACACATTTGATTGTCGTAATAGGCATAGGGTTCCGTAGCAATATAGGTGTTGCCATTACTATGGAGATATCGTGTGCCATTGATTGTACCCGTATGATCATTACCACTTACCCTGCCTGCATTATAACAATACTGCGCAATATTATTAGGACTAGTGCTTGCACGATAGCCCACAATACCACCCGTACAGATGGACTTGTTTCCGATAATCTCTCCCGTATTATATGAATAATGAACGGTACCGCCAGGGAATTCACCCACAATACCGCCTGTATAGGAGCTGCTCATTTTGGAACCCCGTATCACTCCCATATTATAGCAAGCACGGATGGAATTTGCCGAATAGCCTGCAATACCACCCGTACGACAGGCCACGTCGTCGATGTTGCGGGCACGTACTTCTCCCTGATTATAACACTCGGTGATAACAGAAGTGTACTCATAACCAACAATACCTCCCGCATAGCGAGAACCTGCCACTTCGGCAACATTCCAACAACGCAGCACCTGGTGCGTAGTGTCATACCATGCACTACCTCCCTCACCAGACCAAGCAATCGCCTCGTGAACACCACAAATGCCACCGGCAACCATACGGCCCTCGATGAATCCACCCGTCACGGAACAGGAATCAATGCATCCACCGCTTTGAGCAGCAATACCGCCTACCACAGATTCCTCCGCCGTGGCTGAGATGGAGGGATTGACCAAGTGAACTCTCCGAATGGAACCCTTCCCCACTTTGCCGAAGAAACCTGCATACGTTCTCACCTGACTTTCATCGGAGAATTTCAAATTACTGATGGTATGATTGCCACCATCGAAACTACCTTTGAACACCGCCGTACCAAAACCGATAGGGGTCCATGAGGTATCAGGCATTGTGATGTTGGCAGTGAGCAAGAAGTTGGCAGCATCACCTTCTGCCGGCACTGTAATATAGGTCACGCCAGTTTGTTTAGACAAGGCAAAAGTATCCTGTGCCGGATCATAATAGAAAGACTCTTTGCTGTTGATACCATCACGGAATTTCTCCAGTTCAGTAAGGTTTTTGATCTTGAATGGAACATCAAGCCCAATAAAGAGTCGTACAGTTTTATACAAAGTGTCAGCCACATAGGTTCCCAGCAAAACGGTTCCTCTCGCACCGCTATTTAAGGTATAGTTATTGCCGGATTCTGTTACCAGACCACTGCCTTCCAATACTCTCCAAGTAGCTGTAGAGCCTGTGCTGAAGTCATGGTCGGTATTTTCAATGTCATCACGCACACTGGCATCAGTGTACAGCAACACCGGAGTAGCAGCAGCAATGGAGGCAGGCTCATTTTCCAGTCCCTTGATTCGCGGATACATACCCGATGTGAATACCCAGTGGTCATCATTGCCCAACCGACCTTTGAGACCATTGCCCAACATGTCAGCCGTGTTCATCATCGTGTCACGCTTATAATCATTGTTACGTCCCACTTCACTATCAAACTCCATATCGATATCTCCTCCGGACATCTGACGGTCATAATGACGTTGTCCACCCAAAGTCTTTGAATAAGGGCCTGTAGCATATACGTAGCCATTGCCCGTTACACGGCCTGCATTATAATTGGATGCTTCCGCTTTGGTATAAACAGTTTGCCCAAACAAACCGTACGCATAAACATTACCTCCATCCACACAACCCACATTGAAACACCCGTCTATATTGATGTATGCCTGTCCACGACCATTGTGGTCATAAGCCACAAGTCCAGCAACGGCGAATCCTTGGGTATAATATAAAACATTGCCTTTATGCCGCACATTACCTGAATTAAAACTGTGCAGTATGTTCACGCTATAAGCATTTGCTTCATAACCATATGACACACTATTTGGACTATGATAGATTGTACCCACAAGGCCACCAAGAGAAACGCTATTGTAATAATGACGACGATCTGTACCAGTCAAAGTAAAATTATCGGGGAAAGCCCCTTCTATATTACCGGCATTGTAACAATGGTCAATGGTATTGTGATACCACGCCGCATACACAGTACCTACCAATCCACCATTACCAGCAACGCTATACTGTGAGCCGAAACATGTTATGTCGGAATGATTGTGGCAATAGGAGAGGTGACAACCATGGGCTGTGGCCAACAATCCTCCCACTAATCCCATTCCACCATGAATGGTGTCATGACGGGTGAAACAATGGTCTATCGTTGAAAAGGCAGTTGAAGCTATCAATCCACCAACGCCACGCAAATTAGGACAATCAAGAAGAGAATACTCCGTGTAACAATTCCTGACATTACAAGCACTAACCTGTCCAGCCAACAATCCCACATAGCCACTCGTTGAAGCAGTATTATCCCATGAAGTTACCACAAAACTACTGTTACTCACCCGACAGTTCTCTATTTCAGTAAATCTTGCGACTCCCAACAACATTCCCGAATAATGGTCGGCACGGCTTTTGTTTTCAATATGGCACGAATCAACATAACTATTTCTAATGGCTCCATTATAGGAAGTACCCACAAGCAGACCTGAGTAATACCATCTGTAAGCATTATTTGCTGTATTCAAAGATACTGTATCTTTTGAGACATAACAATTTTCGACAGTACCGCCAAGGTTAACTCCCACCAACATGGCCATTTTCGTAGCACCATTTATGCTATTGCCTTTCATTTTCACCTTAGAAACATGACAATCCTCAACAACACCATTGTTAGCAAAAACCAATGCTGCACGCCACTGGTGATTCCCGACAATCGAACCTCCTTCAACACCCACATTTCGAATAACACCCTGCGAATATGCAAACACGGAACGGAAATTTCCAGCTGGTATAGTAACATTTTTAATAACATGCCCTTGTCCATCAAATGTTCCTTTGAATGGGTTTGCCAAATAATTAATTTTTGAAGATGAAATTTTTCGGATACCAATAGGTTCAAAATCTGTGATACCATCAAGATCAACGTCATCATCCAAAACGAAGAGCGTTCCTTCGCCGCCGCGTTTGACATGGAAGGTATGGGTAGCATCCATCGTGGTGGAGAAGGTTTTGCCTTCTGGGTCGTAATAGAAACCCGCAGCAGTATTGATGCAGTTTCTAAAGGCAATGAAATTGTTCTTGTCTGTAATATGAACAGTCAGGTCTGAAACGCTACCCAGCGTTACCCGTACCACCTTATATAAATTGTTGGCATCGCCTACTGCCACATAAGAGCTTCCCACCCCCTGCAGAGTAACTTCACAATTTGAATTATCCACCTCAAGATTTAGCGGAGAAGAGTATTGGAGATGCCCGCAGTCGGTAATAGATATGGCTGTCACCGAAGAGACGTCCCCTGTAAGTGTAACCGGCGTGGTGATGGCGAGAGCACATTCGGAATCGTCAAAATCTGACGGCAGCGGATAACGCCCACCCGTAAGCATGGCAGAAGTGCTTTGCCCCGTCACACCTGTAGTGGAGACAGCTAAAGGAGCCAGTTGTTGGTCAAAGGTTACATCGCTTGCACTTCCGTCCACTACAATGCTTGACTCTAAAGTGCCATACAACGTACAATGACTCACCGTGCCCGTGCTATGGGCCACCAACCCCGCAGATAGACTTCCCGTAGCATTACCGGCATAAACGCTGTTGCTTACAGTACCGGTGTTGTATCCCACAAGACCCGCACCTCCATCAATATCACATGTGCTGAAGCATTCATTAATGGTACCGCCGAAGTTGGCATTGACCAGCGTACCCGAATAGCCACCACCTGCCTTCTGGATAAAACGAAGGCGGTCGATTTCGGCATTGCGACGGATTTCGGCGCTGGTAAGGGCTCTCGAATATACACGGATGGCATAGATACTGTCATTCCAACCTCTCAGTCCATGATAACTTCCCAAATAACTATTGCCGAATACTAAAATCGCCTCATTAACCGGAGAGGGTAGAAAATTACCATTTTTATAAGAACCATTCAAAAAACTACCCACATTACGCGACCATGTCAATGTAGCCACCTCTCCATTTACATCAGTGATGTCAATCCCACCTACTGTTGTAAAAGTGTTATTAAATTCACCTGCAAGATAACTTGAATTGCTCGTAGAGCCCACAATACCTCTCTGCGTCGGGGTTTGCAAAGACTGGTCAATTTTCGTAACTATTTCAATTGTAATATTACTTGTTCCACCACTAGTCAGAGATGATGTAACATTTTGAACATCACTTTGTATTGTGTTAAGAAAAGCCTGTTCCATACCACTGGCCAGATAAGCGGAATCACCTTTCAAGAGAATATGGTCTGCACCCCATTCAAGCGATTCGTAGGTATGAGGAGTGAGATGGTAGTTACCTGCCAGGTCTTCCCACTGGGTGGCGTTGGCATCGTGTCCGCCGCGGGTATTGAGAATACCATCGTAATGCATAACCAGTCCGTCGGTGGCATAGCCGAGCTGCTTGCTGGAGCTTATGCGGCCGCGTATGATACCTACCTTTTCAATGGTAGCATTTTCAATCACGCCAAAAAGACCTTCCCCATATATACCGGCAATGGTAAATCCTTCACCGCTGAAGTGTCCCTTAAAGGGAGCCTCGGGGGTACCCAAAGCCGTCCATGATGTAACACCTGTGGGCACCGCATCATCGGTCCATGAAATATAGTCGTTGCTGTATTCAGGGTTCAGGTCAATATCACCGCTCAACACAAAAAACTGTCCTTCTCCGCCAGGATTCACATAATCGCCATTCAATTCAAAGCCATTGCCTGAATTAATCAAATCACGGAAGGTGGCAAAAGCAGAAGCATTGTCAATAGAGAAGGGGTTCCCATCAGTACCCTGCGCTTGACCTACGCGAGAGTTGAGATACCACTGTTTGGCGCAGTTGTAAGTTTCAAGATAAGCCGTGAGACGAAAGTCACCTCTAGCACTAAGAGTCACTGTAGTGCCACTTACAGAAGCACGCGGATTGGATGAAATCCATTCAATTCCCGGCGTGGCGCTACTGAGAGTGATGTTGCCATTCACCCCATTGTCGCCATTGGCATCGCTGGAGGTGGGCAACTGTATGGGAGTAACAGAGAAAAGGGAAGAAGAAGCAGAAGTAGTAGTAGAGGTTGTAAAGCCTGTCAACTGCGGATAGAACCCCGTGGTGTAGGTATAGCCATTGCCCAATATTGCAGAAACCGCATTGGTGGTCATCTGGTTAGTAGAAGCTGACGTGGCACCATCACGTGCGACATAGGCGAAAAGGTTATCATAATAGCAGCTATCGACAGCGCCTCCCTCCTCATTGCTACCAGTAATGGCACCGCAGTAATCGTTGTCACCCAGCACAGAATTGCTGTTATAGCAGTGTTTCACTGCACCGCCGAAATTTTCACCCACAATACCACCCGCATAGAGCGAGAAGGCACGCACGAGACCTGCATTGTAACAATTCTCCACAGTGGCTAACACAGCCACAGAAGAGGTGTTGTAACCCACAATACCACCGGCACGGCCACGGTCGGCCACAACGGTAGCGGAAGACCAGCAGTTGGAGATGGTGGAAGCAGTATTCCAAGCGCTGATGCCACCCGCAATACGATTGGCATGGATATAAGAGTTGGTAACAGCGAGGTTTTTCACCTCACCATCAATCACAGAGCCAAAGAAGCCCTTGGTTTCTCCACCATTGATAAAAATACCAGAAACAGTATGGAAGCCACCATCAAAATAGCCGTTGAAAGACTGTGAGGCTTCAGCATGCCAGCCGATGGGTTCCCATTCCACCCAGCCACCATTAATCACACCATTGCATCCGCCGATATTGCCCTCATTTAACACAATGTCAGTGGTCAGCTTGAAGTGAGTTCCCTCTCCACCACGCGGTATGCCGACAGCACCTGTCAGGTGATCAGTGGCCGTATCGGTGATATAGCTACCCTCGTAGAAGAAGAATCCGAAGGTGGCAGTGCTGTTCACACCGTCACGGAAAGCCTTGAGTTCAGACACATTTTCAATGAGATAGGGATGTTCCAACGTTCCATTTTCGATTGTTTGTGCCTTAAGGCTTACCTGAGCAAAACCCATCAGTACTACGGCTGCAAAAGCGGCCATTTTCAAGCGAAAATTGTTAAAACTTTTCATTTCCAGCATTTTTTTCATTATTTCGTAATTTTTTTCTTTTTTTCACACAAAAGCATACGGCACACACCATCGCATGCCATATATAATACATTATGGTACAATGAGTTACTGGAAGACAAATGAGTTTACGCAGTCTTCATAATTCAACGTGCAAATGTACATACACCCAACCTTTCAACTTTTCTCATTAGCTGAAAGGTTATGTACACTCGTTGAAAATGTTGATAACCTGTTGATAAATGGTTGAAATCCGCGGGGACAGGGGGCTGGCGGGGGTACAATAATACATAGTATAAGGCTAGGAGTTCCGCCAGCTGGCGCTGGCCCCCCACCCTTCACCTTTCAATTTTCACCTTTCAATTTTCCGTTTCCAACTCCCCCACCTCCTCTTCGCTGAGGCCGGTGGCTTGGGCCACATCATGAACGGCAAGACCCATGCGCAAGAAATTGCGGGCAGCGGCAAGGAGTGCTTCCCTCCCTTCTGCCAGACCTTTCTCCATTCCTTTCTCCATACCTTCCTCCAGTCCCTTCTTGTATCCCTCCGCAAGCGACAGTTCGTGCCGATAGGCCAGCGCATCCTGCACATCCTCGTACTCCAGTACGCTTTTTTCATACTCTTGTTTCTCCATAGCATTCAGTTTTGTTATCCTGCAGTCTTCGCACAGCTTGCGGAACATGTCGTATTGTGTCGGTATCGCGCTCTCCTCTATACGCTCCATGTTGCGGATGGTGTAGCACCATCGGGCGCGGTCGTCCGCGAGCTGGTCGAACTCCTTTCGGGCGGCAAATTTACTCAAATCTATCAAAAGAAACGCCATCTTCTTTGAAAAAATGTTGTTTTTCTCGTCCTTGAGGGTCACATACTGCACGAACTCATCACATCCCGTCAGTTCAGCCACCTTGAAGTTGGCCAGCACAATAGTGATGACCGTAGGGATGTCATATTTGCGGTCGCCCACCTCCAACGAGTTGCTGATGATGCGCGACGAGTAGGCGATCATCCTGTTCTTCATGAATTTCTGGTCCTCCTGCTGCATCTCCACTATCACGTGATCATCTTCCTGGTCTGTGCAATAGACGTCATAGACCACCCGTTTCTCCTTGTCGCTCAGTCCCAGCTGTTCAGTGGGCCGGTACGTGATATCGGTGATGTGGCCGATGTAAGGCTCAAGGAAGGTGTTGAGGAAATGGATGAGGTTGTTTTTGTACGGCTCGGTGCCGAAGAACCGCTTGAAACCGAAGTCAGTCAGCAGGTTAACATGTTGATGTAATTCAGCATTCATAATAATTAGATTAAACTAGAAATTGTGCGGCAAAAATACAAAATATTTTGTTAATAGATATGTATTATTAAAATATTTTAGATATTTTTATAATATACAATATAGGGCTGTCACATTGTGGCAGCCCTACCTGATACATTTCACAAATTTCCCTACCATTTCAGCCGCACGCCGCCCATGAAATTGATGCCGGCCTGCGGGTAGTAGCCATCCATGCGCTGCTCCACTCCGTCGTAATAGTAGCGGTACAGCCATGCATTGCTTTCATACTTGGCATTGAAGAGATTGTTGACCTGGAAGAAGAGTCCGATTTCCGGAATCGGCCGCGTGTTGATGGTGTAGCTCAGCTGCAGGTTGTTCACACAGTAGGGATCGATGGAGTACTCCTTGCGGCTCGAGTTGTCGATGTACTGGCGGCTGACGAATTTGGTGATGAAAGAGATGTCGAAATTCTTCACCGGCGTGAACACGAACTCGTTGTTGGCCACGATGCTGGGCGAGAAGGAGATGTTGGTGGTGCCCAAATGATTGACAACCTGTCCGCCGTTGTCCCAATCATCCACATATTCGGTGTAGTCCAGAATCTTGTTGAGCGAGAAGGTACCGTTGATTTCCCAGCGGAACCACTTCAGGGGCTTGTAGGACGACACCAGCTCGATACCTGTTCTGAAACTGCGCGGGGCGTTGGTCATGATGGCCGCGCCCACATCGTTGATTTCACCGGTCAGCACCAGCTGGTTGACATAGTACATGAAATAGCCATTGACCGAGAAGTTGTATTTCTGACTCTGCAACATATAGCCCAACTCAAAATCGTACAGGGTTTCGGGCGTGGGACGCTGTCCTTCGTCGGCATCGGTCAGGTCGGCGCGGGTGGGCTCGCGGTTGGCAGTGGAGAAGGAGAAATAGACATCGTGCATCCAACCACTACCCTTCCACCACGAATAATGCACACCCACCTTGGGGTTGACAAACGTCCACAGGTGGTTCTGGGCCACATCCTTCAGACTGGAGTTCAAGCCGCTAATCCGATAATCAATGCAGCGCACCTGCAAGTCGGCGTATGCATCCAAGTCGCCCATCCAAGAGCCCTCATCGTGATGAAGCCGATAAATGAACTTTCCGTAAACGTTGTACTGGCGTTTGTCGCCAAAGCCATCGTACCAGTGCCATCCCTTTTCCGTGCCGCCATTGTACATGACCCACTCCAGTGTGCCGTACTCCTTACCGTTGTATCGGTTGATGGCGCCGCCCAACATCCAACTGTAGGTGTGCGCTTTCGTTTCATCTTCACATTCACTTCCCTCTATCGTATGCATCAGTTTGAACACCCCGCCATAGAAGTAATTGTCCAAGTATTTCCGGGTGATGAAATCGTTGGTTCTCTCCTCGCCCATGGTATCAACCATGAGGTAGGGAAGGTTGAAGGAGGAGTTGTACAGGTCTTCCTTGTACTCCTCATAATAACCTAAACCTCGGGTAAGATGAAGGGTGGCATCGAAATTAATGGCGTGGTTCCAGATACGCTTTCCAAACCTATAATGGAGTTGTGAATGCGTCTGCTGGTAGTTGTCAGTTTCGTTGGCATAATGTTGTACATTGCCATTTTCATCGGTATAGAGTCCGCAGCTGTTGTAGCGGCGGTTGGTCTCCAGCATCTCAGAGGGCACACCGTTCCAAGCGAGGCCGGTTTTCTCATTGCCATACAGCAGATTGAACTCGAGGCGGCCATAGTCCTTGTGTTTCTTTTCATTCAAAAGACGATATTCCGAAGTGAAATAGAGAGAGTGGAGCATGGCGGAGGAGTTCTCGATGTAGCCGCGGCTCATCACATTGGAGTAGGACACATCGGCGGAGAAGCGGTTTTTGATGAGTCCCGTTCCGGCGCTGATGGAGTTGCGGAAGGTGTAGAACGAACCTGCCGAGCTGCTGAGCTCCGCGTAAGGATTAAACGACGGGCTGAGGGTGTAGAAGTTCATGCTGGCGCCGAAGGCGGAAGCTCCGTTGTTGGAGGTTCCCGCACCGCGCTGCACGTTGAGCTGCTGCACCTTCGAGCCGAAGTCGGGCAGGTTCACAAACCACGAGCCCTGCGACTCGGCATCGTTCAGCGCCACCCCGTTGATGGTCACGTTGATACGGGTCTGGTCGATGCCACGGATGCGCATGTAGCTATAGCCGATACCGGTGCCGGCATCCGAAGTGGTGATCATCGACGGAATGCGGTCGAAGATGTTGTTGACGCTGCCGTTGCCGATGTGGGTTTGAATCTCCTCCTTGTTGATGGAAGAGACCGAAAAGGCGGCTTCCTTCTGTTCGGGCTGCACCCACCACAAAATCTGCACGCCCGGCAGCACCGTGGCTGTAGTGTCTTCCGGAACATCCTGTGCGAAAACTCTGAGGCCAGTCAGCATTGCGACGGCCAGCAAAATCAGTGTCTTGCTTTTTGAAATCATTTTTTTCATCCTTCTCAATATTATTTGGGTTAATAAATAAATATTGAAAGGGGGAAACGAAAATCGCGCTAAATCTCCCTACGTCGGCATTATCCGAATCAGGTTCATTGGGTGTGATCTCAGCCTTGCGGCACCCCTTTCTTTTGCGGGTGCAAAAGTACAAAAAAAAGTGCTATTTTTGCAAAAAATAATTCCACATGAAAAAATCCCTTCTTTGTATGCTGGCTTTCGTTGCCGCATGGATAGCCCTCCCCGCCCAGTCGGTCACCCCTGATGAAGCTGCCAGCGTGGCCGCAGCCTTCCTTCAAAGTCAAGGCCAGCAGCTGTCGCGCTGCGCCCACACCGCCACCCGCGACGGCCACAACCTGCTGTACATTTTCAATGCCAACGACAGCTATGTGGTGGTTTCCGGCGACAAGCGCACCCCGCCCATCCTCGCCTTCTCCGACCACCAACTGTACCAGCCCGGCGAAGTGATCCCGCCCGCGCAGATGTGGCTCGACAGCTACGCCGACCAGATTGCGGAACTGCAGCAGTCGCCCAACGGCACCGAAAATCCTGCCTGGGAGCGCATCCTCAGCCAACGCGCACTGCCCCGCTCCGGCGATGCCATCGCCCCCATGATGCACTCGCACTGGAGCCAGGAGGAGTACTACAACTACTACTGTCCCCGCGACTATGCCGGCCCCAACAACCGCTGCGTCACCGGCTGCGTGGCCACCGCCATGGGACAGCTCATGTACTACTTCCGCTGGCCCCACACCGGCACCGGCTCCTATAGCTATGTGGACGAAAACTACGGAGAACAGTCGGCCGACTTCGGCAACACCACCTATGACTACTCCGCCATGTGCGACGACCCTGTCGCCATCAACACCGAGATTTCAAAACTGATCTACCACTGCGGCGTGGGCGTCGATATGCACTACGGCACCAACGGTTCCGGCATGTACAACCACAGCGCCGCCTACGTGCTCCGCACCTACTTCAAATACGCTCCCGAAACCCAATATGTATTCCGCGACTCCACCGACCTCGATTGGGACAGTTTGATTATCAGCCATCTGGAAAGAAACATCCCGCTTTACTATGCCGGTTGGAGTGTTCCCGACACCAATGGTCACGGCTTCATCTGCGATGGCTACCGAACCGTGGACAGCGTGCGCTACTATCACTTTAACTTCGGGTGGGGCGGCAGCCACGACGGCTATTTCCTCACCAACCACCTTAACCTCTCCGGCACGCACTTCAACCTCGCCCAAGAGCTCATCGTCAACGCCTACCCCGACACCAGCCTCTATGAATATCCAGCTCCCCAGACTGCCGTCGGCGACACCACGCTGACCTCCCACTCCGGTTCCTTCCTCAATGCCAACGCCCCCTCCGACTATGTATGGCGCATCCAGCCCGATATACCCAGCCTCGAAGGCATCCAACTTTCTGTCCGGTACAACCTCTCTGCCGACGACACCCTCTATATCAACCCCGACAACTGCTGGCAGCCCATCATCATCCTGACCGACACCACCGGCACGCTGACGGTCAACTGGGACTGTGCCGAAATCATGGTTCACTACCAAGGCAACGGCGACGGACAGCGCTTTTTCGCCAGCTACACGGCCCAGCAACCGCAGTTCTGTGTGGGTTATCTCAACCAAGGCGCGCTTTCCGGCACGTTCGACGACGGCAGCGGCGATGAGGACTACCTGCCCTTCACCGCCTGCCAGTACAAAATCACGATTCTCAACCGTCCCTTTATCAACCTCCATTTCACCAAATTCGACCTCGAAGAGAACCACGACTTTCTCTATGTGTTCTATCAAACTCCCTCCGAAGGCAACCTGCTGGCCACCTACACCGGCCAAATGCCCGATACAATTGTCACCTTCGACAAACGCCGTCTCGTTCTTGTTTTCGAGAGCGACGGGCAGAACCAAGGCGATGGCTTTGAAATTGAATACGAAGGAAGTATCACCAGCGTGCAAAACATTGAAAACCAAATATTTTCTGTTTTTCCAAATCCCGCAAAGGAGGTTTTGAATGTTGTATCCGAACAACCCATCGACGAACTTTCCCTCTTCAATGCCATGGGGCAGCGCCTCCAATCCCTGCATCCCGCCACCACACTGCTGCAACTCAATCTTTCCGGCTTTTCATCAGGTGTTTACTTCCTGCAAATCAGAACCAACGAAACCACTTGCACTCGCAAGTTCGTGAAGCAGTAAACCTGCAATTCCACCTTTCAGACCAATAAAACTGCCTTTAGCTTGATGTTTTTCAGGGCGGCCCGGCTCCCTACGGTCGCCGTCGGGCTATCCGCTTTACTTCGCTACGCTCGTGCCCGCTCCTATCCCTGCCGCACCATCTTCACCACCTATCCTTCTCAACTCTCAACTTTCAATTTTCAACTTTCACCTCTCACCTTCCTCCACACGCGGCTGACCGTCCGCTTCGGCAAAATATTCACCGCCGGAGCATATAGCAGGTTGAACCAGCCCGGCACTATGCACCTCCTGCGCCGGAACATGGCCGTCAACGCCTTCCGCACCAACTTCTCCGGTGAATACACCAGCCCGAACTTGTCCGCCACCGCAAGGATCTTCACCAACGCCGGCAACACGGCATACAGCCCCGTGGAAACCGCCCCGGGACAAACCACCGTCATCCCCACCCCGTAAGGCTTCATCTCATAGTACAGCGACTTGGAGAAACTGCGCAGGTAACTCTTGGTGGCCGCATACAGCGTCAGCCCCGGCGCACTCATCCCCGCCGTCACCGACGACACGTTCAGCATATACCCACGCCCCCGCGCCTTCATCCCTTCCCCGAACCGCTCGCACAACCGCGTCGGCGTGATGACATGCAGAAACAACATCTTGTCGCCCAACGCACATACCTCCCCCTTCAGTTCCTTGAAGAAGAAGATGCCGGCATTGTTGATGAGAATGTCAATTTCAAGGCCCTTTTGCCGGCAGATATCGAACAGCTCGTCCGCCGCCTCATAACGGGCCAAGTCGCAATAAATCGACCAAATTTCGGCAGAATATGCCTTCCGCAGCTCTTCGGCACAATGTTCCAGCTCCGTCTGCTGGTTACTCACCATCACCACCCGGCAGCCCGATGCCGCCAAGTGCCGCGCATACTCCAACCCCATGCCGGAACTTGCCCCCGTAACCAGTGCGGTGCAGCCCGGCCAGATGTATTTTTGGAAGTTTTTCATTTCGTTTTCAGAATAGATGGAATAAAAAAAGGGTTTCTTGCGAAACCCTTTTAATGATATGCATTGCGTGATTATCTATTCGAGATGCTCACCTTGTAGTTGCGAACTGCATCAGCGGTGGTAACTCTCACCACGTACATGCCGTTGGCAGCGTTCACGTTGATAACGGTCGGGTTCTCCTGAGCCTTGCCGTTGTAGATGATACGGCCGTTGAGGTCGAACACCTGAACAGCGTTGATCACTGCATTGCCGTTGTTCACAACGTAGATGTCGCTACCGTAGCTGTAAACCTTCACGAAGTCAAGTTCGTAGTTCACAACGCCAGTGGTGTCAACCGTACCTTCGGTGCGGAACGACTGCTGTGAGCTCCAGTTGCTTTCAGCCTCGTCAGCGATGCAGACAGACTTCACATTCCAGTAATAAACGGTGTTGTCTTCCAGACCGCTCAGTTCGTAGGTAACATCAGTGATGTTGTCAACGACGGTGTAGGCCGTGTCAGCAGAGGTCTTGTAACGGATGGTGTAGGAAGTCACCTCCATGTCGCTCCAGTTCAGAGTAGCGGAGTTGTCGGTGATGTCGGTGGTCCAAGCGTAGGTCGGAACCGGGCACTCAGCCGGTACGAAGGTCACGTCGATGGTGTGGTTGGCCGTCACATTCACGAAGGTGTAGGAAGCCACCGGAGTAGCCAGCGGCACGCTGTCGATGAGCACTTCACCGATGGTGTAGAACTCGTCGGGCACAATCACGAAGGTCTGGCTTGCACCATAGTTCACCTCCACATCGCCGGCAGGCGTGATGGTACCGTTGGCACCAGCCGTAGCGGTGATGGTGTAAACCGAGTCAGCGATAGCGGTGAAGGTAACGTGGATGGTAGCATCGGCGGTCACGGAGTCGAAGAGGTAGCTGGTGATAGCACCTTCATCGTTGCCGTCAACCTCAACGCTTTCGATCACATAACCCTCAGCAGGTGTGATGGTGAAGTACTGCGAACCACCGCAGTTGACCACCACTTCGCCAGCAGGCGTGATCACACCGCCTTCAGTAGCCGTAGCCGTGATGGTGTAGGTCTTAATAGCAGACACAACATTGATAACGTGATCAGCCGTGATGTTGTCCACATTAACCGTGGTCACAGCACCGAGGCTTTCACCATCGAGGGTCACGTCAACGATTTCGTAGCAATCGTCAGCAGTGAGCGTGTAAGTCAGGCTTTCACCATACTCAACCACCGTGTCACCCATCGGGTCGATCTCAACACCAGCGGCACCGTAAGCAGACACCGTGAAGGTGTACTTCGCGAAGGTAGCATCAATGGTGTGGTCAGCGTGGAGAGCGCTAAAGGTGTAGCTGTCGATAGCACCCTGTTCAACGCTGTCAACCATGACACTGACAATGTAGTAACCCTCGTTCGGAGTGATTTCGTAAGTCGGGGTCTCACCGCAGTCGAACGTGTTGGTAGGAGTAATCGTACCAGCAGCGTCATCGTCCACGTTAGCGGTAATGGTGTAGGTGTTCATCGTGAAGGTAGCGGTGATGGTGTGGTTGGTGTCGATAGCGTTGAAGACAATCACGGTATCGGTCAACTCACAAGTGATATCCTCACCGTCCACAGTGATGGTGGTCAGCGTGTAGCAATCAGCAGCGGTGATGTTGTAAGCCACATCGGTACCGCAGTTGTAAACACCCGTCTCGGTGATAACACCGCCTTCAGCCTGAGTAGCCTCAACGGTGTAGGTCATCACCTGGAAGTAAGCCTGGATGGTCATGTCTCTCTGGATGTTGTCCAAGGTGAGGGTCGTACCATCGAAGCTTGCGCTGTCGAGGTAAGAAACACCGTTGACCAACAGTTCGGAAACGGTCTGACACTCATCCGGAGTAAGGGTGTAGGTCATCGAACCATTGTAAGCCACCACAGTGTCACCAACAGGATCAATAGTACCATTGTTGTATGCCACGGAGGTCAACGTGTAGGTAATGTCGGCGAAGGTGACATCGATGGTGTAATCAGCGGAGATGCCGTTGATGACGTAGGAGGTCACAGAACCGATGTTATTACCATTCACCACTACGCTCTCCACTTCAACACCGTCGTTGTCAGGAGTGAAGGTGAAGGCTACAGTGTCGCCGCAGTTGTAAGTACCGCTGGTCGGGTCAGCCGTGCCGTTGCCGGTCACGTTGACGGTCACCTCGTAGGTAGTGATTTCGAACTGAGCCACCACAGTGTGGTTGCTGTCGATGTTGCTCATCGTGTACTCAGCAGTGGGAACACCAGCCACGAAGTTGGTGTCTTCCTCACCGTCAACCAAGATAGCGCTGATGTTGTAGCACGGGTCAGCGGTGATGGAGAAGGTCACGCTGCCGCCGAAGACCACTTCATTGTCGCCTTCGAGCAGAATGGTACCGTGATCCTCAGCCGTAGCGTTGATGACATACACATTGGGTTCGAACACAACATTCAAGGTGTGGTTAGCATCGATGTTGCTGAAGGTGTAGTCGTAAGTGTCAGCATTGTCGGGAACATTCTCGGCAACACCGTCAACGGTAACGCTAGCGATATGATGACCGAAGTCAGCAGTGATGGTGTAGTCAACCGTAGCTTCGTACTCAACGGTGGTGTCACCCGGGGTGGTGGTACCGTTGCCCGTGGTGGTAACATCGATGGTGTAGTTGTTACGAGCGAAGATGACCTCCAAGGTGGTATCCTGCGTAGCAGCGGTCACATTTCTCAGAGCTTCCACGTCGCTGTTGTGGTTCAGCGTGTAGGTCACGCCACCCAGCGTGTGGCTTTCGATATGCCAACCAGTGTCAGCCGTGATGGTGTACTGGTAAGCAGCGTCGCAATCCACAGTGTCGGTGGTCACCGTACCGTTACCGGTGTGGCTTTCACCCATGAAGTATCTGTAGATTTCGAAGCTCACTTCGATAACAGTAGTATCTTCGATAGAAGCAATCGTGAAGGTTTCGCCTTCGATATCATCAATAGCCTGAGCTTCATCATTCACGAGAATCTCGCTGATGTAGTAGCAGTGGTCAGGAGTGATGTCGTAGGAAACGCTGGTGCCGTGCTCGATGCTGGCAGTACCAGCCACCACGATCGTACCATGCTCGTTAGCAATAGCGGTAACCGGATAGTAATTTCTAGCGAAGTACACATCCAAGTTGTGATGTTCGTGGATGTCCGTAACCGTGATTTCATCCTCAGTGGGCTGACCGTCATAGTTGGTGGTCGTACCATCGAGCACCACGTGGTCGATATGCCAACCGTAGTTAGCAGCGATTTCGTAGGTGTAATCGTCACCACAGTTCACAACAGCAGAGGTAACCGTACCCATCGTGTCTTCGTGGGCGGTAGCCGTCATGTTGTACTGGAACATGGTGAACTCAGCGTTGATGGTGTGTTCAACCACCGACTGGTCGAAGTCTGCAGCGGTGAAGGTGTAGGTGTACGGGCTGATGGAATCGGTGTAGCCGGTCCAAACGCTTTCACCATCCACGTCAACAGCGGAGATGTAGTAGCAGGGCTGATCAGCGGTGATGGTGTAGGTAAGAGTTTCACCGTAGAAGATAGTGTCGGTTCCTTCAGGATCGATAGTGCCGTTGGCACCGGCAGTAGCGGTGATATGGAACTCGTTGAGAGCGAAGGTAGCGCAAACCTCGATATCCTGATCAACATTGTCAACATTATAGGTAACTTCAACGTCAGTGTTGTTGCCGTAGGTCTCAGAACCGCCGCGGTTGTCGGTAACCTCAACGATGTGGTAACCATTCAGCGTGTCAGCAACAATCGTAGCAGTGGTGCTCATGTTGGAATCAACCTCAACAGGATCGTTGATGACAATCGTACCATTGGTGACGTCGCATGCGCTCACCGTGTAGTGGTCGATTTCGAATACAACCGTAATCATCGTATCCTGACGGACAGGATTCACGGTGATGGTAGTGTCGTTGAAGTCGTTCGGTTCAACCATCGTGTTGTTGATGGTGTTGCCGCCCAGCTCGATGCTGGCGATATGCCAACCCGTGCCAGCGGTAATGGTGTAGGTGTACTCATCGCCGCAGTTGATGTCGTCGGCGGTGGAAACCGTACCTTCACCCGTGTGGGTCTCGGTCATATCGTAGGTGTAGATGGCGAAGTTGGCCTCAATGGTGTGAGCCTCGGTCAGGTTGACGAAGGTGTAGGTCATTCCATCAGGAACGATCAGAGAAGCCTGATCCTCGCCGTCAACAATCAGCTCGCTGATGTAGTAGCAATCATCCGGAGTGATGGTGAGGGTAATATCCTGACCATGTTCAAGAACGGTGTCACCAGGAACGATGGTACCGTTGGCACCAGCGGTCACGTCGATCAAATAGTGGTTGATTTCGAAGGTGACAACAATGCTGTGGTCAGCGTGGATGTCGGTAATGGAAGAAGCGAAGGTGGAGCTGTCGGCAATCGTCTCAGCCACGCCGTCAACCTCAACGGAAGCGATGTGGTAACCGAAGGCCGGGGTCACCGTGTAGTCGAAGGTCTCACCGCAATCCAGCGTGTCGGTCGGAGTAACCTCGCCCATCAGAGCGTCGTTCACCGAGGTAGCCACCTCATAACGATACACGTCGAAGTTGGCCACAATGGTGTGGTTGTTTTCGATGGCGCTGAAGGTATGGGGGTAAGCAACGCTGTCGTTCACGACAATCTCCGTAGTGTCATCCACCACAACGGTAGAGATGTAGTGGCAATCGTTGGTGGGCTGGATGATGTAAGTAACATTGTCACCATAACGCACTGCACTGTCGCCTTCCGGAGTAATCATGCCGTTGGTAGCATCGGCAACAGAGGCGGTGATGGTGTAGTTGTTGAGTTCGAAGGTCACATCAACACAGGTGTCGCTCACCACGTTGGTCAGCGTGTAGTTGACGTCGATATTTTCGTTCTCACCGTAAGTCTGAATGTTGGTAGAGTCGCTGAAGACGGTCTGTACGTGATAACCGGGAGCGGTAGCCACCACATTCACCACCACGCTGCTGTCGTGAGCAACCGGGTTCGGAGTGAAGGTAGCAGTACCTTCGGTCAGGGCGTTGCAGAGGGTAACATTGTACATGTTGATGGCGAAAGTAACATTCAACACATAGTCTTTGTCAGCCGTCACATCCACGGTAGTGGCATTGTCGGCGTTCGTGGTGGGCAGCGTCATCTGCTCCACATCGGTGGTGCCGTCGGAAAGGATGCAGGATTCAATGTGCCATCCCTCATCAGCGGTAACCGTGTAGGTGTAGGTCTCGCCGCAGTTCACGGTGGAGTCGAAGCTCACCGTACCGTTGCCAGTGTGAGTTTCAGCCATGATGTAACGGATGCTGTCGTAGGTCACCACGATGGTGGCATCTTCGGTAGCCGTCCAAGTGTAAGCCATGGAAACGATGCTGTCGAAGTACTCTTCACCGTTGATGGTGAAGGAGACGAGCTCGTTGCAAGCATTCGGAGCGAAGGTGAAGTCGAGCGTGTTGTTGTAAATCACGTTGGTGTCACCGTCGAGGTTGGTAACGCCTTCACCGATGGTGGTGATGTTGACTGCATATTCGTCAATAGCCGTGTAAACAATCACGCTATGATTAGCATGAACGTCTTCAATGGTGTAGGTGTAGGTGTCTTCCTGATTTTCGAAGACGGTATCCAAAACATAGTCCACAAAGACCATGGCCAGATGTTGACCTTCAGCGGCCTCCATCACGAAATCCCAGTTCTGACCGCAGTTGGCCTCACCGGTGGTGACGGTAGCGGAGCTGGCCGGATCGATGGTGGCGGTCATCTGATAAACCACCGTGTCGAAGCCGACGGTGATGGAATGCTCGTCAGTCACATTCACGAAGGTGTAGGTGTCACCCGTGATGGTGTAGTCGGTGCCGGCAGTCAGCGTGGTGCCGTCAACGGTAATCTCGCTGATGACATAGCATTCATTGAGAGGAGTGATGACAAACGGAACATCCTCGCCCCAAGTCCAGCTGGAATCAACGGAAGGAACGATGGTACCGATTTCAGGATTGTTGTTCACAACCGTAATCGGATAGAGGTTGTGAGCGAAAGTAGCGCAAACCTCGATATCCTGCTGAATGTCACCCAAGCCGTACATTACGTCAACATCGGTGTTCTCGCCAAGAGGAAGCGAACCACCAGCGTTGTCGGTAATCTCAACGATATGATAACCGTTAGCCACGTCGGCCACCACCTGTACGTATGCAGAGTCGCCATGGTTGACAGTAGCGTTCATCACCGTCAGCGTACCGTTGGTGCCGGTGCAAGCGGTGATGTTGTAAGTATTGATTGCAAATGCAACAGCAACGGTATCATCCTGCATACCATTCAGATTCACTGTTACATTATTATCAGTGTTCGTATTCAGAGTGGTGGTGTCACCATTCAACAGATAGTAGTTGACATGGTAGCCTTCGCCAGCGGTCAGCGTCACGGTGGAAGCAGTACCGCAGTCCACTTGGTAGGAAGGAGTGATTTCACCCTCGCCTTCAATCACGCTGGTAACTACATCATGGGTCATCAGCGAGAAGGTAGCCTGAACCGTGGTGGGACCTTCAATCGGATTAACCACCAAAGTATTAATATCAAGACCACCCTTAGTAATCTTCACATTGTCCAGATAGAAACGAGAGTGGTTAATGGCGTATGACTCAAATGAGATAATCGTATTGGCCGTTCCATTAGTGAAGTTCAATGCGAAATGCCCCATGTTGTCATTGCCTATCGGCATGCCATTCACCTCTGTTTCCTCACCATTCACCACAACAACCATGGTAGTGTTGTCGGGGTTACCTGTACCGATCCAAGCAGCAGCATCAAACTCAACACAGAAAGTACCTTCAGAAAGATCCAAAGCAGGAAGGGTGACAGTACCAGCCGCACCACTCTTTCCGAGTTTCAACATGTTGTCGAGCGAATTGTTGACATCTGGATACACATTGGTTCCAGTCCATCCCGTCACAAAATTGCCGATGGTAATAGCATTGTTTGTGTTACCCGTAACATTGTCGAAACCTTCTTCCACCAAAACTTGCGGAGCGCTTGTCGTGGTAGTCACATCGCTGATTCTCTCCTCACCGTTCACCATCACAGAGGTGAGCTCGTAGCATGCATCCGGAATCATGGTGAAGGTCTGTGAACCACCGTGAGCCACCGTGCTGGTGGCAGGAGTAATCGTGCCATTGGTAGCAGTAGCAGTAACTTCATATTCATTGATGGCGAAGTATGCGTCAATCTGCGTATCCTCCGTCACATTGTTGATGTAGCTGCTAACCGTAGCAGGCTGGTTGGTATAGGTAGCGATTACGCTGCCGCCGCGCTCGATTCTTTCAACGTGATAGCCCTCGAAAGCGTTCACCGTGTATTCAAAGTTGGAGCCGCAATCAGCAGTACCGCCGATCACCTCACCCATCGTAGCCTCATGGGCAACACCCGTCATCAAGAAGGTGTCGATGCTGAAGGTGACAGCCACCGTGTGGTTATCAGCAACATTCACGAAATCGTAGGAAGCCGGAACAGGAGACTGAGCCACACCGTCAATCATCACCTCTTCTACATGATAGCAAGCATCAGCGGTGAAGGTGAAGGTGGTGTTCGTGCCATGCTCAACCGTGATGGTCTCGGCAGGATCAACCGTGCCGTTAGCAGAAGCTTCAACGGTGATGGTATAAGTATTGATGGCGAAGAAGGCCTCCACCAAAGTGTCAGAGGTGACACTCTGAACGGTGTAAGTCTCTTCAATAGCAGTGTTGTTGCCGTAGATAACAGTATCATTGCCGCAGACCACTTTCTCGATATGGTAACCGGGGGTCTCAGCCAAGATGTTGATCACTGCGCTTTGACCATAGTTGATGGTAGCAGTGCTCGGGTCAACAATACCCATCGTGTTGTCATTCTCGGTAGCCGTAACCGTGAACTGATCGAGCGTGAATTCAACCTCGACATTGGTGTTGGAAGCATCCACCGTCATGGGGATGTTGATGGTCCATTCATCAATGTTGCCACCAATCACAATCGGATAGTTGTTCCAAACCACCTTGGTAAGATGTGAACCCGTGGCGGCTTTCACAACATAACCCTGAACCATGTCACCACACAAAGCCGTGGCAAAGACACCTTCAACGGAGTCATTGACAGTACCGTCACCATTGCCGATGTTGGTCCAAGTGAGTTCGTAATTGATCAACTGGAAGGTAACATCAACCGTGGTGTTCTCCTCAATGGGTTCGAGCGTGAAGGGGCTGGCCGGGTTGGCCACCTCAACACCGTTCACCGTAATGGCAGCGATTTCATAGCAAGCATCAGGAGTGATGGTGAAGGAAGGAGTAGCATGATAATCGTAAGTATCGGTGCCGGCAGGAGTAATCGTGCCGTGCTCACCGGCGGTAGCCGTCACCTCGAATTCGCATTCGCTCTGAGCCTTCATGGTCAGCGTCAAGGCCACGGTGCTGTCGCAACCGAGTGCGCTGGTGCCATGGAACACGTGAGTGTAAGTGTTGCCAGGTACTGTAGTAGCTACTTCAAAGGTGGTGTCGTTCCACGTGTAAGGCAGCTCAACAGCGCAGAGGGAAATTTCTTCAGTCTCATTGTAAACCGGATTCACCACAACCGTCATGGTCAGGGTGCTGTCGCAACCGTTGGCGGCGGTCAAGGTTACATCCTGCGCACCAGCGGCATCGAAAGTGACACCATTCTGGGTGTAAGGAAGTTCGCTCTCGCAGATGGTATAGGTGATTTCAGCTACCGGAGCCACATTCACATTCAAGGTCATGTTCACCGTGCTGTCTTCACCGTGCGAACCGGCACCGGTAAGGGTAACGGTACTGGTGCCAGCAGCGTCAAACTCCACATTGTTCCAAGTGATAGGAAGAAGAGTTGAGCAGACAGTGCTGTCAACATCCACCGTGATATTCGGATAGTAATCGAACACCACCGTGATGGTGCTGTCGCAACCGTTGGCATTCTGGATATGCTGATAATAGGTACCCGGAGTAGAATAGCTTTCAGTATTGTAAGTGTAAGGAAGCTCATTCTCCAAAACAGTCAGTTCAACAGTCTCTTCGCTGTTGCCATTGACGCGCAAGTTCAAAGTCACCACGCTGTCGCAACCCGTGGCGCTATGACCGTTGAAAACGTAAGTGTAGTTGGCGTTGACCACAGTGCCTGCTTCAAAGGTGGTGTCGTTCCACGTAAAGGGCAGGCTGTTCTCGCAGATGGTGCTGTCCACCGTAAGAGCGTAGGTCGGGTTGACCGTCAAGGTCATCGTCACCACGCTGTCGCAACCGGCTGCAGACTGAAGAGTAGCGCTCTGCGTACCAGCTTCAGTGAACTGGACACCGTTCCAAGTGTAAGGCATTTGGTTGTCGCAAACAGCCAGTTCATCGGTGACGTTATAGAGCGGATTCACCACGAGGGTCATGTTCACGGTGCTGTCCACGCCATGTTCGCCGGCGCCTTCCAAAGTCACTGTGTCTGCACCGGCAGCGGTGAACGTCTTGCCGTTCCAAGTGTAGGGCAACTGGTCCTCGCAGATGGTCTGCGTCTCATCAGCGGTCACGTTCATGTAAACGGTAAGGTTCAACGTGATGACACTGTCGCATCCGTTGGCATTCTCTATCGTCTGAGTGTAGGTGCCTGTGGTGGTGTAATCCGTACCATTGAGCTGGTAGGGAAGATCGTTCTCCAGAACCGTCTCCGTCATCTCATAGGTAGTGTTCGGATTGACGTACAAGTTCATCGTCACCACGCTGTCGCAACCCAGCACACTCTGCAGAGTGACGCTCTGTGTACCGGCGGCGTTGAACTCCTTGCCGTTCCAAGTGAGCGGGAGGGAGTTTTCGCAGATGGTGCTGTCAACCGTCACGTCATAAACCTCACCGATGGTCAGGTGCAGCGTCACGGTGCTGTCGCAACCCTCTGCGGTGGTGAAGGTGTAGTGCAACGGAATCGGCATCTCCAATGCCTGGCTGCCTGCCGGGAAGGTGAACGGGCCGAACTCGTAAGGAAGTTCCGTCTCACAAATCTTGACATTCGTGTCGATGTTGTAGGTATGGCCGATGGTCAGGTCCACAATGTGGATACTGTCCAAACCGCCCTGTGCACCATTCGGCAAAGTATCATAATATATATTTGTTTCTGTACATATAATTTGAGTGCCATCCAACTTCTCCAGCGTGTAGCTGTCGCAAGCTGTCACCACCTCACTGTGGACGTTAACCGGAGGCAGCACCTCAAGTACCAAGGTAACGGTGCTGTCGCAGCCGTACGCATCCGTCATGGGGATGGTGTAGGTATTGGCCTCGGTGTAGTCATTTCCATGGAAGGTATAAGTCTGACCTTCATAGATGGTGGCGTTCACCATGTTGTCGGTGTACACGGGGCAAGTGGTGGTGAAGTTGACCTCGGTGTACTCCGTAGCACAATCGGTTTTCACTTTGAACGTGTAGGCGGTATGGGGATTCAAGCCGCTGATGTTGCAGCTCCACACATCGCCTGTCTTCGTAAACCCAGTCAGCGTCTGGCCGTTGCATTCGGCATTGAACTCCGTGCCATCGCTGGTCCAAGTGGCCACTGCCGTGTTGATAGACGGCTCAACAGCTACAGAAGCAACGGCAGGACACGTCCACTTATAGAAGCAGATGGCCTGCTGACCCGAACTATATGCTGCAAAGATTGAACTGGCACTATTGTAACGCAAACTATTGCGGGTAGAAGTGCCTTGGGAAATTGCAGTAGCTTCACCTTCTGAATCAACAGTAAGCGCCCATGAGGCAAAATTATCAATAGAGCTCTGAGTCCGCAAGTAATTATTGTTCGAAAATGCTGCATATAAGTAACCAGCATGGCCAATCGCTCTAAAAGCAAAGGTGTTACTCACTGTACCCGCCTCCAACACAAACTTCTCAACATCGCTGGATGTCCATGAAGCGATAGTACCACCATCACTTTTCACAATAGCAGTTATTCCACGATTGTTTCCGTTTTGAGTGGTACTCATCGCGTAGTCGGCTCCATCCGCAGCGATGATGACCGTGTCGCCAACAGCAAGATCTGAAACACTCGTCACAAGTTGGTAAACCTGCGCATTTACGTTACCTACAGCCATCAACATCAGCAATGCGACGGCAATAAAACCCTTCATCTTGTCAAAGATTCGGAAATTTTTAGGCTCAAAAGTGTAAAACCTTTTCATAAATTTGAATTTAGATTTGTTATTAATTTTCTTTTCTATTTTCTATTCTATTTGTTTTCAATAAGTTAGTGGTGGATAGTTGCGGATTATCAACAACTTTTCCACAATGGTATAAAATCTGACAAAAATAATAATAATTTTCGTAATAGCACCATTTTTCAATGGATTTTCGATTTTTTTTTGAACAGGCCAATGTGAAAGAACAAAGCCCTCTTTTCGAGGGCGGAAAAACGGAAACAAAATTTTATTTTCTGGAGAAAATGCAGCCCGCAAAAGCCGCCTTCCCCTATTGGCGCGACGGCTGCACCACCAGCTTCAAAACCTCTATCGAGCGTTCGGTGGTCACCCGTACAAAATAGCAACCTTCCGGCAATCCATCCAGCTCCACCTTACACTTGCGCTCTCCATTTCCACTCTCTGTCTGGATCAGTTTTCCCGAAAGATCAAAGATTTCTATTTTATTAATTCTCAAATAATTACTTTCTATAAAAAAATCCCCGCAGGTAGGATTCGGAAACAGCCTGCACGCCTCGTACTGCTCCAAATGATACTGGTCGATTTCCACCCCGCTCCAGTCCACGCAGGTAGGATACCACGGCTCGTTCTGCCGATCGCCGAACAGGTATTCCACCAGCTCCGGGCAGTCGATAAAGGGATTTCGATTGTGTTGTATATTATTATATATCACATTGTTGCGCGCTATTTCCTTTTCACTCACCGGATCCATATTGTGCCACTCCACCAACATGTTCTTCGCCCATCCCACCAGCTGCGACCCGCTGAACATCGACTCGGATGCCTGTCCGAGATTACGGTTCATGTAACACACCGTCATATAGAAATAACTGCGGGCGAGGTCCCCTTTGTAGGCATCGATGGGCTCGAACACCGTGCCCGAACAGCCCGGATAGGCGCAAGGCCCCAACTTGGAGCCATTGGTGCTGGTCCATGTGGGACTGTTCACCTCGCCATACGGGAAGTTGGCGCGCTTGTTGTTCACCCAACCATCGGTGGGATAGAGATGAAAAAGGTCGGTTTTCATAGGAAGCGAGTCGCCAAACCAGCTTTGCGGAACGGTGTGCTCACGGTTGTAGCAATCCCCCTCCTGCGTATAGTTGCCACACTGGTTGGTACCGAAATTATAGTAGTAGGCCGCCGTGCCACCCGGCTGGTCGGAATAGATGTCCCACACCTTCCCCGACGGCATCTTGTCGGTCTGGACGTATGCACTCCATAACGCACTGTAATCAAGCGCAGTATGACTCTTGATAATGTTGTACAATGCCGTCCTCAGCTCAGCACCGCTCTTGCCCACCGCCGCATTGTAGTAGCCGGCAGGCACCTGCGCAAACGTGCAAAAAAACGACAATAAAACGACAAAAAAGAGAAAGATTCTGCGCATTTTCTATCAAAAATTTCTGCGCAAAATTACAAAAAACAGCCCATTTTTTGCACTTTTTCGTCCAAAAAATGCACTTTTCCCTCAATAGAAAATGTACGATTACAACCTATTGACAATCAGAAGATTGGTACATATTGAAAATCTTCACCGTCTCCACGGCCTCCCGCACATCATGCACGCGCAGGATGGAAGCCCCCTGCTGGAGAGCCATCATGTTCAACGCCACCGTACCGGCCAACGCCTCATCGGGAGAAGTATTCAACAATCTATAAATCATTGATTTTCTTGAAATCCCAACCAAAATCGGGCATTCAAAAATATGGAAAACGGAGAGATTTTTCATCAGAAAATAGTTCTGTTCCAGCGTCTTGCCAAAGCCAAAGCCCGGATCCAAAATCACATCCACGCAGCCTGCTTCCTTGAAAAGCGCCATCTGGCGGGCGAAGAACTGCATCATCACCTGCAGCATATCCGCGCCGAGCGGCTGCTGCTGCATCTTATCCGGCTTGGCCGTGGTGTGCATCAGCACGTAAGGCACATGCAGCTGCCCGACCACTTCCGGCATCCGCTCGTCGAACGTGCCGCCCGACACGTCGTTGATGATGGCGGCGCCTGCCAGCACCGACCGCTGCGCCACCTCAGCCCGCCACGTGTCCACCGACACAATAGCCTCCGGAAAGTACTTGGCAATCAGCGCTAAAGGCTTCTCCAACCGGCTCCATTCCGCCTCCATGGGAATGTCGGCAGCACCGGGCTTGGTGGAGACTGCGCCGATATCAATGATGGCGGCGCCTTCGCGCAAAATCTGCTCCGCACGCTTCAGCACCGCCGTCTCATCCGTATATCGGCCTCCGTCGTAGAAAGAGTCCTCCGTAACATTCAGAATCCCCATCACTAATGGGGATTCCGTTGATAAAAGTTTAGATTTTACATTCATAATCGAAGTCCAACCGCGCAGAAAAAACGCGGCTTTCTGTTACTGCACACCCTTGTTGCTGATGTTCTTGCCGCAGTCGTCCACAATCATCTTGTACCACTTTTCAGGATACTCAGGATGTTCGGGGCTGGCGCACTGCGGAATAGCACCGTCAGTCTTAATGAATTTTCCATTGGTCTCCTTCTTCACATTGCCATCGTTATACTTGACCAACAGATAGATATAGAGCTGATCCCAAGCCTCGCACACCTTACGGGCAGCATTGGCAGAATACTTGGTCAGCTCGGCCTGCGCAGACGCGGGGTTGTTCTCATACATCTTCACATAACGATCGCCCATCGCCTTGATGTCGGCCACAAAGGAGGACTCTAACGACTGCTGCAACTCCTTGACATGCACAATCATATCGCTGTAACGGGAGTAAACCAGCTGGCTTACCTTGGTGAAACGCCAGTAGGCGGCAGTGGGAGAATAATCGACCATGGAGCCGTTGCCCTCTTCCAACTCCTCGGGCACACTGCTGACACCGCAGAAAATCGGGATGTAGCAGGAAGAAGCGGCGTCGTCAACACCGAACCACAGAATGCCGCCGAAGCCGTCGGGCAGATTGGGGCGGCACTGCGCCACGAAGGAGAAACCGGTCTGCTGGGTGGCAGTGGCACGCTCATGGATATAAGCCTTACCATTGTACTCCCATGTCATGGGACGCCAGCGGTAGGGGCAGGCAAAGGGACCTGCGCCGAGGTCTTTGGTCATGTCCATCGAGGAACCCTCATAATGGTCGCGCATGAGCTGCATCACATCCTGCACCTCCAATTTCTTGTCGGGCTTGATCCAGAGGGGGAAGCGGTTGTTGAGGTTATCGCCGCGGGCATAATCCTCATACTGAGCCATTTGACCAGGACTGCAACGATAGAAAGCCATCCACACGCGGGCTTCGCAGAAGCGGGCGGCCTCGAAGTCAACGGGGGCGTAGGCATCGCAGAAGCTGAACTGGGCGTCGTCGGCATCTTTCGGATAGTAGCCTTTCAGTTTGGCGAAAGCAATCACATCGTGGGAATAGACCGTGCTGATGTCGGGAAGGAAAATCTTGTCGATTTCCTTGTTGGTGATGGAAGTCTTGCCGTCGCGGAGCGGGAAGGTGGTGATACGCGCCTGGTTGGCGTGGCCGGAGATGTAGCCGTCGGGAATGCGGCGGGCCACCCACACGGCACCGTTGGACCAGCCCTTCACGGTCTTGCCCTTTGCATCCTTCATCTCCTCGCCTTTTCCAATCAGCTCGAAAATCCAAGCCTCGTTGGGGTCGGCGATGGAGAAGGACTCGCCCTCGCTACAGTAGCCGTAAGCATCGAGCAAGCCGCTGATGACCTTGATGGCCTCGCGGGCGTTCTTGGCACGCTGCAGGGTGATGTAGATGAGAGAGCCGTAGTCGATGAGGCCGGGAGTTTTCCAGAGTTCGGAACGGCCACCGTAGGTGGTTTCACCGATCACGAGCTGATGCTCATTCATGTTGCCGACCACGGAGTAAGTGTGGGCCACTTCCGGAATCTGGCCGAGTTTTTTGCCAGAGTCCCACTCAATGACATCGCGGAACGAGCCGGCAGGATGGTCGGCGGCAGGCATGAAATAGAGTTCACCATAGAGGGTGTGCGAGTCGGCGGCATAGGTGACCATGCAGCTGCCGGAGGTGCTGGCACCCTTGGTGATGATAAAATTCGTACAGGCGGACACCCGTGAGGCGAACAAGGCACAGCACACGAGTGTGAGGGTGAGGAATATTTTTTTCATAAAATAATGATGATTTAAATTAGGCAATCGGGGAATGCATCACGTTGGGGATGACGAGCAGCGGCATCGGTGACTGGTTCATCAGCTGACGGGTGGTGCTGCCCAGCCAGAAGGAGGTGATATCGTCTTCGTCCTCACGCATGATGACAATCAGGTTGATGTCTTCTTTCTTAGCCCACTCCACAACGGCGGTCGGCACATCGCCTCTCACCTCGAGGGTGGCGGCATCGTAGCGCACGTTGGCCACATCGCACATGCCTGCTGCGTGGTTGAGCTGCACACCGATGACATGTTTTTCATCAGGATACTTATCATCGCAAAGGCCAAGCAATGAAATCTTGGCAGAGAAAAGGCTGGCGAACTGGGTAGCGGGTTTGATTTTCTGCAGTGTCTCAAAACTGGTGTCTACCGGCACCAAAATCTTGGTAAGGTCGCGTTTTACATTCACCTGATGGCCGATGATCAACACAGGGATTTTGGTGGTACCCACCACCTTCATGGTATTACTGCCGATGAACATCTCTTCGAAGCCGGAAGCACCGTGTGAACCGATGACAAGAAGCGGATCGGGGAGGTTGGTGGCGTACTGGGTGAGTTTCACGTATGCCTTACCTTCCAAGATCACCGGCCGGATTTCAAGGCTGGGAGCCTCAGCACGAGCCCACTTCACCAACTCGTTGAGACGGCCATGGACCTTGTTCATCATGTCATCCTCGTTGGAGACATCGAGTTTAGTACTGGCCGTTGGGGTCTTCACCCATACCACGTGAATGATGGCCTTTGATTTCAAAGCGACTGCTATTGCATGACGCAAAGCGTTTTCTGAATTTTCGGAGAAGTCAATCCCCACGATAATGTTCTTCATAATATTTATGTTTAGATTTGTCTGAAAAATGCGCTTGCAAATATACAATAATTCGTAGGATTTCACAAGTTTTAGAAATTTTTTCAAAAAAGAAATCTTATGAATTAAAATTTAAGAAAATAATCCTATCTTTGCACCCTGTTGCCACCGAGGTGAATCCTCGGCTTTCAGTTATCGTATTTAACAAATTTACAAATAGTTACCATAATGAAACAGACACTTTTACAGCGCTTTTCCAGTTACATGGCCATCGCCACCACCTCTGATGAGAATTCCACCACCTATCCGAGCACACCCAACCAACTCGTCTTCGGCGACTTTCTTGTGGAGGAGCTGAAGCGCATCGGTCTTTCGGAAGTAAAGAAAGACGAATACGGCTATGTGACAGCCACTCTGCCCGCCAACTGCGACCTTGAACTGCCAGTCGTCGGCTTCATCGCCCACTTCGACACCGCGCCTGACATGCCCGGTGCCAAAGAGCCGCGCATCATCGAGAACTACGACGGGAAGGACATCCTGCTGGATGCCGAAACCAACACCGCCCTCACCCTCACCGACTTCCCAGAGCTCGCCGACTATGCCGGTCAGACACTGCTGGTGACCGACGGCAAAACCCTGCTCGGCGCCGACGACAAGGCCGGTATCGCCGAAATCGTGACCGCCATGGAGCACCTGCTGGCGCATCCCGAAATCAAGCACGGCAAAATCCGCGTGGGCTTCACCCCCGATGAAGAGATCGGACAGGGCGTCAAATATTTCGATGTCAAAGGCTTCGGCTGTGACTTTGCCTACACAATGGACGGCGGTGCCATCGGCGAACTGGAGTACGAGAACTTCAACGCCGCCAGTGCCAGCATCAAGATACAGGGGCGCAACATCCACCCGGGCTATGCCAAAAACAAGATGGTGAACGCCCAGTTGATTGCCATGGAGTTCAACAGCATGCTGCCGGAAGCCCAGAAGCCCCAGTACACGCAAGATTACGAAGGCTTCTATCTGCTTGTGCACATGGAAGGCACAGTGGAGAACGCCTCCCTCACCTACATCATCCGCGACCACGACCGCGCCAAATTTGAAGAGAAGAAGAACTTCATGCTGAACATCACCCGCTATCTGAACGAAAAGTACGGAGAGCGCATCACCTGCGAGCTCAAAGACCAGTACTACAACATGCGCGAGATGGTGGAACCCGTGTTCCACATTGTGACATTGGCGGAAAAGGCGATGGAAGAGGTCGGGGTGAAACCGGTAGTGCAGCCCATCCGTGGCGGCACCGACGGCGCCAACCTCTCCTTCAAAGGGCTCCCCTGCCCCAACATCTTCGCCGGCGGCCACAACTTCCACGGCAAATACGAGTATGTGCCGTTGGAATCCATGGTCAAGGCCACGGAGGTCATCGTCAAAATGATTGAAAAAGTGGGCGGCGGACAGGCTTGGTAAACTCCTTTTCGCTTCCCACAACTCATTAACTTCCAATACTAAAACCATGTCTGAATTATTACTTCGCCTTGCGCTCCAATTCCAGCCCCATCTCGGGCCCACCACCATCAAAAAACTCTTCCAGCACTTTGGCAGTGCCACTGCCATCTTCAACGCCCGCGGCCTGAAGTCGCCGCTGGGGGCACGGGTGACTTTGCCCCAGCTGACCGATGAAAGCCGCCGGCTGGCGGAGAAAGAGCTGGAATGGATCGAGCGCAACCACATCCGGCTTTGCTTCCTCGGCGACCCCGAATATCCGAAACGGCTGAGCGGCTGTCCCGATGCCCCATACATGTTTTATTATAAAGGAACGCCCGCGTTCAACGAACCGAAGATGGTGGCCGTGGTGGGCACGCGCAACATCTCGCCTTACGGGAAGGAGGTGACACGCAAAATCATCGAGGAGCTGGCGCAGTACGAGGTGTGCGTGGTGAGCGGCCTCGCGCGCGGGGTGGACACCGTGGCGCATGAGCAGTCGTTGGAGAGCGGACTGAAGACGGTGGCCGTTTTAGGCAGCGGTCTCGGCACCATCTACCCCGACTGCAACGAGCGGCTGGCGCATCGCATCGCGAAAGACGGCGGCGCGGTCGTGTCGGAATTTCCCTTCAAGACCAAACCCGACCGGCAAAACTTCCCGCAGCGCAACCGCATCATCGCCGGCATGACCGACGCCACCATCGTGATGGAGACGGCCGAGAAGGGCGGAAGCATCATCACCGCCCACATCGCGCACTCGTACAACCGCGACGTGTTTGCCGTGCCGGGCACCATCCTCTCCCCCACCCAGAGCGGCTGCCACGCCCTCATCCGGAAAAACGTGGCCGCCCTCGTGACCTCCGGTGCCGACGTGGCCGAACTGATGGGCTGGGATCTTGAAAGCCCGAAGGCCGTGCAACGCAGTCTGTTCGTGGAACTGTCGGAGGAGGAGCAGCCTGTGGCCGACCTCATCGCCGAACATCCCGACATTCTGATCGACGACCTGTCGGCGGCCTTTCCCCAACACACGCCCTCCAAGCTGGCCTCGCTGTTGCTGCAGCTTGAGCTGAAAGGGGTGGTGGCCTGTGCGCCGGGGAAAAAATACCGTATTGTGGGAGCATAATTATTTCAATAAAAAAGGTGTCTGACACTTTGCCAACTGACAACAATTTTGTATTTTTGCGGCGTGAAACCAAATTACCATCCAATATGAACATCATTTTGCAGCAAAAGAAACTTCTCGGCATCAACGGTGCCGGACGTATCGGAAAGTTAACCCTGTGGCACCACCTGCTGTCGCGCAAGTTCGACGGCATCGTCCTCAACGTGGGACGCGAGGTGGGCAAGAACCTCGAAGACCTCGTACAGTCGCTCACCACCGACTCCACCTACGGCAATCTGAGCTTCTTCCTGTACGGCCGTGCCGGCAAGCGGTGCAAGATCGAAATCGTTGACAGAGACCAGCACATCGTGGAGATTGACGGTCTGCCGGTGAAGGTGCTGATGACCGAGCGCAACCCCCACAACATCAACTGGAAGGCTGAAGGCGTGCGGGTAGTGGTGGATTGTACGGGCAAGTTCCTCGATCCCTCGCTGGCCGACAACGACGGCAAGGGCAGCATCGTGGGACACCTTGCCGGCGGCGCCGAACACGTGATTGCCAGCGCCCCCTTCAAAATCAAGCAGACCGACTTTGACGCCACCGACACCCCGACGTTGATCTACGGCATCAACCACACCAACTTCGACCCCTCGAAGCACAAAGTGATTTCGGCTGCCAGCTGCACGACCACCGGTCTGGCGCACATGATCAAGCCGTTGCTGGAGGACCCGGAGGCCTGCCACGTGCTCACCGCTTCCCTTTCCACCGTACATGCGGCCACCAACACGCAGAGCGTGCTCGACGCCGTGCCTTCTGCCGGTGCTTCCGACCTCCGCAAAAACCGCTCGGTGTTCAACAATATTATATTGTCATCCACAGGAGCTGCCAAGACGTTGGAGAAGGTGCTCCCCGAGGTGGTGCATTTCGGTTTCATGGCCGACTCCATCCGCATCCCCACTCCGTCGGTGTCGCTCATCACCCTCAATATCACCTTCAGTTCGCGCATGAACCCGCAGGGCGTGCCGTACATTTCCGGCGACTACATCCGCGACATCTACCGCCGTGCCGCTGCCGGCGACCAGAAAGATCTGCTCAACTTCTCGATGAAGCAGAACGTGCCGATGGACCTGCTCGGCATGCCCGCTGCCATCACCATCGAGGGCAATGAGATCCACACGCGCACCGGTTTCCTCAAGATTCCCACCGAGATTCTCGAGTCGATGCACCTCACCAACCTGCCCGAAATCAACATCCCCGTCACCCATGCCAAAATACTCGGCTGGTACGACAACGAGTTCGGCAGTTATGTCACCTGTTTGGGAAAATTAACCGAGTATATTTCCAACAGTTTGGACTAAACACCGATAGAATACAATAGGACAGAATCAAAGCTGCTAAAATAAACATTTCATTTCCAACATCTTAAAAGGCAAAATTGAAATAAATAAAAAAAATTATTGCGGGGGCTGGGATAAAATAATTTTTTGTAATTTAGCCGCCGCAAAAATTGCAGCTTCGGAGAGATGGCCGAGTGGTCGAAGGCGCACGCCTGGAAAGTGTGTAAACGCCGAAAGCGTTTCTAGGGTTCGAATCCCTATCTCTCCGCTCTTTTTATTGATAAAAACAAAGGAAAAATAAAAATTATTAATCAAATTAGAACAGTATTATGAAAAAACTGATTGCACTATTCACGGTTTTCAGCATCATGGCTTTCGGCATGACTTCTATGTCTTGGGCTGCCAAAACAACCAAAGGTGCCAAAGAAGAGACCAAAGTAGAAGAGCAAGTTAATGAAGCTCCTGAAACAGAAGCAGTTGCCACACCCGAGGTGAAGCAAGTCGAAAATCCGAGCATTGAAGACAACAGCACGGCTGCAGGAACTTCCTTGCACTCCACCTTGAAGACCAAATTCGCTGAAGGTGGTCCGCTGTGGATGACCTGCGTTTTGATCAGTTTGCTCTTAGGTATAGCTTTCTCCATCGAGCGTATTTTCTACCTCAACCTTTCCAACGTCAATGCCAGCAAGCTGTTAGCCAAGCTGGATGCTGCTCTCAATGAGGGTGGTGTTGAGAAGGCCAAGGACGTTTGCAAAGACGTGAGAGGTCCGGTCGCCACCGTATTCCTCCAGGGCCTTTCCCACTATGACGAGGGTATGGAATCCGTTGAAAAGGCAGTGGTTGCCCACGGCGGTGTGGCAGTCGGCAAACTGGAGAAAAACCTCACTTGGATCGGCCTTTTCATGGCATGGGGCCCGTCACTCGGTTTCATGGGTACTGTGCTCGGTATGGTGCAGGCATTCGATGATATTGAGAAACAAGGTGATATCAGCCCGACCGTTGTGGCAGGCGGTATGAAGGTTGCTCTTTTGACCACTGTGTTCGGTTTGATCACCGCTATCATTCTCCAGTTGTTCTACAACTACATTCTTTCCCGTATTGACGCCATCGTCAACAACATGGAGAAGGCCACCATCGAATTCATGGACATGATGACCAAATACAACAACAAAAAATAATTGAGCTTCAACGGATATTGAATCACTCATCATTCCTTGAATCTTAAAAGAAATATTATGACAAGAAAAATCATCAACATTATCGTCTTCGCTGCCGCTGGCGTTGCAATACTTTTGACATTCTTCTTCGTTGGTCTCTGGAGTTCCTCCGTTGAGAACGAATCCTCTGACGTGGAGAAGGCGAATGTCACAAGCTACAAGGCCATTGGAACCCTTCAGAGCTTTGACGAAGGACAGGCTCTTTTGGACAAGTTCCTTGCCGCCAATATCGATGATATCGGCTCTACGGCAAAACCCGGCAAGCTCTATAATGAAATCAACCAATATGTGGAGAAGAACCAAGTGGTTTGCGAGACCGAAGAGGCTCAGGCCAGAGATTTCTTCTGCTACATGAACATTCTCAAATCCTTGAAAGAAAAGGATTTTCCGGAATTCAAGAAGAACTTCCCCCACAACATGACCAGTCTGACGGTCAATGGCGAGGGCAATGAATTCACCTTCGGCAAAGAGTATGTCGGCGCGTTCAAGAAAGTGAACAACTATGCAGACCTGAACTCTTACATCACCGAAGAGCTGACCAATGAATACACCCAGTTCAAGAGTGCCCAGCTGGACAAAGAGAACCAGCTGAAGGCTGTCAAGTCGCTCCAGTCGGCTACCGACAGTATCTTCAAAATCAGTGCATTCGACAAAGAAAGCAAGAAGAACGCCCTCACGAAATTCCAAGGCAACTTCACCACCTACAAGACCAGTGAGTCTCTCCTCTCCTACTCTTTCACTCTGATTTACATCATGTTTGCTGTTGCATTCGTGGCCATTCTCTTCTTCATCATCTTCAATGTCTGCACCGACTTCAAGAACTCCTACACCATTCTGCTCATTCTCGGAGGACTTGCCATTGTCGGACTGATATCATTCCTGATCGCCAAACCCGATGTCAACAACATCGTCTTCGCCAAATTGTCCATCTCTCCGACTCTCGGAAGATTCATTGAGGCAAGCGCTTACATGACCTACGTCATGCTGGCTTTGGCCATCCTCGGTATGATTTTCACCCCGATCATTGGCACCATCATCAAAAACAAAAAACTTAAATAAACATCATGGCTCGTAAAGTTCCATCGATAAATACAAGTTCATCGGCAGACATCTCCTTCCTGCTGTTGACCTTCTTCCTGCTGACCTCCAATATTACCAGCGACCAGGGTATTATGCGCCAGTTGCCGAAATATTCGAAGGATATCAAGGAGGTGGATGTGGAAATCAACACAAGGAACCTGCTCCGCGTCAAGGTCACCAACAAGAACATTGTGATGGTGGAAGGCGCGAAATGGACGGAGAACAACTGGGTTATGCTGTCGGACAACAGAACGGACGTCAACAGCTCCAACGCCAGCAACTACGGCGGAGAGATCAGCAATTTGCATGAGATTGCTTACGAATTTTTTGCCAATGCCCGTCACGAACCCGACCTGCCAGATACCAAAAGCACCCCGATTTCAGAAGCTGACTTTGGCGAATATCCCGTCACACAAGGTGTGATTTCGCTGGAATGCCAGAACTACGCCACCTACGAAACTTATATCAAAGTACACAACGAATTGTCAAGAGCCGTCAACAAACTGCGTGACGAGCTCTCGAAAGAGAAATATGGCAAATCGTTCAAGGTGCTGGAAGAGAGTGCGGAAGAGTCTGACAAAGAGAAGGTGAAAGCCATCAAGAAGGCCATCCCGATGAACATCTCTGAATCAAGTTCCAATTAAACCCAACTGTCAACTATGTCACGTTTCAAAAAAAGCGGCAAAAAGGAGACTCCGGAAATCAACACCGGTTCCATGTCCGATATTATCTTCATGTTCCTCTTCTTCTTCATGGTGATCACCACCATGCGTGAGAGCGAGGCCAAGGTGAAATTCACCCCGCCGACCGCTACGGAATACCAGAAGCTGGACAAAAAGAACTCCTACACGGTCTATATGGGAGAGCCCACCGTTCAGGGTGCCGCCCTTCTCGACAACTCCGTGTCCATCCAGTTCAACGACAAGCTGGCCACCTCCACCACCGACGAGGGTCTGAAACTGGCCGTTGACGAGTTTGTGCAGAGTTCCCGCGACGCCAGCTTGCTGAAAGATCAGGATCCTGACAAAATCACCTACTACCTCAAGATTGACAACAAAACCCGTATGACGGCTGTCAACCAGCTCAAACTCGCCCTCCGTAAAAAGAACGCTCTGAAGATTCAGTACGCTACCAACAAGGACGTCAAAAAGAAATAACAACAACCTTTTATAAAGATATCAAAGAGACTGCCACACAGTCTCTTTTTTTTGTACTTTTGCAGCAAATTTTCAACGATGAACAACCAACTCACACGCATTGCCGTCATTGGGCTGGGCTATGTGGGACTTCCCCTCGCCCGCCTCTTTTCCACCCAATATCCCACCGTCGGTTTTGACCAGAACCGCCACCGCGTGGAAGAACTGATGAGCGGTCACGATGCCACCCGCGAAGTGGACGACGACCTGCTGCAAAAAGCCCTCGCCAACGGCTTCCGGTGCACCGACAACTTGGAGGACATCCGCTCCTGCAACGTCTATATCGTGGCCGTGCCCACCCCCGTGGACCACAACAACCACCCCGACCTCTCCCCGCTCATCGGGGCCAGCACAACCGTCGGAAAGGTGATTTCCAAAGGGGATGTGGTGATTTATGAATCCACCGTCTATCCCGGCGTCACCGAAGAGGAGTGCCTGCCTGTGGTGGAACGCGTGTCGGGGCTGACCTTCAACCGCGACTTCTTCGCCGGCTACTCGCCCGAACGCATCAACCCGGGCGACAAAGAGCATACCGTGGAGAAAATCAAGAAGGTGACCTCCGGCTCCACGCCCGAGATTGCCGACTTCGTGGACCAGCTGTACAACAGCGTGCTGGTGAACGGCACCCACAAGGCCAGCTCCATCCGCGTGGCCGAAGCCTCCAAAATCATTGAAAACTCGCAGCGCGACGTGAACATCGCCTTCATGAACGAGCTGGCCAAGATCTTCAACGCCATGGGCATCGACACGCACGATGTCATTGAGGCCGCCGCCTCGAAATGGAACTTCATCAAGCTTTCGCCCGGCCTTGTGGGCGGACACTGCATCAGCGTGGACCCCTACTACCTCATTCAAAAGGCGCAGGTGTATGGCGTGCTGCCCCGCGTGATGTCGGCGGCCCGCCGCCTCAACGACGGCATGGGCGACTACGTGGCCAACTGCGCCATCAAGTTGATGAACAAGAAAGGCGTGATGGTGAAAGATGCCAAGATTCTCATCCTCGGCTTCACCTTCAAAGAGAACTGTCCCGACATCCGCAACACGCGCGTAGTGGACATCTACTCCACCCTCACCGAATACACCCGCAACATCACCATCTACGACCCGTGGGCAGACGCTGAGAAAGCTCGCAGAGAGTACGGCATCGACATCACCAGCGGCGATACGAAAGCACTGGAAAAGCAGTTTGACACCGTCATCCTCGCTGTGGCGCACCAGCAGTTCCGCCAGCTCGACATCCGGCAGTTCCTGCGCTCCGAAAACGGCGTGGTGTACGACGTAAAGGGCATTCTGCCGAAAGAAATCATCGACGGCCGCCTGTAAGCCACGACAATCTTCAGATGGAAACCCACATATTGGGAAAAATTGTGTATTTTTGCCAACTTAATCAAAAATCATTTCACCAAAAATAAAATGAAAAAACACCTTCTCGCCCTTATCCTCTGCCTGATAGGCTGCTTTACCACTTTCGCACAAAACAGCGACAAACCGGTCACTTGGAAATACACCGTGACGCAGACATCGGCCACGGAGGCCACGCTGAAATTCACGGCCACCATCGCGAAAGATTGGCATCTTTTCGCCATCAAGCACGGCGACGGATTTGAAATCCCCACCACAATAGAATTCGACAAATCTCCCAAATACGAACTGAAGGGCAAGACACAAGAGCCCACACCCAAGAGCGGCAAGGATGAGACCATGGGCACCACCTACTACTGTTTCTACGACAAAGTAACTTTCACTCAAAAGATTACGATTAAAGATACCACCAAGGCATTTACCATCACGGGAACCATCAACGGGCAGACCTGCTCCACCCAGTGCCAGCTGATAGAGGAGAACTTCAAGTTCACCATCAAGCCCTTCAAAGGGAAAGTAACCCAGACAGAGGGCAAAACCATGACCGAAGAAGAGGTGGAGAACAATGCGTCAAAAACGCTCAACAATGCGGACAAAGAGATGAGCCAGCACAAAAAAAGCACCCTACCAAAAGTGCAAGTGCCTGAAAAAGAGGAAAAAGAAGAGTCTATGTGGATGTTTTTCCTCTACTCCATCCTTTCCGGCCTCATCGGTCTGTTGATGCCGTGTGTATTCCCGATGATTCCGATGACCGTGTCGTACTTCACCAAGCAGGGTGGAAAGGGCAAGGGGCTTGCGCTCATCTATGGTCTTTCCATTGTGATCATCTTCGTGGTGATCGGCATTGTCTTCTCGGCGGTTTTCGGCCCCGCGGCGGCCAACGAGCTGAGTACCGGCTGGGTGCTCAACATCATTTTCGCCATCATCTTTATCATTTTCGCCATCTCCATGCTCGGTTACTTTGAAATCACCCTGCCGAGCAAGTGGGTGAACAAGTCGGCGAAAAGCGAGAACAAAGGCGGTGTCATCGGCGTGTTTTTCATGGCTCTGACCCTCGTGCTGGTCTCTTTCTCCTGCACGCTGCCGATTGCCGGTGCCGTGGCGCTGAATGCGGCGGGCGGTTCCATTCTCAAGCCCATCATCGGTATGTTGGGATTTTCGCTGGGCATTGCCGTGCCGTTCACCCTGTTCGCCCTTTTCCCGGGACTACTGAAAAAAACTCCGAAATCAGGTGGCTGGATGAACACGCTGAAGGTGATTTTGGCCTTCATTGAGTTGGCTTTCGCCCTGAAGTTCATCAACGTGCCCGACCAGACCTACCACTGGGGCATCTTGGACCGCGAGATCTACCTCGCCTTCTGGATTGTGCTGTTCACGCTGCTGGGACTTTACCTGATTGGCAAAATCCGCTTCCCTGCCGACCCTGAAATGCCGGTACAGAAGAGCTGGGTGCGTTTCACCACCGCCATCTTCGTCTTCACCTTCGTGGTGTATATGATTCCCGGCATGTTCGGAGCACCTCTGAACGCCATTTCCGGCTGGCTGCCACCCGTGGAGACCCACGACTTCGACCTGCACAAAGTGGTGCGCGAAGAGACTAAATTTGCCATCACAGAGATGGAGAACGCGGAGAAGACAGAGATGGAGAACGCGGAGAAGATGGAGGAGCCCCACTATGCCGACCAGCTGGAGCTGCCACACGGTCTGAAAGGCTATTTCGACTATGACCAGGCCCTGCGCGTGTCGCAAAAGATGCACAAGCCCATCTTCATCGACTTTACCGGCCACGGCTGCACCAACTGCCGCCAAGTGGAAGCCAAGGTGTGGCGCGACGAGGACATTCGCGCCAAATTCTCCACCGAATTCATCGTCTGTGCCCTGTATGTGGATGACAAAGTCATCAAACTTTTGCCCGAAGACCGCATTACGGATGAAAAGGGTAAAGAAATCACGCTATTGGGCAAGAAGAACATGTACATCAGCCAAAAGATTTACCATGAGAACTCCCAGCCCTGCTATTTCATCATCGACGAAGACGGCTCGGTGCTGGCCGGTCCCACCCACTACGAGCTGGATATCAACAACTACAAGGCTTTCTTGAATCAAGGTCTGAAGGCTTACCAGAAGAAACACGGAAATTCCGCCAAATAACCCATCCCATGAAAAGGATTTTCATTTTATGGACCCTCCTCGTTCCGGCCCTGCTTTTCGGGCAGTCGGTGCAGTATGACGTGGAGGAGAGTGTCTCCTTGACGGAGCAAAAGTACAAAGAGTCGTGCCGGCACGTCGGGAAGATTGAGGTGTATGTGATTCAGGTGGTGGCGCTTTCGGGCGAGGAGTCGGGCAGCAAGGCGCAGGAGGTGGTGAAGAGCCTCAACGCCTTTCTGACGAACAACGGCATCCATGCCGAGGCCTACTCGGTGTTTGCCGAGCCCAACCACAAGGTAAAAATCGGGAATTTCACTACCCGTCATGCCGCATACGGCGTGCTGATGAAAATCATCGGCAGTTACCCGGGGGCGTTTGTCACCCGCGACTCACGGAGAATATCCTGTTTTATTGAAGAATAGTGCTCAGTCCTGCTGCGCATTGTCGGCAGCAGGCTGCGAAGTTTCAGGAACCTTCACTTCTACAGTAGGTTCCTCTTTCTTTTTTTCATCTTTGAAAAATTGCTTATAAAAGATGAGCATGGCGAAAATGCCCACCGTGACGCACGCATCCGCAAAGTTGAAGATGGCGGGGAAAAAGTACTCGCCACCGAAGCCGGGCACCCACTCGGGCATCATGAACAGCTTGACGTAGATCATATCCACCACGCTGCCGTACATGAAGCGCGGGTCGCCAACGCCGAGGGCCATGCCATAGAAGGCCGAATCGATAATGTTGCCGATGGCGCCGGCCACAATCAGCGACAGGATGACCACCGCCACAGTGTTGATGGCGTTATTTTTGATTTTTTTCCAAAGATAATAGATGAGATAGCCCACCACACCGATACGGAGGAGCGAAAGGGCCAACTTGCCGAAGTTGTCGCCCCAACTCACGCCGAAGGCCATGCCCTTGTTCTGGACATAATGCAGGTTGAACCAATCGCCGAGGAGGGGACGCATCTCGCCGAGCTGCATGTGATGCACCACCCAGAGTTTCAGCCACTGGTCAAGCAGCACGCACACAACAACCATCGCAATGGCGGTAATTGCGAGTTTCAGACTTTTCTTCACGACCAAGATTATTTTTTAGAGTCCAGCTTGGCTTCGATACACATGGTGGCATGGGGCACGCTGAGCAGTCTCTCCTTGGGGATGAGCTTGCCGGTGACGCGGCAGATGCCGTAGGTTTTGTTCTCGATGCGCATGAGGGCGGCCTCCAAGTTCTTGATATACTTGAAGAGGCGGGCGGCCTGCTGGGCGTTTTCCTCTTTGGCCAGCACCTGGCTGCCCTCTTCCAGCACCTTGAAGGTCGGAGAGGTGTCCATGGTGTCGTTGCCGGCGTTGTTGCAGGCTTCCATATAAACCTCAAGCCCTTCGCGAGCTTCCTTTAACTTCTTTTCTATCAAAGCTTTGAACTCTGCCAATTCCTCGTCGGAATATCTTACGGGTTGTTTCTCTTCCATAACTTCACATTTTTGAGTTGCAAAGATACTTAAAAATGCAATACTGCGACACTTTTTTCAAAAAAAACTATTGGGCCAGCTTCCGGGCTTCTGAAACGGGGATTTTCTTGCCGTCTTGGAAGCTGATGATGAAGGCATCGGGAAACTTGGCTTTCGCGGCGGTGAGCAGTTTCTGCGCTTCTGCATAGGTAGTGACGTTGCCGGAAGTGTATTTCCACATGGAGTTCTCGTTATAGCAGTCCACCTGTTCGAGGCCTGAAAAGCGCTGGTCGGTGACGGCGATCTTGTCGGGCGTGGCGAAGAGCTGCACCTTGAAACGGATGCCGCTGTTGTTGTTTTCGACTTGCTCCTTGCCCTTGTTGTCAGTTGACGCTGCGGCATTGTTATTGCCCGTTGACGCAACGGCTGTGGTATTGGTCTTCTGTTCGTCGTTGGCTTTTTCCTTCTCCCCTGCCTTATCTTTGTCCTTGTCTCCCGCTTTGTCCTTATCTTTGTCTTTGTCATCAGTCGCGGGCGTGGTTTTTCCTTCCATTTCGTTTTTATACTCTTGGAAGGCGCTGGCGACGGCCTCGGCCATCTTCGCCTGCATGGCAGCGTCGTTCAGCTTTTCCTCTTCGGTGGGATTGGAGATGAAACCGAACTCAATGAGGATGCTGGGCATGGCCACGGAGTGGAGCACCCAGTAGATGCCCTGCCGCACCTGACGGTCGGGGAAGGAGGTGGCGGCCACGAGGTTGCGCTGCACCTTGGCGGCGAGTTTGGTGGAGCGGTCAAGGTAGGCGTTGGCATACATGGAGAAGATGACGTAAGATTCGGGCGAGTTGGGATTGAAGTCGCCGTAGGTGGACTTGTAGTCGTCTTCCAGAAGGATGGAGGCATTCTCGCGGCGGGCGACCTCCAAACTATGCTCTGATTTGTCGAGACCCATCACGTAGGTTTCCACCCCGCGGGCATCGTGGTTAGGAGAAGCATTGCAATGCACACTGATGAAAAGGTCGGCATGCTTGTTGTTGGCAAAAACGGGACGAGCCTGTACGGTGGGATAGACATCGGTGGTACGGGTATAATAAACCTCCACATCAGGGCACTTCTCCTTGATTCTCTTTCCGATTTCAAGGGCAAGAATCAGGGTGATGTCCTTCTCTTTGCTCTTCGCACCTACAGCACCCGAATCTTTGCCCCCATGTCCAGCATCAATCACCACCTTCTTGATGGCATCTTTGGCCTGCGGATAGGCCGGCATGATGCAAAAAGAAAAGAGGCAGAATAATAAAAAGCAAATTTTCTTGTTCATAGTGGGCAAATTTTATGTAATTTTGGTGCTTTTTTCAAAGTTACAAAGATATTATAAAAAGATAACCTGCATAATCACTGATGTCAATAATAATCAACGGGCGATTGTTACTTATATTGCGGTATTTTATCGCAATGATTATCAGTGTATTACCTTTAATTTTACCTGCACAAAACGTCATTGAAAACCCACCTGACACCCTATTGTCTCCTGAAATAGAGGCCGATAGTGTGGCACTTGCGGCGCTTCCCGATTCGTTGGTTTTGCGCGATACAACCGTCCATTCTGACACCGTTTACAAAAAAATCTCCCGCGATGCCATCGAAAAAAGAGTCACTTACGAAGCGCAGGACTCCATTGTGGTGGATTTGAAAAACCGCTTCACCTACCTGTTTGGCAATGCGGTGGTGTATTACGACGACCTCGAGCTGCGGGCCGATTACATCCAGATCGGCTTTGAGAATCAGGAACTGTATGCCACGGGCATCGCCGATTCAACAGGAATTGTGCACGGACAGCCCACTTTCAAGCAGGGGGAAACCTTTTTCAAAGCACAGGAAATCAAGTATAATTTCCAGACCACGAAAGGTATCATCAGCCATGTCATCACAGTGGAGGGAGAGGGGTATATTCATGGGGAAAAGGTGAAAAAGTTGGACGATAACACCTCCTTCATCCGAAGGGGCAAGTACACCACCTGCGAACTTGACCACCCGCACTTTGAGATTGCCTTCACCAAGGCGAAAGTCATCCCGGATGACAAGATTGTGACGGGCCCTGCCTATCTGAGTTTCGGCGGCATCCCCACCCCCATCGCCATCCCCTTCGGCTACTTCCCCATCCAAAAGGGCCGCCGTTCCGGCGTTATCATGCCCACCATCGGCAACACCACCAACCGAGGCTTTTACCTTGAAAATTTAGGTTACTATTTCGGTATCAGCGACAACATCGACCTGATACTGGCCGGCGACATCTACACCAACGGCAGCTGGGCGGTGAAATTGCGTTCCAACTACGTGGTGCGATACAAGTGCGCCGGCAATATCAACCTGAGCTTTGCCCAGAATTTCTTTGGAGAAAAGATCAACAATACCCGCTACAACACCAACGACTTCAAAATCCACTGGGAGCACAAACAGGATGCCAAGTCGCACCCCACCACGCGCTTTTCCGCCCATGTGGATATTGTGAGCAGCACCTTCAACAAGTACAACCCTTCCAGTGTCAACGACTATCTTTCCAACCAATACACCTCAAAACTCAATCTCTCCACCAGCGCCAAAGGCGTATTCTTTGTCGATATGACCGCCTCCTACACCCAAAACACCAAGACCGGCCAGGTGAACTTCGCCCTGCCCGATGTGAGCATGTCGGTCAACCAGTTCTATCCTTTCCGCAAGAAAAACAAGTCGAAACTGAAATGGTACGACAACATCTCCATGAAATGGACCTCGCAGCTCACCAACCAGCTCGCCACACAGGACTCGTTGATCCTGAGGCCTGAAACGTGGCAGCAGCTGCAGTTCGGGATGCGCCACTCCATTCCCATCACCATCCCCATCAAAATCGCGAAGCTCATCAACTGGAACACCACCGTCAACCTCACCGAGAAATGGTACCTGCAACGCGAGCGGCAGCAGTTCGACTCCATCGTGCAGGAGGACGTCTCCTCCTACTATGTCAACCGCATCATGGAGCGCAACTTCTACGCGCTGCACGACATCAGCGTGTCCACCTCCATCACCACGAAAATCTACTTCCTGTACCAGTCGAAAAAAGAGAAAGGCCCCGCGCTGAGACATGTGATGTCGCCCGTGCTGAGCTTCACCTACTCCCCTAACCTGAGCGGCAACACCTACGGAGAGTACTTCAACCCGCTGACTGGTGAAATGGTTCCCTACTCCTATTTTGCCAACTCCATCTTCGGCGGTGTGGGCACCCGCACCTCGGCCATCGCACGGCTCAACATTGCCAACAATGTGGAGATGAAGGTGCGTTCGCGCAAGGACACCATCACCGGCATGAAAAAGATCGTGCTGCTCGACAACCTGACGGTGGGCTGCTACTACGACTTCGCCGCTGACTCGCTTAGATGGTCGCCGCTCACGATATCTGGGCGCACCACCCTTTTCAAACAGCTTTACATCACCTTCAATGTGGCCTTCGACCCGTACTGCTACAACGAACAGGGCGTCCGCATCAACCGCACCGAATGGAAAGAAAACCACCGGCTGATGCGATTCTCCAACTCCGATCTCAGCGTGAGCCTGAACTGGACCCTCAACAATGACTATTTCAAAGGAAGAAAGGAGAAAAAACAGAAAGAACAGGAACAACAGGAGCAGGATCTTTTCACCGAAAACACGTTGGGAATGCCCTCCAAACGTCCCGACTTCAGCAATCCATGGTCGCTGACCCTCAGCTACACCTTCGCCTACACCGTGAAAGACAATCCGTACTACTACATGACGCCGACCTTCTATTCACTCTACAACATCTCAGAAGAAAACGCGCTGAAAGCCCATACCGGCAAGATTGTGCAGACGTTGAACATCAGCGGTGAATTCAACATCACCAAAAAATGGAAGATCGGCTTCACCACCGGCTACGACTTCCAGCAGAAAGACTTCTCCTACACCTCCATCGACATCTACCGCGACCTCCACTGCTGGGAGATGCGATTCAACTGGATTCCCTTTGGCTACCGGCGCGGCTTCAGCTTCACCATCAACGTGAAAGCCTCGGTACTGCAGGACCTCAAGTGGAACAAGAAAAAAGATTTCCGAGAAAATTTATAAAAAAATCACTTCTACCACCCAAGACTTTTCAACCCACTTACGTTTTAAACCATGTCGAAACACTCCACAGAAGACCAGCTCAAAGCAGTGATTGCTGAGTGCAAGGCCGGAAAACGGAAGGCGCAGCACCAGTTTTTCAAACTGTTTTACGGCACGGCGATGGCCATCTGCATGAGATACGCCAAAGACCGGGAAGAGGCGGAGGATATGCTGAACGAGGGATTCCTGAAGGTCTTCACACAGTTGGAAAAATACGAGGAAAGCGGGTCTTTCGACGCATGGTTCAAAAAAGTCATCATCAACACTGCCATCGACTACCAACGGAAATACAAAACCCTCACTCCCACCACTCCCTTCGACGATCTGCCCGAAAGCTTCATCATCTCCACGACCGAAAACGAAGCCCTCTCCAAAATCAGCACCGACGAACTTCTCGCACTCATCCAACAACTGCCCCCCACTTCCCGAAGCGTGTTCAACCTGTACGTCTTCGAAGAGTACCCCCACGCTGAAATCGCCCAGATGCTCGACATGAAAGAGGGAACCTCACACTGGCATCTCAATTTTGCCCGCAATAAATTAAAACAACTCATCACCGAAAGAAACCACTGAAATGTCTGATTTCGATCAACTTATCAAAGAAAAAATCAACTCCAAGGAGTACGCTTATTCTGCTAAAAATTGGCAGAGTTTCACCCAAAAAGCGGGCTGGCGGAGAGGATTTTCGCTGACGCACTGGCTGCTGACGGGTGCCGCGGTGGTGGTCGTGGCGGCAGGCGGTGGTCTGGCCTACTGGTTGTGGGCAGGCGGGAAGCAGCCGGTGGATGCACGCATGCAGGAGCAACCCGCCGTGGAGGAGGCGACAACGCCGGTGACGGAGATGGAGGCCAGCACAATGGAAATCTCAACGGAAACGACAGAGCCCACGGATATTACAACAACACAGGCAGTTACAACGGAGCCGGCGGCAACCCACCGCAACACGCCCCCGAAAGCAACGCAGGAAGAGAGCAGTATGCCCGCTGCCGACACGGTGGGAACGAGCCATACACCCGTTCAGAAACCCGCTCGCAGAGAGCGGATTACCCGCATTTTTGTCATCGACCCCGACACGATTCCGTCAAACGATTTTTAGCCAACGCCGTTATTTAAAAAAGTTGTATTTTTGCAGCTGGAAATCTATCTATTGAATGGCTGAAAAATTCGACTCTATCCGACACTTCAACATGAGGGAATTGCCTGCTGCTGCGCACGAAATTCTCCACGACAAGACTGTGCAGCAAGTCATCCACGACTACAATTTCGGTATTCCATTGGAGAAACTGCAGCAAACGCAGTTCACTCATTTATACGACTTTCAGAAAGAGGTGCTGGGGCGTTTTCTGAAATACTACTCCGACCGAAGCACCACAGAAGTTTCGTACACCATTTTGGGAGACAACCATTTCGACGAGCCCCGTCTGTACATCGCCAATCACCGCGACATCATCATGGACTCGGCATATCTACAGCTTTACTTTTTCGATCACAACCTCAACTCCACCAAGATTGCCATCGGCGACAACCTTGTGCCCGATCCGTTAACGCTGAAAATCGCCAAAGCCAACAAGATGTTCCTTGTCAAAAGAAGCTCCTCCCTGCGCGAGAAAATCCTCAACTCAAAAGAGCTGGCCGAATACATTCACTACAGCATGGTGGAGGAGAAAGAATCGGTATGGATTGCGCAAAGAAATGGCAGAACGAAGAACGGAATCGACCTTACCCAGCAGGGGCTTCTCAAGATGTTGACTTACTACGACGACAGCCGCGATGTGCTGGACATTCTGCAAGAAATGAACCTCACACCGCTCACCGTCTCGTACGAATACGAGCCGTGCGACAAACTGAAAGCCAGAGAGTTGGCACTTTCTGAGAATGAAAAATACGTGAAGAAGCCCGGCGAGGACTTCAACAGCATCTGCCAAGGTATTTTTGGTTTCAAGGGGAGAGTGAATCTGGTCATCGGGCAACCCGTCAACGACGCCATTGCCAAAATTGACAGAAACCTTCGCAAAAACGACAAACTCACTGCCGTGGCACAGATCATTGACCAGCAAATCTACGCCAACTACCGCCTTTATCCCACCAACTACATCGCCTACGACACCGTTGAAAACTGCCATGATTTTGCAGAGCATTATACCGAAAAACAAAGAGAAGATTTCCTACAATATATTGACAAACAGTCCATAACAGACGATGTGGATGCAGAGAAAATGAAAAACTACCTGCTGAACATCTATGCAAATCCCGTCAAAACCCATATTGGCGGAACCATCATTCATTCTGAAGAAAACGATTGGTAATATGAACGATCAACAGCCTCCGTCGGCGCAAAAAATTCTCGTCATACGCTTCAGTTCCATTGGAGACATTGTGCTCACAACACCGGTAGTTCGTGCCATAAAGCAGCAGATTCCCGGAGTTTCCGTGCACTTTTTAGTGAGAAAAGGCAATGAGATGCTGGTGCGCAACAACCCGTATATCGACAAGGTTCATCTTTACGAAAAATGCGACTCTTCCTTATTGGAAACCCTTAGAAACGAGCATTTTGACTTCATCGTGGATCTTCAAAAGAACCACCGTTCACGCAAAGTCGTGAAAAAATTGCATTGCCCCCACAGCTCATTTCCGAAATGTAACATCAAAAAGGCCATCTTTGTACGCACCAAGATCAACTTCCTGCCCGGCGTGCACATTGTGGACCGTTATTTCCAGGCGGTGAAGGGCCTTGGCGTGACCAACGACGGCAAGGGATTGGACTTTTTCATTCCGGAAACAGACCGCTTTGATGTACAGGATCTTCCCGCAGGGTTTGAAGACGGCTACATTGCGGTGGCCATCGGTGCCAAACATGCCACCAAAAGGATTCCCGTGCAGAAGATCATCGAAATCGGCAATCTTTTGTTCAAGCCCATGGTACTTTTAGGCGACAAGCAGGATCGGTTCACCGGCGATGAAATTGTACGCCAGATGAACGGCAAAGCCCTGAATCTCTGCGGGGAATACAATATCAACACCTCCGCTTCCATCGTTGAGCAGAGCGACTGCGTGCTGACCGGCGACACGGGGCTGATGCACATTGCCGCTGCCCTGCACAAGCCCATCACCTCGCTATGGGGCAACACCGTGCCGGAATTGGGCATGTACCCCTACACGGCATCCGGAGCGCCCGAATGCCGCATCTTTGAAGTGCCCTACCTGAAATGCCGTCCCTGCTCGAAACTCGGCTTCAACAAATGTCCCCACAAACATTTCAAGTGCATGAACCTCATCTCCTCGTATGAGGTGGCCGATTGGATAAATCAATTTTAAATTGAAAAAACTGCGACTTATATTGCTTTCTCCGATAGGTGCCATTTTTGGCATCATTGCATTGATACGCAGAAGATTATACAATAAAAAAAAGAAGCGTTTCACCCCCTCTACTGTGCCAATAATTAGCATAGGCAACCTGGCTGTTGGCGGTACGGGGAAGACGCCGCACACCGAGTTTTTGATTCGGATGCTGCAAGAAAAGTACCGGGTGGCGACGTTGAGCCGGGGCTATGGCCGACGGAGCAGCGGCTATATTCTGGCAGATGAGAGCAGCACAGCGGAGCTTATCGGCGACGAACCGATGCAGATGCATTTGAAGTTTCCGCAGGTGAAAGTGGCGGTATGCGAAAAGCGCCGGACCGGCATCGAGCGACTGCTGGCAGAAGCCGAGCCGCCGGAGGTGATTCTACTGGACGATGCCTACCAGCACTTGGCGGTAAAAGCGCATTGTCAGCTGCTGCTCACCGACTATGCCACCCTCTACCCCACCGATTTTCCCCTGCCAGCGGGCAACCTGCGCGAGTTCGGCTGCGCCGCCAAAGAAGCCGACATGGTGGTGGTGACGAAATGTCCGTCCACACTTTCCCAAAAAGAGGCAGAACGCATTGAAAAAAAGCTGAAGCTCCAGCCTCATCAACAGTGTTTTTTCAGCACATTGTGCTATGATGCCCCACATCCGTTGACAGAGGCAGCACACCATTTCCTGCTGGATGAAAAAAGTAATATTTTTCTTTTTACCGGCATTGCCCATTCCGAGCCACTTTATCAATATTTATCATCACAATACACTGATGTAAAGAGTATTGCATTCGGAGACCACCATCGGTATCAGGAATTTGAAATCAATAAAATATGCCAAAAAATAGCATCTTCTTCCCATAAAACTGCCCTTTTTACTACAGAGAAGGATGCGGCGCGGCTGTATGGAACGCCCTTATGGGAGCAATTGTCAGGGCTGCCGTTTTTTGCGGTGCCCGTACAGGTGAAATTCCTATGGGGGGAGCAGGAGTTTACACGGCGAATTTCAGAAGAAGCAGTGACTAATCATTGATTATCAATTGTTTACATCTTCCTCAAGAGAAAATTTACAAAACCATCTGAGGATAGCCATAAAAGTCGTATTTTTGCAGCCTCAAAAGCGGTAATAGCTCAGTTGGTAGAGCGGCAGCTTCCCAAGCTGCAGGTCGCGGGTTCGAGACCCGTTTACCGCTCAATCCCTAACCCGAAAAGAGGCCGGAAACCACCACTTTCCAACCTCTTTTTTTGTGCCTTGAAAGATAATTACGGTTCCCGATTACAGTGACGGAAACACGCCCTGCTCCAATGCTCCAATATCGGAAAGCACGCGGGCGGGGATGCCGCCAATGGTGCAGTTGGACGGAAACGAACTGTTTACCACTGTATTGGCACCGATGGCCACATTGTCGCCGATTGTGATATTCCCGTAAAGTTTGGCGCCCGGACCGACATAGACATTGTCGCCCAGCGTGGGCGTGCCATTGTAGTCGCCGATGGAGGTGGAGGGATGAATGCGGCAATTGGCACCCACACGCACGGCAGGATTGACCACCACCGTGCCGCGGTGCACGAGGCAGAGTCCCGGACCAAAGACATTTTTAGGAATGGTATAGCCCAGTTTGAGCGCCAGCTGATGGTTCAGTACCTCCAAAACAGTGCGCGACACGATGCGCCAGCGCTGGCAATTGGTCAGATACTCAAGTCGGCGCAACCGCAGCTGGAAGCGCAACTGGTCGATACGAAGCCAGTTGTAGAGGCTGACTTTGCGGAGCCCGTGGGCGGCAATGTCGGCCTTGACATATTGTCGATATTCTTGGCGGGAGGTGATCATTGTTTTTATTGAACGCAAATGTTGGAGAAATGTTACCGCATCATTCCACACACTTTAAAAATTGATTTATTTTTATTACTTTTGCACCTTGATTTGTCTTTCTAAGAAAAGTATTAAAAAAAGAAAAAATATGAAGAAATTTGCAGTTATTTTGAACGGATGCGGTCATTTGGACGGCTCTGAAATCCACGAGGCGGTGATGACCCTGCTGGCCATTGACCGTAACGGTTGCAGCTATACCGTTTTCGCCCCCGACGCGCCGCAGCACCATGTGATGAACCACCTCACCCGCCAGCCGATGGAGGGCGAACGCAACATGCTGGTAGAGGCCGCCCGCATCGCCCGCGGCGACATCCATGAGATTTCGGAGTACCGTCCCGAGGACTTCGACGCCCTCGTGCTGCCCGGCGGCTTCGGCGTGGCCAAGAACCTCTTCACCTACGCCTTCGACGGTGCCGACGCGAAAGTGCTTGACTCGGTGCGCAACGCCATCGTCGCCACCCACAAGGCAGGGAAAGCCATCGGTGCCCTCTGCATCGCCCCCGTATTGGTGGCCAAAGTGCTGGGCGACATCACCGTGACCGTCGGCTCCGACCCGGGCACCATCGCCGATGTGGAGAAGATGGGCGCCTCGCACGTTAACACGCAGATCACCGAGGTGATTTCCGACAAGCGCAACATGGTGTTCACCACGCCCTGCTACATGCTCCCCGCCTCCATCGCCGACATTGCCGACAGCGCGGAGAACCTGATAGAGACCATCTTGGACAACATCCAGTAAACCCTGCATTTCCTTCAGAGGAATGCTCTCCCCATAATGCAAAAAAATTGTAATTTTGCCGCTGATTTTTTAATATCATCATGGGTAGTTTATACAGCTTAATCACACAGGATAGCCGCGCCAGCGAGGCGTTGAAAGCTTGCATGAATTGCGGCATCTGCACCGCTATTTGTCCGGCAGCCGAGTTCTTTGACTACGACCCCCGCCAGATTTGCGACACGGTGCAGCGGAAAGACGAAAATGCGATAGAGGCGCTGCTGCGGTCGGAGACCATCTGGGCATGTGGGCAGTGTATGTCGTGCAAGGCACGGTGCCCGCGCGGCAACGCTCCCGGTGAGATCATCTCCATTCTGCGCAAGCACGCACAGTCGCTGGGGTATTACAACGAGCGCATCCGCGAGCAGCAGCGACGGCTGGCCTCCACTTTAGGCAACAACATCCTGAAGACCGGCTACTGCGTGCATCCCGACCTTGTACATCCCTCCCTGCATCCCGAACAGGGCCCGATTTGGGAGTGGTATGTGAACAACATCATGGACGTAGCGCCCAAACTGGGTGCGAATTACCACGGGGAAGGACCGGGCGCCCTTCGCGAAATTCACCAGAAAAACCTCGACGAAATCAACAAAATTTATGAAGTGACCGGCGGCCTCGAGTTTCACCAGAAACTGCTGGATGAAGAATAACACCGCCAAAAAAAACATATCTGCAAAGCATGATTAACTTCGGATATTCCATCGCCCAGACCCGCGTTGTCAACCTCGACAGCTGCAACTTCGACAAGCTGAACGAGTTGGAGAAGCTGGTGCCCTCTTTCAAGCGCTGCATGAACTGTGGAGCCTGCACGGCCACCTGCAGCGCACAGCAATTCATCCCCTTCAACATCCGCAAAATCAAATCCCTTTACCACGATGCACAGTACGACAAGTTGGCCAAAGAGTTGGAGAAATGCATGCTGTGCGGCAAATGCACGCTGGTGTGTCCCCGCGGGGTGAGCCTGCGCCCGATTGTGATGAACATGCGTAAGATCCTCAACACTAAATAAAAGCTATGTCCGAACTTTTCCATCCGTTTGTACTTCCTTTCGTATTGGGTGCCATCTTCCTCTTCGGCATCTGCATCTGGAAATATGTGCGCTGGTTCAAGCAGCTGGACCGCTTGCAGCGCGCCGTCATCCGCAAGAACATCCTTTCATGGAAAATCATCCCCGCCCTTTGGGAGTGTTTCCGCGAAGGCATCCTGCATTGGCGCATCACCCGTAAAAACTTGGTGCTGGGTTACATGCACCGCAGCATCGCCTTCGGCTGGTTCCTGCTGATTGTGGTCGGTTTCATCGAAAGCCACGCCACCCCCACCGTCAGCGGCTCGCATCCGGTATGGTTGGCCATTTTCTACCGCTATTTCATCCACTCGCACGGGGCTTTCAAAGGATCCATGCTGCTCACTACCATCATGGACGCTTTGCTGCTCTATGTGCTTTCGGGCATCCTGCTGGCGGTGGTCAAGAAATTCTATTCCCGTGCCCTCGGCATGAAGAAGGCCACCAAACATGTGTTTTTCGACCGCATCGCCAAAGCATCCCTCTGGTGCATTTTCCCTCTCCGCCTGCTCAGCGAGTCGCTGTCGGCCAGCATCTACTACAACGGCGGCTTCCTCACCCAGACCATCGGCAACCTCATTCCCATTGAATTTGCCGCCACCTTCGAGCTGACCTCATGGACGCTCTACTCCATTGCCCTCTGCACCTTCTTCGTCACCCTTCCCTTCTCGCGTTACATGCACATCTTCACCGAGATTCTGCTGATCATCTTCAGAGAATGGGGCGTGCGGGAGAAAAATGTGCGCACGGGCTACACCATGTACGAGCTCAGCGCCTGCTCGCGTTGCGGCATGTGCATCGACCACTGTCCGCTGAACACCGAGCTGGACATCAACAATGTGCAGTCGGTGTATTTTCTGCGTGACTTGCGATACAAGAGGAATGTCCTTGACATTGCCGACAACTGTCTGATGTGCGCCCGCTGCGCCTCCGACTGTCCCGTAAACATCGACCTGATGGCCATCCGCCAGCAGGAGCGCAACAAGCGCGAACTTGATACCGTGGGCAACTACTCATACCTTGACAACGTACAGCCCTTCAATGCCATCGGTCGTATCGGCTACTTCGGCGGCTGTATGTCGCACCTCACCCCCGGCATCACCGAATCCATGAAGACCATCTTCGAGGCGGCCGGCCAAAAGTACTGGTTTATGGATGAAGGGCGCTCCATTTGCTGCGGGCGGCCGCTGATACAGCAGGGCTATAACCAGCAGGCCGCCGACCTGCGCCGCAAGGTGACCGAGCACATCAAGAAATCGAAAATCACCATGCTGGTCACCTCCTGCCCCATCTGTTATCAGACCTTCAAGAAAGACTATAAGCTGAACATTCCTGTTGTTCATCATACTGAATATTTGCAGATGCTCATCAAGAACGGACGTATCAAAGTACGGAAAGATGACCTGCGCACCGTGTATCACGATCCGTGCGAGCTGGGACGCGGCTGCGGCATCTACAAAGAGCCCCGCCAGGTGCTGAAAGCCACCACCCACCTCGTGAAAGCCAAGCAGGAGGGAGAGGACAGCATCTGCTGCGGCATCAACCTCGGCGACACCCTCATCGACATCGACCAGCAGAAGAAAATCCGCGACGCAGCGGTGAAAAACCTCATGTACAAGAAACCCGACATGATTGCCACCGCCTGCCCGATGTGCAAAAAGGCCTTCGTACACTCCACCACCCTGCCCGTGAAAGACATCGCCGAGATTGTGTGCGAAAATCTGAAAAAAGACAACTAACCCTTTATCATCTACCGAAATAAACACTGACCATGACAAAACGTTTTTGGAACGAATATCAGAAAGAGATTGCTGATGACCATTTCTTTTATGAAAGAAGCTGCATCCGGCAGACCTTTTTCCCCGGCTCCGAGGCGGCCTTCCTGCGCATCATGCGCGAGGTTTTGCATAAAGATATTTATGATGAAGCCAATGCGCACACCTGCACCGGTATCGGCTACCACAGCGACTTTGTGCCGTTAGAGACCACCATGACGATTGTTGCACGCCTCTTTTCACTGATGAGCGAAAAGGGCTACACCAACTACGTGCCGTCGTGTGTCACCTCGTTCGGCATTTTTTCGGAGATGATAGAGATGTGGAAACACGACCCCGAATTGCTGGAAAAGACCCGCGAGAACTTGCGCAAAGCCACGGGAAGAGAGTTTACTGCGCCTGCCAACCTCGCGCATCCTTCCGACATCATCTACAAGTTCCGCGACGAGCTGAAACAGCACATGAAATACCAGCTGGTGAACCGTTTCACGGGCAAGCCTTTGCGCGTGGTGGAGCATGTGGGCTGCCATTATGCCAAAATCTTTCCGGAAAAAGGCGTGGGCAAGGCGGAGTTCCCCTACGTGCTGGCCGGCATGATCGAGTCGTGGGGCGGCGAGGTGGTGGACTACCCCGAGCGCCGTCACTGCTGCGGCTTCGGCTTCCGCCACTACCTGCTGCAGGAGAGCCGCGGCTACTCGGTGGCCAACTCCAAGAAAAAGTTCGAGTCGATGGAGCCCTACGAGCCCGACTTCATCCTGACCAACTGTCCCGGATGCGCCATGTTCATGGACAAGTGGCAATACACCATCGCCGAGATGGAAAACAAGACCTACGACCGCGACGGCTACGGCATTCCGGTGCTCACCTACGAGGAGCTGGCCGGACTGCTGCTCGGCTACGACCCGTGGGAACTGGGCTTGCAGCTGCATCAGGTACAGAGCGAAAAGTTGATGGATAAAATCGGCATCAAATACGATCCCGATGCGAAGTACCGGGGAGCGAATGGCAAGATTTTACCACAGCCCGAGAAACCCCATGTCTTAAAACAATAATTTTGCTTATTTTTGCACGATAAAAAAATCAATGGTATGCAACCTATAGTTTGTAATGATTTCAAGGACACCCGTTCAGGTTTCGGCGCGGGTTTGGTAGAAGCCGGACGCGAGAATCCCAATGTTTTTGCCCTCTGTGCCGATGTGATTGGCAGCTTGAAGATGGGCGATTTCATCAAAGAGTTTCCTGAAAGATTTATACAGACCGGCATCGCAGAGGCCAACATGATTGGCATTTCCGCAGGATTGGCCCTCAGCGGCAAGATTCCCTTCGCGGGAGCTTTCGCCGGCTTCATCTCCGGCCGCGTGTACGACCAGATCCGTATGACCTGCGCCTACTCCAACCTCAACGTCAAGATTGCCGCCTCTCACGCCGGCATCACCGTTGGCGAAGATGGCGCCACTCACCAAATGATGGAAGACCTCGGCCTCATGAAGATGCTGCCCAACATGGTGGTGCTGAACCCGTGCGACTACAACCAGACCCGCCAGGCTACGCTGGCCGCCGCCCGCTACGTCGGCCCCGTTTACCTGCGCTTCGGCCGTCCCGCCGTGCCCAACTTCACCCCCGTTGACCAACCTTTCGAGATTGGAAAGGGCATCCTGATGCAGGAAGGCACCGATGTTACCATCGTGGCTACCGGCCATTTGGTATGGCATGCCTTAGAAGCTGCATACGAACTTTCGCAGAAGGGTGTTTCTGCTGAAGTAATTGACATTCACACTATTAAACCTTTAGACTGTGAAATAATTTTGCATAGTGCAGCCAAAACTCGTTGCGTTGTAACGGCTGAGGAGCACATGATGAACGGCGGTTTGGGCGACAGTGTATGCCAGCTTCTGGCACGCGAGCTGCCCACTCCGGTGGAGATGGTGGCCGTGGACGACACCTTCGGCGAGAGCGGCAAGCCCGACGAGCTGATGAAAAAATATGGTTTGGACACCCCGCACATTGTGGAAGCCGCCCAGAAAGTGATGGCCCGCAAATAACCGACCTTTAACATGGAAGACGCGCAGATACTCACCCTTTTCAAAGACGAAAAGACCAAAGAGAGTGCTTTTCGCGAGCTGATGCTGAAGTACCAGCGCGATGTGTATTACTCTGTGCGTCACTATGTTTACCTGCATGAGGATGCCAACGACGTCACGCAGAATGTCTTTATCAAGGTGTGGCGGTATCTGGACCAGTTTCGGGGCGACTCCTCCCTCAAGACCTGGATTACGCGCATCAGCATCAACGAGTCTTTATCTTTTTTGGAGAAGAAAAAGAAGACGTTGAACCTTTCCGATGACAAATACACCGACCATTTGTTGAATGTGGCCGCGGAAGAGAAGTACTTTTCCTCCGACAAGATTGAGCAGTTGTTGCAGCAGGCCATTGTGAAACTACCCGACAAGCAGCGGTTGGTCTTCACCTTGCGTTATTATGATGAGATGCCGTACGAAGAGATGTCGCAGGCGTTGGGCACATCCGTCGGCGCGTTGAAATCCTCCTATCATTTTGCCATGGAGAAGGTGACGGCGGCGTTGCGCGAGGCGGTGAAATAGCGGTGGCGGATTCAACATTTTTTTGTTGTGAGGGTTCACATTTCTGGTGTGAAGGGATAAATGTTGTTAAAATATTTGTACTTTTGCCCCCGATATTCAATTGTTGTACCAGTAACTTGATTTCACCATGAAAGGCAAACAGATATGCTCGTATTTGAAGTCGGTGCGGCGCGAGGTGGCAGCGGCCAACGGCATTGACTTGGAGATTCCCGATTGTACTTTCGAGGGGGAATGCTCCGGCACGTGTCCTCGCTGCGAGGCAGAGGTGCGGCAACTGGAACAGGCGCTCTCGCAGCGGCAGCGTCTTTCCCAAAAAGTGGCCATCGTGGGAGTGGCGATGGGGCTGGCTCTTTCCGGCATGTCGGCGGCTTCGGCCCAAAATGTGAATCCACAGGACAGTGCCAGCTGTGTAAGAACAACGGAGGGATTGGTAGAGGAAGAACCTATAATAGGGATGGCACAGGTTAGGGCTGAATTTCCTGGCGGGATGCCTGCACTACGGGAATTCCTTGCGGCAAACTGCCACTATCCGAAAGAAGCCCAGGAAAAGGGACAGCAAGGCGTAGTGATGCTTGAATTTGTAGTGGAGAAAGATGGCGCCATCTCCAATATAACTGTGTTGCGCGGTGTTTGCGAGGCACTTGACGAAGAGGCCATCCGGGTAGTGAGAGCCATGCCGAAGTGGAAGCCAGGGGAGAACAATAGGATGCCGTGCCGTTCCTATTTCCAACTGCCCATCACCTTTACGCTGGAGTAAAAGTTGCCATAAAAAAGGCTGAATTTCTTGAAAGAGATTCAGCCTTTTTCATTATCACTGATGAGAAGTTGGATGTTACCTCTTCACGCACTGCATGATGCTGTGGCCAAGGCCCAGCCCGTCATGAATGGTTTCGATTTTCAGTCCGGCACTCTCCACACAGCGGGCCATGTCGTCGGAATAGTACATCTTGCTGTTTCCGTTGGCTAACGCGGTGAAATAGAGGCTGATTTGTGCCAAGCAATAGGAGGCTGTCTCAAAACGCTGGCGATCCCAGAAGGTCTCCATGATGTAGAGTCTGCTGCCCTCGTTCATGGAAGCGGCAGCGCGGCGCAGAATGCTGCACACCTGCTCTTCTGAGAAGCAATCGAGGAACTGGCTCATCCAGATGGCATCGAAGCCGGTCGGGAAAGCGGTGGTTTCATCCAACAGGTTGCAGCCGTGTCCGTGAATACGATCGGCACCTTCCAGCCCTGCCGTGGCCTTGCGCATCATCTCCAACTGCTGCGGCAGGTCCATGATGGTGACATTCACCTCCTTGTCGTGCTTCACACACTGCGTGGCCCAACGCCCCGTATTGCCACCTACATCCAACAACGTGCGCGGATGACGGTCGAACACAATCCGCAAAGCCTGCTCGAACGAGTTGTCGGAATAGAAATGGTCGAAACCGAACCAGCTTTTCTGCACCTGCGGCGGCAACTGCGACAGCCCTTCGTAAATGGTCGGCCAGCTGCCAAACACCTTCAACCCTTCCGGCTTGCCATTCAGAATGGCCTCCTCCAAGTTGAAGAGTCCGAGGTAGTTGACATCGTGGTTGAAGTCCATGTTCACGCGAGCCATGTCGTCGTGCAGGAGGAACCAGCCGGGCTTGGCCAAGTAGAAACGCCCGTCGCGGAACAGCACCGTACCGATGGTGAGCGACGATTCGAGCAACACCTGCGCACCGTAATGCGACAAGTTGGCCTTCTGGGCAATCTCATCCATGGTGAGGCCTTTCTTATTGTCGTCCAGCATCTGGAAGATGCCGAATTTGACCATCAGGCGGGAGACTTGGAACACGATAGGGCCAAAAGCGATTTCTTGGGCAAGACGCTGTGCCTGCAAGGCGGTGAAACGCTCTTTGGCGTACATTTCTTTTTGCGGAGATTCGAGCATGTTGTCGGATTTTGGGGTGAATGATTAGTTTTTCATGGAGGCGATGTCCTTCACAGCCTCGATGGCGGTGTCGATTTCCTGTTCGGTAGTGAAAGCACCCACGCTGAAGCGCACGGAGCCGTGGCAGTTGATGGTGCCGAGGCCTTCATGTACCTTGGGAGCGCAGTGCAAACCGATACGGCAGGCGATGTCGTAGTCCACATCGAGCATCGTGCCCACGTCGCTGGAATCCCAGCCCTTGACGTTGAAGGAGAGCACCGGATTCTGGTTCTCGACGGAGGTGGCGCAGTAAATCGTAACGCCCTCAATCTCCTTGAGGCCGTCACGGAGTTTCTTCCAAAGCACCATTTCGCGATTGTGGATGTTCATAATACCCTCTTTCATAATCCATTTCACACCGGCATTCAAGCCAGCCACACCCAGCAGGTTGAGGGTACCGGCCTCGAGACGGTAGGGATACTCTTCGAGGTGACCGGGGACCGCAGAACGCACACCCGTGCCGCCAAAACGAGTCTGACCGATGGTGATGCCTTCGCGCACGTAGGAACCACCAATACCGGTGGGTCCCATCAGGCATTTATGTCCCGTAAAGCAGTAAACGTCAATATTTTGTGCCTGCATATCCAAATCCACAGCACCGGCACCCTGGCTGCCGTCCACGACAAAGATAAGACCATTTTCATGACAAACCTTACCGATTTCTGCCAACGGCTGAATGGTACCGATAACGTTGGAACAGTGCGTGCAGACCATGAATTTCGTGTTCTTCTTGATGGCTTTCTTCACATCATCGGGGCTTACGTAGCCGCGCTCGTCGAAGGGCAGGTAGGTGACCTCAATCTGGCCGCGCTGCTCCAAGGTGTAAAGCGGACGCAGCACGGAGTTGTGCTCCAGCATGGTGGTGATGACGTGGCAGCCGGGATGCTCCAAGGCGAGGCCTTGGATGATCATGTTCAGGGAGTCGGTAGCATTGTAGCTGAAAGTGAGGCGGTTGAAGTCGCCGCCGCCGTTGAACAGGTTGGTGAGCATCTTACGGGTATCGGAAACAAGCTCGCCCGTCTCGATGGCTGCATCAAAACCGGAACGCCCCGGGTTGACACCGTGGGTGCGGTAAAAACGATCCATGAAATCATACACTTCCTTCGGTTTCGGGAAAGTGGTTGCGGAATTGTCTAAGTAAATCATATTGAATAGTTTTGTTGTTTTAATTTTGAGGCTGCAAACTTACATAAAATTTCTGGATTTTGAGACGGTAAAATGAACATTACGCATTGTTACCACTCCACCTCCTTGATTTCGCCCTCCGGACTACGGAACACGATGTGGATGGATCCTTTTTTGCGCATCAACCGCATATAGGTACACATATCTGAGATAGGCACCCCCTCAACACTGATCAGATAATCACCCGTACGAATGCCAAGCTTGTATGCTTCGGTGCCTCTGCGCACGAGGGCTTTCAGCGCACCATTGGGGTCGCCCTCCTCGGCAGGAACGACATTGACTCCCTTTCCCCTGTTGGCCACGGTGATTTCTGGGTTGCCATCGTGGGGAAGGAAGTAAAAACACTTCTTTGGCGCGTCGATAATCAGCGAGAGTTTTTTCAAGATGGCCGAACCGATGGCCCGGTTGTGTGTGGCGGTCGAGACCCACACCTCTTTGAGGACGATGTCGCCGATTTCAATCTCAGGGAAACAGAGTTCGCCATTGACAACCGTATCATAGTTGGCACCGAAAAGACCAGCGTAGGTCATCACGGTCGTATCCCTATTCACTGTCATCTCATCGAGTTGCTGCTTGATTTTAGGATCATTTTTCGCCCACAGGTCCAGCAGGTCTTGCGGCAGACCGAACCAACCGCCCACAGCGCCCATATCGAAAAGCATTCTCGGGCGAGCAAACGGAATTTTTGTCCATAGGAAGGGTCGGTTGCTATAAACTTTGTAGGGCACCTTGGCGTGTCCCTTCTCCTCTTTGACGAAGATTTTGTGGTGGGAGGTCATGATTAGCAGACTGTCTTGGGTATCGAATTTAAACGAGATGCCTTTGGAGACAAGGTCGAAGCCGAAAGCACCGTCGATGATGCCGCAGGCGAAATCGTTGAGCCCTTCATCCACCACTACTGGATAATTTAGAATGGTAAGGCTGCCCACTTGAATGGAAGGAATGAACATCATTGCCGTCTTTTTCTTTCTTTTTTGGGCATCCATGGTGGTGATCGTATCGCCCGATGGCCGCATCCATTCCTCCTCTTTTCCAATCCAAAAACCCATGCCAGCGCCGGTGTCGAACAGCATGTTATAGACTTTCCCCTCAATTTCCACGGGAACGATAATGGCACCGTCCCATATTTCAATTTTGATAGTATCGACAAAATCCTGCTTGGAGATACCAAAATAGCGATCGCTCAGTCGCTGTGCTGATGCCGGCAACCCCACCGACATTAACAGTAAAATACTAATAATCAGTGATTTGATTTGAATTTTCATGGGAATATTTTTAATATTTTTTTGAAACGGCAAAGATACCATTTACTTTGACAAAGCCACGAGGGGTAACTCCTCACTTCCTGTTTTTCGCCGCCTTCAGGTAGTCTTCCCAACGGTCGCAGTGCTGCGACAGCCAGCGGCCGGTCTGGGTATCTGGATACAACTCTGCCACTTTCCATACCATCGCGAGTTTGCTGTACTCCATCGCCGCCTGTTCCGGGTCGTTGAAAAGAGGGAATGCTGCCTGTATCAAACTGTCGGCCCGATTCCAAACCTGCGTTCTGTATTTCGCTTCAGCAGAGGCATACGCATCAAAGTAATCTTTGTATTTTTCATCCTCCTCACCATCAATCCACATCCATTCATAACTGGTCTTGCTATAATAAGCTAAGCCCCAGCAGCAGTTCATCGAGTTTTTCATCCCTAACGCATAGAGAATCATGCTTCTCGCCCGCACATTGGGGTCGGAAGAGTGATTCATTTTCTGTTCCAACCCTGCCATATCTTGGGCAAATGTGAGCTTGTAATCACGATTGTCATCGATGGGCTCAATGTTATATTTGGGGTTGTAATGGAAGGGATTGCGCCACATACCGTTATCGAGGTACACATTGGTGTGATACTGATATTCGGGGTTCACTTTCTTCAAGTAGCTGATTGCCAGCGGATAGTCCAGTTCCCGCAGGGCATGGGTACCGATGATATCCTGCCAATAATCTTCATCAAGATAGCTGCACTGGTTCAAAAATTTCTCAGTGGGCGACTTCGGAGCGTGGACGGCATTCCAATATCGGATGATGGCGGCAGAGGAAAGAGAGTCCACCATTTGGAACATCTGATTGCTGTAATCGTGATAGTTGAATCGAATGACAATCTCTTTCTCATACATTTCATACCCCTTTTCATCCGTGAGACGGCCGGCCATATATGGTGCTATCACCTCTATCGGACTCATTTTGGGACGATGGATTTCGTCGTCATTCAAAATATTCGCGAACAGATTTTCAGAAGCATTGGCATAAAAGATGGCCAGCGTGGTATCGCCTGCCGCCAAGGCATTGGGTATGGCACATTCCAAAAAGATTCGGCGCCATGCATTGCAATAGAAGTATTGGGGGGTGTAATAATAACCTGACCGCTGGGTTGTGTCGGCCAACAGGGGTGCCATTTCCGCTCTCAGTTGCTGCTCAATCCATTTCATGTCCGTCAGAAAGCGATCGGGCTCGGCCATATTATACGGTGTGGTTTTGGCTTGCAGGTAGATGCGAAAAACTCTGGCAGAGTTGTTCAGGAAATCGTTGGGACTGACATGATGGATATTCTGCTGTAAAATGGCCAAACCTTCCTTACTTTTTCCGAGAAAATCGTAGGTGCAGGATGCCACATAAGCCCACATCAGCGGGTCGTTGACACGCGGGTCTGACAAGGCTTTCTGCGCAAAACCATTCAGCCACTTGGCCTGCTCCATATATTTCTTACTAATATCACCATAAGCCTCCTCATACCACAAGTGGTACTCGTATTTGTCGATGAATGTCTGTAACATTTCGGGGAAGTAGTTGGCGTTGGGGTTCTTCTCGAAAAGCACCTCAAAAGCGGCCTGATAGTTGTAGCCCAGCATTTGGATGGAGGGCACATCCCCGTTGCGGGTGAAGATCTCCAATGCCTTTTCCTTGTTGCCCTGCCGAAAATAGGCACCGCCTGCGTAGTTTTCAACCTGTGCGTACAGCGCATCCTGCGGCAGTGTGGAACCAACTTTCTCCCATAACTGCACGCATTGGTCAAACTGTTTCAACGAAAAGAGGGTGCGCATGGCCTGCAACGCATAGCGGCTTTTGAAACGACTTCCTTGGTAAGCCTCGCACTGATGAATCACCTCCCGCAAAGCCGTATGTTCGGCATCCTGCTCGTATGGGTAGTACCACGGGTCGCGCATGGCCTGCCGGGTCTCCTCCACCCGCTTGGCCAACAGCAAAAAATTCAATATCTCTATGTCATTTTTTTGCACAATGTATTTTACAAATGCATTGCTATCCAATATTTTACCAACTGTATCATTGATGTAATCATCACGTTTTCCATTTACATAATCCTCAATATATTTCCACGTGTTGTAGGTATATTGATAGACTGCCGTTTCCACATCTTTCACGGGAATATCGGCTGAAGTTTGCTGTTGCCACAACTGACAATTGGCCTCCCTCTCCCCGATTCCCTGCGAACAGGTTGCACCATACGGACAAATACGGTACAGCCATAACTCATGAGTAGAGAATTCCGGCCACCAGCAACCATACACGGTCGGCAACCCAAGCAGAAAGAACAGCAAAAAGCTACTAATGATGGAGGATACTTTCAATTTCATGGCTGGAAAATTTTGATAAATTACTGTCATCCAAATGGTAAAGAATAGCGGAATATTGTCCTCCCTTAAGGGTTGGGTAGGCCTCCACGGCCTTTTTCACCTTCATAATCTCATCATACTGACTCTCTTCCCAGCGGATGATGTCGCCTTCCTTCAGCAAATGCCCTTCTAATTTATGGTCTTTCAGGACTTCATAGCAGTTGTTTTCTTTCAGCTTATATAATTTGTGATTAGAGAGATCCACTTTTCTCAAAATCCCATTGAAGTCCTGATAGGAATCGAACCATATTCCCCAAGAGTAGGTGGGATAAGCGAAATCCAAATCAAGGGTGTGCTTTTGCGGAACTCGTGAGAGGTACTGTCTCACCACATCATACGAAAGAATGGAGTTCGTCACCGTATAGTTTTTCAAGCTGGAAGTGTTGTACAACATCAGCACGCCTCGGTCAGCCGGGACATTTTTAAGCATACTGAGCTGATGCAGACGGATGGTCACGCTAAGGTCGATGCCCAGTTGATGCAGGGTGTCGCGAGCGAACACACAGGTTTGGAAGAAGTCATTCTCCGTGCTGGCGGTCCAGTCGCAGTCGAACTGCACCTCCTTCACCTCCACATGCTGTGCCTGCGCCATTTTCAGCAGTCGGGTTACTATTTTGTTCGCAAGATCGTGGTTTTTTCTTTCTCTTGCTGAATCGGAAAGCCAATAATAGTGGAAAGGCTCCAATGTGATAAAAGTGGTGGGAATGATTTCAATGTCTTGCGGGAGATTTTGCTTGAAAACCGTCGTGGCAATGGGCTTGGCCGGCGAATCGTCCACATCGAAAAAACGAACATACATTCGCTGTATATCATTGGTTTTTAGAAAATCCCATTCCTTCTCTGTGGGGTCGAAAGTGGTTTTCCAATGGTAGATGGCATTGGCCGAAGCTTTCTCCTCCTTTCCTTGAGCAAAACCTTCAACTATGCTAAAAAATAGCAAAGAAAAGCCCAAAATTGCAAGAAAACGACGCATTTTCCTCGTTAAATATCTGCCACAAGTTTCAACAGATACTCACCATAGCCGCTTTTGCGAAGGGGTTCGGCGATGGCGCGCAGCTGGTCGGCATTGATAAAGCCCTGTTTGTAAGCGATTTCCTCAATGCAGCCCACCATCAGGCCCTGTCGCTCTTCCACCACCTGCACAAACTGGGTGGCCTCAATCAACGAGCGGAAAGTACCGGTGTCGAGCCAAGCGGTACCTCTATCTATCTTGCACACTTTCAGTTTTTTATGTTCGAGATAATATTTGTTGACATCCGTAATCTCATACTCGCCGCGGGCGCTGGGTTTGATGTTGGCGGCCACCTCCACCACGGAATTGTCGTAGAAGTAGAGTCCCGGCACCGCATAGTTGGATTTCGGCTGTTTGGGTTTCTCCTCGATGGAGACGGCGTTCATGTTCTCGTCGAATTCCACCACGCCATAGCGTTCGGGGTCGGAGACATGATAGGCGAAAACGATGCCGCCATCGGGGTCGTTGTTGAGGTGGAGGTTGTGCTCGAAAGCGCTGCCGTAGAAGATGTTGTCGCCCAACACCAACGCCACCTTGTCGTTGCCGATGAACTCGCGGCCCAGCACGAAAGCCTGCGCCAGTCCGTTGGGCACCTCCTGCACCTTGTACTCGAAGCGGCACCCGATACGGCTGCCATCTCCCAAAAGTCTCTCAAAATGAGGCAGGTCAGTGGGTGTGGAGATGATCAGAATCTCGCGGATGCCTGCGGAGAGCAGGGTGGAGAGCGGATAATAAATCATCGGTTTGTTGTAAATGGGCATCAGCTGCTTGCTCATGGCCAACGTGATGGGATGTAAGCGCGTGCCGGCACCTCCGGCCAAAATAATTCCTTTCATATTTTTATCTTTTATTATTATTTTCTTTTGAGAATCAATACGTTAATTTCTGGCGTTGCCCCCAACCGGAACGGCAGTGCCCCGCCCAGACCAGTGGAAACATACAATTTCTGTCCATTCTCCTCATACAGCCCGCCCCACTCGTCGTACATCCACTTCACGGGCGAAAAATCCCCCACGCGGAACTGCATGGCGTGGGTGTGACCGGAGAGCGTAAGCGGGATGTCGGTTTGCGGCAGCACCTCCATGCGCCAATGCGACGGGTCGTGACTGAGCAGCACCTTGAAAGTTGAAGAGTCGAGCGAGGCAGTGGCCTTCTTCAGATCACCCAGCGGCTTGAACGGCGGCTTGCCAATGTCGCCCACACCCACCACGGCAATACAATCCTTCCCGCGGTGAATCAGCACCGAGCTGTCCACCAACAGCGTCCAACCCAACTTGCGTTCCAGCTCCATCAGCCGCTGGCACTCTTCCGCCGAGCGAACGGAATCCTTATAGTAAGCGTAGGTGCCGTAGTCGTGGTTGCCCAGTATCGAGAGCACCCCGTCCTTCGCATGCAACGTGGATAGCACCTCCATATAGGGCTCCACCTCCTCCGACTTGATGTTCACCAAGTCGCCCGTGAACACAATCAGGTCGGGGTTCAAGTGGTTCACCGAATCCACCACCCGCTGCACGAAACTGCCACTCTTTCCGTAGGAACCAACATGCAGGTCGGAAATCTGCACAATGCGGTAACCATCGAACTTTGAAGGCAGCTGCTCAAAGGTCAATACCTGCTCTTTTACCTCCAACTGTTTTACTCCCACCACACAGCCATAAACTGCTGCCAACAAAACAATTACCGCCAATCCTAGGGAAATGCCATGCCCTATCTTTTTGCCTTTTTTTGACCACTTCCCAATGATTTGCGAAAAAATGGAACCCACCATAAAAATGGCTTTCGGCAAGGAGAGACAGAGTAAAATGTAGAATAGGATTCTGCTAAAAATAGGCGAAGTGTGCCCCAAAAACATCATCACCCCAACCCCTATGACAAAGAAGAGCGGGAGGAAGAAAAGCAGCACTTGCCATGCCTTTTTCTTGCGCAGGAAGCAGAGCCAGATGTAGAGGTCGGGCAACAGCAAAATACTGGCGAAAATGATCAGTAGCGAGGCTCTCATAATGAAAAAATAAAGCACCTTCTAAAAGATGCTTTTATATTAAAAATCAGAAAATTATCGTTTTTCGAGTTCTTCAATCTCCTTGGTGAGCTTTTTCGGCAGGTTGTTCACGCAGTGGTGGCACTTCATCTCGAGGGTGTACATACGGCCGATGCAGTAGTTGGAGTGCTTGCAGCCGCTACGCTCTTCGCCGGCCGCCAGTTTGTTGATGAAGTCGGTGTCGTGTACCAGCGCACGGGCCATCTGCAGTCCGTCGAAACCGGCATCCAGCACCTCCTCCATCTTGCTCTTGGAGACCAAGCCGCCGACATAGACCAACGGCAGCTTCAGCGCAGCGCGGAACTTCTTGGCATCCTCCAAGAAATAGGCCTCTTTGAAAGGCACCTCCGGAATCAGGATGTTGCCGAACATGCGGACACCCATCTTCAGCCACCAGAACTTCCAAGGATTCATGTAGTAGGTAAGGGTTTTGTAGGGCATGCAGCCGCGCATCACCGCCATCGGGGCCTTGCTGACGAAGCCGGCGGTGAGCACCAGTGCGTGGACGCCGAGTTTTTCAAGCTCCTTGGCCACTTCAAGGCATTCGTCAATGCCCAGACCGCCCTTGAAACCATCGTACATGTTGGTCTTTACAAACACAGCCATATCGTCGCCTGCGGCCTTCATCACCTCCTTCATCACCATGCGCATGAAAGTCATGCGGTTGTCGAGCGAGCCGCCGAACTTGTCGCGACGGCGGTTGGTATAGGGCGAAAGGAACTGGCTGATGAGGTAGCCGTGACCGGCATGGATCTCCACCGCGTCGAAACCGGCTTCGCGGGCCAAGTTGACAGCTTTCCCGAAATCTTTCACCAAATCCTCAATCTCGCTCTCTTTGAGCTTGCGGTGGAAGGTGGGAGAGTAGAAGTTGAAGCCGCCGGAGGCGCCCACCGGCAACTGTCCGCAGGTGCTGCGGTGGGTCATGTTGCCGCAATGTCCCAGCTGGATGGAGGCTTTAGCCCCTTCCGCATGGATGGCGTCGGTGAGGCGCTTCAGCTCGGGGATGATCTCCTCGCGCATCCACAGCTGGCCGTCAAAAGATACACCGCTACGGTTCACTGCCGCGTAGGCAATGGTGGTCATGCCGATGCCGCCCTTGGCAACGGCGGTATGGTAGTTGAATAAATCTTCGGAGGGTTTGTTGCCGTAGCACATGTTTTCAAAGGCTGCGGAACGGATGGTGCGGTTCCGCAGGGTGAGCGGACCGAAAGTTACAGGGGTGAAAATCTTAGATTCTGACATCGTTTATCTATAATTTATCAAATTGTTGATTATCAATAAATAAAAGGAATAACTCGCTTCAACTTCTTGCCGTCCATCTCGTCCTTGAACTCAGTCTGATACCTGTGGTAGAGCGTGTTGGCACGTGGCACAAGGTTGGCGAAAGTCCAGATGAAGAAGACGAGGCCGGCCAGCGACCAAGTCAGGATGGCGAAGCCCAGCCACTCCATCAGCTCCCCACAGTAGTTGGCGGAGGTGACATAGTTGAACATGCTGCCTTTCGGCAGGTAATGGTTCGTGTCATCCGGACTTTTGCGGAGGTGGCGGATGATGTAGTCGGAGCGCAGGTTGACGAAGAAGCCCGCAAAGAACAGGAGGGCTCCGGCGATGAACTGCGGCGAGTAAAGCCATTGAATATCCGTATAATGCATTCCGAACACACTGTAGTTGATGCGGTAGGATTCATAGAAAATCCAATAGCCCTGCATCACGGCGTTCAGACAGTTGAAGCAGACGCCCATCAGCATGATTCCCACAGGCATCTTGCTTTTCCCTTTCATTAAAAAAGGAAAAACAAAGACACGTTGGAAGTAATGGAGTTCGAAAATCAAGAAGAAAACCAGCGGCACAAGGTCTAAACGGTGCGGCGAGGAGGCCCAGATAATGGCCATGGCCACGAAGACAGGCGCCTCCATGAAGAACCATGCCACTTTGTTGTTGATGAGCTTGCCCCAGCGGGAGGATACCAGCATGCCGTAACCTGCCTCCACAAAGTAGAGCGACACAAACACGATGACCGCGATGATGGTCATCACCAAGAGGAAAATATTAAATGTTGACATCTCTATTCAATGATAATTTCCATGGGAAGTCTGGCCTGAACACCTTTCAGGTGGCGCATCTGGCGAAGAGCGGCAAAAGCCGGATAGAGTTCGCCGAGTTCTTCGCGGTACTTGGCTTCGATTTGGTTATCCTTGTTTTCATCTGTGGTGAGCATATCCAAGAAAGATTTCTTTTGTGGATAATAAACCACGTCATATTTCTCAATGCCTGCTTTCTTGGCGGCCAGCTCGATGGCATCCTGCAGGTTGCCCAACTGGTTCACCAACCCGATTTCGATGGCATCCTTGCCGGTCCACACGCGGCCCATGCCGATGCTGTCCACATCCTCCACACTCATCTTGCGACCTTTGGCCACGCGGTTGAGGAAGGTGGCGTAGGTCTCATCCACGCTGTTCTGCATGAACTCGCTTTCCTTCTCATCCATGGGACGGTAGCCTCTCAAAGCATCAGCATGCGCGTTGGTAGCCACACCGTCCACGGTAACGCCCAGCTTGTTGGCGAGGAAGTTGCCGAAACTCGGAATCATGCCGAACACGCCGATGGAACCGGTGATGGTGGTCGGCTCGGCCACGATGGCATCGGAGTTGCAGGAGATGTAGTAGCCACCGGAAGCGGCATAGTCGCCCATGGAGGTCACCACCACCTTGCCCGCTGCCTTGGCCTGCTCAATCTCGTTCCAGATTACCTCTGAGGCGAGGGCGCTGCCGCCAGGCGAGTTCACTCTCAGCACAATAGCCTGCACCTTGTCGTCCTGTGCGGCACGGCGGATTTCGCGACTCAGCGATGTCGAACCGATAACGGATTCACTGCCTTCACCGTCAATGATTTCACCCACGGCATAGATGACCGCCACTTTCTTGCTGCGCGATTTCACCACAGGTTCGTCCCATGCCAGCTTGTAGTCGTCGAGGTTCACCATGGTGATTTTGGTCTTTTCGCTCAAGCCCGTCTTGGCGCGAAGGGCCTTCGTGTATTCGGTGCGGTAGTTCAGCTCGTCCACCAGTTTGTACTGGAGGGCGTCGGCGGCACGGTGGATCAGCAAGCTGTCGGCAATCCTATTCAGGTCGTCGGTGGTGACGTTGCGCGATTTGGCGATAGCCTCTGTGAAAGTCCCCCAGATGGAGGTGGCGAGGGCCAACGACTGCTCACGGCTAGCCTCACTCATGTCGCTGCGGAAATAGGGCTCGACAGCACTTTTGTAACGGCCGTGTTTCACAATGTCCACATCGATTTCCAGTTTGTCAATCAATCCTTTGTAGAACAAAGTCTGCAGGCACATGCCGCGGAAGTCGATGGTGCCCTGCGGGTTCAGATATACCTTGTCAGCCACAGAGGCGATGTAATAGGCACCCTGTGTGTAGCTGTCGCTGTAGGCATAGACGAACTTGCCGGAAGCTTTGAACTCTTCCAGTGCGCGGCGGATCTCCTCCATGCTGGCCGGACTGGCCGATACGGAGGTGAGATTCAGGGAGATACCCTTTACCTTGCTGTCTTTTTCAGCCTCTTTGATTGCCCGCAGAATATCGTCAAGTCCGATGGATTTCTGCTGGCCCAGAAGCGAATACGACATCTCATTCGAGGAACGCTCGGCGATGGGGGCATCGAGCGTCAGCTCGAGGATGGAATTCTTGGGGATGGAAAAGTTGATGCTGCTGACGAGGGAGAAAAGGAAATAGATTCCCAGCACAATCAGAATAGCATTCGCTAAGATGAAGCCCACGCAGGAGCCGAACACGACTCTCCAGAATTTCCGTGCACGGCTATCAGGCTTGGGTTCTCTTTTTGCCCGTCTGCCACGGGGTTGCGGATTCATAGGCTGTTGGAAGCCAGCAGGACTTTGGGGCTGCTGATCAGGATAAATGTTCTGTGTATCCATAAATTTTTATAATAAATTGATAATTATTTTTCCTTTTTAAAAAACGTGCAAAATTACACTTTTTTATAAAAGGATGGTGATAATTTGTAAAAATATCCCCCTCTTTCACCCAGAAAATTTCAGAAAAAATCAATTATCTTTGCACCCTGAAAGAGAAAGCGATTTTTTATTTAGTAAAATGTGATGAAAGATTATTTGAAGGAATTAAAAAATCCTATATATCAAATAGTTGGAGAAGCAGCCGAAGAGATGGGCGTGGTGGCCTACGCCGTGGGCGGCGTGGTGCGCGACATTTTCCTGTACCGCCATTCCAACGACATTGACATTGTGGTGGTGGGCTCCGGCATTGAATTGGCACTGGCCACCGCTGCTAAAATCTCTCCCCATCTCAGCGTAAACGTCTATAAAAACTTCGGCACCGCCCAGTTCACCTGCGACGGCGTCATGGTGGAGTTCGTCGGTGCCCGCAAGGAGTCCTACTCCCACGACTCGCGCAAACCCATCGTCGAAGATGGTACCCTGCAGGACGACCAGAACCGCCGCGATTTCACCATCAACGCATTGGCTGTCGCCCTCAACGGTCCCCAGAAAGGCTGCATCATCGACTCCTTCAACGGCATTGAAGACATTCACAACAAACTGATACGCACTCCCTTAGATCCTGACATCACCTTCTCCGACGACCCGCTGCGCATGCTCCGTGCCATCCGCTTCGCCTCCCAACTCAACTTCACCATCGTTCCCGAAACCTACGATGCCATCGTGCGCAACGCCCCCCGTCTTGAAATCATCTCGCAGGAACGCATCAGCGAAGAGATGAACAAAATCCTTCTCTCCAACAAACCCTCCATCGGCCTCACCCTGCTCGAACAAACCGGACTGCTGGCACAATTCCTTCCTGAACTCGTCGCCCTCAAAGGCGTGGAGAAAATCAACGGGATGAAACACAAGGACAACTTCCTGCATACGCTGGAGGTGGTGGACAAGATTGCGCTCGTGAGCAACAACCTGTACCTCATCTGGGCGGCCCTGCTGCACGACATCGCCAAGCCCAAAACCAAACGCTTCGACGAAAAAATCGGATGGACGTTCCATGGCCACGAGGTGGTAGGCGCCCGCATGGTGCAGACCATCTTCAAACGGATGAAACTGCCCTGCAACGAAAAGATGAAGTATGTGCAGAAATTGGTGGGACTGCACCTCCGCCCGCAAACCCTTGTGGATGATACCATTACCGATTCCGCCGTGCGCCGTCTGCTGTTCGAGGCGGGCGACGATATCGACGACCTGATGCTGCTTTGCGAAGCTGACATCACCTCGAAGAATATGCTCAAGGTAAAAAAATATCTGGAGAACTTCGCCATTGTGCGGCAGAAGTTTGTGGAGATTGAAGAGAAAGACAAAATCCGCAACTGGCGGCCTCCCATCGACGGAGAGATCATCATGAAAACTTTCCAACTCAAGCCCTCCCGCGAAGTCGGAACCATCAAAGACGCCGTATGCAACGCCATTCTCGACGGGCTGGTGGAAAACAACTACGAAGCCGCCTACGCCTATATGGTGAAGGTGGGAACAGAATTAGGGTTGGAGGTAAAAGGTGAAAATTGAAAGGTGAAAGGTGAAAGGCATGCGCTTTCACCGAACAACTCCCCAAAGTTTCGTTAGGCTGTAACGAGGATGTACACCATGGCGGCGATGAGGGCAAGGCCCACAGCGATCAGCACAATGTTGAACGTGGTGCCGTGACGGTTTCTCTTCTTGCGGCTGTCCTCCAAGGAACGGTGCAGCCTGCGGGCAAATTCCTCATTATTGTTGGTCTGTTGTGCTTCGCTCATATTCTTCGTTCAATTGGTCCATTCTCATTTTTACAATCTCATACTCTTCTCCCAGCTCTTTTTTCATCTGCTCATCATCCCCGAACTCACCGCGGAAAGCCAAAATCGCCAGCGAGTCGATACGGCGGGCGAAAATGCCGCCAATCTCCCCTTGGTAAATGGTATCACATCGTCCCGTGGAGTCGCGGTAGATGCGGTAAGAGGGCTGGTCCATATCCGTAAACTCTGTCTTGGGCTTGCTACCGAAGATTTCAAACAGCCGTGTGAAACTCTTCGAGCCGATGAACAGCACAATGAGCAGCGTAACGCCCGCAATCATCACAATGGAGAACATTGAACGGCGCTTCTGGGTGGCGGCCTGTCCGAACCTCCACGACTGCTTCAGCTTGCGTTCCAGCTTCTCCTGCTCGGTAGGCTCCTTCCCGTCCTTGTCGGGTTCCTCCTCCGGCTTGTAGTAGCGCGGCTCGTAATGGAACTGCCGGGGCTTGGGCGGATTGAAAAAAGAGAGTATGCCCATGGATTAGAGTGTTGCTTTCTCCTCGTACTCTTCGTAACCTTCGATGATATCGCCGACCTTGATGTCGTTGTAGTTCTCGATGTTCAAACCGCAATCCTGTCCGGAGACCACCTCCTTCACGTCGTCCTTGAAGCGGCGCAGCGAACCGAGCTTGCCGGTGTAGATGACGATACCGTCGCGGATGAGGCGCACCTTGGTGTTGCGCTGCAGCTTGCCGTCCAGCACCATACATCCGGCCACATTGCCCACCTTGCCGATCTTGAACACCTCTTTGATTTCGAGGTTGGCCACAATCTTCTCGCGAATCTGCGGCGCCAACATGCTCTCCATAGCGGCCTTGATTTCCTCGATGGCATCGTAAATGATGGAGTAGGTACGAATATCAATCTGCTCTTTCTCAGCCTCTTTGCGCGCACCGATGGAAGGACGCACCTGGAAGGCCACGATGACGGCATCGGAAGCGGATGCCAGCATGACATCGCTCTCGGTAACCTGACCCACCGACTTGTGGATGACGTTCACCTGAATCTTGTCGGTGGAGAGCTTCATCAACGAGTCGGACAGTGCTTCCACGGAGCCGTCCACGTCACCTTTCACAATGACATTCAACTCCTTGAAGTCTCCGATAGCGATACGGCGGCCGATCTCGTCGAGGGTGATATGCTTCTGGGTACGCAGACCCTGCTCACGCAGCAGACGGGCGCGCTTGGTGGCGGTGGAACGGGCTTCCTGCTCCGACTCGCACACCTTGAAGGTATCGCCAGCCTGCGGGGCGCCGTCCAAACCGAGCAGCAGCACCGGCGAGGCGGGACCCACCGATTTCACGGGCTGGTTACGCTCGTTGAAGAGCGCCTTGACCTTTCCATAGCAGCTGCCAGCCAGAATCGGGTCGCCAATCTTGAGCGTACCGTTCTGCACCAACACTTTCGCCACATAGCCCTTGCCCTTGTCGAGCGAGGACTCGATGACGGTACCGACACCGGGACGGTTCGGGTTGGCCTTCAGATCCAGCATCTCAGCCTCCAACAGCACCTTCTCCAACAGCTCGTTGACATTGGTACCATGCTTGGCATCGATTTCCTGACACTGGTATTTTCCACCCCATTCCTCCACCAGAATGTTCATGTTGGCCAGACCTTCACGAATCTTGTCGGGAGCGGCGTGGGGCTTGTCGATCTTGGTGATGGCGAACACCATCGGCACACCGGCGGCCTGTGCGTGGTTGATGGCCTCCACGGTCTGCGGCATGATGGAGTCGTCGGCAGCGATGACGATGATACACAAGTCGGTGATCTTGGCACCACGGGCACGCATGGCGGTAAATGCCTCGTGACCAGGAGTATCCAAGAAGGTGATCTTGCGGCCGTCAGCGAGCGTCACCTCGTAAGCACCGATGTGCTGGGTGATACCACCGGCCTCACCGGCAATCACGTTCGACTTGCGGATATAGTCGAGCAGGGAGGTTTTACCATGGTCCACGTGACCCATCACGGTGATGATCGGGTGGCGCGGCTGGAGGTCCTCCGGCTTGTCGCCGTCCTGCTCCTCCTTGTTGTTTTCGTTGTCGTCAACGCCCACAAATTCCACCTCGTAGCCAAACTCTTCGGCCAGCAGGGAGATGGTTTCGGCGCTGAGACGCTGGTTGATGGAGACGAAAAGTCCGACGCTCATGCAGGTGGAGATGATCTGGGTAACGGGGATGTTCATCAGCGTGGAAAGCTCATTGGCGGTGATGAACTCCGTCACCTTCAGCACTTTCTGCTGTGCCAATTCGGCCTGTTCGGCCTGCATCATCTCCTCGTGGCGTTCCTGGCGTTTCTCTCTTCTGCGCTTGGAGGATTTGGTTTTGCCCTGCGGTTCGAGACGTTTCAAAGTCTCTTTGATCTGGCGGTCGATATCCTCTTGCGACACCTCCGGCTTCACCTCCGCCTTCTTGGCGGCCTTGGGGGCCTGTACCTTCGGGGCCGACTGGATGCGCTTGCGCTTGCGTTTCGGCGGCGTGGGTTCCAGCGGACCGCGCTTGGTATCCTTAATGGTGGAGAGGTCGATTTTACCGATGATGTTCGGGCCGTTGAGCTTTTCGACTTTCAGTTCCACCTTTTCCGGCACGGGCTTGGCGGGAGCGGCGGGTTTCTCCGGCTCCGGGGCTGGCTCTTCCTGCGGCTCGGGGGCGGGAGCGGGTTTCTCCTCCTCCTTGGCGGGTGCGGCCTCCTGAGCGGGTTTCTTACCCACCTCTTCCACATTGATTTTGCCAATCACCTTCGGCTTGTACTCGTCGATGTCGATACCGATGTGCTCGGGCTCCTGATGGGGCTCTTCAGCCGGCTGTGCGGGTTCCTCCTGCGGGGCGGGAGCCTCCACCTTCTCGGGTTCGGGCTTGCTGGCCGGCTTTTTCTTGGGCTCAAGGTCAATCTTGCCCACCACTTTGGGCTTGTTGATCTCCACCTTGACGGTCTCTTTCACCAGCGTGGTGGACTTGATCAGGAGCTGTTCGGGTTCCTCCTCCGCCGCAGCGGGCTTGCTCTCCGGCTCGGTTTTGTTGGCACCGGGCTTGTTGTACGAGAAGTCCATGTCCAATTTCTGCGAATCCTCCTTCACCTTCTTCTCCCCGCTCAGCTTCTTGACCAGCACTTCGTACATTTCGGCCGTCAGTTTCACGTTGCGGTTGTCTTCGATTTCCATCCCTGCCTTATTCAGCAGTTCCACAATCGTACCCGTGGAAACGTTAAACTCCTTGGCGGCGGCGCCTAATCTCGGTAATTTCTTTTCTTCAGCCATATAATTAGTTAATGTTACTTTATTTTTTGTGATAAACCCCTCTTTTCCACAGTCTTATACGGGAATTACTCAGCCTTGGGAGCGGCTTCCTCGGTGGCCGGAGCCTCCTGCTGCGGAGCGTTGTCGTCAATCTCCAACTCCTCCTTGACGGCGGCAATCACCTCGTCAACGGTCTCCTCCTCAAGGTCGGTGCGCTGGATGAGCTCGTCGCGGTTCAGCTTCAGCACGCTCTTCGCCGTGTCGCAGCCGATCTTCTTGAAGGCGTCGATCACCCACTGGTCGAACACGTCGTTGAACTCCTGCAGATCCACATCGTCCTCCTCGGTGATGTCGTCGCGGAACACGTCGATTTCATATCCCGACAGACGGCCGGCGAGTTTGATGTTGTAACCGCCCTTGCCGATAGCCAACGAAACCTGATCGGGTTTCATGTACACATTGGCCATCTTGTTCTGCTCGTCGATGTCGATAGAGGTAATCTTGGCAGGACTCAACGCTCTGGTGATCAACAGTTTCGGATTGGAAGTATAGTTGATGATGTCGATATTTTCGTTGCGCAGCTCATGGATGATGCCATGGATACGGCTGCCCTTCAGACCGACGCAAGCGCCAACGGGGTCGATACGGTCGTCGTAGGATTCCACCAGCACTTTGGCTCTTTCACCGGGAGAACGCACCACATTCTTGATGGTGATGAGACCGTCGTACACTTCGGGGATTTCGTTCTCCATCAGGCGTTCCAAGAATCTCGGGGAGGTACGCGAAATGGTGATCCTGGGGGAAGAGGAGATGATTTCCACACGCTCCACCACGGCGTTGAGGGTATCGCCCTTCTTGTAGTGGTCGGCGGGAATCTGTTCGCTCTTGGGAAGCACCAGCTCCACACCTTCCTCATCGGCCACGAGGATTTCCTTGCGCCAAACCTGCGTCACCTCGCCGCTGACCAGCTCACCGATACGGCCTTCATATTTTTTGTAAATCAAGTCTTTCTCATATTCCATAATCTTGGAGATGAGGTTCTGACGGAGGGCCAGAATCTCGCGGCGCTGGAAATCTTCCAGACGGATGTTCTCCATCACCTCCTCACCGACCTCAAAGTCGGGCTCGATTTTCACAGCCTCCGAGAGGGCGATCTGGGTGTACTCGTTCTCCACCTCGCCGTCTTCCACGATCTCGCGGTAGCGCTGGATTTCCAAATCTCCGCGGTCCACGTTCACGATGATGTCGAAGTTGGCGTCAGCACCGTATTTCTTCGTCAGCACCGAGCGGAAAATGTCCTCCAAGATACGCATCAACGTCTCTCTCTCAATATTTTTGAAATCCTTGAATTCTGCAAAGGTCTCAATCAAATTTAAACGTTCTTCCATGTTTTGTTGCTTTTATTTTTATTGTTTTTCTTTTCAATTTTTCGTTCTAAAATAGAAAACTCCCACTAAGTGAGTAGTGAGAGTTTCATCACAGTTGTCCAACCTGGATTCGAACCAAGACAGACAGTACCAAAAACTGTAGTGCTACCGTTACACCATTGGACAGTTCGAGAGTGCAAAAATACAAGTTTTTTTTATACATCCCATCATTCCGATTTTAGTTTTTGAAATTTTTATAAAATATTGATTATTAATTGTTTATAATAATGATTATAGATAATAGGGGATGAATTTCAGAAAGTGCGGGAAAAGATAATGAACGGATTTTGGGAGAATTAGCGTGTTTTTGTCCGCATTCCGGATGCCCTAAAGCCGTGTGATAACACACATTATGCTGTTAGTAAGAATTGAAGGGAGAAATCCGTGAACTGCCAATTATTTTGTACTTTTGCTCGTTTTTACAAAAATGTTTTTCATGAGAAAGATCGGTCTGTTGTTTATCACTCTTCTTTGCACCCTGATGGGACGGGGAGAATCGCTGCAAAGCTACCTCATCCCCACCCCGCAACGCATTAACATTCAAGAAAATGAAGCCATCGCTTGGGATGAATACCAATTTTCCCAAATGAGCAATTACTTGGCACAGTTCAACCTCTCCAACTGGGAAGAACAATCGTTTTTCGCGGGAATGAAAGGCACGGTCATCAAACTGTCGCTGCACCAAGACCCGAAATATCCCAGTCAGCAGTACCAGCTGCTCGTGAAAAACCAGTCGGTGACCATTATCAGCGGCAGCCGAGAAGGCCTCTTCTACGGTGTGCAAACGCTGCGCCAAATTATGGCATACGGTCTGTCCGAAAAACGCGGCATCCCCGAACTGATGGTTTCGGACTACCCGGCACTCTCCCGCCGTGGAATGATGCTTGACATCAGCCGCGACAAAGTGCCCACCATGGCCACGCTTTACCAGATTGTAGATTTCCTCGTCACCTTGAAAGTTAATGAATTTCAGCTCTATACAGAGCACACCTACGCCTACACGAAGCACGAAATCGTGTGGAAAGACTACTCGCCGATGACCCCTGAAGAGATTGCCGCTCTGCAAAAATATTGCAACGACCGCTTCATCGACCTTGTGCCCAACCAGAACTCCTTCGGCCATTTCGAGAACTGGCTGAAGTACGACAAATACCTGCCATTGGCCGACTGCGTGGAGGACTGCAAAACCATCTGGGGACCGTACAAGCTCTCCTCACTTGACCCCTCCAACCCGGGCTCTTTCGAATTGGTGAAGGGACTTTATGCCGAATTTCTGCCGAACTTCAACAGCCCCTACTTCAACATCGGCTGCGACGAGACCGTGGAGTTGGGCTTGGGCCGCTCGAAGGCCGCCTGCGACAGTCTGGGCGTGGGGCGCGTCTATCTCAACTACCTGCTCAAACTCAACGACGAAGTGCGAAAATATGGCAAGGTGGCGCAATTTTGGGGCGACATCATCCTCAACCATGAGGATCTGATTCCCGAGATTCCGCAGGATATGATTCCGATGGTGTGGGGCTATGAAAGCAAGTTCCGCTTCGACACCATCCTGCCAAAATTCCGCAAAGCCGGACTCGAATTTTACGTCTGTCCGGGCACGGCCACCTGGCGCTCCATCATCGGCAAGAACGATGTGGCCTTCGCCAACCTCTACAACGCCGCGGTGAATGCGGAACTCAACGGAGCGAAGGGGATGCTCGTCACCAACTGGGGCGACCACGGGCACTGGCAACCGCTGTCGGTATGCTACGCCCCGCTGATGGTGGGCTGCAGCTATGCATGGCATTGCGACACCAGCGTTGTATCACGGCTCTGCTTCCTCCTCAACGAGTACATCTTCCAAGACCCCACCGGCAATACGGGAGCCGCCGTGATGCGCCTCGGCTATGCCCACACCAAAGCCCGCATCCCGGAAGGCAACGCCAACGTGTTCCACCTGCTGCTGCACCGCCACGCATGGAAGATGAAAGGCAACTACCAGACCAAGGAAATCACACTGGCCAACCTGCGCAAAACCGAAGAGGAAATCGACGCTGCCGTGGCCATCCTCAACCACGCCAAGCCCCAATGCCCCGACGCCGACGTGGTACTCGAAGAGCTGCACCAAGCCGCCAACCTCGCCAAACACAGTCTGCACCTCGGCATCGACCGGATGCAGGTCAAGAGCTACCAAACCCTTGATATTCCTTTCGAAAAACGCAAAAAATTGGCACACGAACTGCAGAAACTCATCGACAACCACAAACGCATCTGGATCATCCGGAACCGGCCGGGCGGACTGCAGGACTCTGCCGGAAGATTGCAAGAAATTCACGATTATTATCTCAGCAAATAATACCCAAAATGCTCTTTACCAAAAACATGAAACTCGCCGACATGGTCACTGCGAACCATAGTCTGGTGCTCATTCTCCAACGGTTCAACATCCAACTCGGCTTCGGCGAAAAAAGCATCGCCGAGGTGTGCCGCCAGTACAGAATCCCTGAGGATTTCTTCCTGCTCATCTGCAACGTCTATACCGACCCGCACTACCTGCCCACCAACGAAGAGATCGCCCACACCGACATGTCGCCGCTCATCCCCTACCTCACCGCCTCGCACGACTATTACCTGCAAGAGAGAATCCCGCATATAGAAAACCACCTCCGCAAAATCGCAGCGGCCTGCCAGCCCGTTCATGGCGACACTCTGCAAAAATTCTTCACAGAATACAAAGAAGAGGTGGTGAAACATTTTCAATATGAAGAAGTTACCGTTTTTCCTTATATTGAAAAGTTGCGACATGGGGAAAAATCGAAAGGCTACTCCATCCAGCAGTTTGAAAAGAACCACAGCAATATCGAAGACAAGCTGGGCGACCTCACCAACATCATGCTGAAGTACCTCCCCGGCGACATCATGCCAAAAGAACGCATCTCCCTGCTCTTCGACATCTTCCAACTCTCCTCCGACCTCAACACCCACAGCCTGATTGAAGAGAAAATCCTCATTCCTTTTGTTCAAACCTTAGAAAAGATGTAACAAAATGAAAAAGAGGATTTTGCTTATAGAAAAATCATCCGTGGTGGCGACAGGTTTTGCCGAAATCTTGCAGAAACGAGCCGCTTTTGAGGTGACTGCCGTAGCCGACACCCTCAACCGCATCGCCGAGCGCATCATCGTGGAACGCCCCGACCTGATTGTGCTCAACCCCACCCTCATCGACTACTCCAAACGCAACACCTTCCGCGCCATCTTCCAAGAGTCGCCGAAAATTCCCATCGTGGCCCTCGTCTATTCCTACTTCGACCAGCAATGGCTCAAGAATTTCAATGCCGTGATTGAAATCAATGACGATGAGGCGAAAATCGACACTTTGCTGAACGATGCCTTGCTATCAAGCTTTGAGCAACCGGAAAGTAATGATTTATACGAACTTACCGACCGAGAACGGGAGGTTCTTGTAGAACTCTCGAAGGGTTTGACCAACAAAGAAATTGCCGAAAAACTGCATATTTCCGTCCATACGGCCATCACCCACCGGAAAAACATCATCAAGAAGACCGGCATCAAGTCGGTGGCGGGTCTCACGGTTTATGCCATGCTGAACAATCTGATTGAATAGTCATACAATTTTATCATTTTCAACTCGTTTAAAACAAAATCTTAAACCAACTGTTATACAAAAAGTCATAACATTGTTTTTTTGAAAACCATAAAAAAGAGATAATCATGAAAAAGTATTTCATTTTGTTTGCCACTGTGCTGCTGAGTGTTACAGCCATGGCGCAGAACGACGTTGACGCTTTCCGTTTTTCACAGGTCAACTGGTCAGGAACCGCCCGTTTCATGGGTGCCGGCGGTGCTTTCGGTTCCATCGGCGGCGATTTTTCCGCCCTTGCCACCAACCCCGCTGCCATCGGACTTTACAAGAAGGATGAGATCACCTTCACGCCCGTGGTCATCAACGCCATCGGCAGCAAGTCCATCTACAACAACGAGGAGGTGCCCGCCTCCCGCGTGAGGTACAGCCTCACCAACTTCGGCTCCGTGTTCTCATGGCGGCTCAACGCTGACCCCGAACACCCAACCACCAAATGGAACATGATGCAGTTCGGCTTCGGCTACAACCGCATCAACGACTTCAACAACCTGACCTCCGCCACGGGCATGAGCAATGGCAGCAGCTGGACCAACAACGTGCTGAACAATGCCAACGGCATCAACTACAGCAACCTCACCCACGACGGCCTCGCCGCATGGAACACATGGTTGCTCGACACCGTGCCCGGCTCGCACGACGAGTATAGAAGCTACCTGTCAGGCAACAACCTGCGTCAAGAGCACTACTGCATCACCAAGGGCGGCATCGACGAGATGAGCTTCTCGCTCGGCGGCAACTACAACGACAAAGTGTTCCTTGGACTGACCGTTGGCGTGCCGTTCCTTGACTACCAGAGCGAGACCGAATACAAGGAGATTGATGAAAACGACGAAGTGGGCGGATTTGAATCGTTCACCACTTACGAAAAGCTGCGCACCACCGGCGTGGGTATCAATGCCAAGTTGGGTGTTATCTACCGCCCCGTGGAGTTCTTCCGCTTCGGTGTTGCCATCCACACCCCCACCTACTACTCCAATTTGAAGGAGAATTATGAAAGAAAAATCAACTCCTATTTCGAGGACAACAACTATGAGGATTCCTACGAAAACATCTCTAAGTACAAATTATCCACTCCGCTGCGCGTGATGGGAAGTGTGGGATTCACCATCGCCAAAAGAGCTTTCATCAGCGCGGAATATGAATTTGCCGAATACTCGATGGCCAACCTCTTGTCCTCCGAGAATGTGATGTACCGTTACAATTTCAAAGATGAGAACGCCGCTATCAAGGAAAAATACGGCGCCTGCCACACGGTGCGCGTGGGGGCTGAGCTGGCCGTCACCAACTACTTCCTCATCCGCACGGGCTATGCCTACAGCAGCTCCCCGTTCAAGAACAACATCAACACGGGCGACTCGCACAACATCTGCGCCGGCATCGGTTTCCATGGCAAGGTGTTCTTCTGCGACTTCGCCTACGTGTGCCGCATCGCCCGCGAGAACTCATGGTTCTACAGCGACGTGGCCCTCAACCCTGTTGAGATTTGCAACGTCAACCACAAATTCGCCGCTACCTTCGGCGTGAAATTCTAAACAACTTCTATAAAGAATATGGCAAAAATTATCGGTATCGGAAATGCACTGGTTGACGTGATTGTCAACCTTCCTGAAGAATCTTTGCTTCAAGAGTTCGCCCTGCCCAAAGGCGGCATGGAGATGATTGATGTAGAAAAAAAACGGCAGATTCATGAACGGATCGGCACGATGAAGCAGGTGCGTGCCACCGGTGGTTCCACCTCCAACACCATTCACGGCATCGCTCATTTGGGCGGCACTGCCGGTTACATCGGCAAGGTGGGAAATGACGAAATGGGCCGTTTTTTTGAAGAAGACATGAAGAAAAGTGGCATCACGCCGCACCTCATCCACACCAACGACATCGATACCGGCATCGCCACCACGCTGATGACGGAGGATGCCGAACGCACCTTCGCCACCTACCTCGGGGCCGCCGCCGCCATGACTGCCGACGAGATCAATCCCGACATTCTGAAAGGGTACGACTGCATCCATGTGGAGGGCTATCTCATTTTCAACCACGACCTGATTCTGCGTGCCTGCCAAGTGGCTAAAGAGCACGGTCTCAAAATCTCGATGGACATGGCTTCCTACAATCTGGTGGAGGCTGAAAAAGAGTTTGTGGGGCTGCTGCTGCGCGACTATGTGGACATTATTTTCGCCAACGAAGAGGAGGCGCACGCCTTCACCGGCAAGCACGGCGAAGAGGCGCTGGCCGAGCTGTCGCGCTATTGCGAAGTGGCCGTGGTGAAATTGGGAGGCAAGGGCTCCATTGCCAATGTGCGAGGCGTGCATGTGGCCGCCGGCACCAACGGCAAAAAACCGGTCGATACCAACGGCGCGGGAGATGCCTACGCCGCGGGATTCCTCTACGGACTGATGCACGGACTTTCACCCGAAAAGACCATCCAGCTCGCTGCCATAGTGGGCGACGAAGCCGTGGCCACCGTAGGAGCTAAACTGTCTGAAGAACAGTGGAATAACATTAAAGCACAAAAAAGCCTGTTTTGATTCGCTCTGCCAATTTCAAGGTCAATCTGGGCTTGTATGTAACGGAAAAAAGGCCTGATGGTTTCCATAATCTGGAAACCATCTTCATTCCTGTACACAACCTCGAAGATACCCTTGAGATTAAACCTAATAATGGCACAGTTGAGTTCAAAATGTCGGGAGGTGATTTTGTGACAGATCCCGACAAAAACTTGTGTGTCAAAGCTTTCCGACTGCTACAGCAGGAATTCGACTTGCCGGGCGTTTCCATCCATTTGGAGAAACTCATTCCGTCGGGAGCGGGGTTGGGCGGCGGCTCATCGGATGCCGCCTGTGTGCTGACGATGACCAACGAGCTGTTCAACCTGCAACTCTCGAAGGAGCAGCTGAAGCGCTATGCCGCCCTGTTGGGCAGCGACGTGCCGTTCTTCATCGAGAACCGCCCGGTGTATGCGACGGGCCGAGGGGAAATCATGCAACCTATAGACGTGGATCTTTCCGAGTGGACCGTCAGCGTGTTCAAACCCGACTTTTCCATCTCAACGGCAGAGGCTTACGCCCATGTCACGCCCCTTTCCGGCCGGCCGCACCTGCATGATTTGCTGACAGAACCTGTAGAAAAATGGCCGAGTTTGTTCCCCAACGATTTTGAGTCCTCCCTCTTCCCTCTCTACCCGATTTTGGCAGAGATGAAGGCCAAATTCTACGAACTGGGCGCTGTTTACGCTGCTCTGTCGGGCAGCGGCTCCGCGCTGTTTGCCATCGCCCCGCGCCCCATCAACCTCGAACCCTTTTTCAAAGGAAAAAACCTGTAACCATGAGCATATCCTTTCCGCTTCCGACCTTAAAAAACGAAGCCACCACGTACAGCTATTCGTTGCCCACACTGTGCAGTGAAATCCATTCCGTGAGCATCATCGGCACGGGCAACGTGGCGCACTGGTTCATGTATGCCTTCCAGAAGGCGGGCATTACCCTTCACCAAATCTACGGAAGAGAGCTTACAAAATGCCAAAAATTGGCAGAAAGTTGTGGGGCAGAGGCGATTCAAGATTTATCCAAACTAAAGAAAAACAGCGATTTATACCTTTTCTCCATTAAAGACGACAGTTACGAAGAGGTCGTTTCACAAATTCCCTTTGAGTTGCCGTTGGCGGTCTTGACATCGGGCACGGTATCTGCGCGGGTTTTGGCACCGGTAGCGCCACGTTTTGGCACGATATACCCCTGTCAGACGCTCAACAGCGGGATGGACTTTTCCGCCGTGGAGGTGCCGTTGTGCGTAGAGGGTGGCGACGGAGAGACCGAAGCGTTGCTGCTGCAGTTGGCTACTCGATTGAGCGAAAATACAATCATTTTACATGAAGAGGACCGGCGGCAGCTGCACTTGGCGGCCGTGTTCGCCTGCAACTTCACCAATGCTCTTTACGGAGTGGCCTTTGATCTCTTAAAAAATGCAAATATCGAACCCAAAGTTCTTCTTCCTCTTTTACAAAATTCCTTAAAAAAACTCAACACAATGACCCCGGAAGAGGCACAGACGGGACCAGCAAGGCGTGGAGATAAAAACATAATAGACAAACATTTAGATATGCTGCAGGATGCTCAATATCGGGAGATTTACGAAATTCTCACCCAAGAAATCCATCGTCAGCATCTTAATAAATGATAAAACATGGAGCACTTAAAAGAAAAATTAGAGAAAATCACCACCTTTATTTTTGACTTCGACGGTGTGTTGTCGGATGGGAAGATATACGTGCTGCCCGACGGCGACCAGATACGCGCCACGAGTGTGAAAGACGGCTATGCCATACAATATGCTTTAAAGAAGGGCTACCGCGTGGCCATCATCTCGGGCGGTTTTTCCGAAACGATGCGCCTGCGCTACAAAACCTTCAAAGGCATGGACATTTTCCTGTCGGTGCCCGACAAGGTGCGCAAACTGCAGGAGTACATGGCCGAGCATGGCATCACCAACGAGCAGATATTGATGATGGGCGACGACATCCCTGATTACGAAATGATGCAGCTGGCCGGCGTGAAATGCTGTCCGGCGGATGCGGCCACCGAAATCCAGGAGACTGTTGACTACATTTCTCCCAAGGGCGGCGGATGCGGCTGCGTGCGCGACGTGATCGAACACACCCTCAAGGCACAGGGGAAATGGTTCGGCACGGATGCCTGCATCTGGTAAGCCAGCCTTGCAAACCGTGACAGGCGTGACAAAATGTCACGCTTTTTTTGTTTTAAAAAGAAAATTTTGTCAGAAAATGGCGGAAAATCTGTTCATTCCATTTTGGCACGATGGTTGCATAATAGGTGTTCGCTTTGAAAAAAAGTAAAAGCCAAACGAATTATAAACAATTAAAAATTATACAACTATGGGAAAAATTATTGGAATCGACTTAGGAACCACCAATTCATGTGTAGCTGTCATGGAAGGCAGCGAACCGGTTGTCATCCCCAATTCCGAGGGCAAGCGCACCACTCCTTCAGTAGTGGCGTTTGTAGGCAACAACGAGCGTAAGGTCGGCGACCCGGCCAAACGTCAGGCCATCACCAACCCTACCAAAACCATCTACTCCATCAAGCGTTTCATGGGTGAGACCATGGACCTGGTCACCAACGAGGTGAGCCGTATGCCCTACAAGGTGAGCAACAGCAACAACCTCCCGAAGATCATGATCGACGACCGCGGTTACACCCCGCAGGAGATCTCTGCCATGATTCTGCAGAAGATGAAGAAAACGGCCGAAGACTATCTCGGCACTGAAGTCACGGAAGCGGTCATTACCGTGCCGGCTTACTTCAGCGACTCGCAGCGTCAGGCCACCAAGGAGGCTGGCGAGATTGCCGGTCTCAATGTGAAGAGAATCATCAACGAGCCTACCGCAGCCGCTCTGGCCTACGGTCTGGACAAGAAGAAATCGGAGTCGAAAGTGGCCGTGTTCGATCTCGGCGGCGGAACTTTCGATATTTCCATCCTCGAGTTGGGCGACGGCGTCTTCGAGGTGAAATCCACCAATGGTGACACGCACCTCGGCGGCGACGACTTCGACCAGGCCATCATCGACTGGCTGGCTCAGGAGTTCATGAACGACTATCACATTGACCTGCGTAAAGACGCCATGGCGCTGCAGCGTTTGAAAGAGGCTGCCGAGAAGGCCAAGATCGAGCTGTCCAGCTCCTCCTCTACCGAAATCAACCTGCCCTACATCATGCCGGTGGACGGTGTGCCGCAGCACTTGGTGAGAACGCTCACCCGTTCGCAGTTCGAGCAGCTGACCGACCGTCTGATCCAGGCTACGCTGGAACCCTGCCGCAAGGCTTTGGCTGACGCTGGCCTGACCACCAGCGACATTGACGAGGTGATCCTCGTGGGCGGCTCAACCCGTATCCCGGCCATCCAGGAGATTGTGGCCAAATTCTTCGGCAAGACTCCTTCCAAGGGTGTCAACCCCGACGAAGTGGTGGCTATCGGTGCCGCTATCCAGGGCGGTGTGCTCACCGGCGAAGTTCACGACGTGCTGTTGCTGGATGTGACCCCGCTGTCACTGGGTATCGAAACCCTTGGCGGTGTGATGACCAAGCTGATTGACGCCAACACCACCATCCCGACCAAGAAGAGCGAAGTGTTCTCCACTGCCACCGACAACCAGTCGGCGGTAACCGTCACGGTGCTGCAGGGCGAGCGTCCGATGGCCCGCGACAACAAGAAGGTGGGCGAGTTCAACCTCGACGGCATCATGCCGGCTCCGCGTGGCGTGCCGCAGATCGAAGTCACCTTCGACATCGACTCCAACGGTATCCTCAAGGTAACGGCTATCGACAAGGCCACGGGCAAGGAGCAGCACATCACCATCACCGCCTCCTCCGGACTGTCAGACGCAGAAATCAAGCGTATGAAGGCTGAAGCCGAGGCCAACGCCGACGCTGACAAGAAGGCCAAGGAAGAAATCGACAAGCTCAATCAGGCCGACTCGATGGTGTTCAATACCGAGAAGCAGCTGAAGGAGCTGGGCGACAAGATTCCGGCCGACAAGAAGAGTGCCATTGAGAGTGCCTGCAAGCAGTTGAAAGAGGCACACGACCAGAAGAACCTCGCGGCCATCGACACAGCCATGAACGCCTTGACGAGTGCATGGCAGGCGGCTTCGCAGGACATGTACCAGCAGGCGGGTGCCGGCCAGCCCGGTGCAGGTGGCAACCCGTTCAACGGTGCCAACGGTCCGTTCGGCGGCCAGCAAGGCCCGCAGGGTCCGCAGGGCGGCAACAACAACCCGAAAGATCCCGACGTAACCGACGTGGATTTCGAGGAGGTGAAATAAGACACCCTCTGGTAGGGACGCCATAATATGACGTCCCTACAATTTTAACCCAAACGGGTGCCGACCCACATCGGCACCCGTTTTTTTTGTATCTTTGCACCCTATCTTTTTCTACCATGCAAAACCAAAGCAAATTTGAACAACTAAGAAACGAATATCCTGTTTTCACCTACAAAGGATTTCAATATCAATATTCTGAAAATCAAGTTGATATAACTTTCAATTTTCGGATTGGAGACCAGATTCGGTTCACTCCGGCCATGCACCTTGCACCCGGCAAGCACGGCACGAAAATCTCCGACCCGAAGCTACTGGAGGGCATCATCTTCCATATCGGCCTCATCGAGCTCATCAGCTACTGGAAAGCCGCCTGCTGCCCCACCGTGCACATCTGTGGATACCGCCTCTCGGAACAACAACAGCAATGGTGGAAAAAACTCTACTGGAAAGGTTTGGGAGAATTTTTCTATCAGAATAGTATTTCTTCTGATATTGAACACTTTATAACCTTTTCCTTCGATGAGGACGCCACCCCCATCGAGGCCTTTCTATACCAAAAAGTGGCAGAGTCGAAGCGCGTCATCGTGCCGATAGGAGGAGGAAAAGACTCGGTGGTAACCTTGGAGCAGCTGAAGCATGACCGCGAAATCGTGCCGTTCATCATCAACCCGCGCGGAGCAACGCTCGAATGTGCGCGAGTGGCCGGCTTCCCGACCATGGACGACATCGTGGTGCTGCGCCGCCAGATTGACCCGATGCTGCTGGAACTCAACCGGCAGGGATTCCTCAACGGACACACCCCCTTCTCCGCCATGCTGGCCTTCTACTCGCTGCTGGTGAGCACCGTGACCGGCGTGCGCGACGTAGCCCTCTCCAACGAATCGAGCGCCAACGAACCCACCATCCCCGGCACCGAAATCAACCACCAGTATTCCAAGTCGCTGGAGTTTGAAGAGGATTTCAGACATTATGTAAAAGAAAATATCAGCGACATCAACCACTATTACAGTCACTTACGTCCATACAGCGAACTGCAGATCGCCCAGTTTTTTGCACAGTATCCCCAATATTTCGAGGTTTTCAAAAGCTGCAACGCCGGCAGCAAGACCGACATCTGGTGCTGCAACTGTCCGAAATGCCTTTTCGCCTACATCATCCTCTCGCCCTTCATCGAAGATGCCACCATGATCCACATCTTCGGCGAGGACCTGTTGGACAAGCCTGCCCTGCAGCAATATTTTGACGAATTGACAGGAATTGCCGAAAACAAGCCCTTCGAGTGCGTGGGCACCGTGGACGAAGTGAACCGCGCTTTGGACATGATGGCCGATAGTAGAAGAGGTAAATACCTGATTGAACGATGGTTGTCGGTTAAAAAGCGTTAACTCGCACGATATTTATCAAAAGCATACGATTTTATTTGGGGATTCCGAATTAAATTGTATTTTTGCCGCTTGACTAAAAATATAAGATATGTCTAACGAAAGATTTGCGATTATTGGGGCAGGGCATTTCGGCTCTTCGATTGCTATTGCACTGTCACAGAGCGGTGCGGAGGTATTGGTCATCGACTCTGACATCAATGTGATACAGGACATTTCGGATGATGTGGCGTATGCGGTGTGCATTGATGCGACCAACAAGAAGGCGCTGATTGCCGAGAATATACAAGATTTCGACGTGGTGGTGGTGGCCATCGGCAACGACTTTGTGAAGCGTTTGCTCTGCACGGCCAACCTGATGGACCTGAACGTGAAGCGCATCATCTGCCGCACGATGGGCAAGAACCAGCGTATCATCTTGGAGAAGATGGGCGTTACGGAGTTCCTTTCGCCCGAAGATGAAATCGGCACCCTGTTTGCGGAACGCCTGCTGAACCCGAGTGTGGTGTCGTACCTGCAGCTGCCCGACGGCTACCGTATCGCAGAGATCATCGCCCCGCAGCGGCTCATCGGCATGACCATCGCCGACCTGAACCTGCGCGACGCCTACCGTCTGAGTTTGATCACCATACGGCGCAACTTCGCCGACTCGCCGACCCCCACGCAGAGCAACGCCACCGGACACACCCTCGGCGTGCCCGACACGTCCACCGTCATCGAGGAGAAGGACTGCTTTGTGATCTTCGGCCTCACCCGCGACATCGAGAATTTCATCAAGAAAAACCAGTAGCAGATGGGCTGGCCCGAGATGAAAAGATGGAAGAAACTGCAGTGGCTGCTGGCGAACAACCGGCAGCACATCGACCGTGCGCTGCTCATCCTTTCCATCCCCCTCGAACTGGCCGCCCTCGTCTCCATCATCGTACAGCACGGCTGCTACCTCACCGATGCACAAACCGTATGGACTTCCGCCATCGTCATCATCGCCTTCTCCTTCTTCATCTTCAAATACCTCCTGCGTGCCTGCTATTACGAGACAAAATTTTCTACTTATTTGAAAAATAATAAGTTAGAACTCATCATCATTTCATCTTTCCTGCTCATCCTGCTCTTCAACCGTCAGCTGCAGCATCTCTTTTCCGTTCCCGATGCCACCTTCCCGCACTATCGGCAGCTGGTTTTCCACCTCTACTACTTCCTCATCATCTTTGTGGAACTGGCCAAAGTGAGTGCTTTCCTGAAAAAAATCAATATGAGTCCGCCGCTGCTGATGATGGTGTCGTTCTTCCTGCTGATTGCTTTCGGCACATTGCTGTTGCTCATGCCGAAGGCCACCACGCACGGCATCACCTTCGCTGACGCCCTCTTCACGGCCACCAGCGCAAGCTGCGTCACCGGCCTCACCGCCGTCAACACCGCGCTCAGCTTCACCACCACCGGACACATTATCCTGCTGGTACTGATGCAATTAGGCGGTATGAGCATCCTCTCCTTCGCTACCTTCTTCATCTCCTTCCTCTCCCACTCCTACACCGGACTCCGTTACCAGTACATGGTCAAGGACATGCTCTCCACCAACCGCGTGGCCGACTCCTTCTCGTTTTTGCGCGAAATCATCATGATGACCTTCATGATAGAAGGCGTGGGGGCGGTCATGTTGTATATGTACTGGCGCACCACGGGGTTGTTCTCCAGCGACAGCGAGACCATCTTCTACGCCATTTTCCACGCCATTTCGGCCTTCAACAACGCGGGGTTCTCGCTGTGGCCGACGGGGTTGATGGATTCGGCCATCGTGAGCAGCTACTTCCCGCAGATGATCATCATGATACTGGTGTTCGCCGGCGGTATCGGCTATGTGGTGCTCCGCGACTTCTTCGACCCCCGCGTGATTGCAGAGCGGCGCAAGAAAAGATGGATGAAACTCGCCGACGGCACCCACATCGCGCTCATCACCTCCTTCGCCATCATCATTGTAGGCACCATCCTGTTCTATGCCCTCGAATACAACAACACCCTCGCCAAAAGCACCGGTTTTGAGAAGTTTTTCTCGGCCTTCTTCCAGATAGTGGCCGGCAGAACGGCAGGTTTCAACATCGTGGATATCGACGCCATCTCCGTTCCCTCCCTCCTCATTTTCATCATCATCATCTTCATCGGTGCCTCCCCGGGTTCCACGGGCGGCGGTATCAAAACCACCACCTTCTTCGTCATCATCAAATCACTCTTCGCCACCATCTTGGGAAAAAGCAAAATCGAGTTCCGCAAGAAAACCATCCCCTTCCAAATCGTTGACAAGGCCTACTCCATCGTGGTGATGACCCTCGTGTTCATCGTTTCCTCCACCATCCTGCTCTGCGTCATCGATCCGCAAATTCCGCTGAAAAACACCATGTTCGAGGCTGCCTCCGCCTTCACCACCTGCGGACTCTCCACCGGCTGCATCGACCAGTTCTCCGATGCCGGAAAAATCGTGCTCACCATCAACATGTATATCGGCAGAATCGGCACCTTAACCTTCGCTTACGCCCTCAGCAAGCGTGTGAAAGAGACCAAACACGAATATCCGGAGACTTATTTCATGGTGGGTTGATTTTATAAATTATTGATTATTAAATAATTATAGAAGAAAATAAAATTTTTCTTCAAAAAAGGCTGGAAAATCAAAAATTGTTGTATTTTTGCAGTCTCAAACTGGCGCATTCGTCTAGTGGTCCAGGACGTCAGATTCTCAGTCTGAATATCAAGGGTTCGACTCCCTTATGCGCTACACCGGCAGAATTCATATTCTGCCTTTTTTTTTCGTAAAAAGAAGAAAAATATGCTGGTAATTTTCGATCTGGACGGCACTTTGCTCAACACATTGGAAGACTTGGCCACCTCGGGCAACCACATCCTCGCCCGCCACGGCTACCCCACCCACCCCACCGAAGCCTACAAGATGTTCGTGGGAAACGGCATCAGAAAATTAATGGAACGGATACTTCCTGAAGAACATCGCACAGAATCCACTATATCAAATCTTTACCAAGAATTTTTGGAATATTACGATTTGCATAAAATGGACCAGACTGTGCCATATTCTGGCATCTCTGAACTGTTGGAAGGCTTGCAGAACCAAGGCATCAAACTGGCGGTGGCCTCCAACAAGGCGCACGAGGCCATGGGGCCGCTGATGCGGCACTACTTCCCCACCATCCGTTTTTCGGCGGTGTTGGGGTATCGTCCCGGCGCATTGCCCAAACCCAATCCCGACATGGTATTCGAAATCATCGAGGCGGCGCGCGAAACGCAGGAGAGCACGCTGTTTGTGGGCGACAGCTGTGTGGATATGGAGACAGCCGCCCGTGCCGGACTGAAAAAAATAGGGGTACTGTGGGGCTACCGCACCAAAGAAGAACTCGTGAATGCCGGTGCGGACTATATCCTCGAAAAGCCGGATCTCACGAGTTTCAATAAGATTCTTCAATTCTTGTAACAAGCAGACGTTAACGTCTCTTGCGCATGCTGAGGGCGTTCATCAGGCCTTTGGCCTTTCCGCTGTTCACCATCTTCATCATCTTGCGGGTGTCGTAGAACTGCTTGACGAGACGGTTTACCTCCTGCATGTCGGTGCCGCTGCCGAGGGCGATACGTTTCTTGCGGCTGCCGTTGATGATGTCGGGATTCTTACGCTCCTCGGGCGTCATGGAGAGGATGATGGCCTCCACGCTCTTGAAGGCGTTGTCGTCGATGTCGAGGTCGCGCACAGCCTTGCCCATGCCGGGAATCATGCCCATGAGCTCCTTCACGTTGCCCATCTTCTTGATTTGCTGAATCTGGTTGAGGAAGTCGTTGAAGTCGAACTGGTTCTTGGCGAGTTTCTTCTGCAACTTGGCGGCCTCTTCCTCATCGAACTGGGCCTGGGCGGTTTCCACAAACGAGCGGATGTCGCCCATGCCGAGAATTCTTTCGGCCATACGGTCGGGGTGGAACACGTCGAGGGCTTCCATCTTCTCGCCGGTACCGATGAACTTGATGGGCTTGTTGACAACGGCCTTGATGGTGAGGGCCGCACCGCCGCGGGTGTCGCCGTCCATCTTGGTGAGAATCACACCGTCGAAGTTGAGCTTGTCGTTGAAAGCCTTGGCGGTGTTGACGGCATCCTGACCGGTCATGGCGTCCACCACGAAGAGGATTTCATGGGGGTTGACGGCCTCTTTGATGTTGCCGATCTCCTCCATCATCTCCTCATCCACGGCGAGACGGCCGGCGGTATCCACGATGACCACATCGTAGCCGTTGGCCTTGGCGTGGGCGACGGCGTTTTTGGCAATCTCCACCGGTTTCATGGAGCCGGGTTCCGTATAGACGGGCACATCCAACTGCTCGCCCAGCACTTTCAGCTGGTCGATAGCAGCGGGACGGTACACGTCGCCGGCCACGAGCAAAGGTTTGCGGCGGCGTTTGTTTTTCAGCATGTTGGCCAGCTTGGCGGCGTGGGTGGTCTTACCGGAACCTTGCAAACCAGCCATGAGGATGACGGCCGGATTGGCGTTGATGTTGATGTCCTCGGCAGCGGTACCCATCAGCTGGATGAGTTCGTCATAGGTGATTTTCACCATCATCTGGCTGGGCGAAACGGCCTTCAGCACATCCATACCCAGCGCACGCGCCTTCACCTTGTCGGTGAACTCCTTCGCGATTTTGTAGCTGACATCCGCATCCAGAAGCGCCTTGCGCACTTCCTTCATGGTTTCCGCCACATTGATATCGGTGATTTTTCCTTGTCCCTTCAGGACTTTGAACGCCCTTTCTAACCTGTCGCTTAAGCTGTCAAACATGATGATTTTCTGTTAAAAAATGAGTTTGCAAAAATACAAAAATGTAGTGAATTATATCTCCACCGATTCTCTGAATTTCGGAATGAAGGTCTTGGTGAAGCCTGCCTCGGCGAGATGGTGGGAATAGGCCTCGCGGGAGGGGTCTTCGCCATGCACGATGAAAATGTTGCGCACCTTCTTTTTGTTCTGGCAGGAGAGGTACTGGATGAGTTCCTTGTAGTCGCCGTGGCCGGAGAAGGCCTCGATGGAGGCGAGTTTGGCACGTACCTTGTACTTGGTGCCGAAGATGGAGACCTCGCTGTCGCCGCGCATGATTTTGGCCCCGAGGGTGGTGGGGGCACAATAGCCGACCGACAGGATGGTGGTCTTGGGATTTTCGATGTTGTTGGCGAGATGGTGCTTCACACGGCCGGCCTCCATCATGCCCGAAGCGGAGATGATGATGCAGGGACGGTTGTAGGAGTTGAGTTTTTTGGAGTCGGCGATGCTGCGGATGTAGTGCACCTTCTGGAAGCCGAACGGGTCGGGGTCGGTTTTGATGTACTCTTGCAGCTCCTCGTTGAAAGCCTCGCTATGGATGCGGAAGATGTCGGTGGCAGCCACGGCGAGCGGACTGTCAATGAAGATTTCCACATCAGGCAGATTATTTTCATTTTCAAGGGTTTGCAAGGCATACACAATCTCCTGTGTACGGCCGATGGCGAAGGAGGGAATGATGAGTTTGCCTTTACGCTGCGCCACCGCGTCTTTGATGACCATCATGAGGTCGTGTTCCGCCTCGCTGATGGTAGTGTGGAGGCGATCGCCATAGGTGGATTCGGTGATGATGTAGTCGGCCTGCGGGAAGGGTTCGGGGTCGGGAAGGATGGTCTTGCTGTACCGCCCGATGTCGCCGGTGTAGCAGAGCGTTCTCTTCTTACGCCCTTCTTTGATGGTGATATAGATGGCGCTGCTGCCGAGCATGTGGCCGGTGTTGATGAACTCAAACTGGAAGTCGGGGGTGATGTTATAGGGAAGATGGTAGGGGATGCTGACGAAACGGCGCATGCAGGTCACCGCATCCTGCATGGTGTAGATGGGTTCGACAGGGGGGAGGCCTTGGAAAGCGCGTTTCTTGTTGAACTGGGCGGTATCGGTCTCTTGGATGCGGCCGGAGTCGGGGAGCATGATGGCGCAGAGGTCGCGGGTGGCAGGGGTGCAGAACACCGTGCCCTTGAAGCCCATCTTCACCACGTATGGAATCAGGCCGGAGTGGTCGATGTGCGCGTGGGAAAGGATGATGTAGTCAATGTCGCGCGGGTTGAAGCCGAGGTCGCGGTTCATGCCGTCGGTCTCCAAACCTTTACCTTGGTACATGCCGCAGTCGAGCAAAATTTTCACGCCCTTGTAGGTGGTGAGAAGGAATTTACTACCGGTAACTTCTGTTGTTGCACCTAAAAAATCAATTTTCATAATGTTTGGTTTTTGCGGCGCAAAGATACGATTTTTTGCAATAAAAAAAGAGACAGTCTGAAACTGTCTCTTCGTACTGGATGGGGGATTCGAACCCCCGATTTTCAGGATGAAAACCTGACGTCCTGGGCCAACTAGACGAATCCAGCATTTCCTCAAAAAATGAGGCTGCAAAAATACATGAAATTTTAATATAAAACTAATTTTTGCAAAAATATTTTTTTCAGCCTACTTGTCATCCGGTTCAAATCTGAATCCCAGACGTTTACCTGTTTTGAGAATCATGTTCTGATCTTCAATTTGAAGAATGTCGTTCACAGAAATCTCCACCAAATTGGAATACTCCGGCACCAGCAAGTCGAAATTGATGGTATATTGGATGGCCGATCTCAGAATCTCCTCCACCGACTGCTTGTCGAGCTCGCGGTTGTTGAAGTTGTTGAGCACTTTGGCCAATTCCCGTTTTCCTTCCACATAAAAATGCTTGTCTTTGTTGATAAAGATACGTCCGATCATATAGCCCGAGTCGTTGATGCGGTTGTAGCGGAACGAATCGGAGAGGAAGTTGAAGATATGGATGACACCGCAGTACGAGCGGGTCTGGTCCTCGCGGATGTAGGGGGTTTTCATCACTTCATGGTCGCGGGGGAATTCGAAGATGTTGGTGTGCATCAGAAAAATCAGCACATCGCCGGCGAAACGGAGCTTGAACTCGTGGAGGTTTTTGCCGTTGTAGTCCACTGTGACGCGGGGATGCTCCTCGGCGCAATGCTCCTCATAATAGTCTTCAAACTCCTTGGCGCACTGCTTGAACAGCTCCATCGACTCGAGCGTGCTGGAATAGATTTGCTGTTTCAGTTCGCCTTTTTGAATCAATAAATCACAAATGTTAGAATAGTCGGTTTCCATATCTTTTGTTAAAGGTTTATTTCAATGTTAAGTAATCCAGCGGATTAAGGGGAAATCCGTTGTGCCAGAGCTCGAAGTGGAGGTGGTTGCCCTTGTCGGTGATGCCGCTGTGTCCCATTTTAGCGATAGGCTCGCCGGCGGCCACTTTGGCGCCCTTGCTCTTGAGGAGTTCCTTGTTGTTTTTGTAAACGGTAAGCACGTTGTCGTGGTGCTGCACAATGATGACATTGCCGTCGGTAATGTCGTAGCCGGCGAACACCACCATGCCTTCTGCGGCGCTGGTGACGAGGGTTCCCTCACGGTTGGCGACATCGATGCCGTACTGGTTTTGCGGCACGCTGTAGGCGGTGAGGATAGTGCCCGTGGTGGGCGGCTGCAGAAACAGGTTCTGGATGTCGGCGCGGGCGCTTATGGAGACTGCATCGTTCTGCTGCCGCGACGACACTGCCGCCAACAGGTCACTGGCCTCTTCCCGCAAGGCCATCTCACTGGCAGAGGGCTCCGTAGCCCCCTCCAGCGACTGTCCGTCGGCCGTCACCACACCGCCTTGCGGCGCAGGCCCCATCGTGTCGAGGCTGTTTTCATCCAGCACCTGCAGCAGATGCTCGAGAAACACTTCGTTGCGGTTGTATTGCGACTGCAGGGTGTTCATCTTTTCCGCCGTCTCCTTGTACTTGCGATGCTCGTCGGGGGTGGTGTAGCCGGGAATGTAGTAGCGCAGCGGCGTGAAGGCGATGATGACCGCCGTGAGGGTCACCAACACCACTGCCGAAACCATCACCGTGACAAAAATGTTGCGGGGGCTCAGCAGAAAGGTGAAGCTGTCGTGGTGCGTGGTCTCATTGCGGATGATCAACTGGTGCTTGACGCTCCAGTTTTTGCGCACTCGCTTCCAGAAATTTCGCCACTGTGTGAACTTAGCCATTCCCTGTAGGATTACAACAACTTACTGTTATACAATATGTTATTTCATTTTCTCAACCGCTTCGCGAATTCTGCGCACCGCCTCGCGGAGTTTCTCCTCGGAGGTGGCGTAGGAAAGGCGCACACAGTTGTCGTCGCCGAAGGCAACGCCCTGCACCAACGCCACATTGGCATCGTAAAGGATGTACATGCAGAAGTCGGTGGAGTTCTCGATGACGGTCTTGCCGTATTTCTCAGCAAAGACGGAGTTGGCGGGAACGCTCTTGCCGTACAGCTCGCTGATTTCCGGGAAGAAGTAGAAAGCGCCCTTGGGCAGACGCACCTTGAAGCCGGGAATTTCGCGGAGCAGGTCGTACACCATGTCGCGGCGGGCGCGGAAGATGTTGCGCATGTTGATGATGTCGTCGCTGGTGGCGGGGTCCATCTGCATGGCCTTGATGGTGGCGCGCTGTGCGATGGAGCAGGTGGCGGAAGTGACCTGGCCCTGCAGTTTGTTGCAAGCCTTGGCGATGGCCACGGGAGCACCGATGAAACCGATACGCCAGCCGGTCATGGCGAAGCCCTTGGCCACACCGTTCACGGTCACCGTGCGTTCCTTCATCCAGTCGAACTGTGCCATGCTTTCGTGCTTGCCTTCGAAGTTGATATGCTCGTAAATCTCATCCGACAGCACGATGACGTTGGGGTAGTCGCGGAGCACCTCGGCGAGGGCTTTCAGTTCTTCGCGGGAATAGAGCATGCCCGTCGGGTTGGAGGGGCTGCTGAAAATCATCATCTTGGTTTTGGGGGTGAGGGCGGCGCGGAGCTGGTCGGGCGTCACCTTGAAGTCGTTTTCAATCTTGGTCTGGATGTACACCGACTTGCCTTCTGCCAGCTGAACGATGGCCTTGTAGGAAACCCAGAACGGGGTGGGAATCACCACTTCGTCGCCCGGATCCACCAGCGACATAACCACTTGATAGATAGCTTGTTTACCACCCGTCGAAACTACAATCTGTTCAGGAGCGTAGTCAAGGTTGTTGTCTCTTTTGAACTTGGCGCAAATGGCCTTTTTGAGATCGGGGTAGCCGGGTACCGGCGGGTAATGGGTCCAGTTCTCGTCGATGGCGGTCTTGGCGGCCTCTTTCACCATTTCCGGGGTGTTGAAGTCGGGTTCACCGATACTGAGTTTGATGACATCCTTGCCAGCCTCGGCCAATTCGTTGGCAATCTGGGTCATTGCAAGGGTTTCTGAAGGCGGCATGCTGCTAATTCTTTGAGAGATAAGTGCCATAATTGTATGTTTTTAATTGAAATAACTAAATGATTTTCGAGGGTGCAAAGATACGAAAATAATGGAAATTGGGAAATAAGATTGTGAGTGGGTTATTCGGCAAAGATTTTCTTATGCAAAGGAAACTCGTCGGCGAGCTCACCGGAGAAGTAAAAGTCGTTGCCGAGCACCCCGAAGGTATAGGTGCGTCCCCCTACCGACACGTGCGATCCGCCGCAGCGGGGGGCCGCATTCGGTTTCGAGGCAATGAAGCCGAGGTTGAAGAGGGTGCAGAGCACATCGGGACGGTCGGAGATGTCGTACCCCGCGCGTTTCCACTGGAGCATGGTCTGATGCAAAATACAGCCTGCATAGACGAAAGAGTAGAAATGGTCGCGGTAGTCCACCAGCCGGTTGAAGCGGGCGGTGGTGAGGTCGTGCATCTGGGCGGTGTCGTAGTCGAGGATGTGTTCATACTTTTTCCCCATGTAAAACACTGAGGTAGAGTCTTTCAGGTTGCGTTCCACGGCGGCGGCGGTGAAGTCCTTAATGCCGTTGACCCCCAGCGAGAACTGCGACTGCACGCTCATGACGGCGGGACCGAGGTAGCGCTTCACATCCTCGCGGTGGGAGTTGAAGAGGCGGATCTGTTCGCCCACGGTGCAGGCGGCGATGAGGCGCGGATCCACACCCGTGATTTCACCGGCCTTGCGGATTTTCTCGGCATCGTTCACCATGGCGCGCTTCAGGGCCGGCCAGCCCGGGTCGTTCATCCACGGGATGGCGTTGTCGGTGGAGGTGGTGGCCGGATAACGGGCCATCAGCGCATTCACCTCCTCCAGCATCTGCGTGAACTTCTTTCCGTTGTCGGTCTCCTGCATGTACATGTTGCTGGCATAAATCATACGGTCCACCATCTCCGGATCGTTCAGGTCGCGGTCGGAATCATAGATAAGGTGGGCATTGGTGGGGAAAAATTGGTTCATCACCGCCAACTTGATGTAGTTCTGCAGCTGGGCGGAGTATATCTTGGACGAATCGGTCAGCCCCGACATCTCCTTGTAGTTGGCCAGATAACGGTTGTTGGGGTCGATGCCGCCGTTGTCGTTGGTGAGGCCCAATTTGTAAATGCCCCACGCGGCCACCATGCCCAATGCGAAAAGTGCCAGCAGGTGTACCGCAATCTGGTAGATTTTCGACCTGACTTTCAGCAATCTCCACGTCTTGAAAAACGACTTTTTCTCTGTTTTTGTTGAGTTTTCCGTTGTCATTTTTGTGTTGAAAAAAACGGCGCAAAAGTACAATTATTTTCAGCTGTATTTCAAGATTTTAAAAATTTTTCCACCAAGATGAAATTTATTGATTTTCAGACCTTTCTTTTATTTTTTATTTAATGAAATCATTTTATAAAAAGAATGAAAAAAATTGCTTACTTTTGCGCTTTTGAAAATATTGGCAAAAAGTATAGAGATGAATTTTATACAAAGACATTTTGCAAAAAAATATATTGCTGAAAACAAGAAAGTTAGGATACCCGAAGTGGTTTCTTTGAGGGATGCCAAAAATGTGGGTATTCTTTGTAATATCACCACAGAAGACACCTATAAGGACATTTATGCCGTCTTCTCAAAATTGCAGACTTCCACCCGCAGCGTATGGTTGGCAGGCTATATCGACGGCAAAGCCATCCCCTTCTACTGTCTTCAGCAGCTCTCGGCCGACTATTTCTGCAACAAGGATTTGAACTGGTTCGGCCGCCCCACAAAGGGTCAGGTGCAGACCTTCTGCGAAACCGAGTTCGACGTTTTGCTGGACTTTTCGCATGACGTTTTCGACCCCCTCCGCTTCATCATGGCCATCACACCGGCCAAATTCATCATCGGTTCCGAAAAACGCAACGCCGACCTGTACGACCTGCTCATCCAGTCGGATGAAGAGCTGTCGAACATGGAACTGCTCAAGAACATCACCCACTATACCAACCAGCTTTCAGGAAAACAGTCATGAACAATCGTTTGAAAGGAACAGGTGCCGCGCTGGTCACGCCGTTCATGCCGGACGGCTCGATAGATTTCTGCAGTCTGGAAAGATTGGTGGAAGATCTGGTGACCAACGGGGTGGACTATCTGACAACCGTGTGCACCACCAGCGAGACGCCGACGCTGACCGAAGAGGAGAAAGACGAGATTGTATCTTGCGTGGTGAAGGCCAATGCCGGGCGCGCCGCCATCGTGCGCGGACTGGGTGGCCCCAACACGATGGAAATTGCCCGCCAGCTGCAGACCAAGGACTTCACCGGCGTGGACGCCATCCTGTCGGTAACCCCCTTCTACAACCGTCCCAACCAAGAGGGTATCTATCAGCACTATAAAGTGTTGGCGCAGCACTCCCCGCTGCCACTGATTCTGTACAACGTGCCCAGCCGCACGGGCTGCAACATCGAAGCCGACACCACCCTCCGGCTCGCCACCGACTTCCCGAATATTGTGGCCGTGAAGGAGGCATCGGGCATCATGAACCAGATCATGCGCGTCATTGCGCACAAGCCCGCCGATTTCTCGGTCATCTCCGGCGACGATGCCATCACCCTGCCGCTGTTAGCTGCCGGGGTGGACGGTGTAATCTCGGTGGTGGCCAACGCCTTCCCCAAGGAGGTGAGCACCATGGTGCGCCTCGCCCGCCAGAACCGCTTCGACGAAGCCCGCGCCATACACCTCCGCCTGCTCGACTTCACCCAGGCCTGCTTCAAAGAGGGCAGTCCCGCCGGTGTGAAGTGCCTGCTGGCCCTCCAAGGCAAGATCAACAACGTGCTGCGTCTCCCCCAAGTGCCCGCATCCGCTGCCCTCTCGGAAACTTTTACCAAACTTTTATCTGAAAATCAATAATTTACAAATATGAAAAACATCGTATTCACCCTTTTCCTCTTCTTTGGAATGTTGGTATCGGCCATGGCCCAGAACACGGGCGCTGACCTTCGGAACAACGAGCGCGACTTTCTGTATGTCACCACCCACGTGAACAGCAAGGCAGAGGTGAACGCCCTCTCCCGCGACTTCTCCGTGGACAACTGCCCGTTCGACGAACGCACCGGGCTCTACAACGTGCGTATCTACCTCGATCGCAGCGAATACGATGCTTTCGCCGCATTAGGCCTGCCGTTTGAAATCATCCCCGCCGCCGAAGAGCGCCCGGGCATGGTGGCCACCACCCTCACGGAACTGATGACCAACTGGAACCAGTATCCGGCCTACGATGTCTATGAGGAAATCATGCAGCATTTCCAGACCAACTTCCCCACTCTCTGCAAAATCGACACCATCCTGGCCGCCACCCCCTGCACCCAGCGTCCGCACAAACTGCTGGCCGCCCATATCAGCACCACCCTCGGACAGCCTGCCGACAAACCGGCGTTCCTCTACACCTCCACCATGCACGGCGACGAGGTGGTGGGCTACTACATGATGCTCCGCCTTATCGACTTCATCCTCAACAACCCCACCGACCCGCAGGTGCAGAACGTGCTCCAGAATGTGGATTTGTACATCTGTCCGCTAGAGAACCCCGACGGCACCTACAAGAGCAGCAACACCCAGATCAGCTCCAGCGCCTCCAGCCGCTACAACTGGAACAATGTGGATATGAACCGCAACTACCCGTACCTGCCCGGCGTGAGCGGCAGCGCCAATGTGCAGCCCGAAACACAGGCCTATATCAACTTTGTATCCGACAAAAACTTCGTGATGTCGGTGAACTTCCACGGTGGCGCCGAGCTCACCAACTTCCCGTGGGACGTGTGGAGAAGCTCCACCCGCACCCATGCCGATGACGCTTGGTACCGTTACATCTGCCAGAACTATGTGGACCAGTGCCAGGCCGTTGACCCAACCTACATGGTGGGCGAAACCGCCTACAACCCGGGCTGCGGTGCCGTGACCGAAGGCGGCGACTGGTACGAAATCACCGGCTCGCGCCAAGACTACATGAACTACTACCAGCACTGCCGCGAGGTAACCATGGAGGTGCACTTCGACAAGGTGGTGACCTCCAACAGCGAACTGCCGACCTACTGGACCAACAGCAAGAACGCCCTGCTCAACTACATCATGGAGTGTACCTACGGCTTCCGCGGCCTCGTGACCGATGCCGTGACGGGCGAGCCGATCGACGGCGCCAAAGTGTATGTACAGAACCACGACACCTTCAACTCGGAGGTCTATTCGCACTACCCGCTGGGCGCCTACTACCGTCCCATCAAGGCCGGCACCTACACCGTTGAGGTTTCCGCCGACTGCTACCAGACACAGACCTTCACCATCACCACCACCGACGGTGCGGGCGTGCGCCACGACGTGCAACTCCAGCCGTTGGTCTCCACCCCGCAGGTGGCCGACCAGCACATCAATGTCGGACAGACCGCCACGCTGACCGCCACCTCCAACAACACCATCAAGTGGTATGCCTCCGCTACGGCCACCTCCCCCATCGCCACGGGCAACAGCTACACCACACCGCAGCTTTTCGAAACCACCACCTACTACGTGGAAGAACAGGCCACCGACAACAGCACCACCTGTGTGAGTGAACGCAGCAGCGCCACCGTCTATGTCACCGAAGGCGTACACGACACCGTGCACGGCTACGACACCATCGTGGCCTGCGACTCCTACACCATCAACGGACAGACCTACACCGTTTCGGGCTGCTATTTGATTACATACCCCTACGCCGGACAGAACTACGCCGACAGTCTGCTGCACCTCTGCCTCACCCTGCACTACAGCGTGGAGGTCACTGTGCAACAGAGCTATTTGGTGGGCGAAACCTACTATATCGGTACAACGCCTTACTATGCTGCCGCTGCCGGCACGTACAACCACGACCTGCTGCTGACCTCGCAGTTTGGCTGCGACAGCCTCGTGCACTACGAAATTCATGTGAACACCGTGCCCCCCACCTACTCCGACCTCTCCCTCACCGGCTGCGGAAGAATCATCTATGATGGCGAAACCTATACCAACTCCGGGGATTACACCGTTGTTTATGCCGGTGCCGCCGCCGACCACGGTGACAGCATCCTGACCCTTCACCTGACCATCTATCCCGTATATGAATTCACTGTCAATCAAAATGTTGTCATAGGAAACACATACACCATTGAAGGCCAAACGTACACTGCTTCCTTTATCGGCACATTCACCCACGACCGTGTGCACACCACCATTCATGGCTGCGACAGCACCATCCACTATATTATCAATGTGACCCCCTACGTTGAAAATCATGGCGAACTCACCATTGAAACGTGTGCGCCCTTCACTTACGAAGATGAGGTGCTGATCATGGATGGCGACTACACCTTCTTCTACCCGGGAGCGGGCGTGGGCGGCACCGACAGCGTTCTTGTCATCCACCTGACACTGCATCCTTCATACGAAATAACCTATGACGAGCATCTGGAACTCGGAGAACACTTCGCCATCGGCGACTACGACTTCTACGCCGAGCAGCCGGACATTTACACTTTCGACTTCGAATATGAAACCGATTTTGGCTGTGACAGCATCATCCATTACATCCTCAGAGTGGGCAACGTAGGCATTGATGAGGCAGGCAACGGCACGCCGACCGTTGCTCCGAATCCCGCCACCGACCAGTGCCACATCAACGGTCTGCAAGAGGGCAGCAAGGCAGAGGTGCGCATCTTCAGCACCTACGGCCAGTTGGTGAGAACGGCGACCGTAAGCCGCGAGCAGTCTGTACTCAGCTTGGAGGGGTTGAACAGCGGCACCTATTTCATCCAGATTATCGAAAGCCGGGGCATCACCACCCAGAAAATCATCAAACTGTAGCAAGATTTCAATCTCATGAAAACCTTTGAAATCAAGACCACTTTCACCGTTTACGAATCCGAGAAAGAGTTGTCGGAGGAGGATCAGAAATTGCTGAAGATGGCGCGCAACGCGGCCAGCCGTGCGTATGCGGTTTACTCGCAGTTTCATGTCGGGGCGGCGTTGCTGCTCGACAACGGCGAGGTGGTGACGGGCAACAACCAAGAGAACTGCGCCTATCCGTCGGGGTTGTGTGCGGAGCGCACCACGGCGTTCTATGCCTCCTCGCGGTTTCCGGGCGTGCCGTTCAAGAAGTTGGTCATCACGGCTGTCAATCCGCAGAGCACGCTCACCACGCCGGTGCCGCCGTGCGGGGCATGCCGGCAGGTGCTGTCGGAGTACGAGCAGCGGGGCGGGCATCCCATCACGGTGCTGATGGCCGGACAGGAGGGCGAGATCTGGCAGGTGAACTCGGTGCAGGACCTGCTGCCCCTCACCTTTTCAGACTCCTACCTGCCGGACATGACGATATAGGAGGGTGAAATTCTGCCATTTTACGCAATGCCCCTTCCCATCAGAATCGATGTGAATAACCCACACGCAGCATCACCGTATAGCGGGGGAAACCCTCTACAATATGTTTGAAAGTGCCATTCGTATAATAGGCTTCGAAAACGTTAATGAGAGCCCCATGAACACCGATGGAGAGATGGTCGCTTTGTGTCAATGGAATGCGCCCGCCCAAACCGAGTGTTGCTCCGATGCTGAAAGCCTCACGTGCGTTGGCCGCAGTCCAAGTGTTGAGGCAGACGCCGAAACGCACACCGCCACATACGTAAAAGTAGGGAAGATGATATTCCATTTCAACAGGAATGATCAAATCGTGTATGCTGAACGAGCTGTCCGTTGTGAAGTAATTCTCGAACCGCAGGCCAGTGGAAACACCCCACAATTGGTGGAAATCATACCGCATGCCCACACCCATGCCAAAACCAGGACAGAATTCTCTGCTTAGGATGGGATATTTGTTAAATCCTCCGCCAATGTCAGCGGTGATGCTGAATCCTTTTTGAAAATCGGTTTGTACGGAATCATTTTGTCCCTTCAAATCAACACTGCCCATACACAAAACGAATAGGGATACAACGGTAAAAAGAAAAAATTTTTTCATTCCTAAAACATTCAGGGGACTTCTATTTAACTTTTTTTCGCCTGCAAATTTAATACAATTTCAAAGAATAATCCAACCTTTCAATTTTCCGTTTTCAGTTTTCAATTCTCCATTATCATGGCCATTGCTAAATAAAGTTTTCTCATAAAGTTATGTTTTTAGATGATTTTCTCCGCAAAGTTAAGGGATTTTTACAAGCAATTTTCAGAATTTTCAAAATTGCCCCGTTTTTGCACGAAATTGGTGACAGGAAAAACATAAATTAAAATGTACACATTGCGATAAAGCAACACACTCGCAAAAACACAACGCCATGGGGCTGCGAAAATCCAATAAAAATCCCCCTTTACTCAGGGGGATTTTCGTGCCCTCGGCGGGATTCAAACCCACGATCTTCAGAACCGGAATCTGACATTCTATTCAGCTGAACTACGAGGGCATTGCCAAATGCGCTGCAAAAATACATGAAATTTCGGAAAATCTCGTATTTTTGCGCACTAAAATTTTTGTCCATATCATTTCCTGCCATAATAGACCATGATGCCGTTGGAAGCGCGCTTTCTTGAACATTTGCAAACCCTGGTGCCCGATGCCGCCCATGCGCACTACCTGCTGGCCGTGAGTGGCGGAAAGGACTCCACTGCCTTGGCGCATCTATTTCAGCATCACGCACTTTCGTTCGAAATGGCCCACTGCAACTTCCACCTGCGGGGAGAAGACTCCGACCGCGACGAGCAGTTTGTACAGGAACTGGCCGCGCAACTGGGCTGCCCCCTGCATGTCAAAAGCTTCAACACCCTTGCCGTGCAGAAAAACTCCGGAAAATCGGTGGAGATGGTGGCCCGCGAACAGCGATATGAGTGGTTCAGCACCCTCTGTCCGGAAGCCGACTACGTGGTTACCGCCCACCACGCCGACGACAACGCTGAAACCCTGCTGCTGAACCTTACTCGCGGCACCGGACTGAAAGGCATGACTGGCATTCCCGCCCGCAACGGACGGTTGCTACGGCCGCTTCTTCCCTTTACCGCTGAAGAAATCCTGCATTATCTCCAGGAAAACCATATTCCCTACTGCACCGATCAAACTAACTTCTCCACCCAGTACCAACGCAACAAAATCCGTCACGAAATGCTGCCCGTACTTCGGGAACTCAATCCTGAAATCATTCATACACTCTGCAACAATATTTCAGTATTCAAGCAGCAATACGATTTTTATCTATCTGAAATACAAAGATATCTATCTGAAATCACTTTTACCAAAGATGAAGTTTTTTATATTTCCTGCGAAAAACTGAAATCGTCGGAACATGCCAGATTGTTGCTTTATGAAGCCCTCAAGCCCTACCATTTCACCCCTTCACAAACTGAAGACCTGTGGCAGAGTTTGGAAGGAATATCAGGTAAGACATTTTTCTCTTCTACCCATATTGCGCTCAAAGACAGGGAGTTTATTATGATTAAAAAATTAGGTGAAGCTGAACCCCCCCCCACACTGTGCCAAAATTTGGAAGAGTTGAAGTTACTTGGCTTTAATGTGGAGCTGCACTCGATGGAGCAGAAACCGCAGTTTCCGGCCGCTGCGGATACCATTTATATAGATGCCGACAAGATGCGTTTTCCCGTACAGGTACGGGCGTGGGAGGAGGGCGACACCTTCCAACCATTCGGCATGGCAGGGAAACAGAAGGTTAGCGACCTATTCAACAATTTGAAAATCAATGTTTTGCAAAAAAGAAACATTCCCATTCTGCTCATCGGCGACGAAATAGCTTGGGTGGTGGGAGTACGCGCCGACCATCGTTTCAGAATTACCTCATCCACAAATCGTTACTATAAAATCACCTATCATGGAACCATTTGAACCTGAAGCCCTGAAAAAAAGACGGAACATCTTCCTGATCATCCTCTGCATTCTTGTTTTTGTGGATGCGGGAAGTTCATTTTTTCAAATGATATTGATGCCCATTTACGCCAAGGAGGAGACCGCTGAAATGGCATTGGATTTCTACAACAAATTCGGTTCCACAGAGATGGCGGAACAGATGGAACAAATCTTTACGGCGGCACAGGCGTTGCCTGGCTGGTATTTCGTTCTTTCCTCCCTCCCCTTTCTGCTGGCCATTGTGGGTGCCGTTTTCGTACTCCGCCGGAAACCGATGGGGTTTCACCTGTATGTCATCTCACAACTTTTGGCCTTTTGCTGCCAAAACCTGCTCCTCAAAGAGCCCTTCCAGATGTCATGGATTACCATTATTTGCTCCATCTGCATTGCGCTCTGTTTCTATTTTCAGCTGAAAGACACCATGAAAAAAACCGAGGATGAGAATGAACAGCCTGATTTTTAGTGGGTTGTGTTTTTCTGAAAAATATTTTAAAATTTTATTAAAAACACTTGAAAATCGCATGGTCGCCATAGTATCTTTGCGGCGTCAAAGATTACTGCCATGTCTCCTCGAAAACTGACCCTGCTACTCGCACTGCTGCTTTCTGCACTCATACTGCCTGCGCAAACCGACAGCACCAAAACTGGAAAAATCCTCTCAAAATATTCTGTTACAGAAATATATGGCCTCGCCTTGTCGCAGTACAACGGTGCGGCGGCCTGTTTTTTGCCCCGCTCGGCTGTCTCGGCACATTTCGACAACCGCTTTTGGGTCAAGGAGATGATGACCAAACGGGTGGGGGCAGTGTTCCGAAAGGGGCAGAACAGCTTTCTGGTGGACTGCCAGCACTTCGGCTACAGCCGTTTCGGGGAGCTGACGGCAAGGGTGGGTTACGGCCGCCGCTTCGGCCAGCACTTGGCCTTCGCGCTGCGGTTCCACTACCTGATGACGCACAGCGCGGAAAGTGCGTGCGTGCATTCTATCACCTTCGACCTGTCGGGCTACGCCACCATCGGGAAGAATATCGGCCTCGGTTTCGCCGTGCTCAATCCCGCACGGCTGAAGTACGGCATCATGGGGAAAAAGGTGCTGCCCATCCGGCTGCAATTCGATATAAATTACAGAGTGGGCAAGCAGATACTGCTTTTCGCAAGGGTGGAGAAAGAACTCCAGTCGGACTTTGGTATCGAGGCAGGTGCCACCTATCAGATGAAGGTGCTGCATCTTACCGTATCGGCGGGCTTTCCGGCACCGTGCGGCACGGTCAGGGTGCATGTGGCCTGCGGACGGTGGCTGATCGGAGTGGGCGGACAGTACCACCTGAAGGCCGGCTTCATTCCGCAGGCCGAAGTACTCTGCATATTCTAAAACACTTACAATCAATATACTACCATGAAACTCCGACACCTCTCTCTGCTACTCTGCCTCATGGAATGGCTGCCTATCGCCGCCCAGCAGGACACCACCGCAGCGCCCCTCGACCTGCAAGAAACGCTCTTTGAAATACTGGAAAACGACTATGCCAACATCGATGAATCGGCAGACTACGCCGATGAGTTGGAAGAGCTGTGGCAAACCCGCGACATCAACCTCAACGACATTTCCCCGGAAGTAGCCTTCAACATTCTACAATTAACTGATTATCAATATTATCAACTCCAACTTTATATCGAATTATATGGAGAATTGGTGTCGGTATATGAGATAGCGGCCATTGAGGGATTCGACCAAAATTTGGCAGAGAGGCTGGCCAAAATTGTGAAAATAGAGCCTCGGAAAAGGGCCAGAACCCGGGTGGGGGCTTTCTTCCAGCAGTCGCAGCACACGCTCCTGATGCGCTACCGGCAAGTGGTTGAGCCACAGGCTGGTTACCGCCGAAAGGAGGGAACGGGATATTTAGGAAATCCGATGCGACTCTGCTGGAAATACGCCATGAGCAGCGGCGACCACTTTGCGATGGCCCTTGCGGGGGAGAAGGATGCGGGCGAGCAGCTTTTCCGCGGAACGCAAAAACAGGGCTTTGACCACTATGCTTGGTTTATCAACCTGAAAAACCTTGGCGTGCTAAAGAATTTGGTGATAGGAAATTACACCTTAAGTTTCGGGCAGGGCATGGTGATGGGGGCGCGAAGCATGGGGGTGAAGGGCGGTGGTGCCGGCATGATCCGGCGCTTCCCGGGACTGATTCGCGCCACGGCGCCGATGAACGAGAGCGCGTGCATGCGCGGGGTGGCGGTCACACTGGGCAACTCGCAATATACCGGCACGGTGTTTTACAGCCACAGCTTTTTCGACGGCACGGTCAGCAGCGACAGTCTGGGCGAGAGTCTCTTTGAGGGCTCGCTCACCCCTACGGGCTACCATCGCACGGAGGGCGAGGTGGCGCAGCGCAACGCCAACCGCAACCGCTGTTTCGGCGGGCACCTGCAGATCAAGCGGCGGATTTTCGAGGTGGGCGTGACGGGCTGTCACACGCAGTTTTTGATACCTATAGCCACGGGAAGTGAACTTTACCAGAAGTACCGGTTCAGCGGACGGGCGGTAAGCAACGCGGGGGTGAACTACAAGCTGATTCTGCACAAAACCATCCTGTTTGGCGAGGCGGCGGTAAGCGCCTGTCGGCAGCGTACCGGGGTGGGCGTGCTGCAGGGCAGCCTCTTCGACAT
>JBGURX010000049.1:0-6078 GCA_045132235.1 Bacteroidales bacterium
AACTCCTCCTGAGACTGTTCTGCATTCGGATTGAACAACAGGCCTTGCTGATTGGCCTGATAGGTCAGTTTATCCACATTAATTCCCACCAAAAACCGAATTTTCGGAGTCTGCTGGATAAATTTTCTGATTCGAAAATATCCAGAAGCTCGAAAATAACCAACAAGTGCATCAAAAAAATGCACCTTCTTGTATTTGAAAACACCCTCTATTTTCTCAAGAAGTGTATTATTATTTTCGTTTGTAAAGAAATTTGTTCCCATAAGTTTAATTACTCTTTACACTGCAAAAATACATAATCTTTTTGCTTTATAAGTTTTTTCAAATTAATAATTTTCACCCCTTCAAACACCCAATCGGCACAATATGATTGATTTTGCTGCAAAATCCTTCAAATAAATCAATTACGCAAATTTTTTATTTCCTATTTGGGAACTTGGCCGATTTTTGTTTGGGAACTTGGCTGATTTTCATTTGGGAACTTGGCACGTTTTTGCTTGGGAACTTGGCGGAATTTTATTCGGCGAGTTGGCGAAAAATCGTTCGGCGAGTTGGCGCGTTTTTGTTCGGCAGGTTGGCGGATAAGGGCCTCTTACCCGATCATCTCCTGAACGTCTTTCTCGAAGTCAGCGGGTGCTGTGGTGGGCGGGAAGCGCTTGATGACGGCGCCGTCGCGCGAGATGAGGAACTTGGTGAAGTTCCACTTGATGTCGCTGTCTTTCTCCACGCTCTTGCTGATGGTCTTGAACAGCGCCGCTGAGGCCTTGGCTTTCAGACCCTTGTACTCCTCGGTCGGGGCCTGCGCCTTCAGGTACTCGTATATGGGGTGTGCTTCCGGACCGTTGACGTTGATTTTCTTCATCAGGGGGAAGGTCACGCCGTGGTTGAGGCGGCAGAACTCGGCGATCTCCTCGTCGGAGCCGGGCTCCTGGTTGGCGAACTGGTCGCACGGGAAACCGAGGATGACCAGCCCTTGGTCTTTGTACTTCTGGTAGAGAGCTTCCAGCCCGTCGTACTGCGGGGTGAAACCGCACTTAGAGGCGGTGTTGACAATCATGAGGACCTTGCCGCTGTACTGCGACATTTCCACCTCTGCGCCCTTGTTGTTCTGGGCTTTGAAATCGTAAATTGTGGCCATAGTTTTGTGGTGTTGGTTTGAAGGTGCAAATTTACAAAAAAAATTGTAAAACATTGCATCATGTTAGTTTTTTTTCTATCTTTGCAGCGGGTGTCAAATAGTTCTATTGCCTTCAGTTGCGAAAAAGAAAATTGTAAAATATGAAAGTAAGAGCCATTATTGAAACAGGAAAAAATTTGGATTACGACATCTACACGGATGACGAATCATTGGGTTTTATGCTGCTGGGTCAAGGTGATACCATAGAGGCGGCCAAGGCCGATTTCCTGAAAAGCAAGGAGGAAATGAAAGCGGTATATGAAGAGGCGGGCGATAGTTTTGATTTTGATAGCTTGGAATTTGAATATGTGTTCGACACTATCTCATTCCTCAGGTATTCTCCGTTCACGCTGACGGGTCTGTCGAAAGCCACAGGTATCAACTGCAAACAGTTGAGCCATTATGTTACGGGTTATCGGAAACCATCGCCCAAAACGGTTCACCGCATACAGGAGGGCGTGACCAGATTCGCTGAAACGATGCGGAACGCCACGCTTATATAGGATGATTGGCGGAATACTTGAAATCTCGAAACGATTATTTCCCCCGTATTAGACGAACCGAATGCTCGTTGCAGGGACTGCTGTAATATAGATATATCGTGCATGGTGTAAAGAAGAGTTCGTCAAAAGTCAGTGTTAAATTGTCTTTGACAAAAGGGGTTGCACTCCAGTAGTAACCATCGCCTCTTTCTGATGTGCCGTCACAAAGGCGTCGTCCCGCAGCAGACAGAGTGATGGAGGCTCCGTTCGGACCGGTGATTTTGTATCCATTCTCCTCCCATGTCCACTGGCAGGAATTCCGCAATTCTTTCCATTGTTCCGTTGTGGGAATCGCATCCCCAAATCTTATGACGGCATCATCGTGGGTGTAAAGCCCTTCTTCGTTCAGGTTACACCAGAGTGTTCCACTGGGTAACCCAAGGTCGATATAAGCCTTGGATTCAGATATGGATGTATTTTTGCCACCTTCTGGCATGGGGCTCGGGAGGAATGATAGTTTATGAAAAGTCCGAGTTTCCTTCCCAGCAGGGTAACGGTCATATCCTGTCCAGTAGAGGCTTCCCTTATACCATGCCAGTGCATTCTCATCATTATAATTCTGCAAATAGGCAGAACAAGAAGTGTATTCACCAAGCAAGCGGATATGGCATTGCGCAGAGGCATCCATGTGCTGGTAAAAAAACAGGTGGACATGGTTGTCACAGTCAAACCCTTTACATCCTACAAAAATTCCATCTTTGCTGTACACTCCAAAATCACTGCCTGCGATACGGCAGGTATCTGCCACTCCGTTTTCCACAAAAACGGCTTCCATTTCGTTGACATGCCATATCTCGACAATAGTCTCATTGCGTTCTACAAACATTCCGGTGTTCGTGAGCCACAAATCGGTCCAAACATAAGCTGTCTTATCTTCATCATCCAGTGTTTTAAATACCGCAACCTCAGCTGCTTTTCTTTTATACCAATCCATTGTGTCACGACGGCAATTGTACTCATCTCTATGTTGGACAGCATTTGTCCATTCTTGTTCTGTAATCACCTCATCTTTCACTGAAAAGGCGTTAAATCCCTTGAAAATCTGCGCCTGCAACTGGGAACACCAGAGGTGTGATGCTGCAATAATGATACCGAGAAGGATGAACTTTTTCATCTGGGAATGGATTTATGGATGTTCTATTTTATTGTCTAATGATGGTAAAGCTCCCAGCATCGCCTTCGGGACAAACTATCTTTGCGCACCGCCAATAGTTGTCTGTAGTTGCGTCGGGGGGCGTGCAAAACAAAAAAATCAATCCGTCACTGATTATAAAATCATCCCACGGTCTCAGAATATGAATAGAACTATCCCATCTGCCATGCTCATACTGATCAAAAAAGTTGAAGGGATGTCCCATTTCTACACAAATAGAATATAACTGGTTGAATTTTTCAGCAGTGAGGTGATAGTTTCTCACCTCATCGGGCTCCCATTCTGTGGGGTCAATAGATTTAATGGGTTCTTCGGAAGGCTCATATTGGAGTGGAATATAAGATATTACGGAATTCACATTACGGTAATCATACACATTCTTATACGATGTTACGGAAGTTACATCACGGTCGGTGATATAAATGGAATCGTTGTCATACACGATTAAGAAAAGCACTTTCTCGGCCGCTGTTTTGGTGGACGATTCTTTCTGCGCAAATGCTCCCAAGAAATTCAGCAGAATGATTGTAATAATGGCGATTCTTTTCATTTTTTTTTATTGATTTTCAGAGGATTGCTGTATTGGTGGTTGGGGGTTGCAAATGCGACATCGTTCCTGTTTTTCGTGGCAAAAATACACTTATTTCCTGAATATTTATCCCTTCACAACAGAAATGTGAACCCTCACAGCATGAATTTTTTTCGTTGCAAATCTTCAACTTTCCCCTCGTTCGCCCCTACATTTTCGGTGCGGGCAGTTCGTCATACATCGCCAAAAAGAGTTCCTTCAGGAAATCGCGGTTGTCCACGTTGTCAACCAGCAGCATCTCTTTGGCCCCCTCGTAAGGCAATTCAAACGACGTGTCGGGCATCTTCTCCCGCGCTGATTTTGTGGGCTTTACCAGAAACCGGTTGTCGTAAATGCCCCCGATAATCTTTCCCCTGAAATAGATGATGTATTCTCCCATCATCCGGCGGGAAGCGATTTCGTCCAGCTCCGAAAGCTGCTCGAGTATGAAATCGGCATATTCTTTTGTTGAGGCCATGGTTGATAAGGTTGGGTGAATGAATCTGTGCATTAAATCTGAAAATTCGACGGGCAAATTCACCTGTTATTCTTTGATTCCCTTGCTCAGATCTCTGAGGTTGATGAAATGCTCGTAGCAGTGCGCCCCCGCCATGTATTGACCGTTGTTGCGCAGCTCGTTGAAGATGCGGCTGCGGGTGGCGGTGGCTTGTGCGGGATCCGAGTCGTAGCGGGCGCAGAACTGCGGATGCTCCAGCTGGAGGTCCTGTGCGTGGAGCAAATCGCCGACGATGAGGCAGCAACGCACTTCATAAACGGTGTGCCCCGGGGTGTGACCGGGCGCCAGCTTCGCTACCACCATGCCGTCGATGAGCCGCTCACCATCGCGGAAGGTGACGATGCGCCCTTGGTAGGCGGCCATCACCTGCTTCCACAGGGCGTTGTTCGCCGCCAGCGGACCGCCATCTTTCCATGCGTCGTACTCCTCCTGCGAGAGGTAGAGGGTGGCGTTGGGAAATGCCGCCCGGCCGTCCAGCAGCAGCCCGCCGATATGGTCGCCGTGCAGGTGTGTAAGGCACACGGCGGTGATTTCCGAAGGATCCACCTCGGCTTTTTTCATTCTCTCCAGCAATTTCCCGCCCTTGTCGGTCCCCAGTCCGGCATCGAAGAGCACCTTGTGTACGGAGTCGATCGCCATGTACGCGTTGATGGCCGAGCGGGAAGCGCCCGTGGGCATCAGGGCGGCGAGCAGACTGTCGTTGTAGGAGCCGCGGAAGAGCTCGGCAGACATCTCATTCGCCACATCCACCCAGCCGAAAACCAGCGGTTTGTCGCCTTGGCAGAGCAGCGAAACGCCATCCTTTTCTTCAATGATGATGGTGGATTCTTGCGGATTGTTCGTCACTTTGGAATCGCTTGTTTCTTGCGGGGTGCCATTCTGGCACGAGGCGGCCAGCAACAGCATCATGGCGGCCAGCAGGTGGAAGGTGGTTTTCATTGGCTTGTTATTTTTGGGGGCAAAGGTACACATTTTTCTTGTATAACATCACACTACGCTTGCTTGGGCGGTGTTATTGCACCTGACGGGTGGACCTGTTGTTTCTGGGGATGTTCGCTTTGCGATTGCTATACAGTGCAATGATAATCACCGCGCTGAAAATCAACACGATGCCGAAAGCGAGCCGTAGGGTGAAGATCTCGCCGAACAGGAAGATGCCGATCAGCACGGCCGTGAGGGGTTCGAGAGCGCCCATGATGGCCGTGGGGGTGGAGCCGATGTATTTGGCGGCATACACCATCATCACCAAGGCGAGGATGGCAGGCACCACCGCCAACCACCCTACATAGAACCAGCTGACGGCGTTGGCCGGCACTTGGAAACCTTGTCCGGTGCAAAGAGCCATCAGCAGATTGCCCAACGCGCAGTAAATGAGTACGTAAAAGTTGATTTTGAAGGCCGACATCTCCAGATGTGCGCGGTTCATCACGATGATGTAGATGGCGTAGGTGAGTGCCGAGATGAGCACCAGCGCCACACCCGCCGCCGAAAGTCGTCCGCCGTCGGGGGTCCAGTACAGCAACATGACACCGGCAAAGGAGAGCACAATGGCCGATACGGTGGCAAGGGTGAGTTTCTCTTTGAAAAAGACGGCCATGATGGCGGCCGTAAGTACCGGATAGACAAAGAGTAGGGTAGAGGCCACCCCGACATCCATCAGCTGGAAACTGACGTAGAGGGTGAGCGACGAGGCCAGAAAGAGCAGCCCCAAGGCGCTGAGGGTGGCGAACTCTTTTTTGGTTACGCCCAGCTTCTCCTTGCGAAGCAGCATTACTGCCGTAATGATGAGCCATGCCAGCCCGAAGCGCCAGAAGAGGACGCTGCTCGGGGACATCCCCTCGTCGTAGAGGCGCGCGCCCAGCGGGTTGGTGCCGTAGCACACGGCCGCCCCGATGCCGCACAGGGTGCCTAAGAGTTTCTTGTTGTTCATTTGAGAGAAAAATATTACTCAATCCATGTGAAACGGTACTCCACTACGATCCATTCACCGTTCTGTTTTTCTAAAATTGCTTCACCGCCTTCATATACAAACCGGAAAAGCACTTTGGCGCGATCCATGTTCTGGTTGAAGATGATGATGTTGGCTTTAGGATAGGTCTCGTATTGCCAATAGCCACCCCA
>JBGURX010000050.1:0-16171 GCA_045132235.1 Bacteroidales bacterium
AAAAGAACAGTCTATAATCCTCTTGTTTCAATGGAGTTTCATACTCAATACGAATCTCTCGTTTGCAACCTGAAAGCAAAAATGCACTTGCACAAATTATTAAACAACAAATTTTCTTCATGGAATTTTATCTTGGTTAAAATTCTATACCTTCCGTTTTCTTTATCATTTGGAATTTCCCATCTATATATTGGAATTCCCATACCGAAGGAAAGATACTGTCATCTATGTTTTCATACGCGGGGTCGCGTTCGATATGTCGTCCAACAACTGTACAATACTCATCCGAATCATGAATGAACGGCATCGGAGGCCAATAAGTTCCCGCATTGGAGATGAGAAGCCGCACAAATCGTCCCCCTATTCTAAGGTATTCTGGCGGGAAATCCCCGATCCACTGCTCGTCCATAAAAACGGTGTCGTTTCGATAATGAGATAATCCTGCGCGGAACTTGCACGACAACATGCTGTCGGATATGACAATTTTCATGGTATAGACCAGTGAATCATGGTAATACGAATGCTTCTTCTCTTCCGTGATAAACTGATGGAATATCTCCTCCAATTGTTTCGAATCAGAATGGTATATCTTGGAAGAAACAACGCTTTGTCCCCAATGTGTACTGGCGAGCAGTAGTAATGTCAAAACAATAACGGCTTTTTTCATACGAATTCATTTTTGGAGAGAGGAAGGGCACCTTATTTTTAATGGCTTATAGTATGTATCTTGATTATATTCTGTATACCCTTTGTCTCGTGTATAGATATAGCTTTTCAAGCCAGGTCTGCTCCTGACCATTTGTATGTCGCCACTATTGTCGTCAATGCCTGACGGCAAATTGATACTTTTCCCCTTGTCATCTACAATACGAAATTGGTCGACCATGTCATCTTCAATATGGTTGATAATATTCCCGCACTCATCGAGTTCCCATATATCTCTCCCATCCTCATCCACCAACTTCACCGGGTTGTTCGCACAATATGCGTATGGAGAGGTCGAAGGGTACTTGTCGGACATCGGGTCAACCGAGAGCCAAATAGAGAGGTCGGGGGTTCCGGCAAAGCCGGAATGGCGGTGCCGCGCCGAGGGAGGTGAAAATTGAAAACTGAAAATGGAAAGGTTGTGAAAATAGGCGGAATGTACAATTGACAATGAACAATGTACAATGGGCGGGGATGCGAAGGTTTTGTGGACGGGCATGGCGGCGGTAATTTGTTGATTCGTTGAGGATTGACGGGGCAAAGATAGTGTTATTTCACCCAAAGATGGTCAATCATTTCAATCTTCTAAAATATATTCCCTTTTCATAAAAACAATTTTATTCTTTCCTTTTTTACGAATGATAGCTTTATCATACCTCTTGTAGGTCAAGAATAAATAATCAAATTGTGGAATGTTAATCGTATATACATTGTCACGTGACACGTCAACTTTAATACGCGTGTTTGCAAATGGATAGCGTCGCTTTAGTATTGTATCACCGGAATCAGGATTCCAATAAATCTTTATCCTGATTTCTTTGATAAAGACTTCCTGCGGCTTGTAAGAAGAAACTCTGGCCTCACAAACTTGTTGATGCGATTGATTAAAATCTCTTTCAAACGCACGGCTTATGGAATCCTCAGCACAAACGATTTGGAAATCATAACAATAAATATGATAAACATGACCTATCGGATCGGCGTCCATTGCCGATCCCACATTGGGGGCGCTAATGGCGTACAACAAACTTTCGTAGGGTGATTTGACGTTAATGATTAAACTGTCCACAGGCTGATACAAGCTGCTTATTTCGGAATTGATGGTGAGCGAGTCGGAAAACATGATACTGGAATCAGAAGATATAATGAACTTCCTTTTGGTCTCCCAGTATCTGCCCCAACTCACTCTGCCCCAAAATCCACGGACTGTACTCTCATTGAATACTCCAGTTTTTCCAAAATAAAAGGAATGAATAGGGCGATAAGCAGTGTAACACCTCGGGGAGTCTTGCCCATAGCAGTTAGATATCACAAGCGTAACAAGTATCAAAAGAATAAAAAGACGATGTTTCATAACAACTATCACAATTTAGTTATCATATATTCCCATATCTCCATTGATGTGTGAAATCCAGAAAGCTGGCTTGAGTTGACCGTTGAAAAAATCTGATGGATCAAAAGCGAATTCAGACCTGTAAGCTCTTCTCTCAATCGCCTGCTTATATTGATTCAATTGTTCGGGCGTTGCATCTTCTGTTCTGGCAGTCCCAAGTACTTTTGAACCATTGGTTTTTGTAATCAAACCAAATATTAATCCAACCTGGCCATCAAAGACACCAGAGAGCCAATCTTGTATATGTTTTGACTCATGCCAAAATGTATTGAGGTCGTCTCCAAGTATACTTATTTCTGATTTATAAATAGTTCCTCTTTCACCAAGAATGCTAAATTTAAAAAATGGGAATAACGCTTTATAGATAGTCCTTATCCCTCCCCATTCAACATATCCTCCGTCTTCACTCGATTTGAAATGGAAAAGATAATCGGTGTTAGAACCCATATTCTGCAATCCTTCAATTCCTTCCGATAAGTAAGAATTCCTTTCTTCTAATTCGTTAATCAAGAATTCACGAGCGTTGCTTTTGGGCACGAAAAATTTAAGTATATTGATAAGTCGTGTGTTTTTTACTATTGACAACTGTGCTAATTTTATCATATCATTGGCTTTCGCTTCATCATCTGCTGTTTTCCATTCCCTCCCATCCGGGTCCACCAGCCGCACCGGATTGTTGGCACAATACACGTACGGACTCACTCCGGGGTACTTGTCCGCCAGCGGATCCACACTCAGCCAGATGGAGAGGGCGGAGGTTCCGGCAGAGCCGGAATGGCGGTGCCGCGCCGAGGGAGGTGGCGGGGATGCGGGGGTGGAAGTGGGCAGGCGGGCGGGCATAGGTGGGATTGTTTTGCGGGACATGGGTGGTGAACTGTTGTGGTCTGATTTTAAAAAAAAGCATCTGTAAATACAAAGTTTTTCCAATGAATTTTCTTGCCTTTCTTCTCCTTGATAGCACTTCCCCAACTTCCCCATCGCCAGTAAAACAAATATTTATCTTTCTTCTTGTTCAATGTTATGATTTCACAAATTAAAAGCTCATTAGGATACTTAAAGAATTCTTCAATTATGAATAATGGGAACTGGATGACATATTTTCTTTTTTCTATATGCTGTCTCCCTATGAGCCGGTCAATGTCAAAGCACAATTGAATTGAAATTGTTGGGGATTCATTCTCTATCAGCGAATGTGACTTTATGCAATTTGATAGCTTATTATTTGCATCAATGAATCGAAGGTGCCCCATGTTGTAAATAATTCCTATGGTGTCCTTATCCTCTTCACCAAAAATGCACTCGCCTTGCAAATGTTCGAGGAAACGCTGGTCTATCAATGTGATACAGTATATTTCTTTCTCTTGTGCATCACATAACGGGCACAAACTGATGACGAACAGCAAGGTAACAAGTAGTATTCTCATAATCTTTGCATTATTCATTGTCCCTTCAACAGAATCTGAAAATATAACGGGGCAAAGGTACGTATTATTTTCTAATCTGTAGTCCTCCCCCACAAACAAAAAAAAAAACAAAAAAAACCGGAACGCTTGATATTCAGTGTTCCGGCTGTTTTGTGTGGCGGGATCGAGAGTTGAACTCGAGACCTCCGGGTTATGAATCCGACGCTCTAACCAACTGAGCTACCCCGCCATTCGTTTTGAGGGTGCAAAAATAGCACTTTTTTCTTTGCCCACAGCCACCCGAAGAAAATATTTTTTCAATTCAATATTTTATTAATAATCAATATTATACACAAAATCCCAGCCTTTATTCCGCTGGAAAACAATATTGAATGAAATGTTTTTAAGGGAATTTTCGGGACAACACCGACAGGAAACGCGCAGCTGCCCTCCTACAGAAACACCATCTGGACAATCATCACCACACCCAGCACACAGAAAATAACGCCGATGATGCGGTTGACATAGTAAAACACCTTCGGAGTGACCATGGTTTTGATCTTGCCGGCAAAGTAGCTTTTCAGCATATCCACACAGAAAATGGTGGCCAGAATACAGCCGAAAAAGAAAATCTGCTCCTTGATATCGTTGTTGGCCGTCAGCGGCATGATTCCCATCCACAACACCCACGCCCCCGGATTGATGAAGTTGAACAGAAATCCTTTCGACATGGGTTTCAGCACATTAAGGAAATTATGGCGGGGCAGCACAGGAGGCAGATTGTCGAGTTTGTCCATCTCATGGAAGCGGTTTTCCACCTGCTCGCGCTGCTTGTCGCTGACCGTATCGCGCTTGCTGAAAAAGGTCAACAGCCCGTAACCCACCAGCACACAGCCACACACAATCCCGAAAACCATCTTCGCGATGGGATTTTCGAGCAGGGCGGCAAAACCCCACAGACAAAGGCCGATGAAGAGCATGTCGCTGAGGGCGATGCCGAGCGCAAAGAAGATGCCCGACTTGAAGCCTTTGGAAAGACTGGTCTGGATAATGCCGAACAAGGCGGCCCCGGGCGAAACAGAAATCGCCAGTCCGATGGGTATTGCCGACAAGAGGAGTTTCCAGATCATATTCAATGTTTACTATTCATAATTGCCTTTCCGTTTGCCGAAATGGTAGGCGATATAGGCACAAAGGTAAAAAGGTTTGGCCTTGTTGAAGGCCATCTGCTGCACGAAGGGGAACACCATGTCGATGGTGCCGCCCACCTCGATGGCATGAATGGTGTACTCGTCCCTGCTGAAGTCGAAGTTAAGGCCGGTCTTGAAATAGAAGCCGGGGCGCAACTGTGTGTTTCCCAGTCCTCTGTAGAAAGGCGCCCTGCACACGATGTTGTCGATGTTGTGGTTCTCGGGATTGTAGCGCTCCACCGTATAGCCGGTGTAAAGACCGTTGTTGTCGAACTCCGCGATGTTGAGATAGACCGGCACCGCCAGTCCGAGCGAGAAACCGCCCGAGAGTGTGTAGCGGATGCGCACGCCGCCCCAATAGGGTTTCTGGTGGATGGTGCGCTGGTAGCCGTAGCCGCCGCGAAGGAAGAAAAGGTCGCACAACTTGCCGTATGCAAACGACTTGGAAACCGCGTAGTAGGAACGCGCCCTGACCGCCTTGTGGTGGAAATTGTACAGGAAATCCAATTCCCAGAAATGCTTGTCGTAGTAGGTGGGCGTGCGGCCGTGCTGAAAGCCCACCCCTCCCCCGTTGGTGTTGAGGAAGGCATTGACACTCCACTCCTTCACAATCACTTTCTTCCACTCCACCTCGCCTACATCCTGACAGAATGCGCAGAAGGGAAGCAGGAGAAGCAAACCGACAAGGCCTCTCTTCAACATGCGGAACTATCTCTCTGCCAAGCTATTGTCATCAACATTGGCGGGCACTTCGGTGTAGTGGCCGTAAGCCGGACATTTGTGCTGGGGTTCGCATGCGCAAGCGAGGATGGCAGCTGCTGCAACGATACAAAGACTTAAAATAAAACGTTTCATTTCAACAATTTTTTTAACTTGCAAAAATAAATAAAATACATTTTAGTTTATTATAGGTAAAAATGATTTTTCAACATTTTCAAAACATTGATTATTAAAAGGATAGTTGTTTTGCTGGGGATAATTTTCGGATTTTGCGGGATGCTGTTTTCGCAAAAAGTCGTTGTTTTCACCGCAGAACAGCCCTTTCCGCACCCCCCGCGGCGCGCCGTGATGCCGCGCACCGTGGCCGACTCTGCCACCCTGCAGGCCACCCTCCCCCTCCTCGCCGACCACTACCACCGAAAGGGCTACACCGCCTTCTCCATCGACACGGTGCGCGGCAGCGGCGACACCCTCTACGCCGACTGCTTCATCGGGCCCTGCTATGGCGGAAAACTCATCCGTGTCGCCGACGGCACGCTGGAAGCGCTGCCGCACGGCGCGCCTGCCCGCGCCGCCCGCAACGGCACCCTCCCCCTCAGCGAATACGACCGCTTCGCCGAAAAAGTGGTGCAACAGTATGAAGACAACGGCTATCCCTTCTGCCAAGTGAACATTGAAGAGCTTGACTTCGAACAAGATACTATCGGCACGCTGTCCGTCATGCCCGGCCCCGCCATCATCTACGACTCCATCATCGTGAAAGGCGACGCCAAGGTGCGCCCCGCCTTCCTGCAGCCCTACCTGAACTGGCGGCGGAAACGGCGCTACTCGGAAACCGCCGTGCGCCAGATCCCGTCGCTGCTGGAGCGGCTGCCCTACGTCACCATCACCCGCGAACCCGGCGTGGAGTTCGTGGGCGACCGCGCCTACCTGTACCTTTTCCTCGACCGCCAGCGCGTCAACCAGTTCGACGGCTACATCGGGCTGGTACCCGTCAGCTCCTCCACCGGCAAGGTGATGCTCAACGGCGAGGTGAACCTCCGCCTGCAGAACCTGCTCACCATCGGCGAGCGCATCGCCCTGCAGTGGCGCGCCCCCGAGCGCTACTCGCAGTACCTGAACATACAGGTTGAATTCCCCTATCTGTTCCGCACCCCGATAGGCATTGCCGGCACCTTCACCCTCGACAAGAAAGACACCACCTACCTGAATATGAACTACATGGCAGCGCTGCAGTACTCGTTTGCGGGCAGCAGCAGTCTACGGGCCAGCTACCAGTACACCACCTCGGCACTCCTCAGCGTGAGTCCGGGCTACGTGGCCGCCGGCGACACCCTCGCCGCCGACTACCGCAAGAGCCTGTGGGGGGTGCAGCTCAACGTCAGCCGGGTGGACAACATCCTGCAGCCGTGGGCGGGCCTGACGGCACGGGCCAGCCTGTCGGCAGGCAAGCGGCGGCTGATGCCTTCGGCACAGGTGGCAATGGCCGAGCTGGAAGAAAATGCCCTGAAATCCACCCACTACCTGATGGAGGCGGAAGTCAACGGGTACGTGCCCATCGGCAAGCGGTGGGGCTGGGCGGCGGGACTGCACGGCGCCACACAGCTGGGCGGCGAGCACCTCTACAACGACCTCTTCCGCATCGGCGGCACCCACACCCTGCAGGGCTTCGACGAGCAGTCGCTCTTCGCCTCCACCTACCTCATCGCCCGCACCGAGTTCCGCTTCCGCTTCGCCAAGCTCTCCTACATCAACGCCTTCTTCAACGCCGCATGGTACGAGCGCAACATCAAGGGCGCCGCCTACAGCGACTGGCCTTTCGGCTTCGGCCTCGGCATAACGCTTCACACCAAAGCGGGCAACCTGTACCTCAGCTATGCCCTCGGGCAGCAAAAAGAGAGTCCCATCTCCTTCAAAACCGGAAAGATACACTTCGGCATCGACATCAGTTTTTAGAAAAAACTGAAATTGCAGTGCATTTGCAAAATATTCGTATCTTTGCACCCAAATTCAAAAAATATGAAAAGATTCTTTATCGTAGCGATCATGCTGCTTCCGTGCCTGCTTTTTGCGCAGACCAAAGTGGCCATTTATGTCACCTCTACCGACCAAGTGCCCCGTGAGACCAAGAAAGTGGTGGGCAGCGAAATCGTGGCCGCCTTTGTTGCCACCGAGCAGTACAGTGCCATCGAGCGCACCACCGAATTCCTGTCGGGTATCAACAAGGAGCAGGAGTACCAGCGCGGCGGAACGGTTGACGACACCCAGATTTGCGAGCTGGGCCGCCAGTTCGGCGTGGACCTCGTTTGCGTGGCCGACCTCACCGTTTACAAAGGCGAATATTACATCCAAGCCCGTCTGATCGACGTGGAGAAAGCCATCGTGCTGGCCACCGCCCGCGAAGTCTCCAGCCTTGAAGACCTCAACACGGTCATCAATGTGGCCGGCAACCTTGCCCAGAAGCTCATCGGCACCGAAGTGACCTACTCGCTCGTAGTGGACAATACCAAAGGCACCCCGCTTGACATCTACATCGCTGGCGAATACATCGGACAGGCCGCTGGCAAATCCATCACCACTTTCAAGGTGCGCCTCAACCAGATCGGCAAACTTGAAGCCAAGACCGCCAAGGGCATCTTCAAAGGCAAAGAAGAATATACCATTCCCAAGGTAAAGGCACTGGAAGTGGTGAACGTATCCTTCTAAAACACATTCATTTAATTTTTCTTTCGATAACATTTTTTATAATAATATGAAAAAAACATTCCTCACCCTGATTGCCGTGCTGCTCTGCATGGCCGGATTCGCCCAAAGCAACGGAGCCGCAAGTCCCAACTACCCCTCCGAAATCAAAGACATCGCCACGCTGAAGTCCCAAGGGCGTGTTCTCGTCATGCACCAACAGTACCAAGTGCCTGCCGCCACCTTCTTCCAGACTTTCCAGAAGCAGCTGGGACTTTCGCAAGCGGACGACATGGTACTGCGTGAAAAGTCAGAGGAGCAGGCCGGCATCATTTCCTACCGTTACCAGCAACACTATATGGGCGTTCCCATCCACGGAGCCACCTTCATCCTGCATGAGCAGAATGGTGTTGTTACATACGCCAATGGTTTGATTGTCTGCCATTTCCAGAAACCGTTCGTTCCCATCTTCCCCGCCGACGACGCTGTACAGCTGGCCATCCTGACCACTGGGGCAACCCAGTATGCATGGGAGAATGAAGGGTTGGAGAATGATTTGAAAGAGACCAAACAGGACGACAAGGCCACCTACTACCCCACCCCGAAGCTGATGTTCTACAGCCACAATGGTTCCGGGGATGCCCGCGACTACCGGTTGGCTTACGAAATGAGTGTTTTTTCATTGACGCCTCTCCAGAGCATGACCTACTATATTGATGCTACGACTGGCGAGATTTTGGATGTTTTGCAGAAAAACCGCACCGTGAATGTGGAGGTGCAAGCCAAAACACGTTACAATGGCGAGCGCACCATCACGGTGGACTCGGTAGCTCCCAACCAGTTTGTACTGCGCGAAAACACCCGTGGCGAAGGCAACGGCATCTACACCCGCTCGCTCAACCATCAGGGTTCACTCATGGAATTCCCGACACAGAATGCCATTGACGTGGTGGAAAGCGACAACTATTTCGACACCGACTCCGTGGCCAACTCAGGACACTACGGAGCAGAAAAGACCTACGACTACTACTATGAGACTTTCGGACGCAACAGTATTGACAACAATGGTCTGCGTCTTGTGAGCTACGTACATCTCGGTACTGATGTGGAGAATGCCTGCTGGAATGACGGTGCCATGTTCTACGGCGACGGTACCGGCGGCAAGCAGTTCACCTTCATGTCGGTGTGCGGCCACGAAATCACCCACGGCCTCACCGAATACACCGCCAACCTCGTCTATATGGACGAATCAGGCGCGCTGAACGAAGCCTTCAGCGACATGTTCGGCGCCATCATCGCCGACTATGCCATCGACACCCTGAAATGGACCATCGGCGACGAGCTGGGCAGCGCTTTCCGCGACATGTCCAATCCCAAAGCCAACCAGAATCCCGATACCTACCATGGACAGTACTGGGTATCAGACAATTCCGACAATGGTGGCGTTCATACCAACAGCGGTATTGCCAACTATTGGTTCTATTTGTTGTGCGAAGGCGGCGAAGGCACCAACGACAACGGCTTCCACTACAACGTGATTCCCGTTGGGAAAGAGAAAGCCGCCCGCATTGCTTTCTACACCCTCACCGAGAACCTGACGGAATATTCCAACTACGCAGACACCCGCGAACTTTCGCTGCTGGTGGCTGAACAACTCTACGGAGAATGTTCTCCTGAAGTCTATACCGTGGCCGAAGCATGGAACGCCGTTGGTTTGGGCCACCGCTACTCCGACAGTATCCTCTACGTGTCGGAAGTGCTCTCCCCCGTCACGGCCTGCGCCATGAGCGACGCCGAGCCCATCGCACTGGAGCTCACCTACAACTCGTGCGACCAGCCCCTCGCGGCCGGCACCGCCATCCAAGTGAGAATCATGGTCGATCAGACCACCGAAATCCTTGACACCGTTGTCCTGACCGAAACGGTAGAGCCGGGCGAGAACTTCACGCTGGTATTCAACCGTACCATCGACGCTTCCTCTCTCGGACAGCACCGTCTCAACATCTTCATCAAGAGCGACAACACCATCGGCTACACCGACAGCCTGATGAACTACACCTTTGAAAACCGCATCTACCAGAACTCCGACGTGCATATCGTGAGCCTCGTCTCACCGGTATCTTCCTGCTTCCTCACCGAAACCACCCCGATTGTCTGCGCGGTCACCTTTGACATCTGCGATTCCATCATGGCAGGCGACTCGGTGCTGATCGGTTACAAACTCAACAACGGCGACACCATTTCCGAATGGGTGGTGCTCGACCATACCGTAACTTCAGCTGACACGCTGACCTACACCTTCCAAACCCTCGCCGACTTCACCGCCACACCGCGCACCACGGTACGCCTCTACTCGCTGAACCCGGGCGACATTGATGCCTCCGACGACGTCGTGAGCAAGATAGTGGTCAAACCGCTCCCCATCAACGCAATGCCCGACATGCGACTCACCTTCGATGCCTCCAGCACCAACCAGTTCTACTACACCGAAATCGGAGACTGGGCATCGCTCACCATCGGCAACTTGAGCGGCTACAACGACGGCAAGCTGGTGAAGGTGACCGGCGGCAACGCCATGGAATACTACGACCAGCTTGAGTTCCCGGAAAACGACGACTGGTGGGGTGTGAACCCGAACCTGAACGCACGTATCACCTTCTGCGCCGACGCCACCGACCTCGCCCAGTTCGCCATCCAGTTCGACCTGAAACAGCAGTCGGGTGTGGACATCTACCAGAGCCTGCTCGGCGGCTACATCGACACGGACGTTGACCTCCACATGTCGAGCCTGATGCGCGTGCTGGTGGATGACGAACCCGCCAGCCCCAACTACTACCCGGCCACCGGCTCCAACGACCCCTTCACCACCCGCGCCATCAACCTGTGCGACAAGGTGGGAAGCCTGCACAGCATCACCTTCGAATCGAAGTGCATGGCCGGCGACCTCATGACCTTCACCCTCGACCATGTCTATATCGACAACATCACCGTGCTGGAAAGCGACAAAATCAATGACTACACGGAAGGAGAAGCCCACTTCCTCGCCTTCCCGAACCCCACCACCGGACAGCTCAACATTCAAGTGGATGAGGATTTCCTGCAGCAGAAAACCGCCCGCTACATGATTTACGACCTGTCGGGCCAACTGGTCACCTCAGGACAAATCGACGAGGCATCCACCCTTCTCAACCTCAACAGCCTGTCAACCGGCATGTACCTGCTGAAGATTGTCAGCGGTCAGCAGCTGGTAGGCACCTCCAAAATCGCAAAATACTAATATGCCCATCCAACAAGCCGAATATTTGCAGAGTGCGGTGGACTGGCGCAAATGCCCGTCCCCCACTCTTCCTGAATACGCCTTCATCGGAAGGTCGAATGTGGGAAAATCTTCCCTCATCAACATGCTGACCAACAACAGATCATTGGCCAAGACCTCTTCCAAACCTGGCAAAACCCAGACCATCAACCACTTCCTGATTGACAAGAGCTGGTATTTGGTGGACCTGCCCGGGTATGGCTACGCCGGCGTTTCGAAAACACAGCGCGAGAAATGGGTGGTGATGATCGACCAGTATCTCACCCAACGCGAGAACATGCAGCTGGTGTTTGTGCTGATCGACTCCCGTTTGGAGCCCCAGAACAACGACATCAATTTCATCAACAAATTAGGGGAAAACGGAGTGCCTTTCGCCCTTGTTTTCACCAAAACCGACAAAATCTCCAATAGCAAAGTGCAGCGCAACGTGCAGCTGTTCAAAAATAAAATGTTGGAGACTTGGGAAGAGATTCCTCCCTACTTCCTCACTTCTGCAGAAACAGGAAAAGGCCGCGAAGAACTCTACGACTATATCAGCGAGTTGAACGCGGCCCTGCAACAATAATTTCTTCTGTTATACCAACTTGCCGACCCAGCTTTCGGCTTCGCCGGGCAGCAGGTCTATGGGCGCGATTTCAATCATCGTATAGGCTCCATAGCGCTGTGCAGCCACGAGGCGCGCAGCGGCACGGGCGCAAGCCACCAGCACCTGACCGGTAAGGGCGGGATTGTTGATGGCCATATTGAACTCAAACCGCTGGTTGTGAGTGGTTCCGCTCACGCCCGAGCGCACAAGGTTGACGCCATGAGCCACGTTGTTGAGTTCATCGATGGAGGGCACCTGCACCACGTGGGTTTCGTCGTGGGCGAAATAGTCGTCGGCCAAGAGGTTTTTCTCCACGGTGGCGAAGTCGGCGCCATCCTCCAGCACCACATACACCATGCGGCGATGCACGCCCGAGCCGAGCGGGATGGTCATCGACAGCGCATCCTTGACACCGGCGATGGCCTTGGCAGCCACGGTGTGTCCCATGCTGCGGCCGGGACCGAAGTTGGTGTAAGTAAGTCCTTTCGGGGCAATGGCCTGCAGGAGGGCACGCACCACCGAGTCGGAACCCGGGTCCCAGCCGGCCGCAATGATGCTGACCGCTTTATGCTCCTTGGCCTGCGGCATCAGGCGGCGGCGCAGCTCCACAATCTGCGTGTGGATATCGAAACTGTCAACGGTGGAAATGCCGCGTGCCAGCAGCTTCTCCGCAAAGTCGGGCACCTCACGGGTGGGGGTACACAACACCGCCACATCCGCCTGCACGGCATTCATGTCATCGTTGTGATGAAAGATGCCCACCAATTCCATATCGTCTGCTGCGAGGAGCGCCTGCTCCACCGCACGACCAATGTTTCCATAACCAATAATTGCAACTTTTGTTTTCATAATTTTGTTTTTATTTATAAAATAACGTTTTAATTATCAATTTATTAAAAATCCAATCCTATTGAAAAATGTAGCATTCCCGTCTTATCCTCTATCTTGAAATCCTCCACGCCCCACGCATAATCCAATCGCAGGAAATAGCCGAACAGGCTGGCGCGCAGACCGAGGCCGAATCCCCCGATGATAGGCTCCACCTGCCGTTTCACCCGCACCGTGATGTCGCCGGCATACACCCAGCGGGTATAGAGGCAGTTGTCGTCGGAGTATGGCGTCACACCCGTCCAAGCAGTACCCACATCGCCGAACAGCACCAGCTGCAGCGAGTTGAGGAACTGATTGGAAATCTGCCGGCGGGCAATCAGCTGCACGAAGGGGATGCGTAACTCGGTGCTGAGCAGCGCAAAGGAGGTGCCGTTGCGGATGTTCTGTTGGAAACCGCGCATGTTGGTGGCCAACGTCTGGTAGGCGTAGTTCTTGCTCTGATCCACCCAGATGTCGCTATTGAACTTGGCGAAAATCCAGTTGTCCACACCGCCCATGTAATACACGAGGCGGCTGCTGCCGAAGTTGGTGGAAGCGGCGAAGCGCGTCGCCCACGTCATGTTGCGGAACACCTTCACCGACTTGCGCACATCGATTCCCGCCACGAAAAGATACATGTTGTCGCGGTCCACGCGGTGCTGGTACTCGAAGCATAGCTTGACTTTGCTGCCCCGCCACAGGTTGGTGAACAGTTCCTTCGACGAGTCGAAAACGTACTCCAGCTTCACGCCGCCCCACACGTGCCGCTCGTCGGGCATCTTCAACGAGTAGTCGTTAAGACCCGCCATGATGTTGGTCTCGTAGCGGCCGGTGAGCGTCAGGCGCAGGCTGTTGAACTTGTCGAAGGGGTACTTCATGATATAGAAGATGCTGTTGGCATGCTGTTTGTAGTAATAGTCGCCGATAGTGGATTTGATGCTCTGCCGGTAGATGACCACCTGATGGTCGAGGCGGCGGTGGAGGTCTTCGTAGCTGAACATGAACTCGTTGCTTTGCAGGTCGAACGAGAGGCGGAAGCCGCCCGTGATACGGTAATCCTCGAAAAGGTCGTTGATGCCCACCATAACGAGGGCATTGATGCCCGTGTTGAGGTAGATGGGCGATGTGCCGCCGGTAAACTGCTGGTAGGTGGTGTTGAGGAAGCTGAAGTCGGCCTGTGTTACCAGCTTGTTGATGGAGAATTGCGTGTAATAGTTGCGAGCGGCGACGCGGGTGAAGGCGTTGCTGTCGCTGGGCTCGGACAGCTCATCGGCACGATGGCCCGCGAGGTCGCTGCGGCGCACCTGACGGAAGCCTCTGTGCCGCACTCCCATAGAGGCACTTTTCTGGCTGGCCTGCAGGATGCTGTCGCGGCGGGCCTGCGCCACGGCCATCTGCTCAGCAAAGGCAGCCTTGGTAAGCTCAGTAGCCAACGGCTCATTCTCTATCGGATTGATATACAATCTTTTCACACCCTTTCTCAGCATCACCTCCGCCACCTGACCGGTTTCGGGCGAGTAGTCCTGCTCCAAGATACTGTAGGCGCGGTTGGTCACCACCTCGCTGTTGGCATAATAGGCGTAATGGATGGCGGTGTCGATGCGGCTGATGGTGCTGTCGAACTGCGCCACACAGCGGTTGCGGATGCCGTTCTCGTCGCTCAGGTAGGTGATGCCGCCGTCGGCCAGCACGCGAACATCCGTCTCCTTGGCATTCGGCGTATAGGTAAGCTGCATCAAATCAGACGATTTGGTGGAATAGTCATACATGAAAAGGTCGTAGTTGCGCTGGGGCGACAACTGGTCGAAGCGCACCTTGGGGTGGAGCTGGTTGTCGGGACGGTTGGAGGAGAATACAATCTGCTTGTTGCCGTTGATGAAGCGCGGGGCATAATCGTCGTAAAAGTCGTTGGTAAGATTCTGGAAGGTGCGGGCGCGGAGGCTATAGACGAAGATGTCGGACTGTCCTTTCTGGAAGCCGGAGAAAAGCAGCAGCTTGCCATCCGTGGAGAAGGAGATGTCGGTGATTTTCTCCACATCCACCAGCAGGCGTTTCTCGCATTTTTTTTCTTCAATATTATAAGGATAATAATAACAGCGGCCGGCATCTTCGATGGTGAAACCCAATATGTTGCCATTGGGATGCCATGCCAGCAGCGGGAAGGAGAGGTCGGGATTGTCCTCGGTTTTGTGGAAACGGCGGAAGATGCGTCGCGGCTTCTCCTCGTCCTCCTTCTTCACCCAGATGATGACCTTGCCGGCCTCGTTGGTGATGTAGGCGTAGCTCTTGCCGTCGGGCGAAAGGCGGAACTGGCTGTAGTCGCGCTTGACCTTGGGACGCTTCAGCAGACCATCGCCTTCAGGTTTGTTGCGTTTAAGGTCTTTTTTATAGAGAACGTAATAATATCTGTACCAATCAATTAGAAGTTGTTTATAGGGAGTTCCTGTCACGTTGTAGAATCCGCGCTCGTGACTGCGGTACGAGCGGGTAGCGAACAGGATGGCCGGGATGGCCGACTTGCCGAAGCGATCGCCCACATACTTCCAGAAGGAATGCCCGGCGTACATGGCGTCCACCGGCGAAAGTTCGTCGAAATCAGCATACTTCTCTGTCAGGATACCACTTTTCACATAGGCATCCACGGTGCTGTTCCACTCCTCACCGATGTAGGAAGAAAGTCCCGAGAAGTACCAGTTGGGCACATCCAACAGGCTCTCGGAAGAGATGTTGGCCCCGACCGACGTGCCATTGATGACCCAGTGGGCATAGAGGTTCATAATGCCCGCCCGCAGCATCCGGTCGAAATGCGAGCGGTCGCCATCGAAATAAAGGTAAACCTTGGTGCCATAAATATTGGTGACACCGCCTTGGTTATAAAAATCCTCGTTGTCGTAGGCGAAATTAGACTCACGGAAATCCGACTGGGTGTTATAGACGATGAACTGTATCTTCTTCGTAGAGGTATAGTTGAGCATCTTCTCAATCTCGTCGATCTCTGAAGGGGCTTTCCAAAGCACATACTCGGCCAGTTCCTTGCCGGTGGGGTAGAAATAAACGTCGAACTGTTCGGTGCGGTAATATTCCCAGTTCTGGTCCTGATACTGCACACGATTTTTCCCGAAAGAGAGCTGGGAGCCGTTGTAGAACTGAGCGGAAAGCGGCTGTATGCCAAGAACCAAGACACTGACAATCAATACATTCAGCATCCATTTTTCATACCATCCGAAACCGTTTTCCTTAACTCGCTGCAACACTTTGCCTAAATTATTGAAAGTGCAAAAGTACAAATAATTTGAGAATTGAGAA
>JBGURX010000051.1:0-85475 GCA_045132235.1 Bacteroidales bacterium
CCGCGAGAAGCAGAAAGACACCACCCTCTTCATCGACCCCGGCTTCCCCGTGCAGAAGAACCAGCACAAGATCCTCGGTCTCAAGTACGAGACCTTCGACGTGTACGATTACCGTGGTGACAAGCTGCGTGCCAAACTCGAGAGCTACCTGAAGAAGGGCAACATCCACTCCATCATCTACTCCAACCCCAACAACCCGTCATGGGTATGCTTCACGGATGAGGAGCTCCGCATCATCGGCGAGCTGGCCACCCAGTACGATGTGTGCGTGATTGAGGACTTGGCTTATTTCGGAATGGACTTCCGCCGCGACATCTCCAAGCCCGGCGTGCCGCCCTTCCAGCCCTCCGTTGGAAAATACACCGACAACTACGCGCTGATGATTTCCGGTTCGAAGGCCTTCAGCTATGCCGGCGAGCGTATCGCCGTGCTGGCGGTCTCCGACAAGTTCGGCAGCCGCGAGTTCCCGGATCTCGTGCCCTATTTCGGCCATCCGATGCTGCGCCGTGCCATGATCAACGGCGCCGTGTACGCCGTCAGCTCCGGCACCTCCCACTCGGCTCAGTTCGCCCTTGCAGCCATCTTCAAAGCCTGCAACGACGGCACCTACAACTACCTCGACGACGTGCGCGAGTATGCGGAAAAGGCCCATATCATGAAAAAAATCTTCACCGACAACGGCTTCAAGATTGTGTACGACCACGATGGCGAAGAGGAGATTGCCGACGGATTCTATTTCACCCTCTCCTATCCCGGACTCACCGGCGAGGAGCTGCTGCACGACCTGCTCTTCTATGGCATCAGCGCCATCTCGTTGGCTTCCTGCAACAGCACCCGCACCGAAGGCCTCCGCGCCTGCGTGTCGCTGGTCAACCGCAACCAGTTCCCCGCTTTGGAGGAACGTGCACGGCTGTTCCACGAGAACCATCAGTAAAACCATATTGATATTATATGAAACGCCTCCAGCGCCTCTTCATCCTTTTCACCCTTCTGTCGCTGCTGCTGTCCGCCTGCAAAAAAGGCGGGGCCGGCACGGAAGAAACTCCCGACTGGAAAGTCTTTCGAAAATATTATGTTGAGAAAGATTACCAGGAGCAACTGATAAAAAGCATTAACTCATTATCCGATAATGATTTAATATTTTCAAAATGGGTAAAAGAGCATTACCAACAGACCAAAGAACCCATCTGGACTGCCAATGGTTTGCAGGAAAAGTTGGTGGAAGAGTATCTGGAATTGTACAGCCATGCCGAAGAACATGGTTTGCCAGAGGAGATGTTTGGAGGTGAGATAGTTCGGAAAAACATTGAGCAACTGAAGAAGGGGGATATTGGCAGTGCGAAGGAGTTATACCGCAAGCTGAGCGATGTGGAAATCCTGATGGCACGTGCCAACGTATTGTATGCCAAGACGATGCAATATGGTGCCACAGATCCCAAAGAGGTGAATGGCGGAAAATGGCTCTATGAGATGGACACCATCACGCAAGAGTTTGTCGCGAAAGCCATGCAGGAGGCCTCGAAAGGCACCACACATCTAAAATCGCTGCAGCCCACCGACACCGTCTATTTGGCTTTGGCGAAGGAGATGCGCAAATTCTTGGATTTACGGGAGGAAAAATGGGACACCATTCCTTTCTTCAGTGCTGACTCCGGCCAGTGCGTACGCAACGTGCATCTGATTGGCGAACGATTGCTGCAGTTGCAGGAAATTAGCAGCAGCTACACTCCCAGCGACACATTGGGCAAGGTGCTGATGCCGGCCATCAACCGTTTCCGCGTGAACCGTGGCATCCCGACCAGCCGGAAGCTTGATGAAGAGACCTTCCGCGCCCTCAACCGCACACCGCAGGAGTACATTGACATGCTGGCGGCCAACATGGAACGATGCCGGTGGCAAACCCGCCACAAGAAAGGCTCTACCTTCATCGCGGTGAACATCCCTGACTTCATGCTGGAAGCCCGCTGCGACGACACCGTCGCGTTGCGCTCGAAGATATGCTGCGGCAAGTACCGCCGCAAAAAAGCGGAGGACTCGTGCCGCGTGAATGGCATCCTACCCGCCGTGAAGTCCGAATCGCCGCTGCTCTACAGCGAAATCAACAGCGTTGTGCTGAATCCCGAATGGCGCATCCCCTACAGCATCATCAAAGACGAGTATTATTACAAGATGGTGAAAAACTGTGTTGGCGTATGCAAGAAGGAGAGACTGTACATCACCGACAACCGCACCAAGAAGCAGGTGCATCCTGAAAATATTGACTGGAAGAAGGTGAGCCAGAAAAACATCCCCTACCAGCTGACACAAACTTCAGGGAAACATAACGCGCTGGGACTCTATAAGTTCAACATACCGAATACGGAATCGGTCTATCTTCACAGCACCAACAACCCGGGGGCGTTCAACCACCGCAAACGCGACTTCAGTCATGGCTGCGTGCGCGTGCAGTCCTCCGCGGAGCTGGCCGCCGTACTGTTTGAGATGAACGGCTACGACTCCACCCGTCTGGAAGAGATCTCCATCATCCTCGGCAATGAACCCACCACTGAAGAGGGCGAGAAGTATTTGGAAAAGCGGCAGGAACGCGAGGAGAAATATTTCAACAGCCTTTCCCCTGAAGAGGCCTCTTTCTACCGTCCGCTGCGTCCTACAGGCATTTCTCTTGCCAAAAAAATGCCCGTCTTCATCGAGTACCATACCGCCTTCATCGGACCGAACGGAGATGTGCATTACCGCAACGATGTGTATCACAAGGATACCAACATCCTCAACGCGCTGAAAAAGTTATCGCCCCATTCCGCAAAAGATGCTTAAGAACAAGAAAATATGCGTCGTACTGCCGGCCTACAACGCCGCCGACACCCTCGAAAAGACCTACCACGAGATTCCTTTCGACATCGTGGACGAGGTGGTGCTGGTGGACGACTGTTCGCGTGATGACACCGTGGAGGTAGGCAAGAGGCTCGGCATCCGCCACATCATCCGCCACGACCGGAACAAGGGCTACGGCGGCAACCAGAAGACCTGCTACCAAACGGCGCTCTCGCTTGGTGCCGACATTGTGGTGATGTTGCATCCTGACTATCAGTATGATCCGCGGTTGATAGAGTCGATGTGCCACCTCATCGCCAACAACGTATATCCTGTGGTGCTCGGGTCACGCATTCTCGGCAAGGGCGCACGGAAAGGCGGCATGCCTATTTACAAGTACTTTTTCAACCGGTGCCTTACCGCCTTGCAGAACATCGTGATGAACCAGAAGTTGGCAGAGTATCACACCGGCTATCGCGCCTTCTCGAAAGAGGTGTTGGAAAGCATCAACTTCATGGCCGACTCCGACGACTTCGTGTTCGACAACCAGATGCTGGCACAGATTTTCTATGCTGGCTACGAGATTGCGGAAATCACCTGTCCGACCCGATACTTTCCGGAGGCTTCGTCCATCAATTTCCGTCGCAGCTGCCAATACGGCTTTGGCGTCATCCACACCTCCTTCTGCTACCGCTGGCAGAAGTGGGGACTGGCGAAATACAAGATTTTCGAGCGATAGTTTTCCCCGTTACTTCTTCTTCCCCTTCTTTTTCCCGAACCAGTATTGGTACAGGGGACCATCCTTCTTGAGGTAGGGTTTCAGCCACTTTTTGGGGAGTGATAGCTCGGGCTCGCCATACACATAAGCCGCCACCTCGTAGGGAGTATAGGCATAAATCAGTTCTTTATCAGTAAAATAAAAATTGTCGTTGAGCATTTCAGAACCATCTGCGTAATGACCTCCTTCCGTATATTCATTCAAAAGCTCATACAACTTATGGGCCACTATACTCCGATGCTCCTCGGAAGCATCCAAGATGTCATCCTGCGTGATACGTTCGCCCGTAGAAAGATTGAAAACATCATTAAAAAATGCCCACGTGGAATGTGCAGCGCCACCGAAATACTCATTAATGTATGAGGAGAAAATGATGATATCTCCCTCAATCAGGGTGGGGAAAACAGTAAAAATTATGTCGATATAATTCTCGTTTTCATAGGGGTCTTTTTCTGCAGTAGGATTCAAGGCAGCTTCAGAACTGTCGGCGGCGAACTCCTCTCGCAACTGTTGCTCATAATTCTCACTATAGCCGTTGCCCAGCAGCTTGCGTCTGATTTTCGACACCGCCAGGTCGGTTTCGGGCATGGGCAGCACGAGGGTGTAATCCTTATCGCGGTCGGCGGATGCAAAATAATATTGGTAGCACCTGAACGGAATGCCTTTGATAAGGGTATCAGAAACCGTGACCCCATTTTTGCGTTGGGGTTCCGTGGAAGAAGATTCCTGCGCCAAGCTACTGAAAGTTAGCAGAAATAGAATGAGGGGTAAAAGTAATTTTTTCATAATGGTGAGGATTTTATGATGGATTATCTTCTGAACTCGTACATCACGATGGCAGCGGCAATGGAGGCGTTAAGCGACTCGGCATGGCTCGGGTTGGCGGAGGCGAGCGGCACGCTTACACGCTGCTGCACGCACTGGGCCACCTCAGGCGATATACCCTTGCCCTCGTTGCCGATGACGAGAATGTCATTCTTTTGGAAATCAATATTTTGAATAGGTTCTCCTTGCATGAATGTGCCAAAAATGCGGCCTTGCACCTGCGGCTGCGACAAGCATTCGGGCAGGTTGGCATACACTACTTTTACCCGTGCAAACGACCCCATGGTGGCCTGCACAGTCTTGGGATTGGTCCACTCCACGCAGTCGGTCGAGCAGAGTACTTGCCGGAAACCGAACCAGTCGGCGGTGCGGAGGATGGTGCCGAGGTTGCCCGGGTCGCGGATGCCGTCGAGCACAAGCAGTGCATCGGCAAAGTCGAGGTCGGCGGGGGTGAAGTGTGGGGTGCGCACCACGGCCAGCACCTGCTGCGGGGTGGTCAACGCGGTGATGCGCTCCAATTCAGTGTCAGTAACTTCAACTGCAGTGATGCCAGCGAGCTGGCTGTGGTGCGCCTGCAGCCAGCTCGTGGTGGCAAAAAGCTCCTCCACCTCCATCGAGGAGGCCAACAAGTCCTCCACCGACTTGGTGCCTTCCACAATAAAAAGCCCGCTTTCCGCACGGAACTTCTTCTGCGACAACTTTTTGAGTTCGGAAATTTTAGCTTTACTAATCATTAAACAGTAAAAAAATCAAGTTGCAAAAATAAAAGATTTTACCTTAACGTGACAGAATGTTCCATTTCAAACCCATTTTAAGTCCCATCAATGGACGAATAGTGTTGGCTACAATGAGATAGGGATTATCTTTTGTAGAACGAAAGGGAATAAGGGCACAGAGGGACACTCTAAAAGAAAGATTCCTATGAAACTGATAACCCAATCCCATTTCAATATCAGCCGTATGCCACCATCGGTTTTTCAGACACTCTTCCACTTGCTGCTGATACGGAAGCCCGCTTGTTTTACCCACAAGTTTTAGATTGTATGTTCCCAATTTATAAAATGATAAGCCCACTTGCCCCCAAATAGAAATCTGCGAAGGAAATAGATATTCATATCCAGCTAACAGAGGAATTCCGTAGAAAAAAGCATTCATTTGATAAGCAGATGCAGTGTAATGGTGATGTCCAACTTTGAAGCCTGTACAAAAAGTAAGCATACCTCGAGGAAGCAATATATCGCACCCCAGCAGCAAACTGCCATTCCCCATAAAGTGGCGTTGCACGTCTTGTTCGGGGTACGCCAATGCGATATGTGTGCCCGCCTGAAGCTCGACAGTCGGACTGATTATAGAGTTGTAGGAAGCCTTTTTTTCTTGTGCTGTAGCGGAGAATAATAAGATTATCAGCAGTCCGGTGAAAAAAAACTTTCTCATCATGGTTATTAAATTTTGAGTTTCACCACATCCTCATATTTCCCCACATCCATCCAGTCGTCTTGCTGGTGCAGGTAGCCCTGAATCAGGTACCGGGAGGCAAGGTCAATGTACAGCGGGGTCATCGAGAGTTTCACACCGGCAGGGATGTGGTCGAGGATGTCGCGGCGCACCACGTGAATGCCGCTGAAACCCAACGGATATTCGTGCTGCATGGGCATTTCCACCCGTTTCTCTCCGCTTTTTACATTTTCCCACCCACACAGCCGCATAGTGTCGTGCTCAAACAGCAGATAGCGCGAAGTGGTGCGTTCACGTACCGCCAAAGTGGCCATGGCATTACTTTGCAAATGGTAGTCTATCAATTGGTTAAGATTGATATTGGAAAGAATGTCCACGTTGTGGAGCAGGATATGGTCGCTGTTTTGGAAGAGCGGTTCGGCGAATTTGAGTCCGCCGGCAGTGTCGAGCAACAGGTCGGTCTCGTCGGAGATGCGAATGTCGGCATCGAACGAGTGAGTGGCGATGAACTGCTTCATCAAGTCGCTGAAATGGTGCACGTTAACCACGATATCGTGGATTCCGGCGGCGGTGATACGGCCGATGACCGTTTCGAGCAGGGTTTTGCCGTTCACCTCCACGAGGGCCTTGGGACGGTCTTTGGTGAGCGGATAGAGGCGGGTGCCGAGGCCGGCGGCGAAAATCATTGAGGTGGTTCTCATAAAAGGGGAATTAGTCTTTCACGCATCGTACCGAATTTCCAACAGATCTAAGTCCACAGTTTTTATTAACGGTTGGAAGAGCGTACATCATATTTCTGTAAGTGGACTTAGTAGGACAATCAATAGTAGTGGTCCAAAAACAGGTACTATTGCCTATACCATAGTAATTAGCTTCAGAAAAAACACCAACAGGGAGTGCCGAAAACCCTGTAGTATTATTGGCACTCAAATCGTTACCAACCGAACAATCCCACGTATCGGGATTCCAATCACGGTCATCCGCCAACGATTTCGCGATGTTAGCCCCAGAACCGTTACAAACAAACTCACTATGACTGCTTAAATAATCCATCAGCTGAACCCATTCAGCATCGCTCGGAACATGCCATCCATTTGGACAGATACCTTGTACACCGCTTGGATTAGATTCTGAAGAAATCGTCCTCCCACGCATTACAGCTATCCAGTTATACAGATACCCACAAGACCTCACATCGCCCTGTGGTTGATATCTATAAGGATCTTTCATGCTATTGGCATCTTTACCGTCAGGTATTACCTCACCATCAGCATAGCGGGTGGTGCGCAAATTGGAGGCCATCCATATCTGATTGCCGATTTTTACCGCATCATAATGGTTGCCGTCGACATCGGTCAACGCATCGTAGATCACTTCCGCCGTGGAGGGATAATTCTGCACGGGAGCAGCATGGGCTTCATCTATCTCGTTAGGGGTAGGCTCTTCCTTGTTGCATGCCATCATCAACACGGCGACAGCATAGAATACGAGGGCTAACTTTTTCATAATAAAGGGGTTTTAAATGATGAATAAAAACTACATTGAAAATACCATCGGCAAAAGTACACAAATTTCAAGAAAATTTATCCCTTCACAACAGAAATGTGAACCCTCACAACAAAAAAATCAGAAATTACTCATGCAACAAACCTCCCCGTTCTCCAGCCGGTACTTTTCGCCCGACTCGGGACAAACGGCCTCGCCGGTTTCGTCGAAAACCAGCTTGCAGCCCCGACGGCTCATCCAACCCGTCTGGCACGCCGGATTACCCACCATCAGCGCATACGACGGCACGTCTTTCGTCACCACCGCACCGGCACCCACAAAGGCATACTCGCCGATGTTGTGGCCGCAAACCACCGTGGCATTCGCCCCTATAGTGGCACCGCGTCCCACACGGGTAGCCGCAAACTCATCCTTCCGACACACGCTGCTGCGCGGGTTCACCACATTGGTAAACACCATCGAAGGACCGAGAAACACATCATCCTCGCAAATTACACCTTCATAGATGGACACGTTGTTCTGCACCTTTACCCCATTGCCCAACGTCACCCCCGAAGCGATGAACACGTTCTGCCCGATGTTGCAGCCTTCGCCCAGTACCGCACCGCTCATCAGATGCGAGAAATGCCATACCCTGCTGCCCGCGCCAATGCGGCAGCCGTCGTCCACCACTGCCGTCTCGTGAATAAAAACCTCTTGATTCATAGCTGTTGTGTTTCGTTGGGAATAGGACTTTCTTACAATTTATCTTCGGTCACCTGGCTCACATCGCGGTGCTCGGGATAGTCGAGCGAGTAGTGCAGGCCGCGGCTCTCCTTGCGCGCCATGGCGTTGCGGATGATGAGGTAGCCTACGTTGATGACGTTGCGCAGCTCGCAGATCTCCGGAATGAGGATGGACTTTTTGTACAGATCCTCGGTCTCGCGGTACAGAATTTCCAGTCGGTCGAAAGCGCGCTGCAGGCGCAGGTTGGAGCGCACAATGCCCACATAACTCGACATGATGGTCTGCACCTCCTTCATCGACTGGGTGATGAGCACCATCTCCTCGTTGAGCACGGTGCCTTCGGTGTTCCAGTCGGGCACGGCATCGCAGAAGTCAATCTCTTTGATGGACTCCACAGCATTGAGGCAGGCGCGGTGCGAGAAGACGAGGGCTTCCAGCAACGAGTTAGATGCCAGACGGTTGGCACCGTGCAAACCGGTAGAGGCGCACTCGCCGGAGGCGTACAGGTGGCTGATGGTGGAGCGGCCCCACTCATCCACTTGGATGCCGCCGCAGGAGTAGTGAGCAGCGGGCACCACAGGAATCATCTCTTTGGTGGGGTCGATGCCGATGCTGAGGCATTTGGCATAGATATTGGGAAAATGTGCGAACATCTCCTCTTTTTTGATGAGGGTGGTGTCGAGATAGACGTGATCGACACCGCGGGTCTTCATCTCATTGTCGATGGCACGGGCCACGATGTCGCGGGGGGCGAGCGAACCGCGCGGGTCGTATTTGCTCATAAAGCTCTCGCCCTCTTTGGTTTTGAGTACAGCTCCCGCCCCGCGCATGGCCTCTGTGATGAGGAAGGAGGGACGCTCGCTGGGATTGTAGAGGGAGGTGGGATGGAACTGCACGAACTCCATGCCGCGCACCGCACCTTTCGCACGATATACCATCGCCACGCCGTCGCCAGTGGCCACTGTGGGGTTGGTCGTGTTGCCATATACGGTTCCGATGCCGCCGGTGGCCATCATGGTTACCTTCGACAATATCGTGTCAACTTCTTTAGTCTGAGGATTATAGATGTATGCCCCGTAGCAGGTGATGCCGTCAGTGTGGCGGTTCACCTCCACGCCCAAATGGTGCTGGGTGATGATTTCCACCGCCAAATGGTTGTCTAAAATCTCGATGTCAGGATTTTTCTGGGCCGCCAGAATCAGCTTCTGCTCGATTTCGTAGCCGGTGATGTCCTTGTGGTGCAGCACCCTGAACTCGGAGTGGCCGCCCTCCTTGGCGAGGGCGAACTTGCCCGACTGTGTTTTGTCGAAGTCCACGCCCCATTCCACCAGTTCCATCACGCGCTCCGTGGATTCGCGGATGGTGATTTCTACGATATGACGGTCGGAAAGCTCGTCGCCGGCAATCATAGTGTCCTGAATGTGCTTTTCGTACGTGTCGGGGCTATACATCACCGCTGCGATGCCGCCCTGGGCGTACTTGGTGGAGGTGTCGTCAATCTTGGCTTTGGTAATCATGCAAACCTTGCCGTAGTTGGCGGCTTTCAGTGCGAAGCAAAGGCCCGCGATACCCGAGCCGATGACTAAGAAATCTACTTTTTTTCTCATTATAAAATGATTATGGATGTCCCACCACGGAGGCATCAGTTGAGGATGCAAAAATACAATGTTTTTTTGGATAAAATCACCCCTGCTCTTTCAGCAGCCGTTCGGCCTCTTTCATCAGGTCGCGCAGGCGGCCGGCCTCCTTGAAGTCGAGGTCTTTCGCCGCGGCCTCCATCTGCTTTCTCAGTTGCTTGATGCGGTGCTGCAACTGCTCGGCGTTCAGGTACTTGGCCTCCACCGGCTCGGCCGCTACCTGCTGGGAGCCCATCGCCATGCCGCCCTCTGTCATCCCGCTGAACAGGCCGCCCGCCGTCACCGGCTCGGCTTTCTTCACACTGCGGGGCGTGATGTGGTGCAGCTCGTTGTACGCCAGCTGCTTCGCACGGCGGCGCGCCGTCTCGTCCAGCGTGGCCTGCATCGACTTGGTGATGGTGTTGGCGTAGAAGATGACGCGCCCGTTCACGTGGCGTGCCGCCCGCCCCGCCGTCTGCGTCAGCGAACGCTCGCACCGCAGGAAACCCTCCTTGTCGGCATCCATGATGGCCACCAACGACACCTCCGGCAGGTCCAACCCCTCGCGCAAAAGGTTCACGCCCACCAGCACATCAATCGTGCCGGCCCGCAGGTTCTGCAAAATCTCCACCCGCTCCAGCGTCTCCACATCCGAGTGGATGTACTGCGTGTTGATGCCGATGCGGATCAGGTAGCCCGTCAGCTCCTCCGCCATACGCTTGGTGAGGGTGGTCACCAGCACACGCTCGTGCTGCTCCACCGTCTTCTCAATCTCCTCCAACAGATCATCCACCTGATTGTCAGCGGGTCGCACCTCTATCACAGGATCCAATAACCCTGTCGGTCGCACCACCTGCTCCACAATGATTCCCTCCGATTTCTCCAGCTCGTACTCTGCCGGCGTGGCACTCATATAGATGGTCTGTCCCGTCAAGGCTTCAAATTCATGGAACTTGAGCGGCCGGTTGTCCAACGCCGCCGGCAGACGGAAACCGTAGTCCACCAAGTTCTGCTTGCGGGAGCGGTCACCGCCGAACATCGCCCCGATCTGCGGCACGGTGACATGGCTTTCATCAATCACCAACAGAAAATCGTCGGGGAAGAAGTCCAAAATGCAGAACGGACGCTCGCCGGGCTGCCGCCGGTCGAAATAGCGCGAGTAGTTCTCAATGCCCGAGCAGTAGCCCAACTCCTTCATCATCTCCACATCATACGTTACGCGGTCTTCCAAACGCTTGGCTTCCAAATGTTTGCCAATTGATTTAAAATATTCCACCTGCTTGCCTAAATCGAGCTGTATCTCGCTGATGGCCGTGTTCATCGAGTCCTGCGAGGTGACGAAGATGTTGGCGGGATAGATGGTGAGTTTTTCCTGCACATTGATTTTCGCGCCGCTCGTCGGGTCCAGTTCGAAGATTTCCTCAATTTCATTCCCCCAGAAAACAATCCGGAAAGCATTGTCGCTGTAAGGCGGAAAAACATCCACCGTATCGCCTTTCACACGAAACTTCGCCGGCTCCAACTCCAGCTCCGTGCGGGTGTAAAGTCCCGACACGAAAGCCAGCAGCAGGCTCTCCTGACTGATGGTCATGCCGCGGTGCACGTTGATGACATTCTTGGCAAAATCGTCGGGGTTGCCGATACCGTAAATACAAGAAACAGAGGCCACCACCACCACATCGCGCCGTCCCGACAGCAGGGCGCTGGTGGTGCGGAGGCGCAGGCGCTCAATCTCCTGATTGATAGATAAATCCTTCTCGATATAGGTGTTGCTGACGGGCAGATAGGCTTCGGGCTGGTAGTAGTCGTAGTAGGAGACGTAGTACTCCACCGCATTTTCAGGGAAAAACTGCTGGAACTCGCTGTACAACTGCGCTGCCAACGTCTTGTTGTGACTGAGTATCAGCGTGGGACGGTTGACCTGTGCCAGCACGTTCGCGATGGTGAAAGTTTTGCCCGAGCCGGTGACACCGAGCAGCACCTGCGCTTTGTCGCCACGGTTCAGTCCATCCACCAATTGCTGGATGGCGGTAGGTTGGTCGCCCGACGGGGCAAAGTCTGAATGCAATTGAAAGTTCATGATGTATGGTTTAGTGAATGATGAGATTCATTAGTAATGATGAGGAATTTATGATTTCACCACCCGTTTCACCACTTTTCGCCCTTGCGAGTCGGTGATGGAGACAAGATAGACCGCCGGCGCGTAGGGAAACGCGAGGGTGATGACGCTGCCGTCGGCCACGCACCGCCCGCTGTGCAGCAAGCGGCCGTCGATGGTGAAAATATCAATGGTAATTTCTTCATTATAAGTAAAATCCGTAATAATCCGCAGCTGGTCGCCGACAGGATTCACTACCTGCACGGGTAGCAGCTGGCTGGGGTCGTTGAGCGAGAGGGTGGCATCAATCTGGTAGTCCATAATCACCGGCAGGTGGTCCGACATGGTGTAGAGCGCATTGGCAATGTTGGCGGGAACGGCTGTGTTGGCGGGGTTGATGATGGAGCCGTTGCGCCGGATGCCGTCCTGCCCGAGGGCTTGGTAAGTGCCGGGCAGACAACGCACCTTTTGCGAACCATTTTTCACAAAGTCCGACACGAGGATGAAGTCGAAGCGGTTGTCCATGCCGCCGCCCGAGTAGCAGCCGTTGGTGGTGCTGCCCGAGTGGGTCGATTGGGTGAACAGGTCTGCATAGTTGGCATTGTCGTTCCACTCGCCTTCGCGGTCAATGGGGTCGTAGAAGCGCACCAGTGAGTTGTCGTGATGCACCAGATGCTGGTAGGCCTCTTCGGAGGCGTTATACACATTGAAGTCGCCACTCAGCACGTAGTTGTCGGCCATGCCGATGCTGATGAGGCGGTTCATCAGCTGCCGCGCTTGGTTCAGTCGCTCGCTGTCGTAGCTGTTGCCGGCCTTCAGGTGGCACACGATGAAGGTGATGAACGCAGTGTCGCCCTGTGCCAGCTCGTTGGAGCGGTAGTACATGCGGTAGGCGTTGAAGTAGGTGACGCTGGTGGAGACATAGAAGGTGCTTTTGAGCACCAGCTTGCGGGTGTCGTAGAAAAGCCCGTTGCCGATGGTGATGCTGCTGCTGGAGTTGGAAACCGTGGGGGCGTAGGCGAAATAATTCACGCCGTCGGTATTCAGCACATGGTCGAGGATGCGCTGCGGATAGACCTCTCCTTTTCCCAACTCATTGACCGTCAACACATCCGGCATTACATATTTTACAATAGTCTTAAAAGACTGGTCTTTGGTGTCCAGATTGTTGGTGGTCTCGTCGCAGTCGCCGGCGCCGTTTTCGGTATAATACAATAAATTATACTGCATGTGCCGGATGCTCTGCGCATTCAACGGTGTAATCAGTATAAAATTGATTATCAGTAAAATAAAATGAAAAAATCTCTTCATTATGAGGTAAAAAACAGAAAGGCAAAGGTACAACTTATTTTTTAATCAGGGCGAGCTGTGGAATTTATCATTTAGGTAAAATTTCCCTTCATTTTTATAGCCCAAATTTGAAAAAGTTGATGTATATTTGCAGCCTCAAAAATTGGGTTTATTTTTTGATTAGAAAATCATCAACTATAATGGGAAAACAACCGGAATCATTAGATAAAATCACCAAAGCCAGACTGGCTTTTTCCTCTCTTGGATCCATTTGCAGCATCGCCCTCTCCATGTTTTTTGTAGGCGTGCTGGCGGTCATGGCGGTCTTTTCCACGCAATATCTGCGGAACATCTCCCAGAATCTCGAGCTTGAGGTGCTGTTTTTCGCCACCACCCCGCAGCAAACCACCACTACCGTTGATTCCACCACCGTGGTACAAACTGTCAACCAAGCGGTGCCCGAATCCGACATCCGCGACTACGAGCTCACCCTCAAGCATCAGCCTTTCGTAGCCACCTCCCGCGTCTCTTCCCTCAAGGAAAACACCGAAATCACCAAGAAACTCCTCCGCAACGAGTTTGAAGAATATACCGACAACCCCCTCAATGCCTCCATTATCCTGACCCTCAAACCTGAATACACCAATGCCGACTCGCTCGCCAAAGTCATCCAATTCATCAAACAGAACGAACAGGTACGAGAGGTGACCTATCCTGACATCATCGCGCAATTCATCCAAAACAACCTGCGCACCACCCAGTGGATCATCCTCGGCATCTGCGGCGTATTCCTCTTCATCTCCCTGATACTCATTGGCAACTCACTGAGACTCAACATTTACGCCAAACGATTCAACATCAGGAGCCTGTTGCTGATCGGTGCCACGCGCAGCTTCGTGCGCAAGCCGTTCCTCGCCAAAGGGTTCGCCCAAGGCATCGTGGGAGGCGCCATCGCCACCGTGCTCGTCGCCCTCGTCATCTACGGCGGCAGCATCTTCCTCCCCGGCTTCATCGACACCTCCAAGAACATCCTCATCGCCATCCTCCTCGGCGGCGTGTTCTGCTTCAGCATCCTCTTCACCACCTTCTCCGCCCTTATTTTCACCAACCGATACATCAAAATCAATCCTGATAGCTTATACTTATAATTATGGCAACTATTATCAGCACTGACAAAAACAACAACGCACAGCCGAAATACCGGACCTACGGCAAGAAAGAACAAGGCCCGAAAACTCCGCTCTTCCGGATGCCCAACTACATCCTGATGGGTGTCGGCATCGTCATCGCCTTCGTGGGCTACATCCTACTCACCGGCGGCGGCTCCGACGATCCCAACCAGTTCAGCACCGCCATCTTCGACACCCGCCGGCTGGTGGTCGCTCCCATCACCATCCTCGCCGGCCTGATCACCGAGATTTTCGCCATCATGCTGCGCTTCCCCGACAAGAAAAAAGACAACCAACCTGCTGAGCAATAATGGAGTGGTTTGAAGCCATCATTTTGGGCATTATACAAGGACTGACGGAATTCCTGCCGGTCAGCAGCAGCGGCCATCTCATCATCGGCAAGGCGTTGCTTGGCGTGGAACATTCTGAGAATGTGGTATTTGAAACCGTGGTGCACGGTGCCACCGTGTTGGCCACCCTCACCGTGCTGTGGCGCGAGGTGTGGCGACTGCTCACCCGCTTCCTCAAACTGGAATGGTGTGAAGAGCAACGCTGCTGCCATTGGAGCCCTGAAACGCACTACGTCGGCAAAATCTTCCTCTCCATGATTCCCGTCTTCATCGTGGGCATGTTCTTCAAAGACACCGTGGAAGCACTCTTCGGCGAAGGCCTCCTGCTGGTCGGCATCATGCTGTTGGTAACCGCTACCCTGCTGACGCTCACCAAATTCGTGAAATTCAAGCAGACTAAAAGCGTCGGCTACCTGTCGGCATTTGTCATCGGTATCGCGCAGGCGGTGGCCGTGCTGCCGGGACTTTCCCGCTCTGGCACCACCATCGCCACCGGACTGTTGATGGGTGTGAAGAAGGAAGAGGTCGCCCAGTTCTCCTTCCTCATGGTCATCATCCCCATCCTCGGCGAATGCTTCCTCGACATTGTCGGTGGCGACCTCGCCGTGGCCAGCTCCGGCATTTCCGCCACGGCCCTCATCTGCGGTTTCGTGGCTGCCTATATCTCCGGACTTTTCGCCTGCAAGTGGATGATTGCCCTCGTCAAGCGCGCCAACCTCGCATGGTTCGCTATCTACTGCGCCTGCGCGGGTGTTCTCTCCATCATTCTTGCCACTCTCGCCAAATAAACAACCTCATGAAAATCAAGGAAGTACTTTCCCATTTAGAGCAAAAATTCCCCCTCTCCTATCAGGAGGATTTCGATAACTGCGGCGTGCAGTGCGGCGACAAGGAGCAGGAGATTACCGGTGTGCTGGTCTGCTTCGAGATGTCGGATGCCACCATCAACGAGGCCATCCAACTCGGGGCCAACCTGGTCATTTCGCACCATCCCTTGATATTGAAGAAGGGCATCCAGAAGATAGAGCCCACCAACCGTGTGGGTCGCATCATCTGCAAAGCTCTGGAAAACAGAATGGTACTCTATTCCATGCACACCAACCTCGACAGTGCGCCGGGCGGTATCAACGACCTGTTTGCGGCCAAGTTGGGGCTGCAGGAGGTAGAGGTGCTGAGTCCGCTGCCGACGGAGGAGGGCGCTGTGGGTTTAGGGCGCGTGGGCGTGCTGCCGGAGGCCGTGCAGGCGGAGCAGTTCCTGAAGAAGGTGAAAGAGACCTTCGGTGTGCAGGCGGTGCGCTACTATGGCGACCTGTCGAAGGCCGTGCGGCGGGTGGCCGTGTGCGGGGGGGGCGGCAGCTCCTTCATCGCTCTTGCCGTGGCCGCCAAAGCCGACATCTACGTCACCGGCGACATCAAATACCACGACTTCCATACCGCCGACCGCAGGATGATCATTGCCGACATCGGACACCTTGAAAGCGAGCAATTCGCAAAAGAAATTATTTATAACGAATTAAAAGAAAATTTTACTAATTTTGCCGTTTCATTTGCAGAAGTGGAAAAAATGAAAATTGACATCATATAATATTGTTAATCAAAATATTACAGAAAATAGTATGGCAAAGAAGAAAGTAAACGAAGAAGCCGCGGCTCCCGAAGTTGTCGAAGTGGCCCGCCCTACGACCAACGCCAAAGAGATTATTATCGAGCGCAAAGAAGAAGAAACCGCTGAACAGCTCCAAGAAGAGCTGAGCATCGCCCAGAAACTGTTGTCGCTGTACTACCTCCAGCAGGTATGTTCCAAAATCGACAAGATTCTGGTGGAAAGAGGCGAGCTTCCCAACGAAGTGCGCGACTTGGAAGATGCCCTTGAGGGATTGAAAACCCGTATCGCCAAATATCAGGCTGAGATCAAGGAAATCCAAGCAAAAATCGCAGACGAAAACAACAAGATCGCGGAATCACAGGCTCTCATCAAACGCTATACCGAACAGCAGCAGAATGTGCGCAACAACCGCGAATATGAGTCTCTGGCCAAAGAAATCGAGTTCCAAACCCTTGAAATCCAGCTTTCTGAAAAGAACAAGACCAAACACAACGCCACTGTGGAGGCCAAGACTGAAGAGATCAAAGGTTTTGAGGAAAAGGTGAAGGAGTTGGAAGAGATTCTGACCCAGAAAAAAGGCGAGTTGCAGGGCATTCTCGCAGAGACCGAAGAGAAAGAGGCCGAGCTGCGCAAAGAGGCCGAGGTTTACAAAGCCAAAATCGAGCCGCGTCTGCTCACCGCTTTCGAGCGCATCCGCAAAAACGCCCGCAACGGTCTCGCCATCGTGCAGATCGAGCGTGACGCCTGCGGCGGTTGCTTCAGCACTATCCCCCCGCAGCGCCAGTTGGACATCCGTCTTCACAAGAAAATCATCGTCTGTGAGGCTTGCGGCCGTATCTTCATCGACAAACAGTTGGTGGAAGAGAACGAGAACAAGGAGAACAACGAAAACAAAGAGTAGTCTTTCAAGACAACCCATACGAAAGACTTGCCGTCAGGATGGTGGCAAGTCTTTTTTTGCTTCATGCTGCACCATTGAAAAAAATAGTGTAAATTTGTCGCTCAAAATTTCCGGTCAGTGAGCATCAAGGATTCCATCAAACTACGGCTGAAAAAAATCAAGTATCAGATTCTCTACCCGAGGAGTGTGTTCGAGTATGAGGTGGCCGAGATACGGATTTCCAACGAAAACATTCGCCGCTACAAGTTCCAGCACCTCAAGAAGGACTTCTTCTCCATCTCCATCAAAGGCAAGGACGACGTTTTCAAATACCTGTACTACCTGCTGGCCCTTGTGCTGCTGATTGCGCTGCCCATCATCGGGGTGAACAACGGCATCTCCGAAAAAGAGATTGAGCAGCACCACCGCGCGGAGCTGCTGTACCAGTATTACGCCGACGACAATCCCGCCATCTTAGAATATTCCAATGCCAAGACACAGACGCAAATTGTTGATTTTCTGTGCTATTGCACAACCAAATGGTTTCACATCAACAGCGTTTACGACTTCCGTCACGTGATAGGGGCACTGTTCGCGTGGCTCATTATTGTGGTGATGGGCTCGTTCCTGATGAACCTGTTCAGCTGGCGGGCCGCCTTTTTCGGCGGGCTGATGCTCGCCTTGTCGCCACACTTTTTCGGGCAGTCGTTCGGCAACCTCGCCGACATCTCCTTCACCTTCTTCTACCTTCTCGCCGTCCACCAGATTTTCATCCTGATTGGCGAACTTCCCATTCTGAAATGGAAACGATTGGCGTTCATCATATTGAGCATTGCCGCGGCCAACGCCATCCATGTCGGCGGATTTGTGCTGCTCCACTACCTGCTGCTCAGCGTCACCCTCTCCTTCATCCTCGCCAATCCCATCTCCAAATTCTTCACCAAGAGCTACTTCCGGAATTTCGGAAAACTTCTGCTCATCATGGTCTGCGTTGTCGCCATCGTCTATATCCTCTACTTACTCTGTCCGTTGCAGGGCATCGGCTCCATCGCACTGTTCCCCAGCGCGGGCATCCTGAAGATGGCGCAGCACCAGCCTGTCACACAGCTCCTGTGGGGCGGCCAGATCGTGTCCACGCACGACCTGACGGTGGGTTTCATCCTGCAAAGAATGCAGTTCACCGTGCCGCTGTTGGTGATTGTCGGCGCGCTGGCGCACTTGACGGTAGTGAAGCAGATTGTGAAAAAAATCCATTTCACCAACATCATCATCCTGCTGTTAGCTGCACTGCATCCGTTGTGGACGTTGCGCGGAGAGACCTGCGAAATCTACGACGGCTGGGCCATCTACCTGATGATCTACCCCTTCATTGTGATGTTTGCTGCCGCAGGCTACGAAGGCATTCTTCGCAAAATCGACGACAAATACACCAACTTTGTGATTGTGAGTTTGGTGTTCCTGCTCTGCCTGATGCCGCTGCGCCATATTTTCTTCCACTACAAAACTCTTGAGGTCTATTTCAACGAGCTCTCCGGCGGCATTACCAACTCATACGGAAAGTATGCCATTGACGAGGGGGAAAATGCCAACCGCACTGCCTGCCTGTGGCTTATCGAGAACGCCCCCATCCACCGCGACACCGCCACCATCAAGGTCTTCACCGACGGAAACGCCGGCTGCGACTACTATTTCCGCAAACACTCCGACCTTTTCACCCTCACACACGGCTCCTTGCAGAAAAACGACACCGCACAGTGGGACTATTTCATCTCCTTCGCCAACGAAGTGCCTTCATCACAGCTTCTCAACAAAAAATGGGAAAACCGCAGAGCTGTGAAAAAAATATACGTGGAGAACAAACCCATCGCCATCATCCTCCGCAAACCCAGAGTGCACAAAACCATCGACACCACCTCCATACCCGCGGAGATTTTGCCCATCAAACCACCCACTCACACCGTCTCCCCCGCCCCTGTTCCTCCCATTGAGGCGACCACTACCTATCCGCTAGACAATTTAGAGGAAAATTCCAACGATTCTGAGGAAGAAAACATAATATCAGAATGAAAATCTCGTTGTATCAACATGAAAAAAATACTACTGCTTTTCATATTTCTTACAGGACTTTTTGCCGGCTGCCATAGGGAGGAGCTGAAGGTCGCCTATCTGAACTTCAGTGAAAACACCACTATCACCATGGATGTCAGCACCTTCAACCAAGAGCACGGCACCAACTACGATGCCAGCGAGCTGGCCTCCATCGCCAACCAGAAATTCCCCGACCTTTGGGTTTATGCCGACGGAACCACCCTCGGCACATGGGAAATGCCCTGCAAAGTGCCCGTCATCTTCAACGACAGCACCACCTTCACCATCTTTCCCGGTGTAAAACTGAACGGTGTATCCACCATGCGCCCGCGCTACCCGTTTGTGAACGCCTACTCCATGACCGCCTCCTTCCAGAAAGGAGAGGTGCTGAATGTGGAAAACATCACCTTCAAATACGCCCCCACCACCCACTTCGAATTCATCGAGAATTTTACCAAAGACTATAACAGCATTTTCCATCCATCCAAGGACGACGGCATCAACTTCGAGCACATCGCCGACCCCGAGCAGCCCATCAACCGCATCGGCAGAATCTCGCTGGATGTCGATACCATCAACGAGTTCGAGGTCATCTCCAACGACATGACTTTCGGCAACGTGCTGCCCGCCGACATCTTCCTCGAAATGGACTACCGCTGCGATGTGGAGGCCGCCGAGTTCACCGTGACCATGCTGGTGGACAAATCCACCACGTCGGTTACCACTTCCGAGCCGCTCGTCATCGCCAACGCCGGTCCCGAATGGAAAAAAATCTACGTCAACCTCACCAAGTCGGTACACCGCAACTCGTTGAATGCCATCAACTACCGCGTAAAATTGTCGGGCGGCCGCAGCGACAGCAATCCCGTCCACTACTATTTCGATAATATCAAAGTCATCTACATCACCGGTTACTAATCCGCAATGTCACACAGAAAACAAGTCATCTTCCTATACCTTTTCTTCGATATTCTGGCCTCGATCATCACGTGGTGCGGCTTCTTCACTTTCCGCAAGTACAACGTGGACCACACCGTGCTCCAGCACCTCCACGACGCCCTCCTCAACGACTACAAGTTCTACATCGGACTGGTGGCCTGCCCCCTCTACTGGGTGTTTCTGCACGCCTTCGCCGGATGCTACAACAAAATTTTCCAAAAATCGAGATTGAAAGAATTAGGCAACACCTTGATAATCACACTTATCGGATGCCTTTTCTTCTTCTTTGCCTTCATTTTGGATGACCACGTCATCGTGTACAACGACTACCTCCTGTACTTCCTGATTCTGCTCGGATTGCAGTTCTTCACCACCTATATCCCCCGTGTGTGCATCACCACGGCCACTATTAATAAAATCCGCAGTGGCAAAATCAGTTTCCGCACAATCATCATCGGCAGCGACGAGGTGGCCCTGCAGACCTATAAAGACATTGTGGAACGGAATCCCAATGCCGGCAACTGCATCATCGGGTATGTGAAAATGGCGGATGAAGACCAAGATGTGATGGCGCAACACCTCCCCTGCTGCGGAAAGATCGACCAGCTGGTAGAGATTGTCAAAAATCAGGAAATCAAAGAGTTGGTGATTGCCATCCAAAACGGCAAACGCAAACACATCGAGTCCATCATCACGATGATCATTGACTTTGATGTCAACTTGAAAATCATCCCGCAGATGCAGGACCTGCTGATGGGCACGGTGAAGGTGTCGTCCGTGCTCTACGAACCGCTCATCTCCATCACCCCCGACTACCTTCCCGACTGGCAGAAACACATGAAACGCTGCCTCGACATCTTTTTCTCCCTGTTGGCCATCACCCTCCTGCTACCCGTCTATCTTTTCCTGATGATCGGGGTGAAATGCTCTTCCAAAGGACCTATCTTCTACCTGCAAGAACGCATCGGCTTGCATGGCAAACCATTCAAAATCATCAAATTCCGCTCCATGGTGGAGAATGCGGAACAGTCCACTCCGCAGCTTTCCAGCAACCACGACCCGCGCATCACGCGGTTCGGCAAGTTCATGCGCAAGACCCGTTTGGACGAAACCCCGCAGTTCTTCAACGTGCTGATTGGCGACATGTCGCTGGTGGGACCGCGCCCCGAGCGGCAATACTACATTGACCAGATTGTGGAGAAGGCGCCCTACTACAAGCTGCTGTTCCGCATCCGTCCGGGCATCACCTCATGGGGAGAAGTGAAATTCGGCTACGCCGAGAATGTGGACGAGATGATCGAGCGCCTGCGGTGGGACATTCTCTACATTGAGAACATGTCGCTGCAACTTGACTTTAAAATTTTGATTTACACAGTTTTAATCGTATTAAAACGTGCTGGAAAATAGTCCACACACCCCTAAGGGCACGTCCGATGTCCACCTCCACGTGGCCATACCGGCCATGGACGAGCAGGAGTGGCTGCCGCGCACCCTCAACTGCATCGCACAGCAGCTTACCTCCCACCCTTTCACCGTTTATATCTGTATCAACCAGCCCGACGAGTGGTGGGGCATGGCCGACAAGGTGGAGATATGCCGTCACAACGCCGACCTGCTACGGTGGGTGGAGGCGTACCGCTTGCATGCCCCCTTCCCGATAGAGATTATCGATCGCGCCACTGCCGGCAAGGGCTGGCAGGGCAAGAAGCGCGGGGTGGGCTGGGCGCGGAAGACCCTCTTCGACCGCATCCTGTCGGTGGCGGGCGAGCGCGACCTCGTCGTCAGCATGGATGCCGACACGGAGTTCGGGGCCGGCTATTTCGAGTCGGTGGCCCACAACCTCGCCCAGCATCCGCGCTGGGTGGCTTTGTCGGTGCCCTACTACCACCGGCTCACCGGCGAGGAGGCGAAGGACCGGGCCATCCTGCGGTATGAGATTTACATGCGGCACTATGCCCTCCACCTGCTGGAGATCGGCAGTCCGTATGCCTTCACCGCCATCGGCAGTGCCATTGTGGTGCGGGCGGCGGCATTGCGCAAGATCGGCGGCATCACGCCGGTGCAGAGCGGCGAGGATTTCTACCTGCTGCAGAAACTCCGCAAGATGGGCGAGGTGGGCACGTGGAATGCCGAATGCGTATATCCCGCCGCCCGCTACTCCGACCGCGTCGCCTTCGGCACGGGGCCGGCCATGATGAGGGGGGCCGCCGGCAACTGGGAGAGCTACCCGCTCTACAGCGCGGCCTCGTTCCAGAAGATTGCCGACACCTACCGCCAGATCGACCGCCTCTACACGGAAGACATCGACAACGACTTCATCCGTTTCCTGCAGGCGCAGTTCAAGACCGCCGACCTGTGGGGACCGCTGCGTGCCAACGCCCGCACGGTGGAGCAGTTCCGCCACAGCTTCCACGAGAAAGCCGACGGGCTGCGCATCCTGCAGTTCCTGCGGCAGGAGCACCAGCGGGAGGGTGCCTCAGCGGAAGAGCGCGCCATAGAAGGGCTTTCCACCGAAGCGTTGGCCCGCCTCCGCGACGAGCTGTTCGAAAAGGAGATGGAGAGGAGGAGAAAAACCTCTATACCCGACGGGCAATAGTAAGTCATGTTCAGAAGTCCCTCGACCTCCCCTTAGAAGGGAAGGTCGTCGCCAGGCGTGGGCTCGGGATTCGAGAAGCTGACAGGTTCGGCGTTCTCCACCTTCTGCTCGGTGGACTTGCCGTCGCCGCGCGAACCCAACATGGTGACCGCATCGGCGATGATTTCAGTAAAATACTTTTTCACACCGTTCTCCTCCCAGTTTCGGGTACGAAGACGCCCCTCCACATACAAGAGCTTGCCCTTGGTGAAATACTTTTCCGCAATGTCGGCCAGCGACCGCCAGCACGCAATGTTGTGCCACTCCGTGTACTCCTTGCGGTTGCCCTGCTTGTCTTTGTAGTTCTCGGATGTGGCCAGCGTGAAACTGACTTTCTTCATTCCACCTTCAAAAACGCGGGTTTCGGGATCTTTTCCAACATTCCCGATGAGAATAACTTTGTTTACTCCAGACATGATGATGAGTTTTAATTAGTAATAAAATTAACACCGCAAAGATACAACAATTTTGTTAAAATATCATATCTTTGTAGAAATTTTTAGAAATATTTTAACTTATTCTATTTCTTGGGTTTATAACCCGATTTTTTTAACATTTCATTCATGTCCGTCATTTTCATCATCTCCTGAAGCGAAATTTCCGGATGATTTTCCATGAAATTGCAAACTATTTTCCATCCGATAAATGCCCCCATCCGGCCCGGCGAATCCTTAAAAGGCTTGGTCTCCGGCGCCACATCTATCAAATGCTGCGCCACTTTGGCATCCTTGGAATATACCAACTCATTTTCAATCAAATAGTTCCACACATCCCCATGATGCTTTTCCGCCCACTGCAATTCCTCATCCGTGTAAGCAAAAATATCGGATAACGGCCGGTCTGGAAACAACATCTCTGTAAAATACAACACTTTGCCTGCCGCCAACATATTGTCCAGCAGCGTGATAGGCTCTTTGTTCGGCAACTGCTCCCACACCAGCACGTTGCGGAAACAGTCGATGACCAAGAAACGTTTCTCGCACTGCGCACGGATGTATTTGGGCAACGCCCCGTAATACTTGTTGTCTTTTCCTAAATACCAGTCCAAATGCAGAATCAAAGCCAGCTTCCCGTTGATTTCACACCCCTCCACCAACTTGGTGTACGAATCCGGATCGATGCCGCCCACCACGCTGTAAAATGCAGGTACTTGTGTATCAGGGAAATAGTAAATGTAACGCGCCAACGCACTCTTCAGCTCCGTCTCCACATCCTCCATATTGCCATACTGCTGGTTTACATATTTGTATAGCTCCACAAAATAGGGGTCAGCCAGAAACCCCTTCATCTGCCGCACCGCCTGCGGATAATGCCATGCCGTGGAGTCGATAAATATGCCATGGTACTTCTTGCCGAGCTTGCGAATGCCCTCCTGCAGATGGTTGGTGTCCAACTTGTACACATCCTGATCGAAACGTATCACCTTCACCTTCAGGTTTTTCTCAATCTCAGCGAGCGTATCCTGCACCGCCTTGTCCTCCACCTGATACTTCCGCTGGTTCTCGCCCTCATGCTTGGGTTTTCTGTTTTTCTGCACCAACCATATAATCAGCACAGCAGCGAGTGCCGCCAAAAGCACGCCGCCGACAATCCACAAAATTCTCTTCTTATTCATTATTTTTCCATTCAAAAGTCTGAATCATGTGCAGGGCATCATCGCGGATGAAGTCGATGACCGGCTGCACCGAATCGTTGTTGGGCGTAAAATGAAAATAGAGGGTGGCGCGCAAAAAATTGTGCTCCTCGTCGGTCATCCAGTAATGGAACGGACAGGCCACCTCCTTACCATATATATCATAGAACAGCCCGCTGACATGCTCCTTCGCACCCAGCTCGCGGAAATCGCGGGTGGTGACACCCGACGCCTTCTGGTAATGGTACTCCACAAAATCGCGGTCAGCGAACATCAGGCGGGTGAGGGCGGCACTGTCTTTCGCCCACTTGTACAGCATCTCAAGGGAGGCATTTTGACGCGGATAGTGGATGAGCACCCACGTGGCGGTGTCGGAAGTGCGATCCACCTGATACTGGGCGCTTTTGGAATACTCAAAAGTGAAAGGCAAGGCCGCCGTGTCGAAAGCCTGGTACTCACGCGACGGCAGTTCGAGCCGGAAATAGCCCACCGGTTTGGGCTGCTCCATATCCTCTCCTCCGGCATGGCATCCCGCAAAAAGCAACGCCATCAGCATCCATAGGAAAATTGTTTTTTTCATTACAAAATGATTATCAATAATTTATTGAACATCAGTAATTTCTATTGTCATTGCAAGACTCACCTTGCCACGGATGCGCTCGCCGTCGCCAGCCACCCCGTAACCCAAGAAGGAGGGAATGACCACGTGTGCCTTGCCGCCTTTCCGCAGCGATTTCACCGCCTCGTTCAACCCTGCCACCTCGTCCGACTTGTCCACCTTGAACGTCTTGGGGCCTTGCCTTTTCGAGCTATACACCGTGTCGCCCGTCAGCAGACAGGTCGTATATTCCAGTGTCACAACATCTTCCGGCTGAATCTTCCGGCCACTCCCCTCTTCCAGCACCTCCACACGCAAACCGTTGCCCCTGCGCTCGGTTTTCCATCCATACCGCTGGATGAAAAACTCAATGTCCTCATCCTCACGGGCGGCATTCACACTGTTCCAGTCCATCGCAGCCTCCTCGCCCTTCTTCTGGTGCGACTTGGCCTCAAACTCCGCATACTTGTCGTCAGCATTGCCAGAAACCTTTTTCTCTCCACATCCACACAACGCCAAAGCAAGCGCAAAGATACTGATGAACAACCATTTATTCATTATTCAAAATTTTCCGGACTTAAAATCTCACGATACTCCTTCATCACTTTCTCAAAATATTTCAACGTATTTTCCAGCGTATCGTACCAGAAAGCTGCAGAGGCGTTCTTGTGTCCGCCGCCGTTGAAATGCATGCGGGCAAACTGGTTGACATCGAAATTTCCTTTCGAACGGAACGACACACGGATGCAATCCTCCCGTTCGGTGAAGAATGCCGTAAACTGGATGCCTTTGAGGGAAAGTCCGTAATTGACAAAACCCTCCGTATCGCCCACCACATAGCCATTATCCTTCAAATCCTTCATTGTGAGATACATATAGGTGGTGGAGATGGGACGCATCACCTTGAGCCGCTGCGACAGACAGAGGCCGAGCAGCTTGATACGGCTCTCGTTGTAATTGTCATATACTCTGCGATGGATGGACTCGCCATCAATTCCCTTCTTCATCAACTCACTGATAATGAGGTATGTTTTGGGATTATTACACATGTAGCTGAGCGAGCCGGTGTCGGTAATCATGCCCACATAGATGCAGGTGGCCACCGTAGCGGTAATCTGCTCTTTGGAGGTTGCTATTTTGGAAAGAAATTGATAGACCAGCTCACAGGAGGAGGTGGTCTTTGTGGTGGAGAACATCACATCGCAGTCGAAAACTGGCGAAAGATGGTGGTCGATGAGCACCTTGAAAGCCTTGCAGCTGTCGATGGCGGGCTCGAGGGCGGCACCGCTGCGGTGCGACGCATTCATATCCACCACAAACAGCATGTCGGCCTGCTCCAGCGCACGCTTGGCTTTGCCCATGCTTTTTTCAGCGATGATCACCTCCTCCATGCCAGGCATCCAGCGAAGAAATGCCGACACAGGGTTGGGCAGCACCACCGTAACCTCAAAACCCTGACGGGTAAAAAACTGATAGAGCGCCAAAGAGGATCCCACGGCGTCGCCATCGGGATTGAAATGCGAAATGATAGCAATCTTACGGGTGGTTTTCAGCTTTTCGGCCACCTTCCCGATTTTAGCATAAGTGAACAGACTCATTTTCGTACATTAAGAAAGTGCAAAAATACATCTTTTTCATGGGTTAACGTATTTTTCATTGAAAAATTGGGAGTTTGTCAAATTATATTATCTTTGCAAAACTTAAAAAAACTTAAAATGAAAATCCTCCGTTGGCTATTGATAGCCACTTTATCATTTTGTTTTTCTGGGATTTACGCTTCAGAAATTGACAGCACCAATATCCTTTCAACCCCCAAAGACAGCGTAAAAGTAAAGCCAAAAAAAGAAAAAGACCCCGACCGGAAGCGCAAGGGATGGACCTTCGGCATCCTGCCCAGTGTGGCCTACGACGCCGACCTCGGCTTCCAGTACGGTGCACTCACCAACATCTACTACTTCGGCGACGGTAGCACCTATCCCGAGTACCTGCACTCGATTTATGCGGAAGCGGCCTACACCACCCGCAACTACGGGCTTTTCAGACTTTCATATGACTCGAAATACGCGATTCCCAACCACCGCCTTACCGTTGACCTCGTCTATATGCCTGACGCCATGTGCGACTTTTACGGCTACAACGGCTATACCTCCGTGTTCAACAACCGATGGCGCGATTCCAAGCATTTCACATCGGAAGAGGGTTACAAGAGCCGAGCCTTTTACAAGATGAAGCGCGACTTGTTCCGGGCCGCCGCCGACATACAGGGACCCATCGGCGGCAACTGGTACTGGAACGCCGGAGTGGGCTTCCTCGGCTACCTGCTCAACTCGGTGGACATCGACATGCTCAACAGAGGGAAGAAGCCCGAGAAGCAGCTGCCCGACATTCCCGGTCTGTACGACAAGTACGTGCAGTGGGGGCTCATCGGGGCCAACGAGCGGTACGGCGGCATGCACCCCTACCTGCGCGGCGGCATCACCTACGACAGCCGCGACCGGCAGACCAACCCCACCCACGGCATCTACGCCGATGCCTTCCTTACCTACACAGCCGGCTTCAACACCCAGAAATTCGGCGACCAGCGCGAGTTCAACAACCTGCGCTTCAACTTCACCTTCCGCCACTATGTACCTATCTATCAGGATTATGTCGCCTTCGCCTACCGTCTCGCCACGCAACTGACGGTGGCGGGAAAAAGCCCTTTCTATATGAACAGCTACTGGAACACGCTTTATATACAACGTGTTCTGTATGAAGGACTGGGCGGCTGCAACACCCTGCGCGGACTGCTGCGCAACCGCGTGCTGGCCGACGGCTTCGCCTTCGCCAACGTCGAATTCCGCTTCAAAGTGTGCAAGTTCCACGTCAAGAAAGAGAACTTTTACATCGGCCTCAACCCCTTCCTCGATGCCGGCATGGTGCTGCAACCCTACGACATCGATGAGAATGAACTGAGAAAGGACATCGCCGCCAACGACCCCGACTTCGACCTCAACGAGCTGAAAGACTACTTCAACTTCGACAAGAAAGCCATCTACCGGCCGCATCTTTCCGCCGGTATCGGTCTGAAGATTGCCATGAACGACAACTTCGTGTTGTCGGTAGATTGGGCCGTGCCGTTCAACAAGCAGGACAACGCCAGCATGGCCAACCTGTACGTGAAAATCGGTTATATGTTCTAATTTCCAAGTAAACTGATTCACCATGAAAGTCGCGCTCATCACTGCCGGATATTTCATCTTTCCCATTGTCATCATCCTGTTGTTCAGCCGTTACAAATGGGCGAAAGCGGCGGGAACCGTCATCCTCGCCTACGCGGTGGGCATCATCCCCGCGCTGTTCGGCCTCACTCATTTTGAACCCGGCAGCACGGGGCTCAGCATCCAGAAGACCATCATGAACCTCACGGTACCCATCGCCATCCCGCTGATGCTCTTCAACTGCAACTTCAAGCTGTGGACCAAGTCGCTGCCGAAGACCGCCGCGGCGCTGGGGGGCGGACTGGCGGCCGTGCTCATCGCCGTAGTGAGCGGATTTTTCATCTTCCGGCACGCAGGAGTCAGCGACATCGCCAACGTGTCGGCCATGATGACCGGCATCTACACCGGTGGCACCATGAACTTCAACGCCCTCGGCGCGGCCCTGCATGTGGATCCCACCACCATGGCCACCGTGCTGGCCTTCGAGATGATTGTCACCTTCCCCGTCATCATGTTCATCGTGGGCGGCGGCTACAAAGTTTTCCGCAAACTCCTCCCCTACCGCGATGACAACACCTCTGCCGAAACCGACGCCTCCAGCGACCTTGAACACGGTGTGGAGCAGTACGGCGACCTGCTGCGGTGGAAAGTCTTCCTGCGCTCGCTCATCGGCCTCGCCATCTCCATCGGCTTCCTCGCCGTCGGCGCAGGTCTCTCGCTGCTCATCACCGGCGGACTGAACGAGCTGGTCATCATCCTCACCATCACCACACTATCCATCATCGCCTCCTTCTCCAAAAAAATACGGGAAATCCCCAAGACCTTCGAATTGGGCATGTTCTTCATCCTCGTCTTCAGCGTGGTGGTGGCCTCGCAGTTCGACCTCCAGAGCCTCGACTCGGGATCGCTCATCATCGGCGGCTTCCTGCTGTTCATCATCGTGGCGGCCACCCTGCTGCACCTGCTGTTCTGCCGCATCTTCAAAGTCAGCGGCGACCTCTTCTGCGTGGCGCTGGTGGCCCTGCTCTGCTCGCCGCCGTTCGTGCCGCCTGTCGTGGGCGCCATGGGCAACAAAAAAGTGCTCATCAGCGGCATTGTCATCGGGCTTATCGGCTACGCCATAGGTACTTATATCGGCGTGGCGTTGGCCTACGGACTGGGCGCTTTGGTGGGATAGCCTACATTTCAGATTTTTTGTATATTTGCAAATGATAAAAATATCTTTATCATTATACAAATATCTGAATATCAACAATTAATAATTTTATCACATGAAAAAAATCATCATTTCCGCTACTCTTTTCGTAGGGATGGCTCTCTTGTTTACCGCTTGTTCAGGCAATTTCTTGCAGGATGTCTTCAACCTCGTTTCGGGACATGCCCGCAGCACTGTCAAGGGAAATGAAACCGAAGAGTATGATTCGAGCATTGCAATGAATCTCACTAACATAGAGCATCCTTGCACGATGGGGCTCTGTACCTCCATGGAAATTGATGACCTGATGAATGCCTCCGGCGTGGAGGATTTGCAATTCCCCTTCATGGCCTACCGTCTTGTGGGATCGAAATTCTCAAACGGCTCCGACCTCACTGTCAACAATGTGCTGACGGAGGAAGATCTTGAGAATTTTGATTACAGAAGCTTGATTAATGGCAGATTTGCAGAGAACAATGTGGTGGCTGTGGCCGTCAGTTCCACCCAGTATTATGTGATGAGTACAGGCAACATCCACCTGAAGAAAGTGAACAACAACAAAGTGGTTGGCGACTTCTCCGGCAATGCCTATTTCATTGACATTGAAGCCGAACCCAAACTTTCAGCAGAGCAGGTGAGTTTTTCCGGTGAGTTCAAGAGCCGTGTGATTCCGGTGATGGATTGGCTGGTCAATTTGCAAGATAGTATTCAATAGTAATTTTTTTAGCGATGAAAAAGGGGCTCTTGTTATTGCTGTTAGGTCTCTTGTCGTTGTGGGGATGGGGGCAGCAGGATATGCTGAACCAAACCTACAGTCAGATAGAGAACATCCTGACACCGGAGGACGAGGCACTGCTACGGGCCTGTCCTATACTGAAGTTAGATGCCATACAGATGGCACGTCCTTTGCCGGCGGCAGTGGACAACTCCCAACTGCCCTACATGGGCCCGATTTACGGCCAGTCGGCACTGGAGTGCGGACAGGCGTCCAGCATCGTCTATACCTTTTCGTATGAGATCAACCGGCGTCGCGGGACCAACAACGACAGCTATATGCGCCGTTATCCTTCCCACTTCGCATGGAATTTCTGCAACGGTGGCAGAAGCAGTGGCGTGAGTTTCATGGATACTTGGGAGGTAATCCGCACCGCCGGCACCCCCAACGTGTCTGACTGGGGCGGCTGGTACTCCACCGGCGGCCCGGCTCGCTGGGCTTCTGGCTACAACCTTTACTACAAGGCCATGCAGAACCGCATCGTGGAATTCTTGGCCATCCCCACCGACACGGAAGAGGGACTGCTCACCCTGAAACACTGGCTCGACAACCACCTCTGCGGCGACGAGCACGGCGGACTCGCCAACTTCTACTCCACCCACGTGCCCAACGGCAGCGAAGAACTGCTGCGCCAGATTCCCGAAGGCACCCCCCATGCCGGCATGTGGATCGTACCCCACTTCAAAGCCAATGTGAACCACGGCCAGACCATCGTCGGCTACAACGACTCCATCTGCTGGGACTTCAACGGCGACGGCCTCTACACCAACGACCGCGACCTCAACAGCGACGGCATCGTGGATATGCGCGACTGGGAGGTCGGTGCAGTGATTTTCTGCAACTCCTTCGGCACCGGCTTCGCCAACGAAGGCTACTGCTATTTCCCCTACCGCCAGCTGGCACAGCTCCCCGCGGAGGGCGGCATCTGGAACAAATGCGTGTATGTGGTGAATGTGAAAGATCCCGTCACACCACGCCTCACCTACAAAGTGACCCTCGACCACACCTGCCGCCAGAAAATCAAGCTGCAGGCGGGTGTGGCTACCAATGTCAATGCCACAGAGCCGGAATACACCATCGACTGGGCCGTGTTCAACTTCCAAGGCGGCGAACACTACATGCAGGGCGACTCCACCGACGAGCAGCGCACCATCGAGCTGGGTCTGGACGTAAGCCGCCTGCTGGAATACATCGAGCCGGGACAGCAAGCCAAGTTCTTCCTGCAAGTCATTGAAAACGACCCCGACGGCACCTCCGATGGTCAGGTGGTGGATTTTACCCTGATGGATTATGAAAGCGCACTTATCCCCCATCAGACCGCCTGTTCAGAATCGAATGTGCCGCTAACGAACAACGGCACCACGACGCTTTCCGTGGTGAGCAGCATCAACTTCACCCGCCCCCGCATGCAGCCCGACCCGCCGGTCATGGAGGCCTTCACCGACTACACCTACCAGATTCCCGCCACTGGCGGCACCGCCCCCTACCGTTTTGAATTCACCAAAGAGTATAAGATAGAGGAGTTCACTGCGAACATACCCTCCGCCACTGGCAATACCGTCACCTTCGCCAACACCGATGAAGGCAATGTCATCCTCGACCTGCCCTTCTCCTTCCCCTATTACGACAACCAGTACGACCAAATCTGCCTCTTTGCCAACGGCTACATGACCTTCCGCTACAACACCTACAACTGGCCCTTCCTCCAGAATACTGCCCTCCAGACCAAAGCCACTGAAATGATCGCTCCCTTCCGTGCCGATTTGGTGGTGACCAATGTCAAGATGGCCCAAAGTGCTTCGGAAGTTTCCATTTCGGTGCAGGCCCGTCTCTACAGCCAGAGTTCCAGCACCATCTCTTACGTGGTGAAACTCTACCCCAACGGCGTCATTGAATACTATTACGGCACGATGAACTATACAGGAAAGGGCGGCCTCTCGCTCATTTCGCGCGGCGACACCCGCATCTACCAGAAAACGCCCGTTTCGGAAGTAACCGCCGCACAGATTTCCAACCGCTGCTTCCGCTTCACCCCGCCGCAGAAGGTCGATTTCCTCACCCTGAGCCGCGACGGCTTGCTGGCCGGCTTCTCCGAAACAGCCTTCACCCACCTGCCGGTGGATGTCACCTGCTCCGACATCAACGACCAACGGCACGATACCACCGTGTATCTCTCTTGCGAATACGGCAATATGCTAATCCTTACTGATTTGCATGTCGAAGCTGGCAGCGACGACATCATCTCTGCCGGCGAGGAGGTCCTCCTGTCGTTTACCGTCAGAAACCTTGACACCATCGCCTACGAAAACTGCCGTGTCCGCTTTTCCACCGCCTGTCCCTACGTGGAGATGATCGACGATGAAGAATATTTCGGCTACATCGGCGGAGGCAATGCCTACACGCTGAATCACGCCATCCGCTTCAGAGCCGCCTCCAACACCCCCAACCTCACCATCGCAGATTTTGCCGCCGTCATCACCAACGACAACTACCCCATGACCTCCATCATCCCGCTCACTATCTATTCGCATTGGCTTGAAATTGTTTCGTTTGCCATTGAAGATGGTGCCAACCGCCGCGTGGATGCCAACGAGGTTGACACACTGCACGTCTGGTTCAAAAATGTGGGCTACGAAGATATTGAAGATCTGATGTTTGAGATGCAAATAGAGGAACCTCACATCTACCCGATGGACATCCGCGACGATTTCTATCTGATGGGGCCCGGCGAGATACGCATGGCCGAGTTCATTTTCCGCACCGATGCGCAATACCAACCCCTCAGCGTGCTGGATATACCCATCAACGTTTATGTGGGCGGTCAGTATAGCGATACCAAAGTTATCACCATCATAGGCGAAAGCAACTGCGAGAGCTTCGAGAACGGCTTGCCTGCCAACTTCTCCTACGCCGACACTGCATGGTACCGCACCACCAACCAAGCGGCCGACGGAGAATACAGTATCTGCTCCGGCAACATCTCCCACAACGACACCTCCACCCTCATCTGCCAGTTCACCGCCCTGCGCGAAGGAGTGGTGTCGTTCAGCTACAAGACCTCCACCGAAAACAACTACGACTGGCTCTATTTCTACATCGACGGCACGCAGCAGATGCGCTGGTCCGGCCAGCACGACTGGGACCAGTTCCAGTCGCCGGTGCAGCCGGGCGAGCACACACTCACATGGAAATATATCAAGGATTATTCGGTTAACGGCGGCGATGACAAAGTGTGGATCGACGACGTGTGCTTCCCGTTGGAGAACGATGCCACCCCCGAACTGCAAATCACCCCCTCCTCCGTCTCGCTGACCGTTGGTCCGGAAGAGGAGACTGTACCGCTCACCTACGAATCAGTCACCCCGATTTACCTGCTGTATGAAAACCGTATCGTGAACGAGGATTTACAGCCCCTCGGCTGGGCATCCATCGAATACCCCAACGGCAGCCTCAACGCCCTGTCCTCGCGCGAAATGAACCTGACGCTGCACCTCGGCGGACTGCCCGACGGCGTCTATCACGCCTACCTGATCGCCACCGTGCAGGACGGCAACGAAGTGACCGTGCCCATCTCGGTCATCGCCACCGGTACGGGTGTTGACGAATACACGGCAGAAGGCGTCACCCTGAAGGTCTATCCCAACCCCACCACGGGACGGGTGACCGTGGAACAGGAGGGCGTGGCCGACGGACAGACGGTGCAGTGCCGGCTGTTTGATGTGTCGGGACGGCAGATGAGTGCCTGCCAGAAGGAGGCCGCCCGCTTCGAACTGGATCTGGACGGCTTCGCCCCGGGCTTCTATTTCCTGCACATCAGCCGGATGGACGGCACGTCGCAGGTGGTTAAAATCGTCAAAAGATAGCAGCGCGTGGTTTTCAGCAGCCCGATTTTCCTGTTCATCTTCCTCCCCATCCTGATGGCCGTGTACTGGCTGTCTCCCTACAAGGCCAAGAACTGGATTCTGCTGGTTGCCAGCTTGTTCTTCTATGCGTGGGGCGAGCCGCTCTTCATGGTGGCGGTGGTACTGTCGGTGCTGGCCGATTACTTCATCGCCCGCAGGCTGGCGGCGAGCGAAGGACGGAAAAGGAAAGGCTGGCTGGCGGTATCGCTGGTGCTGAACATCGGACTACTGCTCTATTTCAAGTACGCCAACTTCTTCATCGACAACATTCAGGCGCTCCATGCAGCCTTGGGTTGGAAACCGCTCAAGTGGGTGGAAGTGGCCCTGCCGGTGGGCATCTCCTTCATCACATTCCAGAAAATTTCATACATGGTGGATGTCTATCGCCGTACCGTGGAGCCGCAGCGCAACGTGCGCGACCTGATGCTCTACATCCTGATGTTCCCGCAGCTGATTGCCGGCCCCATCGTGCGCTACAAGGACATCTCGGAGCAACTCACCAACCGGAAGGACTCCGACACCTTCGACCGCCGCGTGGTGGGCTTTTCGCGCTTCATGTTCGGCATGGGAAAGAAGGTGTTGATTGCCAATGTCTTGGCTGAATATGTGGATGCCGTGTTTGCCGCCTCGCCCGGCGATTTCTCCTCCGGCACCGCATGGATTGCCATCCTCGCCTACACCTTCCAGATTTACTTCGACTTCTCCGGCTACTCCGACATGGCCTTAGGGTTGGGCATGATGCTGGGCTTCCGCTTCCCCGAAAACTTCAATTTTCCCTATATTTCGCAGAGCATCACCGAGTTCTGGCGCAGGTGGCACATCACTCTCAGCACATGGATCAAAGACTACCTCTACATTCCGATGGGCGGAAACCGCGTGAAAGTGCCGCGCATGTATTTCAACTTGGTGTTCGCCTTCTTCATCTCCGGCTTCTGGCACGGCGCGGCATGGACCTTCATCGTGTGGGGTCTGTACCACGGCTTTTTCCTCATTATGGATAAACTTTGCATGCGCAAAGTATTGGGCTGGATAGGACGCTTTCCTGCCATGCTGCTCACCTTTTTCGTGGCAATGGTGGGCTGGATCTTCTTCCGCGCCGACAACCTGACGTATGCCTTCGCCTTTCTGCGCCGTATGTTCGCCTTCGACGGTCGTTGGGATGAATTTTATTGCGACCGCCGCTTCCTGTTCATCTTTTTTGTGGCCATTATCGGCTCCTTCTGGGGCTTTTTCCGCAAAGGCGAGCAGTTCCAGTACAAATTCTTTGCCGAACAGCCTGAAAAGAAATGGTTGGTGCTGGGCTTCTGCATGGCGGTGGTGCTGTACGTGCTGTGCGGCGGCTCGCTGTTGGCCGGCGGCCTCAACCCGTTCATTTATTTCCGGTTTTAACCCTGTAGAGACGCGATTCATCGCGTCTCCGTTAATAAACCGTACCTGCACCATTCCGCCGCTTGCTGCGCAAGCGGCGGAATCTACATTGTTCCATTTGATGAATTAATTGCACAAAAAAAGCGGAAGATTGCTCTTCCGCTTTTGGATAGGTAAACAAAGTTTACAGATTATCTGTTACCCTTGCTGTTTTTACCTTTGGTGTTGATTTTGAGCTCAACATTGCCGTCTTTGTCAGCGGTAACGTTGGTGTTCTCGGTCTCAACCTTCACACCTTCGTTCTTGTCGCCAGAAACTTTCACACCTTCTTTTTTCTCCTCGGTAACGGGAGCGGTGGTTTCAACGGTAGCTTCCTGAGCCGGTTCATCAACGGTAGCTTCTACTTCTTCTGCTACGGGTTCTTCAACTGCTTTGTCTTTAGTGTCGTTGCTGCAAGCGAAGAACAGGCCAGCGGCCAAAACTGCTAAGAATACTTTTTTCATTGTTTAAAAAATTTAAGGTTTATAAAAAAGTTTTGGTTGTCAAAAAATTATTTGGCAGGAACATAGGTGAGAACGAAAGTGTAGGTGCCGGGTTTGCCCTTAGAAGTATCTTCGGTCAGAGTCCAAGTGAAGGAAACTTTGAGTTCGTCTTTCACAAGGTTGATGATTTTGCAGCTTTCAACCTCATCGTCATAGAAGAAGGGGATCTGCATGTCAAGAACTTTTTCTTCCTCGTTGATAGCCCATTTGCCGAGAGAGGTTTCCTGGCTGGGTTGCCACTCGCAAACGTCAGTACCGGGGTTCATGTACTCATAACCATCTTCGTTGAATTTGATAACATCGTCTTTTTCGCAGTCATAGATGTAACCGTCGAAAAGATTGTTGATGGTGGTGTTGTCATCGAAAACATAACCATTGGTGCATTCTGCAACTGAGAGGGTCCAACCCTTTTCAGTTTTCAGATAATCAGTCATGGTCTGCTGTTTGCAGGAAGTGAATGCGAAAACACTCACGATGGCAATTGCGATAACGCTTAAAATGCTCTTTTTCATAGTTTTGATTTTTTGGTTAATAATTAATGTTTAATGATGCAAAAATACTACATTTTTTGATTGTGATACAACTTTCGTTGAAATTTCTGTTGTTTTAACTTTTTTTATATTTTCACGAAAAACGATGGGATAGACGAAAGCGTATGGTATGAGTTTAACGAGAATGGTGGGAATTAGATTTTTTTAAGAAATGAGTTTTTATAAATAATTGATAATGATTATTTTGAAATTTCAGACAAGGTGATGATTTTATAAACGAGGGTGGCGGCCAGCACGTCGGAAACCACATTGTCGGGCTGCGGACAGAGCTCCACCACGTCGAAACCGACCACGCGGCAGTGGCGGAAAACCTTGTCAAGAAGCCTCAAAAGCTCCCTCCAGCCGAGACCGCCGGGCTGTGGAGTGCCCGTGGCCGGCAGCACCGAGGGGTCGAGACCGTCCAAATCGATGGTGAGATACACGTTGGAGGTGAGTCTGTCGCACACACGGTCCATCCACTCATCGGGTTGCCCCGCAATATGGTGGGCGAAAAAGGTATTCTCCGGCACAAGATGGGGTTTCTCCTCCAAGCACACGGAGCGGATGCCGACCTGCACGACTCTCGCGCCCATGCACTGGGCACGCCGCATCACACAGGCGTGGTTGTGCGGATTGTCATGGTACTCGTCGCGCAGGTCGGCATGGGCGTCGATCTGAAGCACAGTCAAGTCAGGATAGCGTTCCAGAGCTGCCCGTATGGCCCCTTCCGACACCGAATGCTCGCCGCCCAGCAAGCCCACGGTCTTGCCCCGCTCCATCCACCGGCTCACACGCCGATAAACACTCTCCACCATTTCGTCGGGAGTGTCCAGCTCGGCAATGGGCGCATCGGTATGGATGCCGGCGTGGCACGCTTCAATGTCATATACAGGATCGTAAAGTTCAAGGCTGTCGGAAGCCTCGATGATGGCCTGCGGCCCTTTGTCGGCGCCCTTCACGAAGGTGCTGGTGCCGTCGTACGGCACAGGCACAAGTACGTATCGGGCGGTGTCGGCAAAGGTCAGCTCCTCCTCCATGTCGAGAAAGTAGCCGGTTTCTTTGGGGAATTTTATCATGGGAATGGTTTTCAGTCTTTAAGAGGCTTGTCGGAGGTGCGCTGGAAGGCGCTGAGATGAAAGTATGGGAGGATGGCGTAAAAGTGGTCGAAAAGATCCGATTGGAGATCTTCATAAGCTTTCCACTCGGTGGCGCGCACGAAGCAGTAGAGCTCCATGGGCAGACCGTTCTCATCAGGGTCGCGGTGGCGCACCATCAGCAGCGAGGTCTCATCCACCATGGGGTGCTGCCGCAAATAGGCCACCATGTAGGCACGGAGAATGCCGAGGTTGGTCTGGAACTCAATGTTCGGAATCTCTTGGTTGGAAAGCGGCCGCTCGCTGTTGAGTCGTTCGATATGGGCCTGCGTTTCGTTGATGTAGTCGCGCACAAGGTCAATCTTCTTGAACTCCTCCAGCATTTCCGGTGTGCAGGGACGGATGGTGTTCACGTCGAGATGGATGGAGCGGGTAATGCGGCGCACCCTGCGCTCACTCATGCCGCGCCAGTTCTGGATGTCGCTGCCCACCATGGTCTTGATGGGTACGGTTACAATCGAGTTGTCGAAGTTGCGCACCTTCACGGCAATGAGGTTCACCTCTTCCACGATGCCGTTGGCCTGTCCGTTGGGGTCGGTGATCCAGTCGCCGATGCGCACCATGTCGTTGGAGGAGAGCTGTATGCTGTTGACAAAACCCGTGATGGTGTCTTGGAAAACAAGCAACAGCACGGCCGAGAAGGCACCGATACCGGCGATGAGTCCGGCCGGCGACTTGTTGACGAGGATGCAGGCGATAAGGATGACCGCCAGCACCCACAGCACAATCTTAACGACCTGCTGGTAGCTTTTGATGGGCTTGCGGTTGTGCTTCATTGCCGACACACTCTCCATCACGTCGAGGAAAGCATTGATGCACCGCACCAGCATAAATATAATGTATATGTTGACGGCGGCATTGAAGAAGCCTATGCTCATGCTCTCCGGCTCGAAAATCTCGCCCGAGAGACGGAAGACGAAAAACGCCGGCAACAGCATGGAGATGCGGGCGAAAAACTTCTGCTCCAACATGGCCTGCAGCCAGAGGTTGGGCTTGCGCTTCTGGCGCAACTTGGCAGAGCCGACAAACAGGAGACGGAAAAGCTGATAGACCACCAGCCCGATGAAGAGGGTGGCGGCCAGAATGATGAGCAGCGTGCAGACTTTCCCCAAACCATCGGGGAAATGAAGCTTCCCCGTGAGGAATTCATTGAGGGAAATTCTGATAAACTGGAACATGGCCTTTACAACAGGTTACAACTACTCCTCTTTTTTCTCTTCTCTCTTTTCGGGTTTCATCTGGGGGAAGAGCAGCACATCTTGGATGGAAGGCGAGTTGGTCATGATCATGGCGAGACGGTCGATGCCGATGCCGAGACCTGCGGTGGGCGGCATGCCGAACTCGAGAGCACGGAGGAAGTCCTCGTCGAGCACCATTGATTCGGTGTCTCCGCGCTTGCCGAGCTCCAGCTGGGCCTCGAAGCGCTTGCGCTGGTCGATGGGGTCGTTGAGCTCGGAGTAAGCGTTGCAAAGCTCCTTGCCGTTGCACATCGCCTCGAAACGCTCGGTCATGCCGGGCTTCGAACGGTGCATCTTGGTAAGCGGCGACATCTCCACAGGGTAGTCGTAGATGAAGGTGGGCTGGATGAGCTTCGACTCGGCGGTCTCGCCGAAAATCTCGTCAATCAGCTTGCCTTTGCCCATGGTGCTATCTACGGCCACACCCACACTCTTGGCAAAGGCGGCCAGTTCCTCTTCATTCATATTGGAAACATCCGTGCCGGTGAAATGCTCGATGGCCTCGAACATGGTGTAGCGTTTCCACGGACGCTTGAAATCGATGATGTTTTCGCCCACCTGCACCTTTGTCGTGCCGTGCAGCGCGATGGCCACGGCCTCCACCATCTCTTCCACCAAATTCATCATCCATTCATAATCCTTATACGCCACATAGAGCTCCATCTGGGTAAATTCGGGATTGTGGAAACGGTCCATGCCCTCGTTGCGGAAGTCCTTGGAGAACTCGTACACGCCGTCGAAACCGCCCACGATGAGTTTCTTGAGGTAAAGCTCGTCGGCAATACGGAGGTAGAGCGTCATGTCGAGAGTGTTGTGGTGGGTTTTGAAGGGGCGTGCCGCCGCGCCGCCGTAAAGAGGCTGCAAAATAGGCGTTTCCACTTCAAGGTATCCTTTGTCATTCAGAAAATTACGCATGGTGTTCACCAGCTTGGTGCGCTTGATGAAGGTCTCTTTCACCTGCGGGTTCACGATGAGGTCGAGGTAGCGTTGGCGATAGCGTTGCTCCGGGTCGGAGAAGGCATCGTAGGTGGTGCCGTCTTTCTCCTTCACGATGGGAAGGGGACGGATGGATTTGCAGAGCAAGGTGTATTCCTTGACATGGATGCTGGTGGCACCGGTCTGCGTGGTGAACACAAAGCCCTTCACGCCGATGATGTCGCCGATGTCGAGTTTCTTGAAGACCGTGTTGTACATGGTTTTGTCCTCGCCCGGACAGATTTCGTCGCGTTTGACGTAGATCTGGATTCTGCCGACGGAGTCTTGGAGTTCGTAGAACGAGACGGCGCCCATGATGCGCTGGCTCATGATACGGCCGGCGAGGCTCACATTCTGGAAGAGGGAGTTGTCGGTGGGGAATTTCTCAAGGATTTCCTGTGAAGTGGCGTTCACCTCGAAGAGAGGGGCGGGGTATGCGTTGATGCCCAGCTGGGTGAAGTCGTCTAATTTTTTTCTTCTAATGATTTCTTGCTCTGATAATTCTGCCATGTTATGATGAGTCTTAAAATTCGGGTGCAAAAATACGATTTTTTTGAGTAAAAAAAAAGCCTGCACTTTCATGCAGGCCTTTGGGTTCAGAAAAATCAGCGATTAGCGAACCACGCTGACTTTCTTGGTGGTGACATTCTGACCGTCAGCGATACGCACGATGTACATACCTTTGGCGAGAACGGAAGCGTCGATAGCCTGGTTGGCAGAAGCGCTCTCAACATTGGCCACCATGCGACCGTTCATGTCGAAAACAGAAACCTGAGCACCCTCAGCGTTGGCAACGTTGATCACGTCGGAAGCGGGGTTCGGGTAAACATTGATTTCACCAGCAACGATGTTCTCAACACCAGTGCCACGGGAAACCTGAATGCAGGCAGTGTTGTTGGATGAAACAGGATCAGTGGCAGAACCTACAATACGGACGGTCCAGCACATTTCAAAAGTGCCCTCTAAGCCATACTCACTCATTTCATCAGCTGTGAGAAGGGTAGCACCCAAAGCCTGGGTAACACCCATAGATAAATCCGACATATCTGCGCCAAGATTATACAAGGAGCCAAAAGCCATGCCTTCGATAGTAATATCCAAGAACACGGTATCAGTGGCAGCAGGAACATCAGGACCATTATTGGTGATGGCCACGTACGGAGTGAAGTCTTCCGACATAGAAAGGTTGTAGGCATCCGTCAATTGAGCCTGCTGACCAACAACCTCGCAAAAACCGATCAAACCATAGTCAACGGTCTGAGCGTTCAAGGCAACAACAGTTACCAAAGCTGCAAAAAGGGTAAAAAGTTTTTTCATAATAAATTGGTTTTGGTTAATAATAAGATGAAAATTTTCGGATGGCAAAATTACATTTTTTTCTGAAAGAATATTCTAAAAAATGCTAAAAAATCTTATTTTGTCACAATAATTTTCTGCACCGTTTCCGAAGTCCCGTTGGTCATTTTCACAAAATACATCCCCGCTGACCAATTCGACAAATCGGCTGAAAAGTTCTCCTCCACCATACGGTTTTCCATCATTTTTCTCCCCGACATGGCAAATACCTCCACCTTCGTGCCTGAAGGGGCATGGATTTGCAGCACGTCATTCGCTGGATTAGGCCATACCCTAAAGGCATCGTCCGCGTACTCCGGCACCGGCAACGGACGGTTCACCTGCACACAGGCGCGGTTGTTGGCCGACACGGGGTCGGTGGCACTCCCCGCTATGCGAACCTCCATACAGAGCTGGAAATCCGTAATCACACTCTGATCCATCATCTCGGCGGTCATCAGCGGCTGCGGCAATGACACCGTGGCCTCCTGGCCCGGGGTCAGACTCTGCAACTGACTTCCCCTCAAGAAGATGTAAGTGATATAACTACTGTTATAATAAACATCGAAATAAACAGTGTCATCCTCTGCAGGCACGCCCGGCCCGTTGTTCTTCAACCGGACCGAAGGCGTCAAATCCTCATCGGAAGACAGCAACAAATCTTCCACCAAATTTCCCTGACCATCCAGGAAACCCAACAATTCGTAATCCACCGACTGCGCCTGCAAGGCCATCACACCCATCATTAACAAAACAAAAAACACCTTTTTCATCTTTTATGAATTTGAATTTAAAAATTTAATCTCTATTTCCTGCCTTATGCTCCACTTCGGCACAATCACCAACTTCGCCCCATAACTCACAATCTCCAACACTCCCAACGAATTCGCCACCAGATAAGGCTCATAATCCGTCTCATAACGCTCATGGAACTTCCTTATCACACAGCCACTCAACCGGATTTCAAACGACTGTTCCCCTAACGCATCCTTGAACACATCCACCGGAATGTTCGTCACCACATTGTGATGGCTGTCAATATACATCACATTGCCTTTCAGCACATGGTCGGCCTCCGAATAGGCATGCCGTAGCGGATAGTTTGGGACTTCCAGCACCACATTCTCTGTCATATCCTGACAACGACCAGACGAGCAGGCCTCTGCCAAGCGGCACATCTGCACAATACAATCATCGTCACTCCCCACAAAGCGACGCACCTGCAGGGTACCATCAGGAAACAGTGCTGGAAACACTCCATTATCCACCCCCACAAAAAAATGTCCCTCCATATTCACCACCACAGGCTTCTCACTGGTCGAACGGGAAACACCCGTCAGCATCAAATGCAAGGTTCCCTCCGGGAAACGCCGGTACAGACGCGACATCATGAATGCCGTCTGGTTGACATCCAGCAGCTCCACATCATGTGCCAAATCCACAATACAGGCATCAGGGAATCGCTTGTAAAGTTCCCACTTCAACAATCCCAACGACACGTCATCCCAACCCCAGTCGCTAATCAGTGTGATCACTTGTTTCTCCATCCGTCAAGTATTGCGTACAATAAAAATTTCATTCCTCCCACAATCCCTGGTAAATTTCATGCTGCACCAGCAGCCGCAGTTTGCTTTTCGACAACAGATTCTCTTCCGCACTCGGATACACGCGATTCGAAAGGAAGATATAGATAAAGTCGTTCTGCGGGTCGCACCAAAACACCGTGCCTGTAAAGCCCTGATGCCCGTAGGTCTTGTTACCGGCGTCATCCGGCAGCAATCCCGTCTCTCCAGCAAACTTGGGGGTATCGAATCCCAAGCCTCGCCGGTTGCAGCCATGCATCGGACAGGTGCTCACAAACTGAAGCACGGTCTTCTCCGACAAATAAGTTCTCCCCTCCCATTCTCCGCCATTCATCAGCATCTGCAAAATGACGGCCACCTCGTGGGCAGTGGAAAAAAGCCCTGCATTGCCACATACGCCGCCGAACACCGCTGCCGACTGGTCGTGCACATAGCCTCGCAACTGCTGCTTACGGAAATAGGTGTCATTTTCCGTAGGCGCAATATTCTCCACCGAAGTCCACTCCTTCGGGTTGAAACCCGTGCGGGTCAGGTTCATCGGACGATAGAAATTACGGTTGAGGAATTCATCCATCGGCTCGCCAGCAATCTTTTCCACAATCTCTTTCATCAAAATGAAACCCAAATCGCTGTACACATACTTCTTCTGTCCCAGTTTGAGATGGGCAATCTTATACAAAACCGTGTCGGGAAAATCTGACCGGAGATAAACGCTGTCGGCCACTACCACCGAATAGAGTGAATCCGGGGTGGAGTGCAACCATTTCGTGTCCCACACTCCCTTCGGGGAAATCTCGCGGTAAAAAGGCACAAAGGCACTCAGTCCGGAGGTATGTGTCATCAGCTCCGCAATGGTAAGATCCCCTACGGCCGTGCCCGCTGTATAGTCGAGATAATCGGAAACCTTATCCGTAATGCGCAACTCATGGTTATCATACAGCTTCATCACCGCGAGCGTGGTGGCCAGCGATTTGGTCATAGATGCCACATCATACATCGTGGAATCATTCACGGGAAGATTAGTATCGTAAGTCTGATAACCGAAGTTGCGGTCATACACAACCTTTCCCCTATACAACGCCAAAATCTGGCAGCCAGGAAGGACATGCTGGTCGATGCAATGCTGCACCATATTCTCAATTCGTTGGTTGAAGATGGGGGAAAGCTCGCTATAGCCTTGCGTTTCCTGTGCCACAACCCACTCATTCACAAAGAGAAACAAAGAAAGAAGAAGAACAACCAGTCTTTTAAACATAACAACTCAAATATCCGCAAAAATAAAAGATTGAAATGAAAAGAGGGAGCAGAGGGATTGAAATTTATAAACATAAAAATGTAGAAAAAAGAGATAAAAAAAGGGGCTGTCAAATGACAGCCCCTTGAGGTATTTCATATCAGGGATTATCTGACAATCACAACACGTTTGGTCGCAATGACATCCTTGTTGCGGGCGGTCACCATGTAAATACCCTGAGCGAAGTCGGAGGTGTTGATCTTGATGATCGGAGTGGACTCGCTGTCGATGTCGATGTTGGTGTTAGAAAGCACCTTGCCATTTCCATCGGAGAGGATTACAGAGGTTTCGCCGCTGAAGCCAGAGAGCTCAACCGTCACATAATCGCGAGCCGGGTTCGGGTAAGCCACCACAGTGGGAAGGTTGCCCAGAGCATCCACCGTAACCACACCTTCCATCGGATTGACAAACGGAGCGCTAGCAACGATCGGATCGCCCGTAACCGTCATGAAGATGTTGAGGGAAGAGATGACATTGCTGGTCGGTTGACCATACTGGCCACCCACCGTTCCATCGCTAGGACAATAACCTTCACCTAACCAATCGGTACCGCTAATGTACTCAACCATATCAACATGAATCATGTACTCGCCAGGCTGTCTGAACTGCGTGAAGCCAATGGTATTCGGACGGCCATAGAGATAACCAATACCGGAATTCGTTCCCAGAGCAGTGAACTGACTGTTAGGATAACATGCATACCGCGGCGTCAACCAACACAGATTGAAGTAGTCGTATCTGTTACCAGCCGACACACCCAAGCCAAGCTCCGGATAATCAGCAGGAATTACAACAGGAGCCGTGTTAATGGACTGAGCATTGAGTGAGTAAGCATCCAAATAAGTACGGTAGGTGGGCGAGAAGTAGTCATCCACATCGGAAGTGATTTCAATCGTATCATTACCCACAATTCTGAACAAGGTGTAGTGGAAGCCCACCTTCACACCTGAACAGTTCATACAGTTACGGTTCACGAAGATTTCGAAGCCCTTCTGACCAGCAGCATAGTTGCCCGTCTCGAAGTAGCCATGAATTTCACGCTCCTGCAAAGTAGTCACATTCTCAAGAGCAATATGGGTGTACTGTGACGGAGCATTATTGTTCACATCACGCACCAACAGATAAGCCTTATCCGTGACAGTCAGATGGAGAATCCAGACACTGTCGCATCCGTTGACGCTTGTAAGACTATCATAGATGGTGTAAACCGTATCATTCACCGTAATCACCGTGTTGTCAATCACAACAGGATTGGAACCGCGATCAGTGTGACCAGCCCAAGTGAACGGCAAATTACCTTTACACACGCGGGCGGTGTCGTGGAATTCGTAGGTCGGATAGACAGTCAGCATAGCAGAAGCCGTATCGGAGCAACCGCGTGCATCCACCACTTCCACCACAAACTTGTACTCACCTTCACTGAAATCAGCGGCTAACATGCCGTTCGTGATTCCAGTATGATCGTGATCAGCCAACGATCCCAGCTGTGTAGTATCACCATCCTTCACGTAGAACCAAGTGTAATTGTAATTCGCGGTGCCCTGCTGATGAGGATATAACGTAGGATCCGGCAAGTTGGTTACCAATCTGAAGTCAACATTGTCACAATTGGAGGTAAGCACATTGTCGGAAAGGTCTGTGATCTTAAGGTTAACAATCAATGTATCAGGCTGCAGCACTTCAATGATAGAATCAGCAGCATGGCAACCATCGGCATCAACGGCCTTCACGGTATAAATACCAGCGGCCACATCATTGAACACAACGTAGTTGTCGGTGATGGAGTCGCCCAAAACTTGGGTCGTGCCCAACCAGATGCTAACGGTATCTTGGTCAGTACCACCAGAAGTCCAAACCATAATCTTACCATCCGTCATGCTGTGGCAGCTTACGCTATCCATTCTCACAGAGTCGATGACAAACGGAGCAGGAATGGTAATACGGATACTGTCGGTGTTCACATTCTCACAAGTGTCTTTGTAAGTGAGGTAAACCATCGTAGTATCAGTGATAGGCGTATTAGCAGCAGGAGTCTGAGTAATTTCCCATGCAGCGCTGGTACAATTGTCGGTATAGTGTGCACGGATAGAATCGGTAACATCAGGAATCTGGAAAGTACAGTTGCCAACAGAGGTAGCAGCCACATCAGGAAGGGTAGTGACATCCAGTGTCGGAGGAGTCGAATCCTTGATTCTGATGATCTGGTCAACCGTAGTAGAATCATTGCTGCAAGGATCCTTCAAGACATAGGTTCTGGTAATGTAATTCTCATTCTCACAACCCTGACCATCACGTGTGACATTATCAATGTAATAAACCGTCACATCATGACAATCCTTAACATGCAAGCCAGCAGCGCCCAAAGCAGCGGTATCGGTATAAACTTCAACCAGATAATTAAGGGAAGCATTGTAATCGCAGTTAGCGTCAGTATAAATGAGTTTTTCCGGCAATGTACCTGAAACCTCAGGCTTCAAGGTATCAAGCGTAATGATGTACTGGATGAACTGAGACTGGTTGCCAGTGCTATCCACAACCGTGTAGATACGAACCACAGTATCATTGCAAGTACCTGAAGTAACAGTCTCAACGCAAGTGAGGGTATCAACGGGCTGGCAATCCTCGATGCTGTTCATACCCGGATAAGCAAGTGCATCAGCAAAATGCTTCATCGTATCCGGAATGGCCGGAGCGCAGTCCAAAGCAGTGGAGTAGAGCAGAGAATCCTTCACCTTCGGCAGACTCGTCAGAGCATCTATCTCATCCGTAGAAATCTGCGGAGCAAAGGTATCGCGGACGAAGATGTCGTGAGTGAAGGTCGTAGAGTGCGTGCAAGAATCAGAAATCGTATAGACTCTGTGAATCTTGGCCACATACGGCAGGTTGGTAAGAGCCGTGTAAGTGGTGTCAGCCACACAGGTCATATTGTCATCCAAGTTGCAATCCACAACGGTATTGTTCGTGTAAGCAGCCAACAAAGCCGTAACCGTCGTGAACGGAGCATCGGCAGCGAGGTCGCAATCATTGAAATCATGCATGAAAGCAGTATCTCCATCAAGCTCGGTGAAGTTGAGAACCGGAGCGGTAGAGTCGTTAATCCAAATCTTCTGAGTGAAGTAAGTACGTGAAACCTTGCCACAATTATCCACAAGCTCGTACACGCGGGTCACTAAACGATGGCAACAGATATCTGCAGTGTCAGCGTGGAAAATTCTGACCGTAGAGTTATCATCCACATTGCAATCCTCATAGACAAAAGTATTGTTATTGTAAGCGAGGACATCACCAACGGTAGCGAAAACAGGAATATCTGCACCCAGACAATCGGTGGAAGTTTCATCCATCTTGATCACCGTATCTTTGAGGTTCGTCGTAAGCACAACCGGAGCAGTAGTGTCAATCATACGAATAGCCTGGAAGAATTCGTCAGAAACATTGTGGCAGGAATCTTCAACAGTGTAATAAACCGTATCAACGGAGAAGCAGCCATTGTGCACCCAACCGCTGGTACGAGTCTGCTTGAAGGTGTTGACATTGAGGTGGCAATCAGTGATAGTATAACCATGTGCAAGGGCACTATCCAAGTTGGGCCAATGTTTACCAGTGGTATCAGTACTGGTGCATTCCGGATAGGACATGTAAATCGTATCCTCCCTCAAGGTGGCAGGTGCCACTACCTCTGGAGCAAGCTTGTCGTAGTATGCAACACGCAGCTGGAACAGATCCGTAGAAACATTGTTGCAAACATCCTTCACTTTATAGTAATAGTCGATATAACGCACACAAGCATCAGCAGAAGTATCGGCATGGTCAAAGACAATCGAATTGCTGTCAACTTTACACTCAATAACTGAATAAGCGTGGTTATCGAATGCATATAACTTCTTGTATGAGTCAATCTGCAAAACAGTATCCAAAGCAACCACATTGCAATTCTCATCCTGAACCGTGTCTATCGTACGGAATTCTCCAGGATACTGAGCCACCGGAGCCGTGCTGTCCACAACGATGATGTACTGATAGAAGGTTTCAGAAACATTACCGCAAGAGTCGGCCACCGTGTAAGGAACCGTAACCTTGATGTTGTTGCAACCCTCAGGTTCCTCTGTATAGGTACCGTAAGTCAAAGCAGCACTGGTATCAACGATGTTGCAATCGGTGATGGTATAACCGTGAGCAATAGCATCCTTACCCTTTGTCCAGTAAGGCAATGTTGCAGGAACTTGGCAGTCATCAGTCATGCGGATAGAGTCATTCAGAATAGTAGTGCCTTCCACAACCGGTTTCACATTGTCAAGAATCACGATGGTCATCGTGAACTTGTCATCAGAAATGTTACCGCAAAGGTCTTTAACCTTGTAGTAGTAATGGACAAACTGCGCGCAGCCCGGTGCCGTGGTGTCACCAACGAGGGTAGCGTCATCAGCAACAGTAACCAAAGCGTTGCTGTCCAGTCTGCATTCATCAACCTTGTAGTTAGTGTCGAATTGGTACAATTTCTTAAAGGTAGTGATATCGAGAATAGTCTGCGGAACCGTGAACTGGCAATCAGCAGTAAGATAAATGGTATCTTTGTGCTCGTATGCGGGAACCACCGGTTTCACATTATCCATGATGTAGAGGGTATCCGTAAAGATGCTCTGTTTACCGAAGCAGTCTTCCACCGTGAAGGGAGTAAGGATGGTCTTTTCCGGACAATTGCCCTCAATAACCGTACTGGTACCACGCGTAATGGTGTAACCAGAGCATTCCTCGATTCCCATCGTCCAACCGTAAGAATTACTGGAAGTATAATTCAACAATTCATTGTAACGAGCAGCCGTATCGGCGGTAACATCACTGCAATCAGCCATCATATACACGGTGTCGCTCGGTTGAGCACCGGTGATATTCGGAACAATATCGTCAATCACATGGATGGTATCCCACAAGATGGAAGAATTGTTGCAACCATCGGCAATCGTGTACTTACACAGAATTGTGGAGTCGCAACCGGCGAGACTGCCAGAATAAAGGGTATCCACGTGGAAAATTGAAAGGGCATCATCGCTCGGGCAATCGGTGATAATTGCACCAGCAGCTCTCAAAGCATCCACACTAGTATAGGTCTCGAAAGTGAAAGTGCAGTTGTCAGACAAATAAACATCATGGCTCATGTGGGTAACAACCGGCGGTGTAGTATCGGTAACAACGATATTCTGATAGAGCGGGATGGCATTACCGCAGTGGTCTTTCACAACATACGAAATCTTATAAGTCGCTGAACAACCATCCTGCGACAGGAATTCAGGAGGATAGGCATTCAAGTCATTGCGCACGATGGTAATTACACCTACCGGATAAGCGCAATCGGTAATGCTGCTGATGCCAAACTCCGGATGATTAGCCAAGAAGCTGGCCAACGTGTCAAAGTGAGCGGTAACAGTATCAAACTTCCAAGTCATCGAACTCATAAAGGCATCCATAATCGTTTCGAGGGTATCACAATTTGCATTGTAATAGATGGTGTCGTTCCGCATGGAATTACCCGTGACAAATGTAACAACCGGAGCTGTCGTATCAATAACGGTGAACTCGCGATCATATTGGGTACGTTTACCGCAATCATCCACAGAAGTAAAGGTGATGTATTTAGTACCAAACACTTTTCTACTGGAAGTAGTGCAACCATTATAGAACGGCGCACCAGCACTATTATTGGTAACCGGATAAGTGGTTTGCTGACAGCTGTCACCAGCATCCGGAATAGTGAGCCATGCATTGAAATCAGCTTCCCAGTTGCTGCAATCCACAGTGTCATTATCAGGAGCTGTGAACTGCGGTCCAACACGGTCAATGATACGGAAGTACTCAACCACTGGTGTGGACCAGTTTTCTTTACAATCCTTAGCACGGAACTCAAAAGTATATTTACCGTCGCAATCCGTACCCTGCCAGCCCCAGTAATGTTTACCGTCAATCAAGGCAGAGGTATCGGAGAAAATCAATGTATCGGCACCAACGATACGACGTACTTCAACCACCACATTATCTCCATCACAATCATCATAGTACACCACACTGTTTATCCAATTACGCAGGGAGTCAAGGTTTCCATGACCATCGCATTCCACCTCAACCTCCAACTGCGGAGGAACGAGGACATAAGGCGGAGTATTGTCATTGATCGTAAAGATAGATTTAACAGAATCAACATTACAACCATCGGTATAGTACCAAACGCCATGTTCTATGAATGAAGTCGAACAATTATAAGGCGTCAAAATTTCAACAACGCTGTCGTAATCCACTAACCAAGCAGTATCATTGCACAAATCCCGAACATGGACACTATTTTTCCATGACAAATAATCAGCCACTGAATTAGCGCAGTCTTCAATATAAACATCCAACCACGGACCAGTAAGTTCAGGAGGAGTAGTATCCAATGTGTAAAAATTAGCCTTTGCAATGGTGGTCAGACCACACGCATCCGTCAACGTGAAAGTATAGTACTCAATGGTAGACTTGTTGTTACAGAGCGTATCAATGCTATCCAAAGCAACATCCATGCTCACAGTCGTACAGTTGTCGGTGAAGCGAGGATAAGCTTTGAAACTCAAACGCCTTGCATCCACATCATCTTCGCAGTAAGCAGTGTCGTTCTTCGGAGCACGGGTGAACCAAGGATGGAGGGTATCTTCCACCGTAATGGTCTGCACCTGATCGGCAGCGGCATTACCACATTCATCCTCCAAGTGCCATGTTCTGGTCACAACGAAACCATTCACGCAGGTCCCCGCAGAAACCACATCAGTGTAAGTGGCTTGGAGAACCGAGCTGCAGTTGTCAGCCAAAATGGTTACATTGCCGGTGGCAAGAATCGTAGTGTCAACATTGCAAGTAGAATCCTTGTAAACGATAGTGTCGTTCGGACGGGTGAAGGTGGGAGCCACCGTATCTTTCACCGTAATAGTGTAATCCACGGTAGAGGTGTTACCGCACTTGTCAGCCACGGTGTAGGTTCTATGGATAGAAGCTCTCTTTTTGTTCACGCAAGACTGCTCAGTGGTAGTGTCATCAGCATAGGTGACCGTGAAGTCAGCATCGTTGGAAGTACAATTGTCAGTGATGGATTCCAAACCGAGTGAGATAAGACCGGCGATGTCGTTAACCGTAGCCGGAACAGTAGTAGCATCTTGGTCGCAACCAATCACGATGGTGTCGGCAATCGTGCCCGAAATTGTCGGAGCAGTGTTGTCCACAATCTGGAACTGGTCAGCGTTCTTGGTGGCCTCGCAGAGAGAGTCGTCCACCACCTTGAAAATGATATTGAAGGTAGTGTCGCAAACTGCAGGATTGGTTTCCGTATAAGTATAAATGCTGGTCAAATCTGCATTGCTGGCAACCGTAGAATCGATGCCGTTGATTGTCCAAGTGAAGGTATGGTTGGTTGTACCACCAGCCACCGTAGCGGTGACATCATAGGTACCTTGGTACGGGCATTCAGTAGCATTAGGAGTCACGATGCTGACCACCTGCAAGCTGTCGTTCTGCTTGATGGTGTCGTTCCAATCCACGCAAGGACAGTTGTTGACGTCGGTGACATGGATGGTGTAAACGCCGGCAGCGAGGATGCGGCCGGTGGTATCCATCAGGTCGCTTCTGGTCTCAGTACGGACAGCGTTGTTGAGGCTGTCGTTCCAAGTGAAGGTATAGTCGGCAGTACCACCAGCGATGGTGACGGCCATGTTACCATTGGCCTCACCGTAGCATTTCACATGGTTGAGGATGGTGAGAGCCGTAATCTGCAGAGAGTCGGGTTCGGTAAGGGTGAAACGGATGGTATCTTTGCAATCGTGACCGTCAACAACAGAGAGCTCATAGTCACCAGCCTCGAGGTTAGCAACATGGTAGGTGTTGTTGTCGTTGATGGTGGTGTCCATCGTCACAGGACCTTCAAGTTTCACATTGTAAGGCATGCTACCGCCATTGAGCGTGTAGTCGAAGTTACCGCTGGCGTTCTTCCAGCAGGTCAGGTTATTCACGTTGGCCGTGTCAAGGTCGAGAGCATTCGGGGAGCTCACGTCAAGCGTGTCGGGCTGATAGGTACAGCCGTTGGCATCGGTGACGGCCACGGCCCACAGGCCCTTGACCAGACCTTCGAATCTGAAGGTGGTGTCGGCATCGTTGCCGCCATTCTGCGTATAGGTAGCGGTACCACCCACGAGGTTGATGGTAACCGTGTAGGGACGGACGCCGTCCACCACGATTACATCCACAATACCGTTGGCATCGCCCGAGCAAATCACATGCTGGAAGACGCTGTCGGTAGCGGAAACGTGGACGTAAGGAATGGTAATGGTGACTTCGGTGCTGTCTTTATGACCGCAGTTGTCGGTAGCCACCACCCAGAGAGTAGTGTCTCTATAGATACGGGTGTTGGCGGCGATGCTCTGAGCCCAAGTAACGGTACCGCAAGCATCGGTCACGGAGTCAACCAGAGCGGTGACATCCGGGATCAGATACGAGCAGTCACCATCATAGGAAGGTGCTGCGGTAGTGTCGGTACGAGTCATATAGATGTGAGGTACATCAGTGTCTTCAAGTACATAGTACACATCCACGAGGCTGCCGAGGTTGATGGCACAACCGCGGGCGTCGGTACCGGAGATGATGGTATCAGCGATGGTGACGGTATCGCAAGTAGCCGTACCCGTGAAGGTAACGGTAGCGATGCGGTCGGTAATGGTATGAGTAGCGGTGGTGTTGCTCCACACGAGGGTGAACGGAGCAGTACCATCGGTAATGTCAGCGGTAACGGTGTGGTCAACATCGGTCATACAGAAGATGCCGCAGTTGGCTGCGGTGATGCTGTCGCCATCGAAAGTACTGATGGTAACGGTGGCGAAGTTGGGCTGGATGAAGATACGGATTTCGGTGCTGTCCTTATGACCGCAGTTGTCGGTAGCGATAATCCAGACGGTAGTATCTCTGAAGATTTCCGTGTTGGCAGCGATGCTCTGAACGGTGTCAATGTGGGTGCCGCAAGCGTCGGTGATAGAATCCACGAGCGGGAGCACATTGGGCATCAGGTAAGAGCAGTTGGTGCTCGTTGACGGGAAGGCTGCGGCAGAGTCACCGCTAACATAGATGTGCGGCTCAGTCTGATCCTGCAGCGTGAAGAAAACGTCCACGAGGGTGCCCATCTTGATGGAGCAGTTGTGGGCGTCGGTACCACTGACGATAGTGTCTTTATAAATAGTAGTATCGCAAGTGGGTGCCGGAGAGAAGGTGACCGTGTCGCCGGTGGTGTTATAAGTAACGTATGCATCGGTGTTGCTCCACGTCAAGCTGTAGGGAGCGGTGCCGCCGGTGATTTCAGCAGTGATGACGTGGTTGGTGTCGGTCATGCAGAAAATACCGTTATCAGCAGTGGTGGTGGCGTTGCCATCGAAAGTAGTGATGGTAACGGTGGCATGCTCATACACCGCGATGGTCACGCTGTCGCTGGTAGCGGGACAGGTGATATACGTATTATATACACTATGGTAATTGGTGTCGATGACATTGGCATAGTAGATGCCGGAGTCAGCGAGGGTGATGGGATCGAGGAGGAGCGTAGTGCTCGTCTCGGTCAGCTGGTTGTCACCGTGGAACCAATTGAAAGTGTCATAAGTCTGGTCAAGGGTGAGGGTGACGGCGCCATCCTCGCACTGTTCGGTCGTGTCGGCCGTAACGTGCGGAGTGGGGGTGGCGTACACCTCGGTGAACACGCGCACCGAGTCAAGGCTGGTACAGCCGCCTTCCGGATTGTAGGTGAAGGCATAGAACTCGGTGTTGGCAGTGATGTGCTGTGTGATGGTAGTGTTGGTGTCGATGAGATTGCCAAGACCATCATACCAGATGCAGGTGCCCGTGGCGCCGGCATTCTGCGGGATGGCCACGAGGGTCACATCGCCGGAGTCGCAGAACTGGGTAAGGCTGTTCAGCGTGTCGAAGATCGGGACGATCGGGTCGATGACATGGAGGGTGAGGTTGATCACGCTGTCAATCGAGCTGCCGCAGGAAGACGTACCGTTGAACGGAACAAATGCGTCGGTAGTGTCATGGTCGAAGGTCACACCGTTGAGGGTGTAGGTCTGACCGACGCAGATGGAGACTTCGAGCGGGATGGTGTCGGGCATCGGCTTCAGGGTATCTGAAGAGAGCTCGCCACACAGGTCGCTGGTATGACCGCCAATGTAGTAGCGCTGGTCGTTGTTGCAGTTGATATTGTCCCACTTGGTACCATTGCATCTCCGATAGAGGTGGATGACAATCTCATAGTTGCCATCCTCACGGGGTTCGAAGATAAGGCGATGGGCTGTGTTAGCTGCATCTTTGAAGAATCTGACATAGAAGTAGTCAAATTCGTACGGGTTGCTCTGACCGGGCAGGGTGACGCAGAAGTGACCGCTTCTGGCGCATTCCCGTCCAAGAGAATCCAAGAGCGGGGTGTAAGCACCCGGGAAGCTACCAAAACCATTGCCATTATAGCAGTAGTCATCGGTGTAGGAGCGTCCCCACCATCTTTCGGCGCTTCCAATGTTGTATCGCGTCTCAAATTTGAACTCCACGAAATAGCGGGTCAAGGAGTCGGTTTCAATACGGGCGCCGTCCTTCAAAATCTCCCATTCAATAGAGATCTTGTCGTCATCAGCGAGTCCCAGTGCATCGAAACAGGCGTCCGGGATCAGATAAATCGTGTCCTGAACTCCCACCTGAGGCGAGAAATTGGCGGGTGAGAGCGTCAAACCCGAAGGGGTCTGGGCCTTCACGCCAAGGCTGAGCACAGCCAAAAGCACACTAAAAATGCAAAAAGATACAACTTTTTTCATAATCGAGAAATTTATATTTTTATTATTTTTCTTTCTTTTCTTACTATCTATCAATAACTTATATTTTTAGTCTATAAAAATTATCTTTCTATTACCCATTCTGCAAAAATACAACATTTTTCTTAATTACGTTGAATTTTCGTTTTTGTTAGCTTTTTTTTTGAATCAGTTTTTTTTTGCAAAGCCTGATTTTACTTGCTTCTTGCTCAAAATGAGCAACTAACAACCCCATTTCCTCCTCTTTTTCGTCGATTGCTAACAGGTTGAAGTGAAAAAAAAAACTGCATCTCCCCCTCTTTTTTCGCCAAACAGGCCGATTAGATGCAATTTTTCCCTTATAGTTTAAGGGAAATCCGAATAAATAAAGGCATAACGGAGCTCTCCTACCCCACCAACTCGAAGATGAGCCAGTAGATGGAGGCGACAGGGATGGCCAGAAGGGAGGAGTCGAAGCGGTCGAGCACCCCTCCATGGCCAGGAAGTATCGAACCGGAGTCCTTTACCGAGCAGCTGCGCTTGAACAGCGACTCCACAAGGTCGCCGGCGGTGGCGAACAGCACAACGACCAGCGCAAAGCCCGCCCAATGCCATGGCGTGGCGAACGCCTGCACTTCCAGAAACGGAATCCAATAGAAGCAGGCAGCAATGGCGATGGTGAGGCAGAGTGAAATGACAAAGCCCTCGATGGTTTTATTGGGGGAGACACGCTCAAAGAGCTTGTGCTTTCCGAACAGCCGTCCCGAACAATAGGCCAACGTGTCGCCCAGCCAGATGATGATGAAAATAGAGAGTGCCACGCTAATCTTCCCGCTGCCCAGCAGCAAACCGATGAGGGCAAACGGCACGGCCACCCAAAGCATCGGCAGGAGCGTGGCGGAGATATTGCCGATCGGATTCGGAAGGCACCGGAACAGTTCCAGCACCAGCACAGCCACTCCCAGCAGGAGCAGCACCACCATCCCGACAAGGAGCAACAGGGGCAACCACGGTTTCGGCAGGAGAAACACAAAAGGCGGAATGGAGAAGAGCGTCACCGATAGCAACAACGCCAACGGCAGGTTGGCCTCCAAGCCCACATTGCGCGCCATTCGCACCAGTTCGTACGTGCCCACCACAGTAAAGAAAAGGAAAAGAAGGTAGAAGAAAACCGTACTCATCCCATAGCAGAGCAGCGACGCCACCACTGCAGCGGTGAAAACCAATCCTGTGGCCGTACGGATGAGCAGGTTTTTCAAAACTTATTTATTTATTGTATATATAATAAATACTACATGTTATTGACCTCATCTTCCACAAGCAGGAGGGAGAAATGCGGAGAGGTGGGGGAAATGGAATTATCGTCCACCACAGAGGGACGAATAATCTCCAGCATATCGAAATCGAAATCAGACTCTTCGAGACGGTTGTCTTTCAGCTGGGTGGTGAGTGTCATTTTTGTCAGGGTATGGAGGTCGGGGATGATGCGCGAGGACTGGCTCAGCACGATGATATTGCGGGCGAGGTTGCGGATAGAGGGATAGAGCATCAAACCGCCACGCTGCGAGAGCACGATGCTGCCCGTGCGGGCGATAAGGAATTCTGCAAACACGATCACAGCATCCACCGGCTCAGAGTTGCGGATATAGTCGATGGTGGGGATGTTGAAATTGGCAAGGACAGGGGCAAGATGGGGAGAGGTGTTGAGCACGGTCATGCAGCGGCTGGCCTCCAGCTCATAATTTTTCAGATAGTCATACACACTTTTCTGGAAGTGCGAGGCATAGACACGGTCATTCATCTGGGTGACATCCATCTTGAAGGGCACAAGCTTCCCTCCTGCCTTCACGAAATTCTGTTTGAAGCACTCCAGCATATTGGGAATCGGGGCGAACAGTTCCTGATCCATATTGATGTCCGGAACATGAACGGGGGTTGCCAGCGCTTTTCTGATCGACTGACAGATTTTGTCTTTGGCGTTGCCCAAGCCTTCGTATGAATTACTCTTTTCCATCTTGGTTGGTATTATCTTGCTTATCGGTATCGGGGGCTGCTTCCTCCGGTTTGCTCTCTTCGGGTGCGGTTTCTGAAGCGATGCGCTTGCCATAGATTCGCTCAAGGTCATCGGCAAAAATCACCTCCTTGTCGATGAGGATCTGTGCGAGCACGTTCAGCTGTTCTTTATGGGTTTCGAGGATCTCCTTGGCCTTGGCGTATGCCGACTCCACAAGTTCGTGCACCTGTTTGTCGATTTCCTCAGCGGTTTTCTCGCTGTAGGGACGCTGGAAGGCGTAGTCGCTCTGACCGGTGGAGTCGTAGTAGCTAAGGTTGCCGATGGACTTGTTGAGGCCGTAGTAGGCGACCATGGCGTAGGCCATCTTGGTGACGCGCTCGAGGTCGTTGAGGGCACCTGTGGAGACCTCGCCGAAGATGACATCCTCGGAGGCGCGGCCGGCCACAAGGGTGCACATTTCGTCGAACATCTGTTCGAAGGTAGTGATTTGCCGTTCTTCGGGGAGGTACCAGGCCGCGCCGAGGGCCTTGCCGCGCGGCACGATGGTGACCTTGACGAGCGGAGAGGCGTGTTTGAGCAGCCAGCTGACGGTAGCGTGCCCCGACTCATGGTAGGCGATGACGCGTTTCTCCTGCGGGGAGATGATGCTGCTGCGTTTTTCGAGGCCGCCGATGATGCGGTCGATGGCAGCGAGAAAATCTTCCTTGCCGATGGATGCCTTGGCGTTGCGGGCGGCCACGAGGGCGGCCTCGTTGCACACGTTGGCGATGTCGGCGCCCGAAAAACCCGGCGTCTGCTTGGCGAAGAAGTCGAGGTCAACGTCGGAATCAAGTTTGAGGTTGCGGACGTGAACTTGGAAGATACCCTTGCGTTCGTTGAGGTTAGGGAGTTCCACATGGATCTGGCGGTCGAAGCGGCCGGCGCGGAGGAGCGCACGGTCGAGGATGTCGGCACGGTTGGTGGCGGCAAGGATGATGACTCCCGCGTTGGTGGAGAAACCGTCCATCTCGGTGAGCAGCTGGTTGAGGGTGTTCTCGCGCTCGTCGTTGGCGCCGCTGATGGCGTTGCGACCGCGTGCGCGACCGATGGCGTCAATCTCGTCGATGAAGATGATACAGGGTGCTTTCTCCTTGGCGGTTTTGAAGAGGTCGCGCACGCGGGAGGCTCCCACGCCGACGAACATCTCCACAAAGTCGGAACCCGACAGGGAGAAGAAAGGCACCTTGGCCTCTCCGGCCACGGCCTTGGCCAACAAAGTCTTACCTGTACCGGGAGGACCCACCAGCAAAGCGCCTTTGGGAATCTTTCCACCCAGCACCGTATATTTCTTGGGATTTTTCAGGAAGTCCACAATCTCTTCCACCTCTTCTTTCGCGCCTTCCAGTCCAGCAACATCCTTGAAAGAGACTCCTTGTGCAGTCTTGCTGTCATAGACTTGCGCTTTCGACTTGCCGATATTGAACATTCCGCCTCCTACACCTCCACGCATCGAACGGAACATCATGACAAAGAGCAAAATCATGAGCAGCACAGGGAAAAACCAGAGGAGCAATTCACCGCCCCACGCCTTGGAGTTATCCTGTTCTACAGAGATAACATACTCGTCACGGAGGTTGTCGGCAATCACTTCACGGTCGGGAATCTCTATGGGGGACTTCACCGCAGTATCAGCAGCCATTCTCTTCAAGGTTGCCACAGAGTCGGCGGCACGGCGGCGGCATTCTGCGGAAATCCATTCATTCAGCTCATCTTTGAATGCCTTATAATCAGATTGTTCCAATGAGTAATGCGGACCATCGAGATTCTTCTCCTGAAATTCGGCAAATTTTCCCTTGGCATCAATGCTCTCTTTTTTCAGATAGACCATCACCTTCTCATCCTTCTGCACATAAACGGCTTTTGCCACATCCTTGTCCAGCACAAGCTGTTTCAGTTCAAGGTCAGTGATAGGGCTTACGCGGGTATTGGAATGCCCTCCAAGAAAATAGTAACCGATAAGCACTGCGGCAAGGACCAGATAGAGCCAAGTCCAGCTGAATTTGAATTTGTTGTTACGGTTATTCCCTTCGGGGCGCTGCATTCTTTTGTTTTCCATCGTAAAAAGTCGGAATGAGATTAAAAATGTTGGATATCAGCATCGCTCCAGAGATTTTCCAGCTGATAGAATTCACGGAACTCGGGCTGGAAGATGTGGACGATGATGTCGAAATAGTCAAGAAGAATCCACTCGCCATTGGCCACGCCTTCCACAAATGTGGGAAGAACTCCGGCCTCGCGCTTGGTAACTTCCTGCACATAGTCGCACAGCGTTTCGAGGTGCGTTCTCGAAGTTCCCGAGCAGATGACGAATTTGTCAAAATATACGTGATTGATTTTTTTCAGGTCGATGACAGTGACATCCTCTCCTTTTTTCTCTAACAAAGCCTGTACAATCAGCTCACTCAAATCCCCTTTGAAGAGGTCTTTTTTCTTGGTAGCGACTTTAATTTTTCCCATTTACCTATTTTATGAATTAGCTTGCAAAAGTACAAAAATAAAATTGATTTTCGCATCTTAAAAATCGAAAGAAGTGTTTCAAAATCAAAAAAAATTGTCTATTTTTGCCAGCTTGTTTTCTTTAGTGTAAAAAATAGCGTATGAAACACCTCAATAGAGCCTTTTGTATCCTCATTTTCAGTGGTTTAGCACTTATTTTCAATGGATATGCCCAGCACTTGTCCGGCACTCTTCCTGCCAGCTATCAGAGTGCACTGATGTTTTCCCCTATCGGGGAGACGATGGTGGCGCCTGCTGATGCAGAGTTTGTGTCGCAGGCCGTGAACAATCCCGACAAAAGCGGCATGTACGTCATTGCGCAGCTGAAAGACGTTGACATAAGCCCATTGAATTCAGGAACTTGGGAGGAATTGGAAGACGGGACCATGATTTGGAGAGTCCGCATCAGCAGTCCCGGCGCCAAGGCATTGTCCTTGCACTTTGACCGTTTCAACCTGCCCGTTGGCGGACGTTTCTACGTATATGATGAAAACCGCACACAGCTTTTGGGAGGTTTTTCGGAGCTGGACAACACGGATGACAAGGGATATTCCATAGGACTGATTGTTGGGGAGACAATAATTGCCGAATATGTGGCTCCTGCGTTGCTCACGCCTGGCGAGAAAAAGGCCATCTTAAACACAGAAGTAATGGTACCCGACATTCATATCTCACAGATTTCCTATATTTTCCGCGGAGTTTCCGACCTGCAACACGCCAAGGACATTGGTGACAGCGAAAGCTGCGAAGTAAATGTTGCCTGTCCGGAAGGAAACGACTGGCAGATGCAGAAACGGTCTGTGGTGCGCATCTATGTAGTGGAGGGCAACTCCGGCGGATGGTGCACCGGCACGCTCATCAACAATTTGGCCAACGACGGCACCCCGTACATCCTCACCGCCAACCACTGCGGTCCCAATGCCACTGCGGCGAACTTCAACCAGTGGCGGTTTTATTTCAACTTGGAGTACACCACCTGCACGGGCACTACCGTACAGTCGCAAACCCAGTATCGTACGGGATGCTCAAAGGTTGCCTACGGTTCCATCAACGGAGGTTCCGACTTCTTCCTTTTGCAGTTGAACCAGGCTCCCGACAACTCATGGAACCCGATTTACGCGGGCTGGCGGCGTGACAACACAGCGGCCACCACCGCCACGGGCATCCACCACCCGGCAGGCGATGTGAAGAAGATTTCCTCTTCCACCACTGTTTCATCAGGCTCTTACACAGGCTGTGCCTCCAACGCCCACTGGCGCATCACCGACTGGCGTCAAACCACTACCAACCAAGGTGTTACAGAAGGAGGTTCCTCCGGCTCAGCACTTTTTGACCAGAACGGCTATCTTGTGGGCACGCTGACGGGCGGTGCGGCCACATGCAGCAATCCCCACAACGACTACTATGGCAAACTGTACTACCACTGGGACCAGAACGGCAGCTCCAGCGACCAGCAGCTGAAACCGTGGCTCGACCCCAACAACACGGGGAACAACACCTGTCCCATGTACGACCCCAACAATCCTGACAACCCGATTGACCCGGATGATCCAGATGATCCGGACAATCCCGATAATCCTGATGACCCCGATGACCCGAGCACTCCGTCTGTACCCAGCGACTGCCACAAACTGCACTACCCGCTCAACGGCACTCTTACCCTCTATCGCACGCCTGACAACGGTTATCTGACAGGCACCAACACATACGGCGACATTGCCAAGGCCGACTACTTCCAGAAAGACAGCACAGTGGAGTACCTCGTCAATTTGGTCATGAATGTAGGTGTGGCCAACGGCAACGGCAACGTAACCTTCTGCATCTGGGCAGACAACAATGGTCGTCCGGGAGCTCTGATAGCCAGCAAAACCGTATCCATCAGCACGATATCCTCACACTGCTACACCGAAAACGACTCGCAGATGCCTACCGCCTACCCGCAGTTCAAACGCCGCTATAACTGCCAATTCTCTCCCACCGTCGCCATTAGCGGCAACTTTTTCGCCGGCTACATGCTTCCCTCCACCGGACAATTTGCCTTGGTGACCAACAGCGAAAACCAAGCTGCCAACACAGGATGGGAATTGAGAAGCGACTCCTCATGGGTGGAATACTCTGATCCTTCTTCATGGGGCATTGCCCTCACCCACGCCCTCTTCCCGCAGCTGTGCGACAATCCCGAAGCCACGGAAATTGAAGAGTGGGACAATGAAAACGGCAGTGTCATCTTCCCGAACCCGACCACCGGCATGGTAACGGTTCAACTGTCAGACAGCGACGTGCCGGCAGTTGTCCGTGTATTCGACATGAACGGCAAGCTGCTGCCCATCGCCCCTGTACGCAACGGCAACACTTGCACCCTCGACCTCTCCTCACTGAGCAGCGGACTTTACATCATTTCATTACAAGCTAACAATCAAATCATTACAAAGAAAATATCACTCATAAAATAAATCACTAAAATTATTCAATATGAAGAAATTCTTACCCTTTTGCATGGCAGCCCTGCTGTGCCTGTTTGGCGTGAAAGCCATGGCTCAGATGAGTTACGGCGGAGAACCCCATTCTTTCAAAGTCACTCTTTCCTCCGCCATCCCCACCATTGAAGTTGAGGCATTGGACGTGGAGGCTCTTTTAGCTGAAGACGCATCCATCGAAGGCAAAAACCACGCTCTTCGTATCGGTGTTACCAAGGATGTGATGTACACCAACACCAACTCCGGCCGAGTTGACATTCTGCCCGACGGTTCGAAAATCTGGCGTCTGAAATTCCACATGGAAGGAGCCACTTTTACCTCCATGAATTTCTCCACCTTCAACATTCCCAACGGTGCTGAGCTGTTCTTGTACACCCCTGATGAGGAATACGTTATCGGAAAGTTCACCAACCAGAACCTGATGGAAGACGGCACTTTCTATCCGCAAGAACTCCCTGGTGATGAAGTAATTGTTGAGTATTACGAACCTGCCGGCGTGGCTTTCAACGGACAGTTGACCATCAACCAGATTTCGCAAGGCTACTACGATTTCTTCCATATTTATGAAAAAGACGTGGAAGGCGGTCTCGGCAATGCTGAAGGCACCTGCCACCCCAACGCCATCTGCTACGATGCCCAGTGGCACGACCAGATCCAGTCGGTGGTATGTTACACCATGACCTCCGGCGGCTACGTTTACATGTGCTCCGGTGCCATGGTGAACAACACCGCCCGCGACGGCAAGAAATACCTTCTTTCCGCCAACCACTGCTACGAAGCCGGCACATGGAAATTCTATTTCTGCTATCAAGCCACTACCTGCACCGGCACCAACGGCACCATTCTGAAAACTGCCACTGGATATACCCTCAAGGCCAAAGACAATGGCGACAGCAGCTCCGACTTCATGCTGGTGGAAATCACCGGAACCATCAACCCCTCTTATAATGTCTTCCTCGCGGGTTGGACCAATGTAGCCACCGCTCCCACCAACCCGACCAACTGCGGTGCCATCCATCATCCTGGCGGCGACATCAAGAAATTCAGTGTCCCGCAGAACATTGCCAACGGAGCGCTCTCTGGATATGGCAAATTCTGGCTCGCCAACTGGGCTACCGCCACGGGTGCCACCGAGCAGGGTTCCTCCGGTTCCCCGCTGTTCAACAAAGACAAACTCATTGTTGGCCAGTTGTATGCCGGTTCCAGCAGCTGCACCAACCCCACTGGTTGGGACTTGTACGGCAAACTCTCCAACTCATGGACCAACAGCAACAACAGCAGCAGCGCTAAAAAATTGCAACCTTGGTTGGATCCCAACAACACCGGTGCTACCTCGCTGCAGGGCGAATACCTCAACACTGTGGGGCTGACCAATTTCACACAGGTGGTGGATGCCCTGAATGTGTATCCCAACCCGAACAATGGCCAGATGACCGTCAGCGGCAACTTCAGCGAAGGCAACGGTACCTGTATGGTATACGACATGATGGGCAACCTCGTGCTGAGCCGCGACATCACCCTCGCTCCCGAGTTCACCCTCAACCTGAACGCGCTGGCTCCGGGCATGTACATGATGGAAATCAACGACAACACTCACATTTCGCACGCTAAAATCATCATTTCCAAATAATGAACATGGAGAAAATCGTCCTTTCGACGGCCTATCTCCCCACGATCGAATACTTCGCTTTTATTGCTAAAAGCGAAGTATTTTTTCTTGAGGGGTGTGAGACTTTCCAGAAGCAAAGCTACCGGAACAGGGCATATATCCTGACGGCGGGCGGCGTGCAGTCGCTCATCCTGCCCACACGGCACGACACCCAGCGGTGCTGCATCCGCGACGTGCGTATCGACTACAAGGACAAGTGGCAGCTGAAGCACTGGCGGGCCATCGAAACCGCCTACAGCGGCACACCCTATTTCCTGTATTACAAGGATTTCCTTTATCCTTTTTTTGAAAAGAAATACGACTTTCTTTTTGACTACAACACCGAGCTGACCCTCACCTTGCTCAAACTCCTGAAAATAAAAAAAGTCCCCGCAATAACGGAGACTTATATTAATATGTATGAAGATGCATTGGATTTGCGGTCGGAGCTTCATCCCAAGCGGAAGAGCCTTATCGGGTGCCTGCCCTATCCACAGATTTTCAGCGACCGACAGCCTTTTGCCGACCGTTTATCGGTGATTGACCTTCTGTTCAACCTCGGGCCGGAAGCCCTGCAGCATCTTAATCAACTGAAGGTATTACGCTGAAAAAGAGAGAATTGCTGTAGCTAGCCTGCGGAATGGCATTGCCCGGTGACACAATCTTCTCTACCCGTTCCGACTGCACAGAAGAGATGTCCTGCATGCGGCGGAAGGTGGGTTTCTCCAGCAATTCGCGGTACGATTCGTCGTTATCATAGATATCATCATTATGATTGGGCGAAAGTGTCACGGTATTGTTGGGCGTGCTCAAGTCAATCACAACAGCTTCTGTAGCAGTACGGGGGGCAGGCTGTTGCATCGGCTGCACCGGCTGCTGCTGGGGCTGCTCGAGGAAGGGGAACTGGTCGATGGGAGAAGTGAACACGTCGGAGACGTTATTCTGGTGGAAGTCGGTGGGACGCATATTGCCGAACAGATCGGGCTGCGGGTCGGAGTTCGGAGTCACATTGCCCGTACCGAAATTTGAGGAAGCATCCGGGGTGCTATCGGTGGAAGGGCTTTCCGGGGCATAAGGAGCCGTGTTCTGAGTGGCCGCATTGGATGAGAAGGGCGTGACGATCTTCTCCTCCGGAATGGGAGAGATGGGGGCAGAAAATTCCTGTTCCAAATTTCTCTTGATATCATCCTTGAGGGTGCTGCCGAAGTCATGATGTTTTCCCTTGCGGGTATAGTTGGTGATGATGACCGACAATTTGATCTTGTCGCCAAGGTCCTTTTCGGCGGCGTGTCCCCAGATGACGTTGGTGTCGTCGTTTCTGTACTTGTCGAACTCCTGGGCCAGCTTCTTCAACTCCGACACTTTGAGTTCATTGCCCTCACCATAGCGCACGAAGAAGAGGAAGTTCTGGGCGCTGTCGATGTTGGCGTCATCAATGAGGGAGCAGGTCATGGCTTCACTGACGACCTTTTCGATACGGTCTTCGCCGCTGGCTTCTGCGAGGCCGAGCATCGCTTCGCCGCTATCCTTCATGATGGTGAGGATATCGTTGAAATCCACATTCTGATAACCGTCGAGGGTGATGAGTTCGGCGATACATTTGACGGCATTTTTGAGCACGTCGTCGGCATAGCCGAGAGCCACCCGCAAGGTTTCATCCTCATAGATTTCCATGATTTTCTGGTTCTGGATGATGATGAGGGAATCGACATACTTTCTCAGTTCCTCGATACCCTTGTCGGCTTTGGCGAAGCTCTTCACACCTTCGAGGTCGTAGGGGTAGGTGACGACAGCGATGGTGAGGATGCCCATTTCGCGGGCGATCTTGGCCACCACGGGGGAGGCGCCCGTACCGGTGCCCTTGCCCATACCGGCGGTGATGAAGAGCATCTTGGTCTCCGCACCGATCAGGTCGCGGATGGCCTGTTCGCTCTCAATGGCGAGGCGTTCGGCCTCTTTCGGGTTGGCGCCTGCGCCGAGGCCGGTGTCGCCGAAGACGAGCTTGGTGGGCACTTCGTTTCTTTCGACGGCCATCTTATCGGTGTTGCAGACGAGGAAGTCCACGCCCACGATACCTTCCTTAAACATGTGTTGAACGGCATTGTTGCCGGCGCCGCCCACGCCGATTACTTTGATGATGGAACCTTTTTTCTGTTCGCCGTAGCTGGTTTCAAAACTGATATCTTCTAACATAATTTCTTTACTTTCAATAAACGTGATGGTTTTAGTTGACGCCGTCCTTGTTGGGCATGGAAATGAAGCTCCCGAACCAGTCGGTCACCTTGTCGATGAACGAGCTGCCGTCTCTTTTCTTCGCTTTATCATTGCCTTTTTTGTTGGCGTTGGCTTTCCGCGTCGGGATTTCCTTCTCTTCCGGTTCCGGCTCCTGCTGCTGCATGGCTTCCGGTTCGGAGAGGCAACCCAAGCGCAGGAGGCCGAGTGCGGTAGAACAGGAGGGTGCTTTGAGCGCGTTGTCGATGGTGCTTGACAGTCCGTAGATAGGGTAGCCGATGCGGGTGCGGCGCTGAAGGATGAACTCGGTGAGGTTGGTGAGATTCTTCAGCTGGGAGCCGCCGCCGGTGAGCACGACCGTCTTGACGGAATTGGCGTAGCCCGACTCATCGATGGCGCGTTTGATGGGCTTGAGGATATCCTCGGCGACGCGGGCGTTGATGACGGTGGCGAGGTCGCGTTCGTTGATCTTGAGCGACTGGCCGAAACCCGAGCTGTCGGGGATGGTGATATAGTTGTTGGGATTAGCCATTTCGGGGAGGCAGTTGCCGTGGTTGACCTTGAGGTATTCGGCCTGTTCGATGGGAATGGGAATATTCTCAATGTCGGTGGTGATGGCCTGGCTGCCGACGGGGATAACCTTGACGCAGACGGGGAAGCCCTGATTGTAGATGACGAGGTCGCTGGTACCGCCGCCGATGTCGATGAGGGCGACGCCGTTCATCTTCTCCTGTTCGGTGAGGCACACATCGCCGGAAGCGATGGGCTCGAGCATGAGGCGTTTGGTTTCCAGTCCGGCGCCGGTGACACTGAAGGTGATTCGTCTGACCTCCTCCACGTCGCCGGTGACCACTTGGTAGTAGCCGACGAGATGCTGGCAGAGGGTGCCCACGGGGTCGGGCAGGTGTTTGCCTTCCACCTCATAGTACTGGGGGATGACGGTGATCACCTCTGCGCCCTTCACGTTCATCAGTCGCAGCTGGCTGAGCATATTCTCCACCTCCTCTTCGGTCACCATTTTGTTGAGGCCGTCGGGGCGCAGGGAGCTGTTGGTGCAGCCCATGCTTTTGATGTGGCGGCCTGCGACGCCGACATAGACTTCGCTGATGGGCTCGTCGATGCTGGACGCCAGCTGGTTGAGGGCCACCTTGATGTCTTGGATGGTGCTCCCAGGGCGGAACACGCGGCCGTTTTCGACGCCGGTGGACTGGCTTCTGCCGTAGCCGCACACATCGATTTTCCCGTCGCTGTGCATGAAGCCGGCGACCATCAGGATCTTGGTGGTGCCGATGTCAAGCCCCACGACCATTTTGAGAGGGGAGGATTGAGATTGTATATTGTTGTCCATAAAAAGGTTAATTGGTTTCTTGGTTTTTATTTGGCTGCGTAGATGCGGTCTTTGAAGCGGAGGTCGAGAGATTGGTAGGGGCCTGCGTCGAGGAGTCCGTGGGAGTAGGCGGCATCGAGGTTGGCGAGTTTGTCGGAGAGGTGGTCGGCGTTGCCGAGGAGCACGGTATGGCCGCCGAGCACGCTGTAGATTTCAATCTGTCCGTCGGGGCGGACGTAGATTTCGGGGTATTGTGCGGCGTAGTCCTTGTTGCCGGCGAGGGTGCGGGCGACGGTGTAGGCGTTGTGCATGGCTCCTTTCTTCTTGATGAAGGAGTGGGGCTTGCAGCTGCCGACGTTGCCGTTGATGACGAGCAGGTTGCTGCAGCGCGGGTCGTCGGGGAGGAGCTGTCCGTTGTCGGCGAGCACGAGCGGGGCGGCGCCTTCGGGGAAGACCAGCGCGAGCGGGGTCTTGGTGTTGATGGTGACAGTGAGGCAGCCGCCGTTGATGGCGGTGGACTCAATGCCCTTCACCCACGGGTTCTGTTTCAGCACCTGCTCGATGGCCTTGCGGTCGAACTTGCGCACCTTTTGTCCCACCGGGTTGGCGGAAGATTTGAGAATGAGCGTGCGGGCCTGCTGTTCGGTCACCATGGTGTGACTGTTCTTGTCGGCGATAGCAACCTTCACTTCACTGCACGGGAGATTGAAATATCGGAAACCGGCCAGCGCCACCAACACGAGCGCGACAACAAGCAGCAACAAAACAAGAATGCTTTTCAGTTTCTTCATTAAAGGCAGGAAATGATGGTTTTTTAAGGCAGGTTCGGAGTGCGCCTTCGGGGAACAACAACCCTCCAGCTTCAGACGTGATTAGTAACTTGCAAAGATACTTCATATTTCCCTTTTCTCCAAAATATTCACCAAATAAAACAAACAATTTATTGTTAATATTTTTCAACCCATCCACACCTTAAACTCATTTCATTATCAATCATTTATAAAGAATAAAACCCTGATTTTTCCACCATTTTCAGGCTCCAAGCCCTTATGCCCCGTGACTTCCGGATGCCGTACACGCTTGTTATGTCGGGAAAATGCGGTCTTTTCTTCCGCAAAAAATTTTAAATATTGAAATAAATAAACAAATATGTATCGCGAAGCCTTATTTTCTAAAGCATTGAAACATCATCATTTACATCTTGATAAAAAATTTGGTTGGAGATGGTTTTTGTAAGAAAAAAAGTTGTACTTTTGCAGCCCAAAATTTATCAACAAATTATAAACTAAAAAATCAGTAAAAACATGTTGAATCATTACGAAACCGTTTTCATTATGACTCCCGTTTTGTCTGAAGAACAGATGAAGGAAACGGTTAAAAAGTTCGAGAAAGTTCTACTCGACAAAGGAGCAGAGATCGTACACCAGGAGAACTGGGGTCTGCGCAAATTAGAGTATCCGATTGCGAAAAAAACGTCGGGCTTCTATCATCTTTTTGAATTTGTTGCCGAAGGCAGCGTGGTGAAAGAGCTGGAGCTCCAGTACCGCCGCGACGAGAAGGTGATGCGCTACCTGACCGTATCGATGGACAAGCACGCCATCGCTTACGCTGAAAAGAGACGCAACCTGAAGAAAGAGAGAGCAGCAGCCGCTGAAGCCGCACCCGTAGCTGAAGAGCCCGCTGAAAATACCAACAACGAATAAGGAGGAAGAATTATGGCACAGCAAACCGATATCAAATACCTGACCCCCATCGCGGTGGACATCAGAAAGAAAAAATATTGCCGTTTCAAAAAGAGCGGTATCAAGTACATCGACTACAAAGACGGTGAATTCTTGAAGAGATTCGTGAACGAACAGGGTAGAATCCTGCCCCGCCGTCTCACCGGTACCTCATTGAAATATCAGAAAAAAGTGGCACAGGCAGTAAAAAGAGCCAGACATCTTGCTTTACTTCCTTTCGTTACGGACAATTTGAAATCTAACAACTAAGGAGGGCATTATCATGGAAGTTATCTTGAAACAAGACGTTAAGAATTTAGGCTACGCCGACGAAATCGTAAAAGTGAAAGACGGCTATGCTAGAAATTACCTCATTCCGCAAGGTTTTGCCGTTCTGGCTACCGAACCCAACCGCAAAATGCTGGCCGAGACCATCAAACAGCGCGCCTTCAAAGCAGAGAAGATCCGCAAAGAGGCTGAATTCCTCGCCGGCAAGATCGAAGGCCTCGCAGTGAAAATCGCTGCCAAGACCTCTGACAAGGGCACCATCTTCGGCTCCGTCACCAACATCGACGTCGCTGAAGCCCTCAAGGCTCAGCACGACATCGAAATCGACCGCCGTCAGATCGACCTCAAGAATGAGCACATCAAAGAATTGGGCAACTACACCGCTCTTGTGAACCTTCACAAGGACTTCAAGGTCACCCTCAATGTTGAGGTCGTGGCAGAAGAAAATGAATAATATTTTTCTTCATCATACGTTATAAAACCGAGGCAACCCCTCGGTTTTTTTGTTTTCAACACAAGTCCAGAACCATGAAACTGCTGTATCTCTGCTCCTTGCTCCTGCTAATGACGTCGTGCGACACCACGCCGTCCAACGAACCGCGTCAGCATTACGACAACGTGACCATTGAGGATTACGACACCCTCCTCACGGTCTATTACCCCAACTTCAGCACCATCGAGATGGCCTACGGCAGCACCGTGCCCACCGGCGACGACATCCTGTTCTGCTGCGGCGCAGCCTTCACCGCTGAATGTCTCAAGTACTTTTCACACAACAATATACGCTGCAACCACGTAAACAACGGACATTTCTACCACGGCTCGGCAGAACCCATCTGCAACGGAGCCTTCACCTTCTACGACGGGGAAGGCCACTTCGACCGCATCAGCGACTCAGTGCTGCATGAGGCCGCCCACCACAAAGGCATGGGCTTCTGTCAGGTGCTCACCATCTTCGACGGGGAGATTGCCTACACCGACACCGCCAACCAAGATTTCTGGATTCACAAAGACTATGTCTTCCGCGCTTTGTGCGAAAAAGACGGAAAACTCTGTATCATAGAAAGTAAGGAAAAAGTCCCGTACGGAACTTTCGCCCAGTATCTGCAAGATTTTGGCGTAACCTATGCTATCAATCTCGACATGGGAGGATGGAGCCACGCCTGGTACCGCGACAACTACAACGATGTCATAGAGACCAACAGCAAGCCCATCCGGTATGCCACCAACTGGCTGCTATTCAAGAGATAGAGTTCTCAAACTCCCTACTCTTCGCCCTCTTCTGGCTCCGAAGCACAATCCAGACTGCTGAATTTTGCCACAAAGGCCTTCTGGGCTTTTTCCACCAGCGGTTTCAGCGCCTCACGTTCCGTGGAATCGGGCACCTCCACACGTGCCTGCTCCTCGTAGAAACGGGCAGTGGCCGTCTCCAAATCATTGCAATTATTCGCCGCCTTGATAGCCTTCTCGTAATCGAGAATGCACTTTTCGGCTTTCTTGTAATTTTCACTATAACTCTGCTTTGAGGTCTGCTGGGACTCGTTGCCTTTTTTCTCCCCACAACCCACGATGAGAGCCAAACTCAGAACCATCACGCTAAAAAAGAAAAATTTTTTCATGATAAATTTATTAACTTATTAATTATCAATAATATATAAACAAAATTGTCGCACAATTATAACTTGACAAAAATACGCAATTTTATCTTGAAAAAATAGTCATCTCCCCTCATAGATTGAACAAAAAGATGTAATTTTGCTGCCATGACCGACAGCGACACACAACAACAGATTTTGAAGCATTTGGGCTATCCCGAAGCGCAGGTTCCCGACCCACAGGTGCTGGATTTCATGGCGCGTGCGTGGGAGGATTTGGAAAAACTGTCGGACTTCAAATACCTTTATGCGGAATATTCCACGCTGCCCGACTTTTTGATGCAGTCCGAGGCCTACCGCGAATATTTAGCGGGAAGCGACGGTTTGTTGCTCTGTGCCACCACATTAGGAAGCCGCATCGACCAGCACATCCAGCGGATGCAACTGCGCGAGATGGCCTACGCCGTGGTGCTGAATGCCGCAGCGGGCGTGTACCTCGAACAAAAAGCTGATGATTTCGAGAAAGCGCTCCCCTACTCCGAATTGGGCTACCGGTTCTGTCCGGGCTACAGCGGCACCCCGCTCGACGACAACCGCACCATCGCCTGGATGCTGCATGCGCACCGCATCGGCATCACTTTCCTCGACTCAGGACTGATGGTGCCCAGCAAGTCGATGACCGGCATTATCCGCATCGGCGGGAAGGCACGGAAGAGCTGCGCCGGATGTGTCAATTTACAACATTGTCCCTACCGCGAGCGCGGCACCAAATGCTACCCAGAAACATTGTAAAACCTTATCCATCACAACCATGAAAAACCTCCGACTAATCTTCTTTACCATTGTCTCATTCTTCGTGCTGGCCACGGCCTCCGCACAGGCCAATATGCCGGAGATTCACTCGCAAGACATTGTCATTCTGTACGATAACGATGTACACTGCGCCATCGACGGGTATGCCACCATCGCAGGCGTGAGAGACCACGTAATTGAGACCACGCCCAATGTCAGCGTGGTGTCGAGCGGCGACTTCATCGGCGGCAGGGCATTGGGGTCGGTATCGCTCGGCGAGTACATCATCAGCGTGATGAACGCCGTGCATTACGACTACGTGACCATCGGCAACCACGAATTCGACTTCGGCATTCCGCAGATGACCAAACTGTTCAGCGAGTTGAACAGCAAGGTGTTATGCTGCAATTTCACCAAAATAGGAGAAAACCAACCAATATACGACGGTTATGCCATCCACAACTACGGAGGCAAAAAAGTGGCATTTGTAGGCGTGGCCACGCCGGGCACCATCAGCAGCAGCACGCCCGCTTATTTCAAAGATGACAACCGGAATTTCATCTACAGTTTCGGTGACAAAGACGTTGTGAAGACCGTGCAGGCCCATGTAGATGCCGCCCGGCACGATGGCGCCGACTACGTGGTGGTGCTCGCCCACCTCGGCATCGACCCGCCCGACCTCACCTCCAAAGAACTGATAGCCAACACCACCGGCATCGACGTTGTGCTGGACGGCCACTCGCACACGGTAATCGAAGGCGGCTACACCCTGACCAACCAAAACGGGGAACCCGTACTGCTCACCTCCACCGGCACCGCCTTTGAATACGTGGGAATACTGGTGATCGGGCAGGATGGCAAACTGACCACGGAACTGCTCAAGACCGATGAGATTCCGTACAAAAACGAAGCGGTGCAGCGCGAAATCGACCGTATCTATCAAGATTACAAGGAGGTAGGCGGCCGCCATATCGGGTACAGCGAGGCGGATTTGAAGATTTACAACACCGACGGCATACGCATTGTGCGCACAGGGGAGTGCTCCATGGGCGACTTTGTGGCCGATGCCATACTGGCGGTAACGGGCGCGCAGATCGCATGGATGAACTCGGGCGGCTGCCGCACCAACATTCCCGCCGGAGAGGTCACCCTGAACAGTGTCATCTCCGCAACGCCCTTCTACAATGAAGTTTACCTTTGCAAAATTCCCGGGCAGGACTTGATCGACGCGTTGGAAATGGCCGTGTCGTCGCTGCCCGCCGAAGGAGGCGTTTTTCCTCAGGTGGCCGGCTTCCGCTTTGAAATCGACACCACTATCGCCTCCCCTGCCGAAAAGAACCAAGCCACACAGATTTACGAGCTGGGCGACGGTCCGCGACGGGTACGGAACATTGAAATCTTCAATGCGAAAAAAGGAAAATATGTGAAGATTTCGCCCAAAAAGCAATACACCATTGCCGGCACCAGCTACAGCCTCGTGGACAACGGCGACGGACTGATTTTCCCGCACCTAAAAATCATCAAAAGAGACTACGGCGTAACCTACAAAGTATTAGAGAAATACATCACAGAATACCTGAACGGGAAAATCGGAAAAGAGCGGGAGACAACGGGCGACAGAATCAAAATCATCAACCAACACTGAACATGCAACTGAGAGAACATATTAAAGTCATCGCTTTTGATGCAGATGACACACTTTGGGAAAACGAGCCCTACTTCCGACAGGCGGATGCCAGATTATGCAAAATTTTGGCAGAATATGGGGATGAAAAGAGCGCAGCGGAGTTCATTTTTCAGACCGAAATGGCCAACATGCCCGACTATGGCTATGGGGCGGTGGCCTTTACTATGTCGTTGATAGAAAGCGCGATAAAATACAGCAAGGGAAAGATTTCGGCGAATGAAATCGGCGACATCATCGAATCGGGGCGGAAATTGGTGCGACTGAGCGGAAAGCCACTTGAAGGGGTGAGAGAAACCTTGGAGGCACTACGGGCGGGACGGGCTTACCAGCTGGTGGTTTTCACGAAGGGCGAGCTGCTGACGCAGGAGAACAAGCTGAAGCGGTCGGGATTGCTGCCGCTGTTCGATCGGGTGTTCATCACCACCGACAAGCAGCCGGAGGATTACCGCAAGGTGTGCCGCGAGATGGCCATTGCGCCCGAGGCGTTACTGATGGTGGGCAACTCGCTGAAGTCGGACATACAGCCGGCGCTGGAGGTGGGCGCGTGGGCGGCGCATGTGCCCTACGAGGTGATGTGGCAGCATGAAATCATTGACCATTTCGAACATCCCCGAATGTTACAATTAGTGAGTTTTTCAGATTTATTAAAATTTGTATAAATTCTGAATATCAAAAAATTATAGAAAATTCAATTCTCAAAAAACCTCCTATCTATGCAAAAAATTGGCAGAATACTATATCGAGAATTTGTGGAAGGCGCGGATGTGGCGTACTGGTTGTTTCTCGGTTTAGGCCTATTGACGCAGGTAGTGACGTATTTAGTGGCGCAGAGCATACCTGACATAGCGCAGGAGATGACCGCTTTGTCGCTGTTCAGCGGCATCTGTGGGGTGATGTCGGTGTTGTTGTGCAGCCGGCGGAAAATTTCGTACTATGTATTCGGTTTCATCCAAGTCATCACCTACATCATCATCACCTACCAATCGCAATTGTATGGACAGAGCATCATCAACTTGGTGTATTTTGTCACCATGGTATATGGCTGTGTCAACTGGGCGAGGTCGTACGAGGAGGGGGTGGTGACGCCGCGGAAGCTGCCCTGGTGGATGAACATTGTACTGCCCGTGGTGACGGTGGGGCTGACCTTTGTCGCCGCGTACATATTACGGGTGACCAACGACCAGCAACCGATGTTGGATGCATTGACGACGGTGCCGGCTTTTGTGGCGCAGATCCTGATGGTGACGCGTTTCCGGGAGCAGTGGTGGTACTGGATTTTTGTAGATGTAGTGGCGGTATATATGTGGGCGGTGGCCGGCAACTGGTGCATGGCGGCGCAGTACCTGTTCTGGACGGCGAACTGCATCTATGGCATCGTGGTGTGGAGAGTGAAGGGAGTTGAGAGTTGAGAGTTGAGAGTTGAAAATAGAGAGGTGGAGAGGTGGGATTTTGCAGTCTTGCATAACCGCACAACCCCATCCCACTTTATCCCTTCATAAGGGTTCACATTTCTGCTGTGAAGGGATAAATTCCCGACAGGAACCAAGTTTCGAGCGATGGTGCGTGGCAATATGGAGTAAAAATCCCTCATTGAGGGAGAAATTTTAAACAAAATAGCACTCATTGGGGGATTTTTTGTATTTTTGCCAAAATTTTTAGAACAATGGTTGAGCAATCGTTATATCATCTGATGGAGGAGCTTCTCCGATTGGTTCCCAAGGATTTTCACCGTTATAATTATGATGAGATAGACTGGGGTGGTCGTCTGACAGGAATTGTAGGTCCGCGAGGGGTCGGAAAATCCACAATGCTGTTACAGTACGTCTATGAGAACCGTGAAAAGGGGCATTACCTGTACGTATCCGCCGACTACGCCTACTTCAGTGCGCACACCCTCGTTGATTTGGCGGATGAATTTGTGAAAGATGGCGGCACCCACCTCTTCATTGACGAGGTCCACAAATACGATGGCTGGTCAAGGGAGCTGAAACAGATTTACGACACCCACCCTGACCTGACTGTGACTTTCACAGGCTCTTCGGTTTTGGATATCACGAAAGGAGAGGCGGATTTGAGCCGGCGTGTGGTGATGGAGCATTTGCAGGGACTCTCTTTCCGCGAATATCTGGAGCTGTTTCACGGAATCAAAGCCAATACATTTTCGCTCGATGATATCTTGAACCATCGAGTGATGATTGCGGATCTGCCGCATCCGCTTTCCTATTTCCGGTCATACCTGAGTGAGGGTTACTACCCGTTTGCAAAGGATGGACATTTTTCCCGAAGGATGCTTCAAGTAGTCAACCAAACAGTTGAAGTTGACATCCCGCAATTTGCGGACATGAAGGCGACTACGGCACGCAAACTAAAGCAGTTGCTGGTCATCGTGTCGTCGCTGGCGCCTGTGAAGCCCAATGCAGAGCATCTGTCCAGAGAAATTGGCATCAGCAAGAACAACGTGCCGGAGTACCTCCTTTTATTGGAAAGGGCGGGGATGCTGGGACAGTTGCGTGACGACACCAAAGGGTTGGTCACCTTAGGGAAGGTCAATAAAATATATGTGGACAATCCAAGTCTGATGACCGTTTTGGCAGGTGGAAATCCGGAGGTTGGGAATTTGCGGGAAACCTTCTTTTTCAACCAAATGCGAAAGAATTATCCGATTGTCTCTTCTCGGGAGTCGGACTTTAAAATCGGTGAATATACTTTTGAGGTCGGCGGCAAGAAGAAAGGGAAAAAGCAGATTGCGGATATTCCCCACGGAGTTGTTGTACGTGACGACATTGAGTATGGCCATGGCAATGTCATCCCGCTGTGGCATTTCGGCCTTAGCTATTAGGGTGCCATCACCGCATTCTACCCCACTTTTCCCCTCATAAGGGTTCACATTTCTGGTGTGAAGGGATAAATATTCAGGAAATAAGTGTACTTTTGCAACTTCTTTTTAAACAGAAAATTGAAAGGTTACAATATGAGAAAATTTGCCTTCTTGATGCTCCTGCTGTGTGCGGGAATGAATGTTTTGCTGGCACAGATTGCGGCGCCGACGCTGAACTCACCCGCTGACGGTTATGTATATCCCAACACGGTGAAACCGCTTTTGAAAATCAATTCCGTTTCGGGCGCAAGTTATTATCTGTTCCACTGGTCGGAGGACTCCACTTTTGCTACTTACAGTTCTTACACCATGTCGTCTTCGTACACGAGCCTGAACGTAAACGGTTTGAAATTCGGCACCACCTACTACTGGCGGGTTTATGCCATCACGGCCAACTATGCCGATACGTCGGCCGCTTCGGCGGTGCGGAGCTTCACCACCACGGACGCGCCCACTATCACCGCCCCGACCGATGGTATCGTTCTCACCAACAGCATTGCTCCTACAATAAAATGGACTGAAATTGTGGGCGCTACCAAGTATATTTATCAGTGCGATACCAGCATGTCGTTTAATTCACCCTTATTGAGAAACTATACCACGGATTATAACTCCGCAGGACAATACCCTCTCAATCTGCACTTCGGAAAGACCTACTACGTGAGAATGAAGGCCACCAATACGAATGAAAGCGACACCTCGGCATGGTCGGCCGTGCGGAGCTTCACTACCAGTGACAGCATCACATTGGTATCCTTCAATGATACGAGCCTTACAGCCAACTATTTTACCCGGCAGACATTAAGTTGGACGCCATACAAAGGTGTGACGCAATACATTCTACAGTTAGATACCACACCCTGTTTTAATTCACCTGTTTTACTACAGTTTAACCACACGTCTTCTTCCACATCCACGACTGCAAATCAAAGCGTCATTATCAACAACATGCTATATGGCACAATGCACTATTGGCGGGTGTGTGCGGTCAACTATAACGGCGCCGACACCTCCAGTTGGTCATCCACATGGCAGTTCCACACTACGGACTTTGTTGGCAATACAGACAATACCCTCAACAACTCCGATTCAACCCGAAACTATTATACCCGACAGACCTTGAAATGGCGAAACAACCGTGGCTCAACCAAATATATTCTTCAATTGGACACCACCCCCAATTTCAACTCACACCTTCTACGGGTGATTTATACGACAAATGCCATCGACAACACCACCAATGAACTGAGCACCAAGGTTTATAATATGCTATATGGCACAATGTACTACTATCGGGTATGTGCCATCAACAATGCACCCGATACATCGGGTTGGTCGGCCACATGGCAGTTTCACACCATCAACAAGGTTTTCTCTACGTCCAATACCATCCACGACACTGTCTCGACAAAAACCTACTATACCCGACAGACTTTGAAATGGCAGAACAACTGCGGTTCAACAAAATATATTCTTCAATTGGACACTACGCCTGATTTCAATTCACCTGTCTTACGTCAAGTCACTACCACCAATAATATAGACGATGAGACCACTGAGTTGAGTACAACGGTCTATAACCTTCTTCATGGGGCGATGTACTACTATAGGTTGTGTGCCATCAACAATGCGCCCGACACCTCTGGATGGTCGGACACATGGCAGTTTCACACCCGAGACAAAGTTTATTTGTACAGTCCGGCAGATCAGACCACCAATGCATCTCCTTCCGCCACCCTTCAGTGGAAGAATAGCAGTGGTTCGTCAAAATACATCTTACAGGTGGACACCTCGTCCGGTTTCAATTCTTCCTCCCTGCGTGAAATCATCGTTACATCATCCATTACCAATAATGACGACTACAAATCATACGCGCTCAGCAATTTGCGATTTGGCGACACCTACTATTGGCGGGTGCGGTCGGTGAATGAGGCACCCGATACATCCGGATGGTCTGACGCATGGAGTTTTACAGTCACCAGCGGTGTGCCCACGTTGACCTCACCCAGCGATGGTGTGGTTTATACCGCTTGTGTCGGTCCCACTGTCAATTGGGCAAGCATTACGGGAGCAAGCCACTACATACTGGCCTGGGATACCGTTTCCACCTTTGACTCTCCCCTTTACGATAGCTTCACCACCACTGGAACCGGCGTGAACATTTGGCCCATAAAATTTGCTACCAAATACTATTGGCGTGTATGTGCCACCAACACCGATGAGAGCGACACCTCGGCGTGGTCATCCGCATGGACCTTCACCACCAGCGATGCACCTATATTAACATCACCAAGTGATGGATACGTCTATTCCAATTCGGTGAACCCAACCTTGCAATGCACCGCCATTACGCGTGTCGGAAAGTACATTTACCAGTGGGATACCACCGCCACATTCAATTCTCCGCTGTGTGCTAGCACAACAAAGACCTCCAATAGTACATCGATCGGCCCGTTGAAGTTAGGCACCACCTACTACTGGCGCATGCGTGCCACTAATTACAACGATGACAGCGATACCTCCAGCTGGTCGGGTGCATGGAGTTTCACCACGGGCGGCAGCATCCCCACACTGTCTTCGCCCTCCAACGGTTCCACAGCAGTGCGCCTCCGTCCGACCCTCCAGTGGAACAGCGTTTCCAGCTGCAACTACTACGACTATGAATGCGACACCACCCCCAACTTCAACTCCCCTGAACTGCAAAGCGGCTCTGTGGCCTCCGGCACCACCAGCATACGCATCAACCAGCTGCGTTACGGCACCACCTACTACTGGCGCGTGCGCATCCGTCTGAACAGCGACACCTCCAGCTGGTCCACCGTGTGGCGCTTCACCACCGCCGGCACCATTGCGCTCACCTCCCCCTCCAACGGCAGCACCCTCTCGCGTACCATCAAGCCCACCTTGGACTGGGACTACATCAACGACGGCGACTACTACGAATACCAGTACGACCTCAGTCCCGACTTCGACTCTCCGGAACTTTCCACCGGCTACGTGGCCGTAGGCACCAGCGAAGTTGAGCTCACCGAGCCTTTGCGTTTTGGCGAGACCTACTACTGGCGGGTGCGCGAATACACCAGCATCGACACTACCCCGTGGAGCGCAACCTGGAGTTTCAACACACCCGGCGAAATCGCTTTGGTATCGCCCGCCAACGGAAGCACGCTCTCCCGCACCCTCAACCCCACATTGGATTGGGACTACATCAACGGGGGCGACATGTACGAGTACCAATACGACCTCAGTCCCGACTTCGACTCGCCGGAGCTGGTCACGGGGCAAAGGGCAGTGGGTACCAGCGAGATAGAGATTACCACCCCGCTGCGTTTCGGCGCCACCTACTACTGGCGGGTGCGCGAGTACACCGCCATCGACACCACCCCGTGGAGCGAGACATGGAGTTTCAACACGCCCGGAGAAATCGTGTTGGTATCGCCTTCCAATGGCGCCACCAATGTCGGAGCATCCACCACTTTGGACTGGGACTACATCAGAGGCGGCAGTCTATACGAATACCAGTACGATACTTGCTCCACTTTTGACTCACCCGGTCTTGCGACTGGCACGATTGCGGTGGGCACCAGTCAGGTCTCGGTCAGTGGTTTGCGTTTTGGCACCACCTACTATTGGCGGGTGCGCGAGACCAGCCCAGTGGACACCACCGATTGGTCGGAGGTGTGGCATTTCACCACTACGAACGGCGTGCCCACATTGACCTCCCCCAGCGACGGCTACGTTTATACCAACTCAGTAAAAGCCACCGTCTATTGGAATTCCGTCACAGGTGCGGGACATTACATAGTGGCATGGGACACCGTGCCCACCTTTGACTCGCCGTTGTACGAGACTTTCACCGCCACAGCATCAAGTATTTATATCACAGAGCTGAATTTCGGCACCACCTATTACTGGAAAGTGTGCTCTATCAACAGCAACGACAGCGACACCTCCAGCTGGTCAACGGTTTGGAGGTTCACCACCAGCGATGCACCCGTACTGACCTCACCGGCCGATGGAACAGCCTTCTCCTCCTATAGCAATTCCCGTCTTACCGTTTATTGGAATAGCGTAACGGGAGCCGACCATTATATTCTGGAGTGGGACACTGCTGCAACCTTCAACTCTCCGTTATTTGCGACCTTCACCGCATCAGGTGCAAGTGTCTATATCACAGAGGCAGAACTGCAATATGGCACCACCTACTATTGGCGGGTGTGCGCCATCAACAGCAATGCTCCCGACACCTCCAGCTGGTCAACGGTTTGGAGGTTCACCACACCTTACCAGCTCACCACCGGACCGACGCTTGTCTCGCCTGCCAACGACTCTTCCGACATCGACTTCCAATCTGTTCTGGCTCTGCAATGGGACACGCTGGCCAACGTCAACGGTTACCGCTACCAAGTGAGCACCAGCAGCGATTTCTCCACCCTGTTTGCGCAGGGCACTACCGCACAGACCACCGCCTCCATTCACAATCTCCGTCCCGCCACCACCTACTATTGGAGGGTGCAGGGGTACAACGGTGTGGGCAACTCGGTGTGGTCGGCAGTGTGGCACTTCACCACCGGCGGCTGTCCGCCCATCGGCATCTCCTTCTCCCATGAGATCTGCGAGGGTGAACTTCCGTACCACTATATCAACGGCGACATCGACACCACCTTCGAGGTCGGCACACCCCAACTCTCAACTTTTAACTTTCAACTTTTAACTCCACTCGGGTGCGATAGTACCGTCACCCTGCATCTCACCGTTCACCCCGCGGTGACTTCGACAAGCTCAGTCACCGTGTGCGAAAACGACCTTCCGTATCACTATGTGGACGGAGAGATTGATACCACCTTCGAGGTTGGCACACCCACCCTGTCCACTGTCACCTATAACCTGACCACTGGATATGGGTGCGACAGCACGGTGATACTGACGGTTAACATCGCCACTGCTACTGAAAGTGACACCACCGCCACGGCTTGCGGCAGTTTCAACTGGCACGGCTACACCAACCTTACCGAAAGCGGCGACTACACCGACGTTTTGACGAATGTGGCGGGCTGCGACAGTGTGGTGACGCTGCACCTCACCATTAACGTGCCGACCGAGGGTGACACCACCGCCATGGCTTGCGGCAGTTTCAACTGGCACGGCTACACCAACCTCACTGAAAGCGGCGACTACACCGACGTTTTGGAAAATGCGGCAGGATGTGACAGCACCGTGACGCTGCACCTTACCATTAACGTGCCGACCGAGGGCGACACCACCGCCACGGTTTGCGGCAGTTATAGCTGGCACGGTTACTCCAACCTCACCGAAAGCGGCGATTACACCGACGTTCTGACCAACGCGGCAGGTTGTGACAGCATAGTGACGCTGCACCTCACCATTAACGTGCCGACCGAGGGCGACACCACCGCCACGGCTTGCGGTAGCTACAGCTGGCACGGTTACACCAACCTTACCGAAAGCGGCGACTACACCGACGTCATAGAGAATGTGGCGGGCTGCGACAGCGTGGTAACGCTGCACCTCACCATTAACGTGCCGACCGAGGGCGACACCACTGCCACAGCTTGCGGCAGTTTCAACTGGCACGGCTATACCAATCTCACAGAGAGCGGTGACTACACCGCCGTTTTGACGAATGCGGCGGGTTGCGACAGCACCGTGACGCTGCACCTCACCATTAACGTGCCGACCGAGGGCGACACCACCGCCACCGCTTGCGGCAGCTTCAGCTGGCACGGCTACACAAACCTCACCGAAAGTGGCGACTACACTGACGTTTTAACGAATGCAGCTGGGTGTGATAGCACCGTCACGCTGCACCTCACCATTAATCCGCTCCCAGAGGTGACAATCAGCGGAGAGACCTCCTTCTGCGAGGGCGGCAGCACCATCCTGACGGCCTCCGGCGCTGAGACCTACGAATGGAGCACAATGGAATTCGGTGCAGAGTTTGAGGTTTCCGAAGCCGGGACATACACCGTAATCGGCACCGATGCCAATGGTTGCACCAGCACGGCATCAATAGAGGTGACTGAAACCACAATCAACACAGAAGTCTATTTCGTCGAAGTAGGCGACGGCTTTTTGGAGGCACTCCAGGGAGACGCCGAATACCAGTGGATTGATTGCTCCACCCATGAACCCATTGAGGGTGCGGCACAGCAGCAGTTCACGCCAGAGGTTTCCGGCAGCTATGCATGCGTGATCACATTGGGCGAATGCACCGACACCACAGAATGTATGGATTTCAGTGTAGGTGTGGAAGAGTGGAACGACGGCAATATCACCCTTTACCCGAATCCCACCACGGGGATGGTCAATGTACAATGTACAATGAACAATGTACAATTAGGGGATGGTGAGATTCAGGTGTTGGATGTATATGGGCGGTTGTTGGATGCGGTGGATATTTCGGACGCACGCGGTGCGTCCGTACAATCCGTGCAAATCGACCTGTCCCGTTATGCCACGGGCATTTATCTTGTGAGATGGGTGAATGGCGGCAAGGTGATGGCGGTGCGGAAGGTGGTGAAGGAATAGGAAAATGGGTGGTGCGCGAACTTTTTTTCGCGCACCACCCATGCCGTTCAACATTTTTTGCTATTTTTGCAACCGATTTTTAACCACTCATACAATCTGCTCCCACACTCATTGACAATCGAATAGAACCACAATCTTAACACACCTTTATAAAGGCGTTTTCGCAGTTCTTTGCGGATGGAAATCTGGACAATTAACACCCCAACAAGAAGCGAGAGACGCTCACGGAAGACCGTGAGCTATCTTGTTTTGGGGTAGGGCCGTCCAGAGCCCCCATCTGAACAAGTATGTTCACGGTTTTTTCTTTGCCTGTATTTGTCAACCCTACCTGCCCCAGCTGTCGCGGTCGAGGCTGCGGAAGTTGATGGCTTCGGAGAGGTGTTCGGTAGTGATGGCGGGACTGCCGGCGAGATCGGCGATGGTGCGGGCCACCTTGAGGATGCGGTCGTAGGCGCGGGCGGAGAGCCCCAGCCGGTCCATGGCGACCTTCATGAGCTGTTTGCCCGCCTCATCGATGGAGCAGTACTGGTGGAACAGCTTGGTGTTGACTTGGGCGTTGCAATGGATGTCGGGACAATTGCGGTAGCGGTCGGCCTGTATCTGCCGCGCGCGCACGACCCTCTCGCGCACCGCGGCGCTCGGCTCGCCCTTCTCTTTCGTGAGCAGTTCTTCATTGCTGAGCGGTTTCACCTCCACATGCAGGTCGATGCGGTCGAGCAAGGGGCCGGAAATCTTGCCCAGATACTTCTGCACCACTCCGGGCGCGCAGGTGCAGGGAATCTTCGGGTTGTTGTAATTGCCGCAGGGACAGGGGTTCATGGCGGCGATGAGCATGAAAGAGGCGGGGAACTCCACCGAGTATTTGGAGCGCGAGATGGTGATGCAGCGGTCCTCGAGGGGCTGTCGCAGCACCTCCAAGGTGGTGCGGTTCATCTCGGTGAGTTCATCCAAGAAGAGCACGCCGTTGTGGGCGAGGGAGATCTCGCCGGGCTGCGGGTGCTGTCCGCCGCCGACCAGCGCAACATCCGATATGGTATGGTGCGGAGCCCGGAAGGGGCGGACACAGATCAACGATGAGTAGCGGCTCATCTTGCCCGCAACAGAATGGATTTTGGTGGTCTCCAGAGCCTCATCCAGTGTCAACGGCGGTAAAATAGAGGGCAGGCGCTTGGCGAGCATAGTCTTGCCGGAGCCGGGTGGACCGATAAGGATCACATTGTGGCCGCCGGCCGCCGCAATTTCCAACGCCCGTTTGATGTTTTCCTGTCCTTTCACATCGGCGAAGTCGAACTCGTAATTGTTGAGACTGTTCTGAAACTCCTGCCGGATGTCGATGGTGGTGGGCGGAATGGGGATGCCTTCGTTGAAGAAATCGATGACCTGCTTGATGTTTTCCACACCCAGCACTTCAATTCCCTGAACGACAGCGGCTTCACGCGCATTTTGAATCGGCACTATAAGTCCTTTTTTATGGCGGCGGCGGGCTTCAATGGCCATGGGCAGCACACCCTTCACAGGTTGCAGCGTGCCGTCGAGCGACAACTCGCCCATGATGAAATAGTCCTCCACAATTTCCGCGCCCTTGATTTGCTCGGAAGCAATCAGGATGGCCACTGCCAACGTGAGGTCGAACGCGGCCCCCTCCTTGCGGATATCGGCGGGCGCCATATTAATAATGATTTTCCGTACCGGAATCTTGTAATTGTAATTCTTCAAGGCCGTGTCTATGCGGTGCTGGCTCTCTTTGATGGCGCTGTCGGGCAATCCCACCAGAAAATAACCCACACCAATCTCCACACTGACCTCCACGGTAATCGGGACGGCCGACACGCCCATCAGGGCACAACTGTGAGTTCGTATGAGCATGGTTTGCGATGTTAGTTTGTGTTAGATTTAACACCGCAAAGATATATCATAAAATCTAATCAATAATTTATTGTTAATAAATTTTTATTCCCTCCACAAAATCTACCTCCATCAACTCTGGTTATTTTTTTTGATTAAATTTAATATTCATTGATTATTAAACAATTGAATCATTATACACACAACCATCAACCCAGAATTTTTACATTCATTTTTCATCAATTTTATTAACAATTTGGAAACATTGCCATAATTTGGCATCTCAAAAAGAATGATTTTGGAAGAATTCGCTCCCTATTACAGCAATTGAATGGCGATGGCCGCGCACGCCTCGGCATCGGCAAGGGCGTGATGGTGTTTTTCAAGATCGTAGCCGCAATACTTGGCCACAGTAGGAAGTCTATGATTTTGAATTACATCTGGTGAAGGAAGCAATTTTTGAGAAGCAATCAGGGTGCAGTAGAACGGGTAGTTGGGATAGCGCATCCGGTAGTGTTTGAAGGTGGTTTTCAGCACATTTTCGTCAAAGGATTTGTTATGTGCCACAAGCGGCAGGCCCTGAATCAGCGGTTCCAGCTTATGCCACACTTCGGGGAAAAGCGGTGCGTTTTCAGTATCTTTGTATCGGATGCCGTGCACGCGGGTATAGAACCACGGATAGTAGTTGGGAGTAGGCTTCACGAGACTGTAAAAGCGGTCGGTGATCTGTCCATCGCGTACAATCACCACGCCCACAGCGCACACGCTGGTGTACTTTTCGTTGGCGGTCTCAAAATCAATAGCGGCAAAGTCTTTCATCTTCTCAAAAAAGCGGCGGCAAAATTACAAATTAAATTTGATGTAGAGGTTGGATAAAAATGTAGGGCTGTCGCGATAAAAATGTAGGGACGTCATATTATGGCGTCCCTACGATGGTAGAATCAGAAATAAAGGATTT
>JBGURX010000052.1:0-88774 GCA_045132235.1 Bacteroidales bacterium
GCCGCACCGATCACCCACCATTTGCTGTGCTTCCTCCAGTCCATGCAAAAGGGAACTATTTATTCAGCGGAATGCTCTGCTGTGTCAGGTTTTTCGTCCTCTTTGCGACGCAGACTCGGCGTGCCCTTGATGTTCTCCACCACTAACAAAACTATCACTGTGACAATCAGTGCCGACAGGGCGGCCACGATGGTGATGATGGACTTCTTGGGATAACATTTCTTGTCGGGAACGATGGCCCGCTGGATGACGAACTTGGTGGGGATGTTGTTGTCCATATCCACCTTGGCATCCATCATCTTCTGCTTCACTAACGACTGATACTCACGGAAGCTGAACTGCAGGTCGTGAAGCGCTTCGGCTCTCGGTCCCCAGATGGCCATGGTGTCGAGCAGTGCCTGCAGGCGCTGCTGGGCGGCTGTATTGCCCTGTGCCACCGCGATGGCCCACTGCTGCATCACACGCTCCGACTGGCTTTCAAAGTCAAAGACACCATGCTCCATGATGACGCGGATGGAGTCATCCACCCGTTCGATTTCAGCGGTAACATCATCCAACTGTTTCTGCAGCACTGCGTAAGCGGCACGCGCACGCTCGTTCTCAATCTCCCGCTTGGTGGTGTCGAGCAAGATTACCACATCGTTGGCGATGCGGCAAGCCATCTCGGGGTCTTTGTCCTCAAAGGTGATGGAAATGGCGCCATATTTCGTGCGCTTGATGTCCAGACTCTCTTCGATGTTTTTGTAAAGCTTTGTCTGCCAGTATTTTTTAGTGGTATCTAACTCATAATGCTGGATCAAATTATGTCTTTGGATGAGCTTGTCCTTCAATTCGCGCGAGCCCAAAATCTCCATCATCTGCTCGGTTTCCGCCTCGATGGCGTAGGCCTTCATGTCCATGCGCTCATTGTTGGTCTCGTCGGCCAGCAAAATCTTGGAGACCGAGTTGGTGCGCGGCGCGTACACGATGGCCGTGGACTTGAAATGCGGCTTGATAAAGCAGGCGCACACAAAGGCGACGACCGCAGCCGCCACCGTGACGATGGTTAATAATTTCCATTTGCTGGCAATGAAGCGCAGCAGGCTGAAAGAACTGTACTCGCTTTCCGTATTTTTCATAGATGAGGTTGATATTCGGCACTCAAACGATGGAATGCCTTTTTTATTGCATAAAATACCGATGTTTTGTCTGATTTACTCTTCGCCCAGTGTTTGGCGGATTTTGCTGGTCAGGATGTCGATGCCCTTCTCGTTTTGTCCACCCACGGGGATGATGATGTCAGCCAGACGTTTTGTAGGCTCGATGAATGATTCGTGCATGGGTTTGACATATTTTTGGTAATGCACGATGGACTTGTCGAGGCCGCGGCCGCGTTCGTTCACATCGCGCTGGATGATGCGGATGAGCCGTTCGTCGGCGTTGGTATCTACAAACACCTTCAGGTCGAGGACATCGGCCAGTTCCGGGTCGGTGAAGATGAGGATGCCTTCCACAATCAGCACTTTGGCCGGCGACACGGGGATGGTCTCCTTGCCCCTGCGGCAGGTGACGTACGAGTAGGTGGGCATCTCTACGCTTCTGCCCGCCTTCAACTCATTGATATGCTGCACCAACAGCGGCCATTCTATGGAACGGGGATGGTCGAAGTTGATGGACTCTCGCTCCTCCTGCGTCAGCTCGCCGTTGTCGCGGTAGTAGGCATCCTGCGACAGCACGCTCACCTTGTCCTGCGGCAGTGATTCGATGATTTTTTTTACAACGGAGGTCTTTCCTGATCCCGAACCTCCTGCTATACCGATAACTAACATGACTTGATATGAATCTTATTGATAATTAAACTGTTGCAATAATTCCCAAATTCTCATTTGAATTTGCAAAAATAGTGAAAATAATTTAACCCTATACGCACAACCTTTCCATTTTCAGTTTTCAGTTTTCAATTTTTATTGTACCTTTGCAAAGTTGAATTTAAATTTATAAAATGATGAATATCAAAAGATTACTTCTCTTCTGCTTATCCTTTGTCTCTGTTTTGTGTTTGAATGCCCAAGAGTGGGAATGGAACCTGAAGGGCGAGAACTGCACCTCCATCATGGTGGGCTGCAAGGCCAGCGCCGACGGCTCGGTCATCACCTCGCACACTTGCGACGGCATGTACCGCACCTGGCTGCGCTGGGAACCCGCCGCCGACCACAAGGCGGGCACGAAACATGTGGTGTACAAAGGCTCGATGCATACCGCCAATCCTACCGACACGAAAGGCCTGAAGGTGGCCGGCGAGATTCCGGAAGTGGCCCACACCTACGCCTATCTCAACACGGCCTACCCCTGCCTCAACGAGAAACAGCTGGCCATCGGCGAAAGCACCTTCTCGGGTCCCGACACGCTGGTCAACAGCAACGGCATGTTCCTTATCGAGGAGCTTGAGCGCATCGCCCTGCAGCGCTGCGACAACGCCCGCGACGCCATCCGCACCATCGGCGAGATGATTGCCCAGTACGGCTACGGCGACGGTGGCGAGTGCATCACCATCGCCGACAAGAAAGAGGTTTGGCAGATGGAGATCATGGGCGAAGGTCCCGACAAAATCGGCGGCATCTGGGTCGCCCAGCGCGTGCCCGACGACGAGGTGGCGGTGAGCTGCAATGTGGCCCGCATCGGCCGCCTCATGCGCAACAACCCCGACTATTTCCTCTGCTCCGACAACGTGGAGGCCGTGGCCAAAAAGTACGGCTTCTGGGACGGCACCGGCGAGTTCATCTGGTGGCGCGCCTTCCCCTCCGACTATGCTGGCGGCAAGAACCATACCGAACGCGAGTGGTACATCTTCAGCCAGCTCGCTCCGTCAAGAAATTTCCAGCTCGATGACGAAGACCTGCCCTTCTCCATCAAGCCCGAGCAGAAAGTGTCGGCCGAGAAGGTGATGGAGCTTTTCCGCGCCACCTACGAGGGATGCCCCGAACTCGACCAGCTGCAAAACCTCACCATCGTGAAGGAGAAAAAGAACAAGGATGGCGAAACCTACAACGACACTACCATCTCTACCGTCGGCAACCCGTGGATGAGCGGTGCCGAGCGCAACCTTTACAATGCCTTGAAACCCGGCACGGTGGAATTTCACCGCGGGGTGGCCATGTCATGGTGCTCCTATTCCTTTGTGGCTCAGTGCCGCAGCTGGCTGCCCGATGCTGTGGGCGGCGTGTGCTGGTTCGCCTTCGAGAACCCCGGCCAAAGTCCCCGCATTCCCATCTATGCCGGTAGCAACAAACTGCCCGATGCCTTCTACCACTGCGGCCACCACGGCGTGGACGACAATGCCGCCCTCTGGCAATACCGCAAGGCCAACAAACTCGCCCAAGTGCGCTGGGGCTCCGTCAAGAATTTGATGATGACCTCTGTGATGGATTTTGAGAAGGAGATGATTCAACAAGATGTTGAACTGCAGTCTTTTATTAAAAATGAAGGAGACAAATGCAAAGGCAAAAAGCTCTCCGCCAAGCTGAACGGCATCACCGATGATTTCTATAAAAGAACTTCCAAGGAATGGAAGGATTTGGAGAACAAGTTCTGGTCGTTGTTTTGGAGTGGTTTCTAATTTTGAAGAATTAAACTATGGAAATACGGATTTTTCCCTGCAACTTCATACAAGTCAATACCATACTCCTGTACGATGAGACCGGCGAGGCGGTCATCATCGACCCGGGCATGGCGACGGAGGAGGAGCAGCACCAGATGGCGCAGTTCGTCAATCAGCATCAACTCATTGTCAAATCCATCATCGTCACCCATCCCCATATCGACCACACGATAGGCTGCGGCTGGGCGGTGCGCACCTTTGCCGCGCCGCTGCTGATGCACAAGGACGGGCTGCCGGTGTATGAGCACAATGTGGCCTACGGGGTGGCGTTCAACATGGATTGTACCAAAGAGGACTTCCCGCAGCCTGATGTCTTCCTCAAGGAGGGCGACCGTATCACCTTCGGCCATCAGGAGCTGCAGGTCATGGAGGCGCCCGGCCACTGCGCCGGCAGCGTGCTGCTGTACCACAAGGCGGAAGGCCTGCTGTTTGTCGGCGACTTGGTGTTCCAAGGCAGTGTAGGCCGCAGCGACCTGCCCACCGGCGATTCTGAAACATTACTCGAGAGCATCCGCTCGAAAGTGCTGCCCCTTCCCGATGATACTGTGATCTTCCCTGGTCACGGGCCGTCCACCACACTTGATGCCGAAAAAATGGACAATCCTTTCTTCAGAATTGTCCTTAATCGAAATAATCCGTAAATTAATTGCTTCTGCGTTAGAAGGGCTTGGCGTATTCTCCGCTTAACTCTTTGTAAACCTTTACCTTGTTGCCGTGTTCAAACTGCACGCTGTACATCACTTTGCCTTTGGCATCCCAGTAGGTCCACTTGCCTTCGCGCACGCGGTTGTCGTAGCAGCCTTCCATCTGTTTCTTGCCGTTGGGGTAGTACTCCACAAACTTGCCGTTGGCCGCGCCGTTGGTGAAATTCTGCTCGCGCATTTTCACCTCCCTTTCATTATAGAAAACCCACATGCCGTTCTTTTCACCGTTCACAAACTTGCCTTCTTCGGTTTTCTGGCCGTTGTCGGCGTATTCCACCCAGCTGCCGTGCTTCTCGCCTTTGCTGTAGTAGCCGGTGGAGCGTTTCTTGCCGTTCTCGTTCCAATATTTATATACGCCGTCGCGCACGTTGTCGTTGTAGCCGCTTTCGTATTTCTGGGTGCCGTCAGGATAGTAGCCTTTCCACAGCCCGCACATCTGTCCGGCCTTGAAATCGCCTTCGTCTTTCACCACGCCCGTCTCGTACCACTGCACCCAGTGGCCGTCCTCTTTGTTGAACGAGAAGTTGCCGCTGCGCTGTTTCGCTCCATTTTCATACCAAGCCTCCCATTTGCCGTTGCGCATCCCGTTGCGGAAATCGCCTTTTTTCCAAAGCATTCCACCCTCTTCATAGTAGTAGGTCCATGTGCCGTGCTGTAATCCTCCGCGGAATTCGCCGGTACTGCCCAATTGTCCGTTGGCATAATAGAATTTCCACGTGCCCTCTTGCAGGTCTTCTTCGAAATTTCCTTCCATCTCCACCTCGCCGTTGGTGTGCCATCCTTTCGCGGCCCCGCTCAATTTCCCATCCGCATAGGTCCCTTCAAACGACTTCTGTCCGCCTTCGTAATAGTCGGTCAACGGACCGTTCAGATTGTCTTTCTGGTAAGAACATTTTCTATATACTTGTCCATCAGGATAATAAAAAGTCCAGTCGCCATCTTTCATGCTGTTTTTCATGGCACCTTCCGACTCCAACTTTCCGCTGGCATACCAGCTTTTGAAAGAACCGTTGTCGGCATAATACTCCTGCGAAAGCTGTCCACTCTCATACCATGCTTTCCAAAGTCCGACCTTCTTTCCGTGCAGGTATTTCCCCTCCATCATCAGCCGTCCGTCGGGATGATAGAATTTCCAAACGCCCTCTTCGATGGAATCTTTGGCCAGCCCGATGGATTTCAGCTGCTGGTTGTTCCAATAAGTTTTGAGGGTATCTTGGGCAAAAATTGGACTAACTGCCAGAAAAACAGATAGTAAGGTGGTGATTGCTTTCATGGTTTTGGTTTTGAATAATGAATTGCAAAAATAAAACATTTTTTCATTATCGTTTGTATTGGAAATTTTTGTATTTTTGCACGCTAAAAAATTAAAGTTTAACCATTTAAAAGAAAGAGGTATTTTTTATGATCATCGTTCCCGTAAAAGAAGGCGAAAACATTGACAAAGCTTTGAAGAAATTGAAGAGAAAATTCGAGAAAACTGGCGTTTTGAAAGAATTACGCAATCGTCAGAAATTCACGAAGCCCAGTGTGGTACGCCGGGAACAGCGCTTGAAAGCCATCTACGTCCAGCAGATGCTCAATGCTCAGCAGGAGTAGTTTTCTTGCGGTGATTTAGCAAAAGGGCAGACTTTTCGGTCTGCTTTTTTTGTTCATACAGCACTCTTTAAACTCTCCATCTCTCTGCGCATCTTATTCTCTGTTTTTTGCAATTTTCACCATGAAACTTTCCAAAATTTTTATCCTCTCCACCCTGCTGCTCCTTGCAGCCTCTTTTGCTTCCGCCCAAACCACCGTCCGCCTCAAAGACCAGTGGGGAAGCAAGTTGTATTATGTTCAGAATAGTAATACATTGAGAATCAAAGACCAATGGGGCGATAAAATGTATTATTTTGATGGAAGCACGGTGCGTTTGAAAGATCAGTGGGGCGAAAAACTTTATTATTTTGATGGGAATACGGTGCGCCTGAAAGACCAGTGGGGCGAAAAACTCTACTATTTCGATGGCAACACCATCCGCTTCAAGGATCAGTGGGGTGAAAAGCTCTATTATCTGGATGGAAATACGCTGCGTTTGAAAGACCAGTGGGGTGAGAAAATCTATTATTTTGATGGTATCCCTGAAAAATGGGTGATTATTTGTATTATATAAAGAATTGATAATCAATATGGAAAATCAGGAAAAGAAACCTTATGTGCGTCCTTCTTGGGATGAATATTTTATGGAGATTGCCAATGCGGTGAGCAGCCGCGCCACTTGCGACCGCGGCCGCAGCGGCTGTGTCATCGTGCGTGACCGCCAGATTCTGGTCACCGGCTATGTGGGCTCGCCCAAAGGGCTGCCGCACTGCGATGAGGTGGGCCACCAGCTGAAGAAAACCATTCACGAGGACGGCACCGTCACCGAGCACTGCGTGCGTACCGTACATGCCGAGCAGAATGCCATCTGTCAGGCCGCGAAGTTGGGCATCTCGTTGAACAACAGCACCCTGTATTGCCGCATGACCCCCTGCCGTGTGTGCGCCATGCTGATCATCAACTGTGGTATCACGCGGGTGGTGTGCGAGAAAAAGTACCATGCCGGCGCCGAGTCGGAGGAGATGTTCCGCAAGGCCGGCGTGCAGCTGGAGTTCTTCTCTGAGGAAATCCTGAAATATTAATGTAGAGACGCGCCATGGCACGTCTCTATCCCATTTCACATGCATATTTCACGCACCATTCCGCCAGCATTGCTGGCGGAATCCCCTACAATCTTTGTGATGGGAAAAACAAGAGAGCGGATAAAGCCTCGGCTTTATCCGCTCTCTTAATTAGTGGCTTAACGCCCCTTATCTTTTGCTCACCTTGTAGGTGGCGGTGCCGTTTTCGGTCGTGACCTTCATGATGTACATGCCGGCGGAGAGATTGCTCAGAGAAAGGGTTCTCACATTGCCCATCTCCATAGCCACGCGCTGTCCTTGGAGGTTGTAAAGCTCAACCTGCTGGATGTTGGCGCTGCCTTCGATGTTGATGAGCTCGGTGGCCGGGTTCGGGAAGATGATCATATCCTCGAAGGTTACGTCATCGATGTCAACGGTCTCCACAGAGATCTGCACAACCAGTTTGTCGGTGAAGCTGCTGCCGGAGGCATTGAACAGCTGGGTGGTGCCGTCGGCTGCGAAAATTCTTATGTAGCCGGTTGATCCGTAAGCAATACCATCACCATAGCTGTCGAGCACTTCGAGACGATAGCAACCCGGGGTGGGGAAGTTCAAGTCAAAAGTGTGTTCCGTGGTATTGGTGAAGCTGCTGGACTGCTGGATGACGTTGTTGTTCGGGCCATAGAGTTTGTAGGATGTCTCGCTGGCATAGCTGTCGGTTTTGATCTTAAGCACCATGGGGCCGTCGCCAGAAACCACGTTTTTCTTGATGGTAACTGAGGATTCGTCGCTCTCGAATGCCTGTCCGTTGGCACTCACGATTTTGGCTTTGATGACCTGATTGGTGTTGGTGTTGATGGTGAGGGTGGGCAGTTCGATGGTTTCTGCAGACATGGGGGCGATATTGCCGGTCCAGTCGTAAGTCATCGGGGTTCCGTTGGCCACGCTGTACTGGAAGGTAAGGGAGGTGATGGCGTCAGAACCCACGTTGGTGACGCTGGCTGAAACACGGGCTTCGTTCGTGCAGTCAAGTACGGCTACGTTGTTAAGACCGTCAATACGGGCGCTGAGGGCGGGCAAGTTGATGTGTTCGATCTCCACTTCGCAGCCGGTGAGAATTTCCTGCTGGCCTTGTGCCACGAAAGCAACAATATGCAGGTCTTCCAATTTGGCAGCGATGGCATTCGGTGAACCGAGGCTGGCGGGGATGGTGTAGCTGTAAGTCTTCTCCACAAACGAACCTTGGGTGGTGGTGGTGATATCCTCACCCCACTGACCCGTGATCAGGTGACGGAGCATGTGCATGTGACGATATTGGCTGCCCACCTGCTGGTCAGGATTGAGACTTGCGCCTGACTGGCTGCCGATTACATTGTCCTGAAGAATAGCCACATTCAGTTTGTTGGTGCTGTTGGCTTCGTTGGCAGTATAGTATAACTGAACCGTAATGTTAAGTTCACGGGTGCTCCAGTCGAGTGTGCCACGGGCTGCAATGTTAACAGGTGAAGCTTCTGCTAAAATACGATTGGCAGCGGTGGGCCAGTAATCACGATAAAGGTCGGTAACAGTGTGTTCGGTCTGACCTGAAGGAATGTCTAAATCAGAGAAAACGTGACGGTTGACCGTTCCTGCAGGATAGCCGGTCAGTCCGATCTGGTTAGCTAAAGCGTTGCCCCACTGGGTGGTGTAGGTGTTGGCTGCGTAAGAACCCTGATGGATGTTGAGAATGCAAACACGTCCGGGATGGGCAGCTGCAATTTCGTTGGCTTTTTTGTGCCCGGCAGGACACCAGCCGCAGTTGATACCAGTGTACTCCTCGATAACCACGTTCTTGTTAGAGGGCTCTGTGGAGACGAATTGTTCGTTCTGCGCCAATGCGGGGAAAACCGTCATTACAGCCAGAACTGCAAGGGATAAAAGTTTCTTCATAAATGTTGGTTTTTGGTGATTAATTGTTGTCGTATTTGAAGCGGCAAATTTAGAAAAAAGTTATCAATTATTTTTGTTTATAAAAAAATTTTTACAAGAAATTTTATGTGTGGAATCCACTTTAATTTTGCATGAACATAAAAACTATAGTTATGAAAAGAAAAGTATTGATTATCACGTTGTTATCTTTATTCTCCTGCACGATTTCTTTTGCACAGGTTCGCAGTGATGTAGCCCCCTACAACAACGCCATCGGCGGCACCGTCGGCTTCATGAACGGCGTCTCTTTCAAAACTTTCCCCACCAACCACTTCGGCATCCAGCTCGACCTTGGCTACCGCTTCATCGTGGACTATGAGTACAACGCCGTGCCCATTGTGCTCACCTTCAATCCCAATTTCATGTATGAGAAGGCTTGCGGTAACGGTTTCTACTGGTTTATCGGCGGCGGCCTGAACTTGGGTGCCACCCTCCCGCATCATCGTGTCGGCTGGTACGACCACAGCTACTTCGTCTTCGGAGTCAATGTGTTTGGCGGTGCGGAGTACAAGTTCGCCAACATTCCGCTCGCCCTGCAGGTGGATGCCCGTCCGGGTTTCTTCCTCTTCGGCAACCGCTACCACGACCCCTATATTCTTTTCGACTATAACTTCCTCAATATCTCTGCCCGTTATACTTTTTAGTGGAATGAAAAACAACTATCACACCCATTCCACCTACTGCGACGGAAAAGATCCTTTGGAGAGTTTTGTGAAAAAAGCTGCCGAGCTGCATTATCATCAACTCGGTTTCTCTTCGCATGCACCCGTCCCTTTCGAGAATGAGTTTGGCATCCGCGAAACCGCCATCCCCGATTATACGGCCACCATCGACTCGCTGCAACAGCAATACCCTGATTTGCAGCTGTTCAAAGGACTGGAATGCGATTTCATCCCCGGCATGACCAAGCCGTTCTCCTTCTACCAAGACACATTTCACCTCGATTACATCATCGGGGGCGTGCATCTGGTGCGTGCCCACAACAGCGACCATATCTGGTTCATCGACGGCTCCAAGCGTGAAATCTACGACCAAGGACTTCACGACTTTTTCGGCAATGACATCCGTAAGGCCGTCACCGCTTTCTGGGAACAGACTTTTGAAATGATTGAAACCCAGCAATTTGACATTATCGCTCATTTCGATAAAATCAAGATGCACAACCAAAACCGCTTCTTCACGGAAGATGAAGACTGGTACACGAAATTGGCCGACCATTGCGTGGAACTCATTCGCCAAAAGCACCTCATCGTCGAAGTCAATACCCGTGGCATCTACAAAGGCCGTTGTCCCGACTACTATCCCTCCGACTACTTGCTGCAGCAGGTCGCCCAGCACCATATTCCCGTGATTGTGAGTACTGATGCACATAAGGCGGAGGAACTTGCCATGGGGCGCGATGAAGCGGTGAAACATCTCAAAGATTTGGGAGTCAAATATTTAATGTATATCCATCAACATCAATGGGAAGAATATCCAATTGTCTGACCTTACTGGTCATTTTCGTTTGCGCCAGCATGCAGTTGCCGGCACAGGATTCCAACTATGTGCGCCGTTGTATCGCCACGCTCTCCGCTGACGATTGCTGGGGTAGGGGAGGCTGCCACGACGGCGAACTCAAGGCCGCCCGTTTCATTCGCGACCAGCTTGTGCAAAGCGGCGCACAGTCGCTTACCGAAGATGGTTTCCAACATTATGAATATCAGTCGCATAAGATGGAGGGAAATGTGGTGATGGAGGTGGATGGACAGCGTCTCAGTCCCTTCTGGGATTACCGCGTCAGTCCGTATTCCGCCTCCACGTGGAGCTATAATGCGCCGGTCATGGTGATGGATGCCTCCCTTTTCTTCGATGTGCGCAAACTCTTTAAGTTTTATGACCGTTATGCCGCTCAAATCCATGGCAGTTTCATCTATGTGGATGCGGTGAGTTGGAAGGACAAGAAGGTTTCTGCCGATGATGTCAAGAAGCTGATCCGCACTTTTGAATTGAAAAATGACATGGGAGCACGTGGCTATCTTATTGGCGTGGACGAACTTCCTGTGTGGGGGCTCAGTTATTGCGAGGAACAGCCGCAGCATGCTTTCGTCTATGTGAAGCGCTCCATCTTCAATGCAAAGGTGAAAAATGTTTCTCTTTCTTTCACGAATGAATATTACACCCACGAAACGCAGAATGTCTGTTTCAAGGTAGAGGGAACGCGCTATCCCGATTCGTTGATTGTGTTCACCGCACATTACGACCATCTCGGCTGCATGGGCGATTCGGTCATCTTCCATGGGGCGCACGACAACGCCTCCGGCACGTCCGCCGTGATGGACTTCGCCCGCCATTTTGCTTCCCAGCCGTCGGAATACACCACCGTTTTCCTGCTGTTCAGCGGCGAGGAGAGCGGCTTGCGGGGCTCGCGTTATTTTGTGGAAAATCCGTTGATTGATTTGAACAAGGTGAAGCTGGTGCTGAACCTTGACATGTTCTGTGGCGGCGATGAGGGTTTCACGGTGGTGAACAGCGATGGCGAGAACACGAAATGGTTCTACGACAATCTGGTGCGCATCAACGACGAGCAGCATCTGGTGTCGCAGGTGAAGCCGCGCAGCAACGCTGCCAACAGCGACCACTACTTCTTTTCACAGAAATGTCCTGCCATCTTCATCTACACGATGGGCGGCCGCTACGGCGGGTACCATCACTTCACCGACACTTGCGAGAGCTGCGGCTTGGAAAATTACAACAACATCTTTAAGCTGATTTTGAATGCGTTGGCACGATGATTTTTCTCACTATTCCGTTACGAGCGAAGCGAAGCAACGGAATCTGCTGATTTTGCAGGCGTTGGAAATCGGCGAGTAGCTCGTTCATTTTTTTAATAGAAATTACAATCAGGAGATGACACGATACAAGGTTCTTCTTATTTTGTGCCTGATTTTTTCTGTAAATCTGGCTCTGCATGCACAGTCTGAAACAGCTGTTTCTGTGCAATATGGCGTTCCGTATGGTATGAAAACAACTTCCAAGTCGAAGGTGACGCTCAGTTTTGATTTCTATGCGCCTGCCGACACGGCTGTGTCTCCGCGACCGCTGGTGATTACCCTGTTTGGCGGCGGCTTTGTTTTCGGCTCTCGCGATCATGCAGATATGCGGGAATGGTGCTGGCGTTTGGCGGAAGAGGGTTTTGCCGCCGCCTCCATCGACTATAGCGTGATGCCGCTCGGAAAATTCAACCGTAAGAATTTGATTCGCACGGGCTATCTGGCTTCGCAGGATGTGAGCACCGCGGTGCGCTATTTCAAGGCGAATGCCGATGCCTATCACATCGACACTAACCGGATTTTCCTGCTCGGACAGTCGGCGGGCTCTGTCGCCATCCTCCATGCCCTTTTTATGGATGAGGATGAGCGTCCGGCAGAGACTTTTCTTGAACCGGAATTGTCTCCGTTGCATTCCCAGTCTCCTGTCGGTTCTCAATCGGCTGGTTTCAGCGTGGCAGGTGCGGTGTTGCTCTGGGGCAGTATCTTTTCTCCCGATATGATAGATGAGGACGAGATGGTCCCTCTTTGCATGATTCACGGTACCAAGGATAAGATTCTGCCGTTGGTGGAAGGATATGCTTTTTCCATGCATCATTTGCCCTACGTATATGGCTCGCAAAGCATTGCCAATCGTATGCAGAGTTTGGGATACACTTCATACGAGCTGCATATTTTCGACCGTAAACGCCACGCTTTCTACTTCAGGGATTTGTATATGTTTCATTTGCTCAAGCCTCAGTTTGATGACTGCTTTCAGGTTGCGGTTGAGTTCCTGAAAAGCCATAGCAATTAGTTTTCTGGTAGATATAAAAACAGAAGCCCGGTCGAAAGACCGGGCTTCTGCGTTATGAAAAAGATTGTTTGTTTTATTTTTTAAATTTCTGTTCTCAGTTTAGAACTCCCAGAGATCGTGTTCAAAGCTGCGGATCTTTTCGGTAATGCGTTCCGATTCGATGCGCTGGTCGCGGGCGTTGGCGATGTATTCGTCAATCTGGCGGTTGTTGTACACGTTCTGTTCCTGATAGATGAAGCTGGAGAACTCGCGTTTCCAAGTCATCATATCGTCAAGTGAGAGGCGCTGGGCGTTGTTCTTGGGATTGTACATCTCCTGTTTTACGAGGTAGGGACGCAGCTCGTCGTACATGATGTAGCCGAGGCGTTTCCAAGCCTTCACGCTCTGCACTTCCTGTTCGTCTTCTTCCTGACCGGGGCCGGGAGCACCGCCTCCGCCGACTTCACGTTCCACTTGCAGCATGGGTTCGATCTCGAGGATGCGGACTTCCAGCACGGAACGTCTCTTGTCGAAGAACCAAATCTCCTTGACGCGGTACATCATAATCTGTTTTGCCTGATAGTTTTCCACCAGTTCCCTCTGTCCGATGATTTCAAAAGTTTCCTCGTCCATAAGGTCAATAACTCTTGTTTCAGACAAAGCTGCTCTAACTGATGCTCGGTCTTGATACATAGTACAGAATTCGTCCGTGTAAACAGGCAGAACCTCACCCTCTTTTTTCTCGGGATGATCCATGTCAATGGCATCGAAGATGACTTGTGCCATGCTGCGCCATGTGCCGCGGGTCTCCTGCGGAAAATAGAGCGGATGGTTCATTTTTTCGCGGAGGTCGATGGTTCTCCAGATGGTGTGGTAGTACATCACATCGGCGTTGCGCTGATAGACGTAAGGCACATTGTCGGAGAAGTCGCCCACTTCGGTCTGCTCCCATGATAACTCAAGGGGCTTGCGTACCGGCTGGTTCATCGTGCTTCCCGTCGTGTCTTCCTGTGCGTACACAGAGAAGGCGAGACAAAGAGCAAATACTGACAAAACAATCTTTTTCATAACTATTGTGTTTAATGTTATTTGATTCGTACCGTGATGTCACGCGGCATCGTACGCGTACCTAATTCGGGCTGCGAAATTCTGATGTTCGAGAACATGAACACAGTCCCTGCAGATGCGCCGTTGATTCTGTTGATGAGTTCCTGTGAGAAGCGGGAACCGCTGCAGTTGATGGTGCTGATGATACCCTTTTCAATCACATCCACAGAGTAGGACTGTACGGTCCACTTGAGGTCGAAGGCGAAGTCGTCGCTCATCTTGGCAATCAGCACGGGGTTGGCGGTGAGTTCGGCCTTGGATTTCTTGCCACCATAGATGTTGGCACCGATCTGTGCATACGGATCCGGAACTTTCTTCACGCGGAAGGTCATCTTGGAGGAACCCTCGGAGGAGTTGACGGTGGCTTCTACGGTTCTACCGATTAAACTGGTCGGAGGAACAACGTCTCTCTTCTGGCCAGAACCGGTTACCGTACATCCCGGGAAGCTGACGCTGAGCTTGCTGGCGTCAGAACCACCGGCGATGGTGATGGGGTTCTTCAAACCGGCATACAGCACGTTCATCTTGTCGGCAGAAATGGTGGCACTACCCTTCGGCACAACCATGTATTCATCACTGAAGTGATAACATTCTACCTTGCCGGTATTCTCGTTTCTTACTTTGATGTAACCAGCGATCTTGTGGGAGCCAACGCCGCCGCCGGGGATTTCAATTTCAACACCCGTGGCAGGACCTTCCACATGAGTAGCGGAACCCTCGTTGGCTTCGCTCAGAGAATCAGTACCTATTTGATAGTACACATCCAGTTTCTGGTTCGGGTCGAAAGCGGCCACAACGACGGTGGTCTTGTAGCTGTCGCCTGAGAAGAGCACCTTGGAATCGGCCATGGAGTGACCGGCATACTCGGCGAAGGAGAGGTTGGCGGAACCTGCGGAGGCGATGATGTGGTTCAGCACAACGGCTTCTGCGGACTTCACCTCGCTGATCATCTTGCTCAAAAGAATGACCTGACCGCCGGTAATCAGGTGGTAGAAGTTATAAAACTCCCACGGCACCTCTTTCTCTTCGTGTTTTGAGTAAACCATATCGGCAGGCTTCACCGTACTCAGCTGTTTCTCCAAGTTGGGGTCTCTCTTGCCTGCTTCATTTTCGATGAATTTGAGAAGGGCGGCGTGATAGTCGGTCAGTTTTATCTTCAACTTGTGGGCATATTTATCAGGATCCGGTTTGTCGCCCGAGCCCACCATGAAGGTAGTAGGTTTGTCAAAGTTTTCCTTACCATCGATATCGGATACGGGAACGCAGGGAATTTCGCCCTTTTTAGCTTCTGCTTTAGCTTTCTGAACGCCTTTTGCACTTTCGCCATCTACGTCAACAGTCATTTCCCAGCGGATGGTTTCAATATAGCGTACCATGGTATCGGAGATGGCTCTCAGTTTTTTGGCTTTCTCCTGAGCGGCCTTGATGGCAACGGTTTGTTCTTCGCCCTCGATGCTGAGCAGGTTGGTATAACGGTCGGTAAGGGCCGTCGACACATTCTTATTGGATTGTAACAGAGAATCGTCCACGACGTTGAAGGCCTCGAGGATGTCCTTGGAAACGTTCAATGCAAGCATTGCCGTGAGCACCAAGTACATCATGCCGATCATCTGCTGACGTGGTGTTTCTGGACAGTTTTTTGCACCCATTTTCTTACAATTTTAAATTAATACTCCGTGAATAACTACAATATTAATTTATTTTGCGGGTACACTCATAGCTGCCACCATGTTGCCGTACACATTGCTGAGGCGAGACACGTTCTTGGTGAGCTTGTCGATCTCTTCCTTGTAGGTCTTGGTGTTGGCCAATGAATCGTTGAGGTTCTGTGCGTAGGTGTTGATATTCTGTTCAACCAGTTTGTAGTTCTCCAGCATATCCTTCGAGTTCTTCATCTGGAGCTCGTACATGGAGTTGATGGAGGCGAGGTTCTGGTTGAGTTTCTTCAACTGGTCGTTGTAAGCACCGGTGTCGCCCTGGATGGCCTTGGTGGTGTTCTCGTAGATGGCTGCGAGGTTGGCCACTGCGGTAGAGGCTTTCTGAACATTGGTGAGGTATTCACCGGAGACGTTGGAGTCCTTCTGGAGGGCTGCAGCGGTCTTGTCATACTGGAGGGTGAGGTTGCGCACCGATTCAGCGGCCTTGGTCATGTTGGCAGCGTAGGTGTCGGTGACGGTGGCTGCATCGGCGAGGCCGGAGATCTTCTTGGCATTTTCAGCGAGGTTGCGCATGCCAGTTGCCAGACTGTCAATCAGTTCTGGTCCCACTTTGGCTTCCGTAAGCATCTTGTCGAGCTGCTGGGTGGGAGTGCCACTCGGAGCACCTTTCTTTTTGGAGGTCGGGGTTTCGATATCGTCGCCAGCGGCTAATTCAGGATAAACCAATGCCCAATTGTACTCAACATGCAGCGGCTCAAATGCCGACATGAAGAAGATGATAGCCTCAGTACCCATACCGGCCAAAAGCATGACACCAGCACCCGGGTAGTGCATGATTTTGAACAGAGCACCCAAGATGACGACTGATGCGCCCCATCCGTACAATTTGGCCATAAAGTTCTTATAGCCCTTGCTTCTTACTAATTTGTCTAAACCCATAGTAATAAAAATTTAATTGGTTAATGATTTGGTTATTTAATGTTCTTTTTATACAATATTAATATACGTGTGATGCCGAGTTCAGGTTGTCGCCTCTCTGACGGCCCATGTAGCTCTGCACGCAGCGGAAACCGACGTAGGAGCAGCAGGTATCCTGATATTCGAAGGTCTTGGCATACACCGTGTTGTAGTAGCTGATGTCCTTCCATGAACCACCGCGGATCACCTTTCTCTTCTTTTCGGGAGTATCGGTCTTCTTGGCGTAGTAGGTGTACTGCGGGTTGAGGTCGTGGGTGAAGTTGGTAGCCGACTTGTCGAAGGCATCCTCGCACCACTCAGCCACGTTGCCGCTCATGTCGTACAAACCGAAGTCGTTCGGGTGGTAGTGGGCCACGATGCCGGGGTAGATGTTGCCGTCAGCGATGTAGTTGCCGCGCTGCGGTTTGAAGTTGAGCAGGTAGCAGCCGTTGATGTTCTGGGTGTAGGGACCGCCCCACGGATACATCTCCATGTCGAAGTCGCCTCTGGCAGCCCATTCCCACTCAGCCTCGTTGGGCAGACGGAACTCCTGTTCGCGTGCGTAGTCGTGACCGGCGAGCCAGCAGTTTCTCATGTGGGTTCTCCAGTAGCAGAATGCCTTGGCCTGGCGCCATGAGATACCGACCACCGGATAGTTGTCGAACTGCGGATGATAGAAGTAGTTGAGAGTCATCGGCTCGTTATAGGAATAGGTGAAGTCATGCACCCAGCACAAGGTGTCGGGATAGATATTCACCAGTTCGCTCTTCATAAAACGCTCGCGGCCTTTGTTGTAGCTGCTGGGACGGCTGGCGAAGAGACCGCCGAGGTCGTTGCCCTCCTGATCCATCTCCTTGTAGGAGGCACCATAGTTCGGGTTGTTGGGGTCGCTGGGCTGCGAGGGATCGATCTGGTTGCGGTAGTCGCACCACCAGTACTCGTAGTTCAGCATGCTGATGTTCAGCATTTTGGGAGAATAGTGGTAGAAGCGGGAGTTGGCCACAAGGAACATCGGGCTCAAGGCAGCCTGAATCTCCTCGTTCTCAGAATCCCACGGGATATCCTCTTTCCAGTTGATGAGCTTGGGCTCCACTAATTCGCCCTCGTTTTCACCGGACTGGTATTTCACGAAGTGGCCGCCATGCTTCTCTTCCTCTTCGATTTCAGCATTGCCAAGCAGGTAGTGGGCCACGGAGTCGCGTACCCAATATACAAATTGGCGATACTCGTTGTTGGTGATCTCCGTCTCATCCATGTAGAAGGCTGAGATGGTGACGTTCTTCGACTGGTGGGTGAAGGCGAAGGGGACATCCTGGTCGCCGGAGCCCATCAGGTAATGGCCTGCGGGCACGTACACCATACCATACGGCATTAAGTCCAAAAAGTCGGGACGATCCTTGACACCAACCAATTGGCCGTCGCCATCGTTCTTACACGAGGTGAGCAGAATGACGAGCGCTGCGAATAATAATGCTGACTTTTTCATATCTGTCGATTTTGATTATTTTCTTTAACGAGGTTTTGAACAGAATATTGTTTAATAAACATTCTTGTATATGTTACGGCTGGATCCATAGCCGGAGAACACTTCTTCTTTATAGATGTCGAAGCAGTAGCGGAGCATGATTTCAAGGTCACCGTAGCTGCGGTCAGGCTGATAACCCAACTTGCTGGTGGTGAAGCTGTAACCGAGTCCCATTTCCAAGCCGCGGAGGTAGTTGTTGGAGGAGTTGAAGAAGGGGCGTGCGCCGAAGAGCACGGAAACGGCATCCTGAATACGATAGGAGAGACCGCCCCAGAGAATTCCGTTGTAGCGGGCCAGCAACATGAGGTCGAACTGTGCGGTGGCAAGGTCGGTCTTGATAAGGGCCTGCGGGATGAGCTCCCAGCTGGGATCCCAGGGCAGCACCCATGTATAACCGCCATGGAAATACAGGTTGCGGCTCATCTTGTAGGACTGTTTGTCGCCCGACAGACGGATCTTTTCAGCAATCTGGGTGACACCGATACCGGCGTTCCAGCGGTCGGCCTTGTAATAAACTCCCGCGCTGAAGTCCAAATCCAGCCATGACTCGTTGCCTGACATGGAGTTGAGGAGCGGGTCATCGTCCTGCGTGGGATGGAAATGAGTGGCATCCAACTTCTGGCTCAGCATCTGTGCCTGCACACCGATACCGATGGTTCCGGTAGGAATTCTGAATTTGAAGGAATATCCCAGCTTCACGCCCACATTGTTGAAAAAACCGATTTTGTCTTTGATGAAGGTGACACCGAGACCTCCGTGCAGCTTGCGAAGATAGGATTCCATGCTTACATAAATCTGCTGCGGGGAAGTGTTGAATTTCTGTGTGTTGCCACTTTCATCCTTGTAAGTATCATTCCATCCGGTGTATTGCTGCCTGAAGATGCCCGTAAAGCACAAGGTGTTGCTTTGTTCGCCGATCGCACCCGCGTTATAATAGGGGGTCGCCCATTGAAAAAGGGTGAATTGCGCGTCTTGCTGTGCAAAACCACTCATCGTCAATGCGAGCAAAATAACCGATAAAATGTACCTTTTTCTCATATTTTGAATTTTCTGAGTTTTTATTTTAATAAAACACAAAAAATTGATAATCAGCAAGTTGTTTTCTGTTTCTTCTCTATTTTGGACGCGATTAATTGCTTATACTGCCCTTCTTAGAAAAAGTTACAGAAAAACTTGCCTTTCTCTACTTTTTTGCGGTGCCAAAAGTACAAAAAAATCTAATTGCTGCCGCAAGTTTTTTTATTTTGTTGAAAAAAAATATGTGTTGGTTGACGGATGACCAACGGGCTCTCAAAAAAAAGTTGTGAACAGGATAAAGTTTATTCGCAGGGAGGAGGTGAAATTCAGAAAAATTCCCCCTTGCAATGCCTGTTAAAACAGCGCTTTTAATTGCAGAAAACCCGTGTGAATGAGACGGTTGTCATTGGTCAGACGGCCTTCATACTGTAGGTTCAGTTGCAGATACTCAAACAGTTGCGTTTGGTAGGTGGCGTTCCAGATGAAGTTGTTGCCTGCCGTCAGCCCTCCCAGCATTTCGTATGATACTGTATTGTTTTCCAATTGGTTGTAGTTGATGTGGGTGTAGCGCAGCTCCACGCTGATGGCTCCGCGCTGTTTCATGCGGAAGTCGGCGGTCATCTCGGCAGTATATTGGCGGGCGAGGTCGCTGCCGAGCAAATTGCGCTTGTAGCCCAGCTCGCAGCTGGCCGTCAGCGACAGCTGGAACGGGAAGTTGAGGGTGACACTGTTGTGCAAAATATGGGAAAGGATGTGGAAACTTCTGTTGTTGAGATAGTCGGACTGACTGATATGGTTGGAGTTGGTATATATATTTTTGATAATCAATATTTTATGTGGTGAAGAACGGAATGTTACCTGATGGCTTTGGTTGCGGTTGCTCTCCATTCCGTAATAGAGCAAATTTTTCGATAGATTGTCGTAGTAGGTGTAGTCGGCTGAGAAATAGGGATTTGGAAGTGAAAAGCCGAGCGAGTTCTTGAAGCTGAGGTTTTGGCTTACGAGAGCCGTGTCTTCAATGTTGAACTGGTAGGGATTGATAGCGCGGAGGTCGTGCTGGAGGGTGTTTTTCTGGTAAGAACGCAGTGAGGTGTTGTTGCTGAGCATGGATAGAAAGCGGAGGAATCCTTTTTTGTTCTTCCACACGTTGCCCGGCCGCAGTTGGAGAGTCTGGGTGGCACCGCAATTGCGGGTGTTCACATACTCGTTAGTGGGCAGCCACACCTTTACGTAGTCGGCTTCACTTTGGAAGGCTGCGGGCTCAAACTCGTCAAGTTCCTCGATGCCGTTCAGGTTGTAGTCGTTCCACACGTGCGTGCCCTGTCCGGCCGCCACTTTCAGGAAGGTGTAGCTCTTCCTCTGTTCCAGTCCACTGCCCACCTCGTAGTAAAGTCCGACGGTGACCGCCCCCTTCCAGAACCGGCCGTAGTAGTCGATGCTCCCCACGAAGTTGTGTTCGGAGCTGAACTGCCGTGTTGTATCGCGGTACTGGTCGTTGCGGTAGGTGAGGGTGCCCTTCAGCCGGTTGTTCTTCCAGTGCGAGCACTCGAAGCCGGCCTGTGCTTCGTGGGCGACGGTGCCCAGCGCGAGCATCGCCTCCTGCGCGTGGTAGTCGATGCGGTTGAGGTACTGCAGGTGGAAGGAGTAGGGGAGCGTGTCGCTGTTTTTCAGGTAGAGCGCTGCTTCATTGTAGGCGTAGCTGTTGGGACGGAGCGCGTGGTCGGTGGCCTGTCGGAAAACGTTGTACTCAAGTTCATCGCGCAGGCCGATGCGGATTTTGGAGAAACTGTACGAGAAATCGTTGTGGCTTCGGAGGAAGTTGGTGGTCTGCACGCTGTCGGAGGAGATGAGGTGCGAGGTGTTGGCTTTCCATTGCCATCCTTTGAAGCGGTGCTGTGAGGTGAACTGCTGCCGCAGTCCGCTCATCTCGCCGAAGCGGTAGAGCCAGTTGGCGGTATAGGCGGTGCTGCCGCAGGTGGGGTGCGAAAAGCCTGTGCTCAGCTGCAGCAGCTGCTCGTCGGTGTCGGTGGTGAAGTCGCTGCTCAGGTTGTAGTCACGGAAGAACTCCACATTGCGGTAGCTCTGCAGCGGGGTGTAGTTTCTGTGGGCGTATTCGTAGTCGAAGGTCAGGTGGTAGCGCCATGCTGTGTCTTGGGTTTTGCGCGACTTGACGGGTTGCCGGTATTCCACATTCACCTTGCAGGCCAAACCTGCATTGTCGCGGTCGTCGCTCTTCGAGAAGAGGTTCTGGTCGAGGTAGCTGAAGGCCACCTCCGCACCGGCCTTCACACGGCTGTTGAAGGCGTAGGTCGCGGCTACGGTGGCCATGTCGTGCATCCGGGGCGTGTTGAGCTGTGCCACGGGAGCGTAGTCGCCCTGCGCGACACCGTTGTCGGGAGCCACCCACTGGTAGAGTTTCCCGTTGGCGGTGCTCTGCGACAGGATGTAGTTGCCCTGTCCAGCGCCTACATAGCTGAAGGTGACGCGATAGACCGAGTCGTGCGAGTTGCCGGCATAGACGTAAACGGGCGAGTAGAGTTCGCCGTTGACAACGGTGTCGCGCCGGTGGTACAGGATCTCGTTGCCGGTGAAGTCGCTTACGGGTGCGGCGGTTTCGTAGAGCGCGGTTTCCTGCCGGTCGCCGATGCCCGACAGGAACAGCATCTGGTCGGGGGTGAGCTCGGGTCGGATGGACTGGTTCTTCAAATCCTGCTCATGGAAAAAGTTGACATCCAGCACCAGTTTGCTGTTCTTTTCGTGGGTGAAGGTGTTGGAGGTGAAGAGGTTGTAGCGTGAATAGTACTGGTCGCTGTACTCGAACGATACGATGATGCGGCTGTGTTCGGTGATAAGGCGGCGCGGGGTGAAGGTGATTTCTCCTAAATTGTAGTCGATGATGTAGTCTTGGTCCTGTCCGCGGGTGAGCAGCACGCCGTCAAGATAGACCTGTTCGGAGCCGGAGAGAATGATGATGTTGGTCTCTGAAAGTTCGCCGGTGAGGCGGTAGGACCCCTGCACTCCGTTGATGGGGGTGATGCTGTGGCGCACGTATTTCCCTTTGGTGAGGCCGCCGCCCACGGTGTTGCGGAGGCGGTTGGCACTGTCGATGGCGGTGCTGAGGGTGGCTTTCATGCCAGTGAACTGGCGGCTGATTTGCAGAAAGTGGCTGTTGGGGGGCGAGGCAATTTCAATGTCGCCGGCTTCGATGCGGAGACGGTCTTTGTAGGTGAGTTGGATGAACACTTTGTTGAAGTCCTTGAGGTAGCGGGTGTTGCCTTCGGGTTGGATGGGGAGGTTCTCATCGGTGATGTTGGCAAGGATTTCCACACCCGGGGCAATCGAGCCGGAGAGTTGCAGGTTGAGGTGCGAGTTGAGTACAAAATCCTGGTTGTTGCCCACGGAGATGCTGCGCGAGATGGAGCCGTTGCCCTGCAGGTCGGAGTCGAAAAGGGTGTTGCTGGTGGGAATGGTGATGGGGGCGAGGTGGTGTTGGGTGGGGTCGTCCACAAAATGCGGCAGGATGAGGTCGGTGGGCTTGTGGGTTACTGGGCGGCTGAGGTCGCGCAGCATGGAGCGATAAGTGTAGGTGATGGTGCTGCCGACCTTGGATGGGTCTTTCAGATGCAGGGTGGCGGCGGCATAGTCGATGGAATAGTCGGCGGTGTCGAGGCCGGTGATGGAGAACGAGCCGGGCATGATGGAGAGGCTGTCGAGCACGATGACGGTGGAGTCAATCTGTCGGGTGGCGAAGCGCCGGTTGGAGGTGTTCTGCGCTGCCAGCTGTGCCGATGCCAGCATCAGTAACCATAGAATTCCAGAAATCAACGCTTTTTTCGCCATGAACAGTTTTTCGCATAATGATAATGCATTTTTATTTAAAATATTGTATTGATATGAAAGAAGAGAGCCAGTCTGCACCGACTCTCTCTTGACAATCTTAACACAAAACTACGTGGTTTTGCGACTGATCTCCAGTCTTTGTCAGACATACACGCACTGTGCGGAGTCAGCGTGCAAAATTACTAAAAAATCATGAACAACGTTCTATGATTAAGAAAGTGCTTGGTTGACCTGCTGTGAGCTCTTGAGGATGGCTTCGTACTCTTCGGGGGTGATGTCCTGGAAGAAATAGTGTACGGGGTTCACCCTCACGCCGTCTTTGATGACTTCGTAGTGGAGGTGCGAACCGGTGGAGAGGCCGGTGTTGCCCACGTAGCCGATGATCTGTCCGCGGGTGACGTGCTCTCCGGGCTTGACCGCTTTCTTGGAAAGATGGGCGTACAGGGTCTGGTAGGAGTAGCCGTGGTTGATGACGATGACATTGCCGTAGCCGCCACCGGGAGTCTGACGGCTCACCACCCCGTCGGCGGTGGCGTACACGGGCGTTCCTTTCTTCGCCGAGATGTCGATGCCGGTGTGCGGCCGCAGCACCTTCAGAATCGGGTGGTAGCGATAGCCGAAACCGGAAGTGATTTCGTAGCAGTTGGGCAGCGGCCGGATGGCGGGGATGGACTGCAGCATCTGTTTTTTCTTCCCGATGAGACTGACAATGGTGTCAAACGAGCGCGACTGTGCCGCCATGCTGACCGTCAAGCGGTTGGCTTTCTGGTATATCTCTTCCAACAGGGCACTGGCGTCGGAATAGTTGACAGACTTCTTCCCTTGTGTCTTTCCCAAAAAAGGATAGCGTTCGGAAAGGGGCATCGGTTCGCTTTCGAAAATGGCGCGGTAGATGTTGTCGTCGCGCTTTTGCAGGTCGGTGGCCACAATGGCCAGCTGGTCGTATTTTTTGTCCAGTCGGGCAATCTCTTCTTTCAGTTGCTCATTTTCTTGTCTGAGCATCAATTCTTTAGGGGAGTCAATCAAGTAAAAGGATATCCATACGATGACGACCGAAAAAGCCAATGCCGTGGCCAGAAACCATAGCACGCGCTTGATGATGTCTTTCCATGAGAAGGCCTTTTTCTCGAACGATAGGGTCTTGGGATTGAAGTAGTAGATCGACCGTCCCATACAATTATATAATGTATATTGTTATTTCAGTTTGATGATGCGCCCTTTTTTCAGCGGGGTGTCGGGCGTGGCAATGCCGTTGAAGTCGCAGAGTTTCTTGAGTCTCACCCCGCTCTTTTGTGCAATATAGCGGAGACTTTCCTGATCTTGCACGATGTAGGTGGGAGTAGCGCCTGAGTTCGCCTTTTTTTCAATATAAACCACTTCGCCGGTGTGCGGTTTGGCGGCGCCGGTGATGTCGTTGAACTTTTTGATTTTCTTTTCAGGAAGTTGCACATCGCGGGCAATCTTGGCGTAGGTGTCGCCCTCTTCCGCAATGATGAAGAGCGTGTTGTTGTTGACATACACTTCGCGCTCGGTGAAGGGATAGCCGCTATAAGGGGTAAACTGACCTTTCGTTGCAGTGAACACGGTTTCTGGTGTTGGGGAAGCGGTGGGGGCGGGAGCTGTGGCGGGAGCAGGTGTGGGAGCGGGCGTAGGAGTGGGAGTGGGTTGGCTGGTGGGAACAGCGGGTGTTTCCGTTTTGGGAGCCGCAGGTTGTGTGGGTTTTGCGGATCTGCTGTTGTTGGACTGCTGGGCGGCAGGTTTCGGTTCGGAGGCTGCCTTTGATGGCTGTGATGAGGAGGGGTCTGAGGTGGGTGTAGGTTTCTTGTCGGGAACTTTCCTGTGGGTGGGTTTGATGCGGATTTTGCTGGAGTGGCTGGGAGTTTTTGTTATAGTTGCAGGGTGAAGATCAGGTTCCGAAGGAATGCGCGTGGCCGGTCGTTCCACAGGTTGCAATCCATTGGTGTCAGGCTGGCCAAAACATTGCACGTATGAGAAACCAGCCATCTCTTCCGGATGTACATCGGGGTAATGCTCAAAATAGCCATTTTGAAGTCTGTACTGGTAGATGGTGTCCAGCATGGCGAGGTGGAAACGGTCGATGAGGCTGATGAGGCGGTCGGCATACTGGGGGTTGGTGGCATAGCCGGCAGCCTTGAGTCCGCGTGCCCATCCCGGATAGTCCATGATGTCGAGGGTGAACAGGTTGGCATAGCGCTGACGGTTTTTCAGAAAAAGGGAGTGGTCGGTGTAGGAGTCCTCTACCTTTTCGTATTTGCGGAAACACTCTTGTAGTTCGTCATCATCAATCAGGATGGTGTCGCCGGTCCAGTCTTTGTGGCACTTGATGCCGAAATGGTTGTTGCCGTCCACGGCGAGGTGGCTTTTGCCGCAGGCGCTCTCGAAAATTCCCTGTGCGATGGTGATGCTGGCAGGTATTTTATATTCATACATCTTATTGATAGCCAATTCTTTATAGGTGTCAATGTAGATGTAGATGTCTTGTTCGGTGTATTGTGCGCTTGCCGACAGCGAGTAGAAGATTACCGACAGGGCGATGACGCAGTTTTTCAAATGATTCATGTTGAAGGATTTGTGTTTTTAGCCACGCAAAATTACTTGAAAATTTTTGAAAATATTGACGGGCATAAAGCAATACATCAACATTAAATCGTTGATAAAATGGGGAATAAAAAAGGGGAATGTTGAATGTCATTCCCCTTTGTAAAAGTGTGAAATTGTTTCTTAGTACTTGTAGAAGCCTTCGCCGGTTTTTCTGCCGAGGAGGCCTGCGCGCACCATCTTCCGCAACAGCGGGTGAGGACGGTACTTCGGGTCACCGAACTCTTTGTAAAGCACCTCCATGATGGCGAGGTTCACATCGTTGCCGATGAGGTCGGCCAATGCGAGCGGGCCCATCGGGTGGTTGGCGCCCAGCATCATGCACTTGTCGATGTCCTCGGCGCTGGCGATGCCGTCGGCGAGGATGCCCACTGCCTCGTTGATCATGGGGATGAGGATGCGGTTCACCACGAAACCGGGAGCCTCGTTCACGAGCACGGGAGTCTTGCCGATGGAGGTGGCGAGTTCCACAATCTGGTTGCACACTTCGTCGGAAGTCACCTGACCTTTAATCACTTCCACCAATGCCATACGGTCGGCGGGGTTGAAGAAGTGCATGCCGATGAACTGGGTGGGACGGCTGGTGCAGGCAGCGATCTCGGTGATGGAGAGGGAAGAGGAGTTGGTGGCGAAGATGGTTTCGGGCTTGCAGATCTTGTCAAGTTCTGCGAACACCTCTTTCTTCAGCTGCATATCCTCCACGGCGGCTTCGATCACGAGGTCGGCGTCGGCGAAGGTGGCGTAGTCGGTGGTGGTGGTGATGTTCTTCATGATGGCGTCAACGCCCTCCTGAGTCATCTTGCCTTTTTCCACTAATTTGCCATAACCTTTAGTAAAGGAAGCCAATGCTTTGTCCAAGCTGGCTTGCGTGCGGCTTTTCATTACCACGGGCATTTTAGCCGCAAATGCTTTGACGATACCTTTTGCCATGGTACCGGTTCCAATAACGCAAATTTTCATGATGCTATGTTTTTAATGATTATTCGTTGGTAAAAGTGGCTTTTCTTTTGGTGAGGAAAGCGGTCATGCCCTCTTTCTGATCCTTGGTGGCGAAGCATTGGCCGAACATTTTGTTCTCGTACGCGATGGCGGCATCGGCATCGAGGTCGTACTCGGCGTTGATGCACTGTTTCGCATATTTGACGGCGATCGGGGCCATGGCGCCGATTTTCGATGCCATCATCATGGCTTGCTCCATCAGTTCCGCTTGCGGATAGACGGCGTTCACCAGACCGATGCGCAGTGCCTCGTCGGCGCGGATGGCCTTGCCGGTGTAGATCATCTCCTTGGCGTAGCCCATTCCCACCAGCTTGGCGAGACGGTAGGTGCCGCTGAAGCCGGGGATGATGCCGAGACCGACCTCTGGCTGCCCGAACTTGGCGTTGTCGGAGCAGATGCGGATGTCGCAGGCCATGGCCAGCTCGCAGCCGCCGCCCAACGCAAAGCCGTTGACCGCCGCGATGACGGGAATGTCCAATGTTTCAATCTTGCGGAACACCTGCGCGCCGAGGCGGCCGAAGGTCTCGCCCTCTTCCGCGTTCAGGTTCTGCATTTCCGAAATGTCCGCGCCCGCCACAAACGACTTTTCGCCGTCGCCGGTGATAATCAGCACCCGCACATCGGCGTTGATGTGGCCGAGGAAATCGTCCAGCTCTTTCAGCAAGGAAGAATTCAGTGCATTCAGAGATTTTGGTGCGGAAATGGTCAGGACGCAGATACCGTTTTCCTGATTGGTTTTTAAATAGGTATAATCCATTGCCTTACATTTTTTTGATGATGCGGTTATGCGGTTATTCGATTATGCGGTTATGCGGTTATGCGTATCCTCGTATCCCCGTATCTTCGGTTATAACTGCATCGGTTTCAAATCGTCGGCGATGATCAATTCGGCTTCGGTGGCGGCCTTTACCTGATCGACCGTGAATTCGGGATGGATTTCCTTGAGCACGATGCCCTTGGGGGTCACTTCCATCACGCCCATCTCGGTGATGATGAGGTTGACCTGACCTTTGGCGGTGAGGGGCAGGTTGCATTTTTTGAGGATTTTCGGGTTGCCCTTCTGGGTGTGCTCCATGGCGAGGATCACGCGCTTGGCGCCGACGATAAGGTCCATGGCGCCGCCCATGCCGGGGGTGAGCTTTCCGGGGATCATCCAGTTGGCGAGGTCGCCGTTCTCGTCCACCTGCATGGCGCCGAGGATGGTGGCGTCAACGTGGCCGCCGCGGATGATGCCGAAGGAGGTGGCGGAGCTGAAGGAGGCGGCACCGGGCACTGCGGTGATGTAGCCGCCGCCGGCGTTCACCATCTCGGGATCTTCCTTGCCCTCTTCGGGAGTGGGACCCATGCCCACCATGCCGTTCTCGGTCTGCAACGTCACGGTCACGCCTTCAGGTAAGTAGTTGGGAATCATAGTCGGAATACCGATTCCGAGGTTAACGATGTCTCCATCATGGAGCTCTTTTGCAGCTCTTTTGGCAATCGTTTCGCGAATTTCTGCTTTTTCCATAGTTTTTATATTTAATAGTTATGATATTTCACAAAAGCGGCTGCAAATTTACACAAAATTTTGATACGAATTCCCTCTTTTTGAAAATAAAAAAAGAGACCTGTTCGGTCTCTTCGTGTGGGTCGTACTGGATTTGAACCAGTGACCTCTGCCGTGTGAAAGCAGCGCTCTGAACCAACTGAGCTAACGGCCCGTTTTGGAGCTGCAAAAATACAACTTTTTTTGAATGATTGTAAGAAGTATTGAAAATTTTTATAATTAATTGATTGTTATTGTTTTATAATGAATAAAATAAAAAAAGAGGCACTGAAAAGCACCTCTTTTATGAATGATTTTTGAAAGATTACTATTTGTTGTGACGTTTTTTGCGTTCGAGGTCTTGCGGCTCAAGAGCCAGATGTTCGCCACGGAGCAGGGAGGCGACACCCTCAGCATGCGGATGCTGCTGGCATTTCTCGCAGTGGCACTCCTCTTTGTAGTCGGTAGGCTCGGTGTAGGTGGTGATAACGCCTTCGAAGTTTCTCAGAATCACCTTGTTGGGACTTTGAGAGATGACGTAGTTGGGCATCACCGGGGTCTTGCCGCCGCCGCCGGGGGCATCCACCACGAAGGTGGGAACGGCATAGCCGGAGGTGTGTCCGCGCAGGTTCTCGATGATTTCGATACCCTTGGAAACGGGCGTGCGGAAATGCTCGAGACCCATGGAGAGGTCGCACTGATAAATATAGTAAGGACGCACACGGATTTTCACCAAGCCTTGCACGAGGGTCTTCATCACGTGCACGCAGTCGTTCACGCCGCGCAGCAGCACCGACTGGTTGCCGAGCGGGATACCGGCGTTGGCGAGCTTGGCGCAGGCCTCGGTAGCCTCGGGTGTGATTTCATTCGGGTGGTTGAAGTGGGTGTTGACCCAGATCGGATGGTATTTCTTCAGCATGTTGCAGAGGTCGTCAGTGATACGCTGGGGGCATACGACGGGCGTGCGGGTGCCGAGACGGATGATTTCCACATGCGGGATGGCGCGCAGCCGCTGGATGATGGACTCCAGCACTTGGTCGTTCACCATGAGGGCGTCGCCGCCGGAGAGGAGCACGTCGCGCACCTGCGGGGTGCGGGCGATGTAGTCGATGGCCTTCTGGATGCGGTCTTGCGGCATCTGGCAGTCGTGCTGGCCGGCGAAACGGCGGCGTGTGCAGTGGCGGCAGTACATCGAGCACTGGTCGGTGATGAGCAGCAGCACACGGTCGGGATAACGGTGGGTGAGGCCCGGAACCGGGGAATCCTCATCCTCGTGGAGCGGATCCAGCAGGTCGGCGGGCGACTGGTGCACCTCGGCGGCCGTCGGGATGGCCTGGCGGCGGATGGGGCAGTACGGGTCGTTCGGGTCAATCAAACTCAGGTAGTAGGGAGTGATGGCCATACGGAGCGTCTGGAGCGTCTTGCTCACGCCTTCCGCCTCCTCGGGAGTCAGCTCGATATACTGCTTCAGCTGATCAAGGTTCTCGATTCTGTGTTGCACTTGCCATTTCCAATCGTTCCATTGTTCATCGGTGACGTTCGGAAAGAGTTCTTTTCTTCTACTTGCCATTGTGTCAATATTTTATATTATAATTTTTTAATTTCGATAGCGGCGGCAAAGATACAAAAAATAATTGGGATTCCCCATCAGGAAATCCCAATTATTTTATGATGTTCATGCGTTTTACTATTTTTTGCGCTGCGAGTCGGCCAAAATCTGCACAAAGTTGCAGGCGGCCTCCTGTACATTCACGAAGTTGCTGCCCAGCGAGCTGCTCACATCCAGCACGAGAATGATGCCGGCGGTCTTGGTCTGCGTCTGCGTGTAGGTCTGCGATTGCGGGTTGAATTCCACATCCTGTGCGTAGGTCACACCGCCCAGTCCCAGCGACTGTTTGAACAGGCGCACGTCGTAGGTGGAGGGCACTTCGTTGTCGAGGGTTCTCAGGTTTTTGAAGGTGAACGAGAAGATGGAACCGCTGGTGTGTTGTCCGGTAATGACGGCCCCTGAAGAGGAGGTGAGACCGGTGTACTCGATGTCGCTGAGGGTGTTGTTGGCGTTCAGCGTGGCCTCGATCTTGCAGGCGGAAAGTTCCGGCGAGGCGGCCCCGTCGAACACGAAGGCGATGCGGTCGGTGCCGCCGCAGGTGAACGATAGCGTGACATCGGTCACCGTGGTGGTGGAAGAGATACTGTTGGCGATTTGCTCGAACTCATGGTTCACCGAGGCGAAGTTGGCGAGCACGCGGGCTTTGTCGTCGCTGCTGGAGATGTCCTGGATGGTGGAGTTGAACACCACCGGGTCGATGGATGCACTCTGCACGCCGATGCCGAAGGCAGAAATGGAGTGCCCGTGGAAAGTGCCGTTGCGCAACCGGTTTTTCAGTGCGAGCTGGTACTCATTGCGGTTCGCATAGTGCGTGCCCCACTGGCTGTTGGAGAAATACACGGACGCGTTGTCGATACCGTCGGTGAAGTTCACCATGTGTAGGCTCGAAAGGCTGTTCGGGAACTTCGTGCGGTTGAGGGCGTTCAGCGAGCTGTCAACCGTATAGAGCAGCGCGGTGGCGTCTTCATTGTTCTGCAGGTTGCGGATCCAGTTCTGGATGAGGTCCGCCGACTGGTTGTCAATCAGGGTGTAGTCCATTTTCGACACAATGCCGTTGTTGAAAGCATAGATGGACAGGTAGATGCCGTCTTTGGTCAGCACCTGATCGTAAGGTGACGGGGTGGGATCGGGTTCGGGGTCTTTGCAACCTGACAAAACCGCTCCTAAAGAGATGATGGCGAACATCAAAAATGCGATTCTTTTCATGATGAATATGGTTAAGGTTAAACAATTGATTTATTTGATATTGGGGATGAATTGGGTTTGAAATCCCGCTCCGTTTTGAAGACGTCCGGTGCATTCAAGCACTCTTTCCTTGGCATCGGGCAACCATACTGCACGTACAGAGGTGCCTGAACTCGACAGGATGAGACCGCCGGTGATGCGCCAGCTGCATGTCTGCACCTCTTTTGTGTTGAGGGTGAAGCGCTGTCCGTCCGTCGCCTTGATCTGCACCTCTTCACTTCCAAACTCTTTATAAAAGAAATCAGTGGTCTTTTCTTGGATGAAGTAGAACTTTTCATTCGGCTGGTTGTGGTCGTCCACGTGCGGGGCGTGGCCGCAGCCCTTGAAGGTGTGCAGCTCCTCGCGGTAGCCCAATTTCTTGGCTCTTTCATGGATGGGTTTTGAACCATACATCTTGTTGAAGAAGAGATTGCTGATGTGGAGTTTGATGTCTTTGAAGGGAACCTCCGCGCCGTAAGGCACCACCCGGTCGGCATCGCCATGGAAGGAGATGATGGAGGTCTTGGCATTGTTGATCATGTTGATGTCATGCACAGCGCCCCACATGTTGGCGATGCAGCGTATCTTGAAGGTCTCCTTGAGTGAATTGCCGCTGGATTCGATGTCGCCCAATGCATCGGTGAGCAGGCCGCCGTCGGCCGATTCCGGACGGTTGGCATTGCGCATGAAGGCGAGGTTGAGGGTAGTGACGCCTCCCGCGCTGCTGCCTGCCACGAACAGGTAGTCAGGGTCAATGCGGTATTTATCTTTGTTGTGAATCAAAAAGCGCATGGCGGCGTGTGCATCCTGAACGGCGCAGTAGCCGCACCGTTCGATGGAGGTTTTCGCCGGCTTGAAGCCCATCCGGTAGTTGATGGAGACTGCCACATACCCCATCTTGGCGTAATGCTGGCACCATAGCACAATGGGATTGTCGCGCTTGTCACCGATGTAGAAGCCGCCGCCGTGGATGAACATCACCAACGGCCGCTGCTTCATCGTGTCACCCTTCGGAAGATAGAGGTCCATGTACAAGTCGAAATCCTTCTTCGACAAGGTCTTGGCGATTCCAGAACTGATGATTTTGGCGTAGTCGTTCGAGGTTTCAGGCCGCGACACCCAGTATCCTTTTGCCGTGCCGTATTTCACATCGTGAATCGTCTCCACCTCAAAGCATTCCTCCTTGTACCGGTTGATTTTGTCAATGGTTTTATAGACGGGCTTTTTGTAGGAGGTGAAATAGAAAGTTCCTTCTTCGCAGTTCCCCTTGAAACCGCTGTCATCGACGGCCAGACTGAGGTCGTGCAGCACAATTTTCTCTCCCGCCAGCGTGCAGACACATTTCTTTTTCTTCAACTTGCCACTCAACTCCTTGGGCTGAAGGGTGGCATCGGAGTTGATGGTGTACAGCACGCCGCTGAAGTTTTTCTTGTGGAGTTGTTTAAAAACAACGATGCGCTCTTTCCCGTCAAACTTTCCTACATAATAAACACCTGTTTGCAGTTCATCAGGAATGTTGTCGCTGAAAATCACGCTTTCCTGTGTGGCACTTGTCCCGTCGATGCCGCGATCGGCTGTGGCAGTGGCATTTCGGTTGCAGCTGGTCAGGCAGAAATGTCCACCAATTAACAAACCGAGCACCATGAGTGCGCAGAGGAGGGATCGGATGGATTTCTGATAACGTGTCATACTGTTAAAATGGACGTGCAAAGGTACACTTTTTCTAAATGCTAACGACAAAAGCTGCAATAAATTGTAGGATTTCATAGACCATTGATGAAATTGAAGGTTTGTTGTGCCGAAAAATAAAATTATGTTATCTTTGCCGCTTGAAAATTGTGATTGTTGAAATGAATCGTAGGGACTTTCGGAATCTTTTTTTGGAGGCACTGACTTCGCTGTACGACTCGCATGAGCGGGAGGCGATGTTGCGTTGGTATGTACAGGACCGCTTGGGTATGCCCTACTATCGTTTTACGATGGATTGGGATGCGGAAATGATGGATGCGGTGGACTATCGTTCGGATGTGGAACGGCTGTCGCAAGGTGAGCCGTTGCAGCATATTACGGGTTTTACAGAGTTTTGCGGTTTGCGGCTTTCTACGGATGCCCGTGCCCTCATCCCTCGTCCCGAAACGGAAGAGCTGGTGGAAACGATAGTGCGCGAGTGCGCCGAGCAACAGCCCGCCCGAATTCTCGACATCGGCACTGGATCAGGGGCCATCGCCATCGCGCTGGCTGCCCGTATGCCGCAGGCTGCTGTAACTGCTGTGGATGTCAGCGACGATGCACTCTCCTTGGCCGCCCACAATGCCCGTGAGAACCATGTGGAGGTGGAATGGGTGAAGATGGATGTGCTGACTTGCGAAAAGCTGTCGCGCCCCTACGACATCATCGTCAGCAATCCCCCCTATATCCCGGAAAAGATGCGCGGAAGTCTGCACCGCAACGTCACGGAATACGAGCCTTCGCTGGCGCTTTTCGTGCCGGATGAAAAGCCTTTGCTTTTTTATGAAAAAATCGCCCTTCTTGCTATCTCGTCATTGCCAGCAGGAGGACGACTTTATTTTGAAACGTACGAAGAGTACCATCCTCAGCTCAAAAAGATGCTGGCGGAGATGGGATTTGCGGAGGTGGAGTGTCGTTGCGACAGCTTCGGACGTCCCCGCTTTATGAGGGCGACCCGCTGACAGTTTTACAAAACGGTGATGGAGCCGTTGATGACACGTTTCTCGGCACCTGTCGTTCTCAAGTTAATGCGATAGTTGTAAACCCTTCCGCTTAAGATCTTGCCGTTTACATTGCCATCCCATTCAAAATGTGGATCTTCGGAGTGGAAGACCACGCGGCCCCAGCGGTCGAAAATGGAGATTTCAAAGGTTTCGATATCTTTGGTGCTCGGCAGGCGGAACACATCGTTGATGCCGTCGTTATCGGTGGGCGTGATACCGTTGGGCAGGTAGATGTTGAACGGACAAATGTCGTTGATGGTAATCTCACCTGAGTTGGTGCAGCCGTTGAGGGTGGCGGTAACGCTATAGGTGCCACCGGCAGAAACGGAGATGCCCTGTGTGGTAGCACCGGTACTCCAATGGTACGTGCAGTTGGAGGTCGGGACCGACAGAACGGCATCGCCATAATCCTCAAAGCAGTGGTTGAAGGTGCGGCCTAAGCTGGTGTTGGGCAGCTCTTTGACAATGAGGGTGAGGGTGACGGTGCTGTCGCAGCCATACTGGTTGGGGAGTACCAGCGTGTAGTTGAATTGTCCGAATGCCATCTGCGGCGGCAGGTTAAAGCCGTGCTCGGTGTACCGTTCGCCTTGGCATATTGAGTCGGTCAGTGAACTGGCCGATGTGGGACTGACCACAACCTCTTGGGAGATTTCCACTTCGCAGCCGTCAGCGGCGATGGAGGTGAGGGTGTAGGTGGTGGTTGTGGTGGGGGTGACATACACGGAGTTGTTGGCGCTGATTTCAACGCCGTTTTCATACCAGAGGTAAGAATTGCCGCCTGTGGCGTGCAGGGTGGTTCCCTCGCCGCCGCAGATGTCGAAATCACCGGTGATGGCGGGATAGTTGCCCAGCAGGTCGATGGTGAAACGGGCGGTGTCTTGGCATTCGTCGCCGGCAATACCTGAGATAAGAGTTACCACGTAAGTGCCGGGACCCGGGAACTCATGGGTGGGACTGTATTCGTTGGAGGTGGAGCCGTCGCCGAAATCCCAGTGGGCGGTCTCGCAGCCTTCATGTGGCTCTAAGGGGTTTACACCGTCGGCCGACACGCAGCTGGTGTTGTTCATAGCGAATCTCCATGAGCAGCTGTCGCGTACGGGGTCGAAGCTGGCAAGCGGGTAGCGAGAGGTGATGGAGGTGCGGAGGTCGAAACCGCAGGAAGCATTCTCCGTAAAGGAGACATGACAGCAGAGAACCTCATCCTGCCCGTTGGGTGCGATAGTGATGGACTGTTCGTGTGAAAGAATGTTGTTGGGTGAATTCTGGTAGTACCAGGCATAGTTGAAGCCGGCAGGTGCAGTGTAGGTATTGGTGAGCATCTCGCCGCACGACTCCGCCGTGATGACACGACGTTTGCAGTTCAGCGTGAAGTAGGCGTAGCCGAAGTGCGCGCCCTGGTCGCAGTCGTAGGTGGTGAGGCGCACCTTGACAGTCTGTCCGTGGTAGGCCGACACGTCGAAACCTACGAAGGTCCAGTCTTTCCAGTACAGCGTCTCGCTGTCGTAGGTGGTCTGGTTCCAGCCGCTGGTGGTGGAACCTGAGATGAAGTTGGCGTAGCCGCAGGTGGCGTCGATCTGGTTGTTGTTCTGGTCGAGAAGTTCGAATACGAAGCGGGGTTGTTCGTCGGCGTCGTGACCGCTTGGGTTCTGCAGCACAGCGGCATATTTCAGCAGCAGGATGTCTGCGTCGGCGGTATCCACTGCGAAGTTGTAAGCGATACTTTCGCAGCCGTAGTTACTGTTCCAGTTGCCGAGGCGTACGGAGTAGAGTTCGCAAGGCGGGATGGTGGTGAGGCCATTGCCGGTGCGGGGGTCTTGTTCAGGGGTATAGTGGATGGTGTGCTGGCTGGAGGCGGAAGAGGGACCGTTGTCCACTACTCCCGTGTTGGTGTAGGGACCGCCACTGTTGGTAAGTCCCGTAGTACATGTGATTTGCGGGGCTGTCAGGTCAGTGAAGTCAATACAAGGTGTGGCGAAGGGCACGCAGAAGTCGAATCTTGCGGGTACTTCGTTGGTGATAACTCCGTCGTTGTCACAGTCGGCCCACACGTAGTAGGTGTAGGTGCTGCCAGGGGTGAGCCCGTTGAGTGGATAGGGACTGTGTTCGGCCGTGATGGTGGTGCCGTTGCCCGGTGTGAATCCTTCGGGACCGAACTCGATGATGTACTGGTGGATGGAGGGATCTCCTGTCGCCTCATTCCATACCAGCTGGTATCCGTTGTTGCCGTCGGGTACGACATGCACGCCGCTGAGGGGTTGTGAGCCGCACAGACAGGTGCCGGTGCAGACCACGGTGAGGTCGAAACCATCATACAGCACCGAGCCATCAGAGGTGAAGGAGATGGTGATACTGCCGGTAGTGCTGGTGACATTGATGCTGCCGGAACCTTGGAACTGTCCTAACAACGTGCCGCTTCCTTCTCCATCATAAATGTAGATGTGGTCGCAGCAACTTTCTGTGTTATAGGTGCCTGTAACGGTTAGCAAGCACCATGGGTTTTCAGCGTAGATGGTGATGCCGCTGTTTTCGGAATTGCTGTACTGTCCGTTGGGACCGCCGCTGTCGAAGATATGTCCACCGCACATGGTAATGCTGGTGGTTCCATTAATGGGCAGGTTGATGTTCGTGGAGGGGACAAATGAAACCATGGTGGGAGTTTCAGTGGTGACGACATGGTCGCCGCCGCAGTCGTACCACACGTAGAAATCGTACTGGGTGCCGTTGGTGAGGCCGGTGAGCGAATAGGTGGTGCCGGTGGTATAGTCGGTGGTGCCGGTGCCGGGGGTGAAGCCGTGCGGGCCCCATTCGATGATGAAGCCGGTGATGTCAGCCGAGTTGGGGTTGGTCCATGAAACGGTAGCGACTCCATTTCCAGTGGTGGTTGTCAGTCCGTAAGGACCGCCGCAGGTGCAGCTACCCACGCAGGTGATGGAGAGCTCGAAGCCATCGCGCGTCACAGAGCCGTCGGAGTGGAAATAGATGATGAGCGAGCCCGACTGCGAAGTGACGTTGCAGGTGCCGGTCCCCGTGAAATAGCCCAGCTGGGTGCCCGAAGTGGTGGTGCCATCGTACACGTAGAAGTAGTCGAAGCTGCTCTCCGTGTTATACGATCCCTCAAGATGCACTTTGCATCCCGGTGTCTCGGGGTTGATGACCAAGTAGCTGTTGAGGCTGTTGGCGTAGGTGCTGGTGCCTCCGGGGTCGAGCACGGTGCCGCCGCAGGCGGTGATGGTGTTGGTGCCGGATGACGGCATGGTATAGGTTTGGGCGGAAGCACAAGCCACAGCCAGAATGCAGCTGATGATGCAGACGATTTTCTGATACAAGGAATTCATATAATTGCGTAATTTATACTCTTATACATAATATTTTGTAAAATGTTGCCTTTTGCGCCCTTATTTTTTTTGAAAAAAATGCAAAATTTTCTCCCCAAGACTCCCTTTCCCATTTCCAATTTAAATCGTATATTTGCCGCCTGTTTGGAAAATATATAAATACCTGATAATATGATTAATCCTAAATTATTAAATCCGCAAAGCATCGTCATCGTCGGTGCGTCGAATGATGTCCACAAACCCGGTGGCAAACTTGTGAAGAACTTATTGGCCAGTCCTTTCAAGGGCAAAATCTATGCCGTGAATCCGAAAGAGTCGGAGGTGCAGGGCATTCACTGCTATGCCAAGGTGGAGGATTTGCCGGAGGTGGATTGCGCCATCCTCGCCATCGCCGCCAAGTACTGTCCCGCCACCGTTGACATTCTCGCCAAAGAGAAGAACACCCGCGGCTTCATCATCGTTTCCGCCGGCTTCGGCGAGGAGAGCAGGCAGGGTGCGGAGTACGAGCAGCACATCACCGACACCATCAACAGCGTGGGCGGCAGCCTCATCGGTCCCAACTGCACCGGCTTCCTCAACACCAACTACTGCGGTGCTTTCGACACCCCCATCCCGACCCTCGACCCGCACGGCGTGGATTTCGTGACCGGCTCGGGCGCCACCGCCGTCTTCATCAAGGAGTACGGTATTTCCAACGGCCTCACCTTCAACAGTGTATGGGCTGTCGGCAACTCCGCCCAAATGGGTATCGAGGACGTGCTGGAACACCTCGACACCACCTTCGACCCGGAGAAATCCTCCCGCGTCATCATGCTTTATATGGAGAAAATCGGTGACCCGCAGAAGTTGTTGAAGCACTCCCGCTCGCTCATCAACAAGGGATGCAAGATCGCGGCCATCAAGTCGGGCGGTTCCGCCGCCGGCAGCCGCGCCGCCTCGTCGCATACCGGCGCCCTCGCCACCAACGACGCCGCCGTGGATGCCCTCTTCCGCAAGGCCGGTATCGTGCGCTGCCACAACCGTCAGGAACTCACCACCGTGTGCGCCATCTTCATGCACCCCGAGGTGAAGGGCAAGAATATGGCCGTCATCACCCACGCCGGCGGTCCCGCCGTGATGCTCACCGACGTGCTGTCTGACAACGGCATGGATGTGCCCCACATCGAAGGCCCGAAGGCCGATGAACTGCTCACCAAGCTCTTCGGCGGCTCCTCCGTGGGCAACCCCATCGACTTCCTCGCCACCGGCACCGCCGAGCAGCTCGGCTACATCATTGACGCCTGCGAGAACGACTTCGACAACATTGACTGCATGTGCGTCATCTTCGGCTCGCCCGGCCTGTTCGCCAACTGGGAAGTCTATGAAGTGCTCGACCAGAAGATGAAGACCTGCAAGAAGCCCATCTTTCCGATTCTGCCCTCCATCATCAACGTGAAGGACGAAATCGCCGACTTCATCACCAACAAGCACCGCATCAACTTCCCCGAGGAGTGCGTGTTCGGCAACGCCCTGTGCAAGGTCTATAACACCCCGAAGCCGCAGCCCGAAGTGGTGGAGCAGCCCGAAATCGATGTGGCCCGCATCCGCCGCACCATCGACAGATGTCAGGACGGTTATATGGAAATTGCTGACTACAACGAACTTTTAGACGCTGCCGGCATCAGCCGCAAGAAATCCGTGGAGGTCTCCAAGAAGGAAGACGCCCTCGCTTTCGCCAAAGAGGTCGGCTGCAGCAAGGATGTGCCGCTCGTGATGAAGGTGGTGGGACCGCTGCACAAGAGCGATGTGGGCGGTGTTACCCTGAACGTGAAGGATTTGGACACCGTGAGCAAGGAGTTCGACCGCCTCATGGCCATCAAAGATACCTACGCAGTGGAGATGTACCCGATGCTGGACGGCACCGACGTGTATATCGGCGCCATCCGCGACGACAAGTTCGGCCATCAGGTCTTCTTCGGCTTGGGCGGCATCTTTATCGAGGTGCTGAAGGATGTGCAGAGTGCGTTGGCACCCATCACGGCTGCGGAGGCCAAGGAGATGCTGACGAAGCTGCGTGGTTACAAGATTCTGCAGGGTGTGCGCGGGCAGGAACCCGTCAACATCGACCTTTACGCCGACCAGATTGCCCGTGTGAGCGCGTTGGTGCAGGCCGCTCCCGAAATCGCGGAGATGGACCTCAACCCGCTTTTAGGCAATCCGCGCTACGTAACCGCTGTGGATGCAAGAATTCGTTTGCAGAAATGATTATCATTCAAATATTTATAAAGAAAAAGACCGATATTGACGTCGGTCTTTTTTTGTGATTTGTGAACGGGCATTGCAGCGCTTTTCATTTTCCTTACGTCTGACCAAACAGAAAAACGCTAAAAATCCAGTGTCATGATTCGCAAAATTTTCGCATTCGTTTTTGTTATGTCAATGGGGCTCGCAGCTGTGTGGGCGCAAATTCTTGACGGTTGTCCGAGTATAAATCCAGAAGAACTGGGGACAGGAAACACCGAAGTTTACCTCGATTGTGCTACCATCAACGATGGCGTTACTTTCGTCGCCAATGCAGTGGCCACGGCGCTTGGAAGCAGCGACTATACGGTAGAGTCTATTCCGTATGCTCCGCCCTACGGCTATACGGCGGGAACCAGAATTTTTGCCAATGCCACGGATGATACGTGGGGTGAGGTTTTGGATTTGCCATTCACTTTCTGTTATTATGGAAACACGTATGATCAGGTGGTTCCGGGTGCCAATTCGGTGGCTACTTTCAATACCAGCGTGGCCGGCGGCAGCTGTGCATGGTCCTATTCCGCCTCAATTCCCAGCGCCAATCTTTTTACCAATACCATTTTCGCCTGCTATCGCGACATCTATCCCTCCACGAGCGATTACAATTCCGTAACGGGCGACGGCGGCATTTTCCAAGGGGTGTTGGGAGAATATCCGTGCAGAAGCTATGTGTTGAGTTTCAATAATATAAAACTTTACTCCTGTACCTCTATCCGGACATTCACTTCGATGATTGTGCTGTATGAGGGCACCAATATTATTGACATTTATTTGCGGGATGCTCCTACTTGCACCTCGTGGAACAGCGGAAATGGTGTGATTGGTTTGCAGAACAGCGACGGCTCGATGGGCATCACGCCGCCGGGCAGAAACACAGGGGCATGGACGGCTCATGAAGAGGCATGGCGCTTCATCCCCACGGGTGAACCCGAATATACGGTGACATGGTATTTGGGTACCGATACCTCTGCGGCCACGGGTATTATTGTGGGAATGGGAGATACGGTCACGTTCTATCCGAGCGAAACCACCTACTATACGGCACGTTTGCAATATACTGCCTGCAATGGCGATGAGTTTGACATTATCGAACATGTGCATGTGACGGTGGACACCACCTCTCCCGGGTTGGAGGTGACGGCCTCGCAGGACACCATCTGTCCGCAGCAGGAGGTGACCATTATGGCAGCCTCCGATGATGCCATCGTGTATGAATGGAATACGGGACAAACTTCTTCATCCTTCACCCTTATCCCTGAAAATGAAGTCACTACCTTTGTCTGTACCGTCACGGCCGCCAACCGCTGCCAAAGTGTTGACAGTACGACGGTTTATGCCGCCGCAGTGATTCCACCGCCGACTTTCATCGTTGAGCCTGCTGAAATCTGTTCGGGTGAAAGCTCTACCATTTCCACTGAGCTGGAGTATTATGCCTATTCGTGGAATACTGGAGGGACCGGCCGCTCCATCACAGTGTCGCCTTCCGTCACCACCAGCTATTCGGTGACCGTCAGCGATGAGTTGGGCTGCACGGCCGATGCAGAGGCGCAGGTGACCGTGCATCCGCATCCGGAAGTGGATTTCATCGCTTCGCCCGACCGGCTGATGCTGTCCGACAACATCGAGGTTCAGTTTCTCAATCAGACCGATACATCAGAATTTATCGGACTGACCGATACCTACACGTGGCATTGGGATTTCGGTGACGGTGAGACGCAGATTACCAACAATTACAACACATCGCATTTCTACAGTACGTGGGGAGAATTTGTGGTTACATTGGAGATGATTACCTCGTTCGATTGCCGCAATTCCGCTACCCATACGGTTTATGTGGAACCGGATCTTGAATTCCCTAATGTCATTACTCCTAATGGGGATGGGGTGAACGATGTGTTTGCAGTCAAGAACTTAAATCTTGAGGTACCGAATCGGCTGTCTATTTATGATAGATGGGGAAAGAAGGTCTTTGATATGCAGGACTATAGAACTTGCATTGACAAAAATGGCCAGCTCTGCAATCCCGAGTCAGGATTCAGTGCAGAGAAGATGTCAGACGGAGTCTATTACTACGTGTTTTATTATGGCGGACATGTGAAGACATTTGAGTTTCACAGTTCGTTGACGGTGATTCGGTAGGATTTCTTCCCAATAGCATTGAAAAAAGGAATGTCAGCTAACTATTTGCAGTACCCTCATCGTATGACAGTCAGGGTGCTGTGGTACTCCACCGCCCGCACGAACCCTACATAGTGGAAGGTGTAGAAATACACCCCGTCGGAGTTGTGCTCTGCTGCGAAGCCGGTCTCTGCATTGTAGAGCACGCCGTCCTTGATGTAGGTGCGGTAGTTGGTCATCTCATACACTTTTTGTCCCCAGCGGTCGTAGATGGTCAGCACGTTGTCTAATTCCGGGTTCAGGTTTTTGATGGCGAACACGTCGTTCACTCCGTCGCCGTTGGGGGTGATGACGTTGGGAAACTCGAGGTCGGCATCTACATACACATTGTGCGAAATCACACTCTCGCAGCCGTTGGAGCTTGTCAGCGTGAGGGTTACCAAGAACTCGCCCCATGTCTCGTAGGTGTGCGACATCTCCATCTCTGCGCTGCTCTCGCTGCTCCCGTCACCGAAATCCCACTGCCACAGGAAGCTCTCGCCCGGATAGGTATCCGACAGGTCGGTGAGGTTGATGAACTGCACAGGGTCGCCATCCGACAGCATGATGCGTTCGGGGTTCGACACGAAGTCGGGTTGCGGCTTGCTGTACACTACGATGTGGAGGGTGACGGTGCTGTCGCAGCCATACATGTTCTGCAAATTCTGCACATAGTCGAAGTCGCCGGCATGAATATTCTCGTCGGCGGCAAGGTTGAAGTTGTGCTGCTGGTAGGTGTCGAATTGGCAGATGGTGTCGTGGAAGATGGTTTCGTTAGTAGGCAAAATGTTGATTGTCAGCGTGAAGGCGCTGTCGCAGCCACTGCTGCTTACTCCCTCGAAGGACATCGTGTGTTCACCCAGCTCCATCGTGTCGGCATCAAACAGGAAATTATATTGGTTGTAAATGCTGTTTTTACAGACATTATCGGTAACATAGAGGTCGTACACAGGGTTGACGGTGAGGTTGAGGTTTTCGGTGCTGTCGCAGCCATATTGGTTGGTGAAGATGTGTTGGGCTTGGTTCAGCCCCACGGTCAGCTCGCTGGCCGCCAGCTGGAAGTCGAAACCGCTGAAGTCTTCTCCCTCGCAGATGGCGGTGTCGTGGGTGAAGATTTCGCTGGGAAGCACGGTAAGGTAGAGGGTGACCACGCTATCGCATTGGTTGATAGATGGATAGGTGTTTTGAAGTGTCTGTGTGCCAGTGGTATAGGTTTGCGACGATGCCACGTTGAATCCGTAGCCTGAGTAGGGTTCTCTTTGGCATACAGTATCATAGAAGTAGTGGGCGTATTCGGGGTTGACGGTGATGGTGAAGTGGGCGGTGGCATGGCAGCCGTTGGTGTCGGTAAAGGTGTAGGACATCGGGTAAACGGCGGCGGAGTCGTGGAAGAAGAAGGTATGGTTGGCATCCACCCAGCCGCCTTCATACACGCCGCCGGCGGGAAGCCCTGACAGCACGACCGACGAGTCGCTGAGGCAGTGCACGTAGTCGGGATGCGAAACGGGCGGTTCGTAGTCCACAATGGTGACTTCTCCCACGGCGGTGAGGCTGTCGGCATCGGTCACGGTCACGTAGTAGGTGCCGGCACAGAGGCCGAAAGCTGTGTCGGTGATCTGCTGCGAGTCGTCGCTCCACTGGTAGGTGTAGGGCGGGGTGCCGCCGGAAGGAGTGGCCACGGCGATGGCGGCACAGAAGATAACGGGCGGGTCAATACAGACATCGTTGCAGGTGGCGTAGGTGGGGGCTCCGCTGGTGCTCTGCCAGTTGCCGCCGTCGGGAATGCGGCGGAAGGAACTTCCGAGATAGTTCTGCGGATTCAGTGAGGTGATGTAGGTCTTGCGGTTGGCGGGAATCTGGTCGTAGGAGGGGAGGGTGCCCGAAAAACCGCATTCGTTGGTGACCGGTGTGCAGGGGTAACACGACATGCAGCTGTTGCTCTGGCTGCACCAGCTGATGGCATCCTGCGGCACGCCGTTGGCATCGTAGAAGGCGAACCAGCCGCCGGCATTGGGAAACCACAGGCGGCCGCCGCCGGCATCGAAGCAGTAGCGGTCGTCAATCACCACCTCCACCACATTGCCGCCGTTCTGCACCAGCAGACTGTCGGGTACGGCGGCGGCCCGGTAACCGCGCACCATGCAGAATCCCTGTGGCGGCACCACTGTGCCTGGCGGCAACGCAAAACCTCCGCCCCAGTTGCCCGACTGGTTGGTGTTGTCGTAGGCATTATTGCCCAGAAAATAGCAGGAAATGTCCACCGAGTCGCACTTGTGCGGATTGTACAACTCAATCCACTCGCCGCCGCCGGTGGTGTGGTATGAACTGCCCACCATCGAGCCGTCGTACTGCGACGGCGACAGCATCACTTCGTTGATGAGAATCGTGGGACCGTTGTAGTAGCACCCCTGTCCGATGCAGTCGGTGTTGACCGTGCCCGTCACCGAAACGGTGAGTGGCGACTGCGCATACGCCATCACTCCAGCCAATAGTGCAAACAACAATATGACAGCGCGTTTCATGATGGGGATTTTTGTCAGGGATTTTGATTCTGCAAAACTACTGAAAATTTTTATTAGTTTGCAGAAAGAAATAAAAAAATCAAAAAAAATCTGAACCTACATCTTCAGCCAGCGCATCAGCTCGCGCCATGTGATTTTTTTGCCATAGGTAAGCAAACCGATGCGGTAAATCTTGGAGGCAAACCCCACACAGAGGAAAAAGGTCAGCAGCAACAGACCGCCCGACAGTAGCAGCTCCCACAACGGCACTCCCGACGGGATGCGGTACAGCATGGTGATGGGTGCCGTGAACGGGATGAACGACAGCCAACGGATGAGCTCGTGCTGCGGCGAAATGCCGCTGGCAATCACAATCAGCGAGGCGATGAGCGGAATGCTGATGGGAAGTATCAACTGGTTGGAGTCGGTCTCGTTGTCGGTGGCCGAACCCACGCCCGCAAAAAGCGAAGCGTACATCAGGTAGCCGATGATGAAGTAGAACAGGAAGCAGATGATGAGCGTGCTGAAGGGGAAGGAGTAAAAAGCTGATATGTTGGTGAATACATTGCTGTCGGTGGCTACGGTGGCGCCTGCAAACCCGCCTCCGTTCTGCGACAGCAGCTCAGCGGTGGTATTGTCGGCGAACACCTGCGGCGCAATGCTCCCCGCGGCAGACAAGATGATGACAATCAGCGTGATCTGCGCCACAAACTGCGTCAGTCCGGTCAAGGCCACCCCCACAATCTTGCCCATCATGAACTGGAAGGGCTTCACCGAAGAGACAAGCACCTCGATGATGCGGTTGGACTTCTCCTCTATCACGCTGCGCATCACTTGGTTGGCATAGGTGAAGACGAAAAAGTAAATCAGCACTCCGCAGATGATGCCCACAAAGCGGTTCATCTCCACCATCTTCTCTTCCGCCCGCCCGTCTTTGTCAATCTGCAAGGTCTGTATGTCGCTGTGGGAGTTCTCTTTGATGGTTTTGTACCGCTGCACGTCCACATTGAACTCCTGCTGCAGGGCACGGTCGAACATCACCTCGTCCATCTGCTCGGAAATACCGCTTTTCAGACTCAGCGGCGGGTCTTTGTAAAAGAAGAGGTTGGCACGGTTCGACTGCGAGCCGCCAAGGATGTGCAGCACCGCATCGCACTCACCGTTCACACACCGCTGTTTCAGCCCCCCCAGCTCACCGCTCGGATATTCGAACTTGATTTTGGCGGTGTTGTGGAATTTGTGGATGAAATAGCTGTTGTCGTCCAGCACATACACCGTGCAGGTCTTGTCGGTGTGGTTGGAAAGGTACACCGGCAGCAGAATCAGCACGACCATGATGACAGGCATGAGCAGCGTGGTGATGATGAACGATTTCTTTTTGATTCGGGTGAGAAATTCGCGGGAGATGATGACCAGTATTTTGTTCATGTCCGACTAATGGTTTTCGTTTTGTGCTTGGATGGTGCGGATGAAGATGTCGTTCATGGAGGGCAGCACTTCGCCGAAGCTGAGGATGGACTGGCAGGAGATGAAGTGTTGGAGAAGGTCGTTGGCGTGATGGCTGTCGTCCAGTTGCAGCTGCAGGGTAGTGGTCTGGCTGTCGGTGCTGCGGTCAATGAGCTGCATCCATTCGGGCAGGCTGCCCACCTCGGGCTGCCCCTCGAAGGTGATGTGGAAACGGTTCTGCCGGAAGGTGCGGCGCACCTCGTTCACAGCCCCCTTAATGATGACTTTTCCTTTGTTGATGAGGGCGATGTCATCGCAGATCTCTTCCACCGATGCCATGTTGTGGGTGGAGAGGATGATGGTGGCGCCATTTTCTTTCAATTCAAGGATTTCCGATTTCAGCTGCTCCGCGTTGATGGGGTCGAAGCCGGAGAAGGGCTCGTCGAAGATGAGGAAGTCGGGGTTGTGCACCACGGTCACGATGAACTGCACCTTCTGCTGCATGCCTTTCGATAGGTCCTCCACGCGCCGGTTCCACCAGCTTTCGATGCCGAGTTTGTGAAACCAGTACTGCAGCGACTCGGTGGCGTCGCGCTTTGACATGCCGCGCAGACGGGCCATGTAGATAGCCTGTTCCGACACCTTCATCTTCTTGTACAGCCCGCGCTCTTCGGGCAGGTAGCCGATGTTGGAGACATCGGCGGGGGTCAGCTCGTGCCCGAGAAAACGGATGACACCGCTGTCGGGCGTATTGATGCAGGTCAGCAGGCGGATCAGCGTGGTCTTGCCGGCTCCGTTGGGACCGAGCAGGCCGAAGATGCGCCCCCGGGCGATGGAGAGCGACAGGTCGTCCAACGCCTTGTAGTGGCCAAACTTCTTGGTGACGTTTTCTACTTCAATGATGTTCATAAGCTCTCGGTGGCCGTGTTCTTGCGCTTTTTCTTGCGTTTTTTCTTTTTTTTCGCCGTCAGCGGAGTGTTTGTGGCCGGCAATTCAGTGATGGTGTTGAAGACAAAGTCCTTGGGGAGTGTCAGCTTGCCGCCCGACAGTTCGTACAGCTGGCTGATGATGGTGGAGTCCTCCACCGTGTCGCGGTTCCACGTCAGGTAGAGTTTCTTCATCTGGTTGGCGATGTCCTTAGTGAGCTGCACTTTCTCGGGGCCGTCAGGATACTCACTCACGGTCTGTATCATCTGGTCCAGATAGCGGCCGTACGAACGCACCCGTATGCCGGTCTTCTGATATTCGCTCTTGGGGGAAATGCGCACTTTCTCCTCCTCCTTTTCGGGTTTGGCGAAGGGCGAGTCAATGTCAAGTTGGTAGTTGGAGATGATGATCAGGTGGTCCCACAGCTTCTGCCAGTAGTCGAGCGACTCTTTCTGTTTCTGCAGCTGCGGGTCGGGCTGGGCGTTGTTGTTGGTGGGCTGTGCAGTGGCCGTGCCGGCGGCGAGCGACGGCGAGATCATCGACATGGCCTTGATGATGGCCTTGGCAGCCTCGTTGCGCTTTTGCCGGTCTTCAATGGCGACGGCCTGCTCGATCATCTTTTGGATATTTCGGCCGTATTCTCTGATTTCTAATTTGTTACGAGCAGTATTGTATTCAGGCATGTTAGAAAAACATTTGGGTGCAAAGATACTATTAAATTCGGAACTGACAGGCGGTTTGTAAATTATTCCGCTTTACCATCTCCCTGACGCACGTCCACAATGGGCACGTCGATTCCTTCGGCAAGTGCATCGCGCAGCTTGTCGGAGTGGAGGGTATAGCCGCTTGGCGACCACGGGTTGATGCTGATGGCCAAGAGTTTGGGTTTGCACAGCACGCTCATCCGGCCGCCTTTTTGCAGGTAGGCACGTACCGCCTGCGGGGTGGCGAATACTCTTGTAAAATCTTTGATAATCAATTCTGTATGACTGATTTCGGGCTGCATCCGCAGAATGTCAAGCAGCTTGTCGCTCACCGCGCCGCTCACGAAGACACGTCCGCCGTGCCGGTAGAGCTTCTCTTTCTGCTGCTGGAGCAACAGCGCGGAGGGGATGTCCAGATCCACGGGCTCTCCCTCTTCGGGCACGGCCCAGATACCCTGATCGATGCGGTTGAGCTGTGCGGTGCAGGAGATGTCGGCGACGGGCAGCTGCAGCAGGTCATAGACGAAGCGGGTCTGGCGCACCAGCTCCTGCAGGTTGGTGGACAGCGCTGCGCCGGTGGCCATGATCATGGCATCGGTGATGGCCGGCGAGGCGAGGCTCTTGCGCGACAAGGCGCCATCTACCAGCACGGTGCGTGCGCCGAGGGTTTGCAGCTCCTCGATGACATCCCGCAGCAGTCCCGTGGTCACCGGGCCGGAGAGGATGACCTTGCCGGTGGTGACAGCCCGCGCGGTCACCAAGCGGCCGAGGGCGGTCTGCCAGGCCGACAACCCTTCTACCTCGGCGGTGAGCCGGCGTGTGTGATAGAACTTCTCGGAAGTGGAGAAGAGTGTGCCGGCGGTCAGCGTGATCTCCGGCTTGGCGGTGCGGGTCACCTGGTCGCAGCTCTCCCCGTCAATGCCGATGGAAGTCACGCCGACAGGATGCCCGATGCGGCTGCAGCCCCGCAGCACGTAGTTCAGGCACTCCGTCTTGCCCGTGTTCTTCTCCATACCGACCACGGCAACGGATTTGTATCGGCTAACTTCTTCTATCAGAGACATATCTACGCTTGTTCTTCAGCGTGCAAAGATAGGATTTTTTTGGCGATTATCGACTTCTTTTTTCTAATGTAAAAAAAAGGCCGCTTGAAGGCGGCCGGTCAATATCGAAAAGGGTGATTTTATTTCATCAGGAAGGGGAACTTGTCGATGTTCTTGAGGGCGATACCCGTGCCGCGGGCGACAGCCTTCAAGGGGTTCTCCGCAATGTGTACCGGCAAGTGCGTCATCTGCGAGATGCGCTTGTCGAGACCGCGGAGCAACGCGCCACCACCGGCAATGTAGATACCGTTCTTGTAGATATCCACGCACGATTCAGGCGGAGTGCTCTCCAGCGTGCTCTTGATGGCACTCTCGATTTCCGAGATGGAGTGGTCGAGTGCCTGCGCGATTTCGCGGTAGTTGACCTTCACCGAGATGGGAAGTCCCTGCACGAGGTCACGGCCCTGCACCTCATAATCTTCCGGCGGATCTTCAAGGTCCTCGATGGCCGAACCGACTTTGATCTTGATACGCTCGGCAGTGGGCTCTCCGATGGAGAGGTTGTGCTTGCGGCGCATGTAGTCGATGATGTTGTCGTTGAACTCGTCGCCGGCAATCTTGCTGGAACGGCAGGTCACGATACCACCCAACGCGATGACGGCCACCTCACTGGTACCGCCGCCGATGTCGATGATCATGTTGCCGTTGTCGCTCAGCACGTCCAAGCCGATACCGATGGCAGCAGCCATGGGTTCGTGGATCAGACGCACCTCCTTGGCACCTGCCTGCTCGGCAGAGTCGCGCACGGCACGCTTCTCCACCTCGGTGATGCCGGAGGGGATGCAGATGACCATCTTCAACGCCGGCGGGAAGAGATGACCTTTGGTGCCGGTCATCTTGATGAACTCCTTGAGCATCATCTCCGTGGCCTGGAAGTTGGCGATTACACCGTCTTTCAACGGACGGATGGTTTGAATCTCTTCGTGGGTCTTGCCGTGCATCATCTGGGCCTTCTTGCCCACCGCCTTCACCTGCTTGGTGTTTTTGTCGATGGCAATGATGGAAGGCTCGTCAACCACCAGCTGGTCGTTGAGGAGGATGATGGTGTTGGCAGTCCCTAAATCAATTGCGATTTCTTTTGTAAATAAAGAAGATAAACGGCGCATTGTTGTTAGATTTGAGATTGCAAAGGTATATTTTTTATTCCGTATTAATACGGCCGTTTGTCACTTTTGTTTCAATTTTTTTTGAAAATTTTTCAGTGAACTATTCCACAGTGGTTTCCGCATCCTCTTTTTTCAGCACTTCGGGGTTCTTCACCTTCACCGCCATGCCGTTGTTGAGCTTGGTCTGACCAGTGGTCACCACGAAAGCGCCGCTCTCCACACCGGAGGTGAGCTCGTAACGGTCGCCCATACGGCGGCCCAAGGTGACTTTCTGATAGGAAACCTTACCATCTTGATACACATATACATAGCGGTCGCCGGAGCCCTGCTGCTTGATGATGCACTTGTCGGGGATGACCACGTGCTGGGCGGTGCCGTAGTTCATGGTGACGTGGGCGTACATACCCGGACGCACTTTGCCGTTGGCATTCTGCAAAGTGATTTCCACAGGGAAGGTGTGGGTGCGGGTGTCGATGGTCGGGTAGAGCAATGTGACTTTTCCAGTAAAATCTTCATCTTCAAATACTTCGATTTTTACCTTGGCGGTCATGCCAAGTTTTACTTGCTTGTACTGGCTCTCCGACACGTTGATGAGAATCTTCACGGGCGAAATCTGCTGCACCTGCAGGATCGGGTTGCCGGCGTAGATGTCGCCGCTGTCGTAGTTGCGCATCGTCACCACACCGTTCAGCGGACTGGTGAGGGTGGTGTTCACGGTGGTGTTCTGGTAGTTGCTGCGGAGCACGTCCAGCTGTGCCTTCTGCGCATCCCACTCCGACTTGGAGATGCCGCCCGCCTTGTACAGCTCGTCAATGCGCTTGAACGAAATCTCCATATTGTCGAGCTGCGTCTTCAGGTTGGCCTCGTTGGTGGCGTCCATCGACACCAGCTTCTGGCCTTTCTTCACCATGTCACCCACCTCCACATAGATGGCGTCGATACGTCCGGCGATGGTGGGGGCGATGTTGTTGGTGGCTTCCGCCTGCACCACTGCGGTATATTCGTACAGCTGGTCCACATCCTGCGTGGTGACCTGTGCCAGCGTCACCTGCTGCACCTTCTCGACGGTTTGCGTCTCGGTCTCTTCTTTTTTGTTGCATCCGGCAGCCACGATGGCAATCACTGCCAGAATCATGAGTTTGTTGATGTTCTTCATATTGTTGTAATGTCTTGTTTTCACTAATTTTCTTGTCCCATCACGGCTTCCAGCTCGGTCTTGGCCGACAGGAAGTTGTATATGGACTGGTGGTACAGCAGCTGCGACTGTGTGAGGGCGAGTTCGGCCGAGTTGAGGTCCAGCCAGGTGGCCATTCCCACCTCAAACTGCTTCTGTACAATCTCGTAGGCCCGCTGTGCCTGCATCATCGTCTCCTTGTTGGAGGTCATGTCCGCCATGGCGTTGCGGATGTTCGACAGGTTGTTGTTCACGCTCACCCGCAGGTTGTTCTCCACATACTTCCGCTGTTCCTCCAAGTTGGCGATGGCCAGACGGGTCTCTTTGATTTTGTAGGAGGTTCCAATCCATGAGGTGATGGGCACGTTCAGCGAAAGGCCGACCACCGCGTAAGGGAACCAGTTGTAGTTGGCGAAGTCGAAGTCGTTGGCCATGGTCATGTACTGCGCGTTTCCGCTGAAAGCCAAGGTGGGACAGGCCGATGCCTTGATGAGCTTGACGCTCATGTCGAGACTGTTCTTCGACAGGTCGAGCTGCTGGAGGTCGCTGTTGTTGGCTAACGAAACATTCTGTGCATCAGGGATTTGGTAATTAAGCATTTCATCCTCGAAATCAGAAAGCTGACCATCGAAGATGATGGGTTCGTTCACATCCACCCCGATGAGCACCTTCAGCATCATGGTGGCGAGGTTGACCGTGTTCTCGGCGGAGGTGAGCTGCGGCTTCTGGTTCTTCACCTGCACGTCGGCGCGCAGCTTGTCGAAGTCGGAGGCCAGACCCTGCTCGTATTTGTTGTTGATGTTCTGGGCCGTGTACTCCACATTGGCGTAGTTGACCTGCAACACGCGGTAGGAGTCCTTGGCCAAAAGCAGCCCGTAGTAGGCTTTCTTCACCTCGTTGACTAACGAGATTTTGGAAGCCCTGGCATTCTCCATCGCGACTTCCACATCCAACTGCGACAGTTTCAGGTTGTACCAGGTGGGTGCCGCCACCAGAGGCAGCGAGAAGTTGATGCCGGCGGAGTAGTTGTTGCTCGTACCCACCTCAATGGTCATCGGATTGCCGCCCATTTCCATCGTCATCTTCTGCTTTTTCACCGTGCGCTGGTAGCTCCCGCTGGCCGCCACTGTCGGAAACAACGCGGCAATCTGCTCGTCCTTGCTGTATTTCTTCGACTCGATGTTGCGGTTCGCAATCTTGATGGTGGGGCTCTCGTTCAGCGCAATCTCAATGGCCTGCTGCAGGTTCACGTGCACCGAATCTTGTGCCGAAAGCACGAAGGGGAGGAAAAGGCATCCGAGAAACCAAAGGCTGCGTCTTACCATTCTATTCATGAGTTTTTCTGATTTTTTCTTTTTTACAAACATACTTTAACGCACAAATCCCTAATTTCTTTTATGAATGGGAAGATTTTTATAAAATATTGGGAAAAGATACGTGTTTATTCGGTTGTGATGGATTGTTTTTTATGTAATGATTTATAAATTAGATAGATAAAAAAGATAAGGAAGAGAAGTGGGATGGCGGCGGAAAGGAGAGTGCTGAGCGTGAGCTGATCTTCGGTTACAGTATTGTTGACGAGAAGGATGTGTGCGATTATAATAGACAATGCATTATGCAAAAAGTGTGCCAGAATGGGCAGCCACAACGACCCGCTCCAAACCAGCAGGTATCCGAGATAAGCCCCTAACAGCCAGCGGGCCACGAAACCGTCAATCTGCAAATGTATAGCACTGAAAATGAAACCGGTAAGCCAAATTGCCACATGGCTGTTTTTGCACCAGCGCTGTAAAACCTGCTGCAACGACCCCCTGAAGAAAAACTCTTCGCACACCGCCGGCAGCAAGGCACATACCAACAGGTTGAGCAGTAACGTGCTGATATGGGGATCAGCGGTCATCATTTCCAATACTCTGTCGCTGGCCGCCTGTTTCTCATGCATCCACTCCTCAATCCCAGCCATAAACGAAGGCCACGGCATCAGTTTGCCGATTTCCACCAGCACGCCCGCCACTGGCAGGATGAACATCGCGGCTACAATGACGTAAACAATCGCCGGCACACTCCGTGGGAGCCTATCGGCATGGTTATAGACCCACCACCGCCGCTTCTGCAAGTATGAGAACAACAGTGCAGGGACTAAAAATGTTCCTATCGCATTGAAAACCTGCAAAAAACGGATGTAATCCGCCGTCGGGTTCTCCACTTCCGTCCCCCAGATTCCCATAGAGACAATCCATCCGCATAATGTGATGACAATGCCGCAGCCAAGGGTGAGCAGCACCATATATATAAGTTGTATCATGGGATGCTTGTCCTCCAAAAGGGGCTTGCGCAGCAGGGGAGCTTTCGGTTCGTTATCGTTCATAAATCAAAAATACGGTTCTACGGTTTTTAGCACGTCCTTCTTCGGTGTTGTTGGTGGCGATGGGTTTGCTTTCGCCATAGCCTTTATAGCGGATTCTGTTTTTTGGTATTCCTTTTTCAATCAAATAGTTATAAACCGACTGCGCACGCTTGTCGGAAAGAATCAGGTTGTCGTTGTCGTTGCCGATGTTGTCGGTATGTCCCTGTATCTCCGCCTTCACAGTGGGATTGTGTTCCAAAAAGTCAGCGAAAAGGTCGATGAGGCGCTTCGACTCGTCGGTCAGGGTATAGGAATTGGTGGCGAAGAAGATGTCGTGCAGGTCGCACACCTTGCCTACCTCGATGCGCTTCACCTCGGCATCGGAAGTCAGCACCGGTGCGGGGTCGGGCTCCACGGTCACCAGCTTGGTGTCGTAGGCATAGCCATCCTGCTTGATGTTGACGATGAGGTTCTGCGGCTTCTCGTGGTTCACCTGCGCGGCCACCGCGTACTGTCCGGTGTTGGCATTGGCCGTGGTGGTGGCGATGATGTTCGACTCCTCGTCGCGCAGCTCCACCACCGCGCTCACCAGCTCGTTGTCGTCGGTGTTCACCGTGCCTTTCACAATCACCATGCTCTTGGGACGCGCCTCCTCGTACAGCTCAAATTTGTAAATGTTCCAGTCCTCCGAGTCGAGGTTGTTGGAAGAAAAATAGGCAGTTTTGCCGTCCAGACTCACAAAGAAATCCACATCGTCGTTCTCTGAGTTTATGGGGTAGCCGATGTTGACGGGTTTGCTCCACTTGCCGTTCTCGTCGAGTTTCGAGTAGTAGATGTCCATGCCGCCAAGGCCGGGACGTGCATCGGAGACCGACGAGGAGAAGTAGAGGGTGCGGCTGTCGGTGTGCAGAAACGGTGACCGCTCGTTGCCTTTGGTGTTGATGACGGGGCCGAGGTTGACGGGCTCCTGCCAGTTGCCGTTGGCGTCGAGCTCGGTCATCCAGATGTCGGAACCACCATAGCCGCCCGGCCGGTCGGAGGCGAAAAAGAGAACGCTGCCGTCGGAGCTAAGCGTCGGCTGCGACTCCCACGAGTTCTCACGGTTCACCTTGTTGCCCAATGAGCGCGGATCCGACCACTCCAAGCCGTTCCATTTCGAGAAGAACAGGTCGTAGTTGGGGTACACGAAATCCTTGCCCTGCTCATCCTTGGTCCGCACCTCATGCACCATCGCGAAGATGAGCATGTCGTTGGCCAAGTTGATGGTGGGACTGCCCTCGCCGCTCGATTCGTTGAAGGGGGAGGGCAGGGGACGGCCGGTCTCGTAGCCGCCGTCTCCGGTCTGCCGGCTGTAGGAGAAAAACTCCTTGTCGGCGGTCTCTTTGCCGAAGGCGGTCTGCTGCGTGTAGGGCTGCCGCCGCGTGAAGTAAAAGTACTCTCCGTCGGGCGAGATGGTGGCGAGGTACTCGTCGTTCTTCGTCGAGATGCCCGGCACCGGCTTCGGATCGAATGGTACCGGATTGTTGAGCAGCTGCGAGAAAACTTTCGACGACTTGATGATCTGCTCCGCATGCGTCAGCTCCACATCGTCCTTCACAAGGTCGGGGTTGTCGAGCAGAATCTGCGCATGCTTGATGGCGTTGTTGAAGTCCTCGATCAGCCACGCCACGCGCGCCGCCAAGTAGTGCACCTCTATCTTGTACTCAGGGCATATCGCCGCCATGCGGTTGGCAGCTTCTATGCCTTTTCTCGCATCTCTTTCATTATCAACAACAAAACCATTGATTTTAATGGGAAGAAAATAGCTTAACGCTAAATAATAGTTCACCTCAAGATGTTCGGGATAATCTTCCAGAATTTCATAATAGATGACGTTGGCATCCGATTTTTTCCCCGATTTCTGCAACTCGCGGGCCTTCTGAAACTGCTTGACGACGGCTTTAGGGTAGCTTTGCACACAGGGATCTTCGTTGTCGTCCTCTTGGGCGTGCAGCGACAAGACCGCCGTGCAGAGCAGTATTCCGATGATGAATTTGAGGTGTCTTTTCATGGTGTTGTATTTGAAAATCAATATATTGCTATTTAGACTGGCCTTTGGTGAGGGTGTGGAACAGATCCTCGATGGAGGCGTTCTTCATGCCGCGCTTGGCGGCTTCCTCCCGCAGCGTTTGGAGGGTGGCATCCGCTACCACTTCGCCCTTGTTGATGATGATGGCGCGGCTGCACATGGCCTCCACCTCCTGCATGATGTGCGTGGAGAGCAGCACGGTCTTGGTCTTGCCGCACTCCTTGATGAGGTTGCGGATGCCGACCAGCTGGTTGGGGTCGAGGCCCGATGTCGGCTCGTCGAGAATCAGCACCTCGGGGTCGGAGATAAGTGCCTGCGCCAGTCCCACACGCTGCTTGTAGCCTTTCGACAGCTGCGCAATCTTCTTGTGCATTTCGGGACCGAGGCCGGTCATCTCCACTACCTCGTCCACACGCTTCTTGCGGTTTGAAAGCGGGATTTTGCGCATTCCTGCGATGAAGGTGAGGAACTCAGTGACGTACATATCCACATACAGGGGGTTGGCTTCCGATAGGTAGCCCACCTTCTTGCGCAGTTCCAGCGAGTCGTTCCAGATGTCGAGTCCGCACACGCTCACGTCGCCGCTGGTGGGCGGCTGGTAGCAGGTGATGATCTTCATCATGGTGGATTTACCCGCCCCGTTGGGACCGAGAAAACCGACCACTTCTCCCTTGCCGACCTCAAAGCTCACATCTTTTAAGGCCCACTGTTTGCCAAACTGCTTCGATACTTTGTTTACAATGATTGACATGATATTGGATTGATATTTTTTTTTCTATTTTGGAATGGTAAAAAGAAGGAAGGCACTGATGCCGAGATAGATGAGATTGGGTAGCCATACGGCCATCGCCGGCGACAGCGACTCCGACACCGCGAAGACCGTTGACACCTGTTGCAGAAAAATGAAGGTGAACACGAAGAACATGCCGATGAAGATGTGCACTCCGATGCCGCGCTGCGTCTTCCGCGCCGCCACGCACAACCCCAATAAGGTCATCACGATGATGGAGGCAGGGTTGGCCACCCTTCGGTGCTGCTCTATCTGGTAGCTCTTCACCAGCGTGGAGCCCTTTTCCTGCTCTTTCTTGATGAATTTCTTGAGCTTGCTGTAGCTCATGGTGCCGGCGGTCGATACGTCCGGACTGAAATCGGCGACCGTGAAGTTGAAGGTGGTGTCCATCTCAAGACCGGCCGTAAGGTGTTCTTCCCCTTTGGCATCGAAGGTGCGCAACCGGTAGTTGTACAGCCGCCATTTTGAGGTGCAGGTGTCGTACACGATGCGGTCGGCACTCAGCTTGTAGGGAATATTTTCTTCACCGAAAATCTCGTAGGTGAACTTGTCGCCTGTCAGCGCTTTCTTGCGCCAGTTTTGCACATATACGTACGAGTCTTTGGTGTTCTTGAAATGAAAGTTGCGCTGTGTGATGGCACCCGCCACCATGTTGTGGGGCGCGTGGAAATATTCGTCCTTGAACTTGTTGAGCTTCGCATTGGAGGTGGGAACCACAAAGTTGGAAAGGAAAAGTGAAAAGATACCCAGCAGGATGGCGCCCACAATGTAGGGCACGATGAAGCGGTAAAAGCTCACTCCGCCGTTGAAGAAGGAGATGATTTCGTTGCGCTCCGACAGCTTCGAGGTGAACCAGATGACCGAGATGAAGGTGAACAGCGGGAAAAACAAGGTGACAAAGTAGGGAATGAAGTTCATATAGTAGCCCGTGATGACATTCATCGCAGTGGTGTTGTTGAAATACTGCATGTTCTGCGAGATGTCGAACACGATGATGATGGTCATCAGCAGGGCGATAGCATAGAATACGGAACCGATGTACTTACGCAGAAGGTAAGTATCCATGATGGTCCATCTCCAAGTGTCCTTTCTGAAGTTCATCGCCGCTGTTTTCTTTTACTCTTTTCTTTTTTGGAAAATGGTTTTGAAATAGTTGAGGTGCCACAGTGCGTGGAAAAATGCAATGACCGTCATGGCAATGCCGAACCACACATGGAGTTTCAACAAGGTGATGTAGCACTCGGGACGATAGCCGTGATGGATGAAGATGGCCAGCAGCAGTCCTAACAGACACGATACCAGGAAGGTGACCGAGAGGGCGACATTCCACACCTTGCGGTGCGTGACCTTTGTCCATTGGTTGGTCTTGACGAGAATGAACGAGATGAGATACATCAGCAGGGTGCCGCCGAGGATGAGATAGACATGATAGGGAGAAGAGGGCTTGGCAGGGGCTTCTTCCTCGGGTTGCTGCGTGATAACACTCTGGTTGGCATCTGCTCCAACAGTTTCGGTTTCAGCTGTTTGTGCATCGACAGTGGTGTTCTCCTGTGCGGCAGGCTGCTTTGGGTCGGCAGATGCCGCCTTGGAGGTTGCGCTTTCCGTGCCGGCTCCCGTTTCCGGCTTCGGTGCCTTCGGCTGTTGCGGTGTCGTGGGTTCAGCTTTGGCCTCTGCCTTGGGCTGCGACAGCTTGCCGTGGTCACAGAATCCATCGCCATTGGCATCCACAAAACGCCCGCAAATGCCGGGACAGTCCACCTGCGGACAGTCCTGCTGAGCGGCGATTGTGCCACAAAGCATGATCAATGACAGGGTTATAAGGATTATTCTTTTCATTTTGGTGAATTAAAAGAATGACTATTTTTTCAGATATTCATCCAAGAAGCGGAAAAACTCGCGCTGCCAGAGGAAGGCGTTCTGCGGTTTCAGCACAAAGTGAGTCTCTTCGGGGAAGAAGAGGAAACGGCTCGGGATGCCCTTCATCTGGGCAATGTCGAAAGCCTGCATGCCCTCGGTATAGGGGATGCGGAAGTCGTTGCCGCCATGGATGACCAAAATAGGAGTGTCCCAGTTGCCCACGAACTTGTTGGGCGAGAAGTTGTAGCTGTTGGGCTTGTTGTCCCAGTAGTTGCCTTCGATGTCGTGGTTGGCGAAGAAGAGCTCCTCGGTGGTGCCGTACCAGCTCTCGAAGTTGAACATACCGCAGTGGGCGATGAGGGCTTTGAAGCGTTTGTTGTGGTTGCCGGCCAGCCAATACACCGAGTAGCCGCCGAAACTGGCACCCACAGCACCCAGACGGTTCTCATCCACGTACGGCTCTTTCGCCACCTCGTCGATGGCCGACAGGTAGTCCTTCATGCACTGTCCGCCGTAGTCGCCGCTGATCTCGTCGTTCCACTCCTTGCCGAAGCCGGGCAGGCCGCGACGGTTAGGAGCCACCACAATGTAGTCGTGCGCCGCCATCATCGAGAAGTTCCAGCGGTATGAGAAGAACTGGCTGACAGGCGATTGCGGGCCGCCTTCGCAGTAGAGCAGGGCGGGGTATTTCTTGTTGGGGTCGAATTTCGGGGGATAGATCACCCACACGAGCATCTCCTTGCCGTCGGTGGTCTTCACCCAGCGTTTCTCGGTCTTGCCCATGTCGATTTGGTCCAAGTACTCTTTGTTGGTGAAGGTGAGCTGGGTTTCGGCGCCGCTGTTCGGGTCCACAGCGTAGATTTCGGCGGGCAGCTGGTGCGTGGTCTTGGTGGCGATGAGTTTGCCGTTGGCCCATGCCAGCGAGTTGTAGTCGTGGTCGCCGTTGGTGATGACCTTGACCTCTTCCATAGTCTGTTTTTTCTTCTCGAAGCGGGTCTGCCACACGAAAATCTGGTTGGTGCCCTCGTAGCTGCTGAGGAAGTAGATTTTCTTGCCGTCAGGGCTCCACACGAAACTTTCGGGGTTGAGCTGGCTGTCGTTGCCGCCCACCAGCATGCGGGTGCTGTTGGTTTTGAAGTCGTGCAGCATCATCCGTTTCTGGTCCGATTCGAAGCCGTCGGTCTCCATGCTCCACCATACGAGTTGGCTGCCATCGGGGCTCCATACAGGGTTCATGTCGTAGCCGAGGTTGCCTTCGGTGAGGTTGGTGGTCTGTTCAGTGGCAAGGTCGTAGATGAAAATGTCGGTGTTGGTGCTCACGGCGAAATCCTTGCCGGTGGCGCGTTTGCAGCAGTAGGCGATCTTTTGGCCGTCGGGGCTCCACACGGCATCCTCCATGCCTCCGAAGGGAGGTACCGGACAATGGAAACGCTCGCCTTTCAGCAGCTCGATGGCCTTTTCGGGCTTTTCGTACGGGGCGATGAAGAGATGGGCGTAAGTGCCGTCGGCCCAGCTGTCCCAGTGGCGGTACATCAGGTCGTCGTAAATCATCGCGTTGGCCTGCGGCAGGTCGGCATAGCGGTCGGTGATGGTGGGGTCGAGCTGCACGTTGCAGGTGTAGAGGATGTGCGTGCCGTCGGGCGAGTACGAGAAACCGTTGATGTCGAGTTTGGAATGGGTGATCTGCGTGCGGCCGGTGCCGTCGGGGTTGCACTCGAACACCTGCATGGTGCCGTTGACCACGAACAGGAAGCCTATTTTCTTGCCGTCGGGACGCCATACCGCCTGTACTTCATTGGCGGGGGTGCGGGTAATCTGGGTGGGTGTGCCGCCCGTGGTGGGAATGGTGTACAACTCGGTGTTGCCCTTGTTTTTCTGGTAGTCGTAATAGGTGACACCGTACAGCAGGGTTTTGCCGTCGGGCGAGACCTCCGGCGCGCTCACACGGCCGAAGTGCCAAAGAATCTGTTCGGTCAATACGCCCTTCGAGAAGTCGGGGGCGGGACGGTTGTCACGGGTAATCAGGTCCGACTTCGCATCTTTGCTTTGTGCGTTGGCCTGCGGGGTGGGAATGAGCATCATCATACTAATAACGACAAAAAAGAGGATTTTCTTCATGATTTTTATTATGTATTAATTTGATTATCAATAAATTGAATGGCAAAATGCAGATTTTGCTTTCAAACGGCAAATTTACATTTTTTCCTCGTATATTTGCACACTTGACTTTGTTTTATGAAAGATATTAAAAATCAACAACTTAAGCCGTATAATACTTTTCACATCCCAGCGCTGTGCGACCGCTTTGTGCAGGTGGAATCCGAGCAGGAAATACCCCGTCTGTTGGAAGAAGGAATGTTGGAGGGAAAGCATCTGGTGCTGGGCGGCGGCAGCAACATCCTTTTCACCGATGATTTTCATGGCACGGTGGTGCAGATGTGTACGCACGGAATCGCTGTGGTAGAAGAAGATACGGAGTCGGTGCTGCTGGAGGTGGCGACCGGCGAGGAGTGGGCCGACTTTGTGGATTTCTGCATCCGGAACCACTATTATGGAGTGGAGAATCTGATTGGCATTCCCGGCCGCGTGGGCAGCTGTCCCGTACAAAATATCGGTGCCTATGGTGTGGAGGTGAAGGATGTGATAGAGAGTGTGATAGGATATAGAATTTCTACGAAAAAGCCTTTTGAACTCGCCAACGCAGAATGCGCCTTCGGCTATCGTTCTTCCATTTTCAAAACGGATTGGAAAGGTGATGTGCTGATTACCCGCGTGCGGTTCCGTCTCTCCAAAATTCCCCATTTCACCCTTACCTATCAGGCATTATCCAAAGAGTTGGAAAACAAAAAAATGGAGCTGACCTTGGAGAATGTTGCCAACATGGTGAAATCCATCCGAGATGCCAAGTTGCCCGATATCAGAAAGATAGGTTGCGCAGGCAGTTTCTTCAAGAATCCGGTGGTGCCGGTGGAGGTGCGTGATGCGCTGGCTCGTGAAATCCCGCAGTTGGTGTCGTACCCGGCAGGCGAGGGGATGGCCAAACTGGCTGCCGGACAACTCATCGACCTCGCCGGCATGAAGGGCGTGCGCGAGGGCGATGCCGGCGTTTATCCGTATCAGGCATTGGTGATTGTAAACTATGGAAACGCCTCAGGTACAGAGATTTGTAATTTCTATAAAAAGGTGCAGAAGGCAGTCTTCGACCGCTTCGGCATTGCCATCGAACCCGAGGTGAACATTGAATGAAATAAATTTGAAAAAAATTGAAAATTCCATCTTGCAGTTCAAAAAATTAATAGTAAATTTGCACCCTCCAAAATTTAGCAAATTTATAGGATGGAAAAACGATGGATTCTCAATGCTGCCCCCGACGAAAGCGAAGTGGAAAGCTTCAGTAAACTTTTGTCTATAGAAAAACCTTTAGCTTCCCTTCTGATTAGTAGAGGGATACGCACGCTGGAGGATGCGGAGTTGTTTTTCAATCCAGACATTTCCAAACTTCACGACCCCTTCCTGATGAAGGATATGGACAAGGCCGTTGAGCGCCTTTCCCGTGCCATTATTAACAATGAGAAAATCCTTATCTACGGCGACTACGACGTGGATGGCACCTCGGCGGTGGCACTCGTCTATTCTTTCTTGAAGGAGATTATCGGGTCGGAATACAAAAACTACATCGAATACTACATACCTGACAGATACTTAGAGGGTTATGGTATCTCAGATCAGGGTATTGAATACTGTCACGCCAACGATTTCACTCTGCTGATTTCGCTCGACTGCGGCATCAAGGCGAATGACAAGGTGGCGTTTGCCAACAGCTATGGCATCGATGTCATCATCTGCGACCACCACCTCGAGGGCGACGAACTGCCCGATGCGGTGGCGGTGCTCGACCCCAAGCGCAGCGGCTGCCCCTATCCCTACAAGGAGCTTTCGGGTTGCGGCGTGGGCTTCAAGCTGATTCAGGGCTACTGCAAGAAATTCAACCTGCCCGACCAGCTCTGGCTTTCCAAGCTCGATTTGGTGGCCATCTCCATCGCCTCCGACATTGTGGCCATCACCGGCGAGAACAGAATCTTAGCCTATTTCGGCCTCATCATCATCAACCGCTTCCCCCGCGTCGGCATCAAGTCCATCATCGAACAGTCGGGTATCAAAATCCACTACCCGCCTACCGAGCAGACCATCTTCAACCGCGTCATTTCCATCACCGACCTCGTGTTCAACGTGGGTCCCCGTATCAACGCTGCCGGCCGTATCAACACCGGCCGCGAGTCGGTCAAGCTGCTCATCTGCGACGACGAGGACAAGTCGATGGAGATCGGCAAGAACATCAACTCGCACAACGACACCCGCCGCGACCTCGACAAGAAGGCCACCAGCGAGGCGGTCAACGAAATCCTCTCCAACGACGACTACCGCGACCGCAAGAGCATCGTGCTTTACAACCCCACTTGGAATAAAGGCATTATCGGTATTGTCGCCTCCCGCATCGTGGAGGAGTTCTACCGTCCCACCATCATCCTCACCAAGTCCACCGACGGACTCATCACCGGCTCGGCGCGCTCCATCAAGGAGTTCAACATCTACAACGGCATCGACTACTGCGCCGACCTGCTGGAGCACTTCGGCGGCCACAACTACGCCGCGGGCCTCTCGCTGAAAGAGGAGAACCTGCAGGCGTTCATCGACAAGTTCGAACAGTTTGTGTCTGAGCAGATTCAGGACGAGGCTGCCCTGATTCCTGAAATTGATGTGGACATGGAGCTCGACCTCACCGACATCACCTCCCGTTTCATGGAGAACCTCAAGCGGTTCGCCCCGTTCGGTCCGGGCAACATGGCGCCCGTGTTCCTGTCGCGCCGCCTCGTGGAGGAGGGCAACGCCCGTATCGTGGGCGAGAAGCACATCAAGATGCGCGTGTGCTACCGCAACAAATACTGCCGTCCCATCGACGCCATCGCCTTCAACCAGAAAGAAAATTTCGACAAGGTGACCTCCGGCGAGGACTTCGACATGCTGTACCATGTGGAGGAGAACACATGGAACAACGTGACCTCCATCCAGCTGAATGTGAAGGACATTAAGTGCAGCGACTAACGACGGCAGAGCCTGTAAAAGCTATTCCTCCAAGAAACGCTTGGCCCACTCCCGCTCCTCTTCATTGCCATATTTGACCACCTTTTTGAGGTACTTCCTTTCGTTTTTCTTATCACCAAGAAAATAGTAGGTGTCAGCAATGTTACGGAGAATTACGCCGTCTTTAGGAGATACTTTTTCTGCTTTCAACAGCCACGTCAGAGCATTGTGGTACTCGCTGGACATTTGATAGGTGATGGCCATTACATTCAGGTTCTCTACGTAACGGGGAAATTGTTCGTACAGCTGTAAAGCAATCCCCCTCATCAATTGTATTTTATGGTTTATTCCATCAGTATTTTCATCATTTTGGGCAGCGTTAAAAAGTTCTTTTTCATAGTCAAAAATGGCTTCGGTAATCATCTCTTCCCCCGTAGAAGTGCTATTCGGGTATATCCACTGGTGATGAATTTCAGCGGAATGTTTCAGTGTGGCCAGTATTTCATTGGAAAAGTCATCCCAGCGGCATAGCTGCTGGAGGAAATGGATTTTGCCATACCGCATGTCCAATCGGTCGGGGTAGCGTGCGATACCACGGCTGATGACATCCAATGCGCTGTCAACCAATTGATAGTCATATACGTTCAAATAGTATAGATAACCTAAGGGAGCACCTGTGCTGTCGTCACGGAGTCTATAAATTTCGCCCTGCACCAGTTCGTTCTTGTCAGGTAGCTCTGTTGAAGTCATCACTCCCGAATAAGATAGTGACTTGTTGTAATAGTAGTTATATTCAGCGACATAGCGTTCGGCAGTCTGTTCATTCAAGGCACGTATCTGCCCCATGTATTCCTTCATGGCAACAGTGTCACCTTCATGAATAGCATCGTAAAACTTGTCGTAAACTTCTTGTCCCATCGCAGGCAGCAGCGGCATGACGGCTGACAGCACGGCAAGTATCAGCATCGTTCTTTTTACTAATTTCATGGTGATAATTATTGGTGGATTATTCTGTTTTAGGCTGAAAATACAACGGGACAAAATTACATATTATTTTCTGATTTACAAGGGTTTGAAGTGAATTTTTTATCAGAAATGGGGGGGGGTAAATTGTTGATTAACAATATGTTATAATTTAAAGTTGTAATAATTTAATAGGGTTGATTTTTTCAAAATGCAGATTCCTACAGATCTTTTGATGCGGAATGTGTGAAATAATGGAAGGTAAAACCAATGACGAGGGTAAGGAGCCTGCGTGATTGGATATTTTTTGTAAATTTGCAGCCGTTTTTTTAAATAGAAAAAATATTATAACAATATGAATAGCAACGAGATTCGCAAGGCTTTTTTGGATTATTTTGCATCTAAAGATCACACCATTGTGCCGTCAGCGCCGATGGTCATCAAAAACGACCCCACCCTGATGTTCACCAACGCAGGGATGAACCAGTTTAAGGATATCTTTTTGGGCAACGTGCCGCGCAAGTTCCCCCGCGCCGCCGACTCCCAGAAATGCCTCCGCGTGTCCGGCAAACATAATGATTTGGAGGAGGTTGGAAAGGATACCTACCACCACACCATGTTTGAGATGCTCGGCAACTGGTCGTTCGGCGACTATTTCAAAGCCGATGCCATCGCCTACGCATGGGAGTTCCTCACCGAGGTGGTGAAACTTGACAAAGACCGCCTTTACGCCACCGTCTTCGGCGGGGATGAAAAGGACAAGACCGAAGCCGACGAGGAAGCCAAACAGCTGTGGATGAGATTTTTGCCTGAAGACCGTATCCTTTACGGCAACAAGAAAGACAACTTCTGGGAGATGGGCGACACCGGTCCGTGCGGCCCCTGCTCCGAAATCCATATCGACCTCCGCGATGACGACGAGCGCCAGAAAATCAATGCCGTTGCCCTCATCAACAAGGACAACCCGCTGGTGATTGAGATCTGGAACCTCGTTTTCATGCAGTTCAACCGTCTGGCCTCCGGCGAGCTGGTGCCGCTGGCCGCCAAGCACGTCGATACCGGCATGGGCTTCGAACGCCTCTGCATGGCTGTTCAGGGCAAGCAATCGAACTACGACACCGACGTGTTCCAGCCGCTGATCCAGAAACTGGCGCAGCTTTCCAACAAGAAGTACGGCGAAGACCACCAGACCGACATCGCACTCCGCGTAGTGGCCGACCACCTGCGCGCCGTGAGCTTCGCCATCGCCGACGGGCAGCTGCCCTCCAACACGGGTGCGGGCTACGTCATCCGCCGCATCCTGCGCCGTGCCATCCGCTACGGCTATACCTTCCTCGGTTTCAACCAGCCTTTTATCAACACGTTGGTGAAAGATCTCGTGGCGCAGATGGGCGAGCAGTTCCCCGAACTGAAAGCCCAGCAGGTGCTTGTCGAGAAGGTAATTGCCGAAGAGGAGACTTCTTTCCTCAAAACCCTCGAGTCGGGTATCATCAAGTTCGAGAACTACTGCGCCAAACTGACCGCCGGGAAACCCGTGGCCGGCGACTTCGCTTTCGAACTCTTTGATACTTACGGCTTCCCGATCGACCTTACCCAGTTGCTGGCCTCCGAAAAGGGACTGCTGGTGGATATGGAAGGTTTCCAGAAGGGATTGGCCGAGCAGAAGGCCCGCTCGCGTGCCGCCGCCGCCATCGAAACCGAGGACTGGGTGGAGCTCAACGAAATCCATCCGACCGAGTTTGTCGGTTACGACACCCTTTCTTGCGAATGCAAGATTTTGAAATACAGAAAGATCAAGACCAAAGGCAAGAGCCTTTTCCAGATTGTGCTGGACAAGAGTCCGTTCTATGCCGAATCGGGCGGACAGTTAGGCGACAAAGGTGTTCTGCAGAACATCAACGAAAAAATCAAGATTGAGAACACCATCAAGGAGAACAACCTGTGGGTGCATATTTCGACCACGTTGCCGGAGAACCTGACGGCTACCTTTACCGCCACGGTGGATGAGGACCTGCGCCAGACGACGGCCAACAACCACTCCGCTACTCACCTGATACACTTTGCGTTGCGTCAGGTGCTGGGCATCCATGTGGAGCAGAAAGGCTCGCTGGTGGCGCCCGACCGGCTCCGTTTCGACTTCTCGCACTTCGCCAAGATGAGTGCCGAGGAGATCCAGCAGGTGGAGAAAATTGTCAACGAGCTGGTACGCAAGAATATGCCGTTGAACGAGCGTCGTGCCATGCCGATTGAGGAGGCGAAGAAGCTGGGTGCAATGGCCTTGTTCGGCGAGAAATACGGCGACAAGGTGCGCGTCATCCAGTTCGGCGACTCCATCGAGTTCTGCGGTGGTACGCATACCTCCGCCACGGGCAACATCGGTTTGGTGAAGATCATTTCTGAAAGCGCGATTGCCGCGGGCGTGCGCCGTATCGAGGCCATCACGGGCAAGTATGCCGAGGAGTATGTCAACGGATTCATCGCCATCCACGACAACCTGAAGGCGCAGCTCAACACCGACAACGTGGAGCAGTCGGTAAGCCGCTTGGCTGCTGAGAATGCTGCCATGAAGAAGGCGTTGGAGGCCTTCAAGCAGGAGCGTATCAGCACGATGGTCAGCCAATTGCAGGGCGATGCGCGCGAGGTGAACGGCAAGAAGGTCATCGCGGCGGTGCTGGAGATGGACGCCGATAGTCTGAAACAGATCGCCTACCAGCTGCGCACCACGGCGGAGAGTCTGCTGGTGGTGTTTGGTACGGTGGAGGGCGGCAAGCCGAATCTTACGGTGGCGTTGTCGGACGACCTCGTGGCGGGCGGCTTGCAGGCGGGCAAGCTCGTGCGGGAGGCGGCGGCGCTCATACAGGGCGGTGGCGGCGGACAGCCCACGTTGGCACAGGCCGGCGGCAAGAACTGCGACGGCATCTGCGCCGCCGTGGACAAGGTCGTGGCCCTCGCGACGGAATAATTGAAACAGGAAATAAACGGAAACGCCTAACATATTGTAGGGATGCCATAATATGACATCCCTACATTTTTTATCTGATAATTAGTCATTCAGAATATTCTCATCGATCCAGTGGCGCAGGAAGGTGAGGTTGTCTTTGCTGAAATATCTGCGGAAGATATAGCGGTCGGCATACTGGTTCTGCTCGATTTCGGGGTTGTGCTGGAGGGGAAGGATGGGAAGTGTGGGACGGTTGAGCCGACGGATCCTGCGCTTGCTCTTGGTGGCAAATCCTCTGTTTTCGATGAGGTTGGTGCTGGGTATAATGCTGAAGCACTGTTTTTTCCAAAGATGGATGAAATACTGGTATTCCCAGATGTCGATGGTGGGGAACTGGGTGATGAGTTTGAAGCGGCGCATCCAGAAGGGCGGCACTTTGCGCTTGACGGTGTAGGGTGACAGAATGTCGGGGAAGTCGGACACTGAGATCTCTTTCATGTGGATGTCAAAACCCTGCCAACGGTCGCGCCATGTGGCGAAACCCCATACGGTGGGGTAGGCTGAAAAATAGTAGGATGCTTCTATCTCTTTCTTTTTCAAAATATTGCATCCACCGATATGGCCAATTTTCGGATTGTCGCGGTACTTGTCGAGCAGCTCCTCGCAGTAGGGGAAGAAGTCGGGATGCGGCAGCGTGTCGTCGAAAAGGATGATGCCCTCGCTTTCGTTCTCAAAGAACCAGTTGATGGCGCTCATCACATGTTTCGATTTGCCGAGATGTTTCGCGTTGAAGTTGGTGTGCAGTTCGCAGTTCCATTCGCAGGCGAAAACACACTGTACCTCAAGGGTTTTGCGGTAATCCACACGGTCGTCGGGTGCGGCGCCGTCCACCGACACGTACAGTTTTTCGGGTTGCAGGGCGTGGAGCACGGTGAAAAGATCGTGGGTGTATTCCACGCGGTTGTAGGCGATGACTAAAATAGGTGTTTTGAACATGTTTCAGTTTTTAGATTCGGATAATGAAGAAGCACTGCGTCGGCAAGCACGAGGGCGGCCATGGCCTCCACAACGGGCAATACTCTGGGTACTACCGACTTGTCGTTGCGCGAATGTCCTTTATAAATGGTTGAATTTCCTTGGAAATCAATGGTTTCTTGGTTAATGGGCAGGGAAGGGATGGGTTTGAAGGCGAGGCGGAAGAGAATGTCCTGTCCGTTGCTGATCCCCGCTTGGATGCCGCCGTCATGGTTGGTGCGGAAGGCGAAGTCTTTCTCCTGCAGGTCGTTGTACTGCGAACCGGTCATGCGGGCAGCGCCAAAACCCTCTCCTATCTCAAATCCCTTGCAGGCGGGTATGGAGAGCATGGCGGCAGCGAGGCGGGCATCCAAACCACCGTAGGTGGGCTCTCCCAAGCCTGCGGGCACGTGGCTCACCACGCACTCCACGATGGCACCGGCGGTGTCGTTCTCTTTTTCTATTCCTTTTTCTTTTATAAAAGATTGAATGTCAATATGATATTGTTTTAGGAAAAGTTTGGCAATCGCTCCGCCCACTACGCGGCAGGCGGTCTGGCGGGCTGAAAAGCGCCCTCCCTGCTCGTTGCAGTGATGACCATATTTCTCTTTCAGCACAAACGAAGCGTGCGAGGGTTTCAGCACGTTGTTGTTTTCTTCAACAATTCTAACATCTTTATTATCAATAAGAAATGCGATAGGCGCTCCCGTGGTCTCCCCTTCGTACAGGCCTGATACAAACCGTACGGTGTCGGGCTCCCGGCGGGTATTGTCCTGCCCGGTACTCCCGGTGCCGTACTGTGTCAGCGAACGGCGCTCCAGCTCCCGCTGCACGAAAGCCATATCCATGGCCAATCCGGCCGGACAGCCGTCCACCACCCCGCCGATGCACGCACCGTGGGTCTCGCCAAAATCTGTCAGTCTGAATCTTTCGCCAAAGGTGTTCATGGTTCTGCTGTCGTTTTGCTGGTTTCTTCAGGTCGGATGACCGGATTGTCAAATATTTCGCTGATGCTCGCGGGGCGGAAAGCACTCATCCATTTGAAGTCCTTGAGGCGGCGGTCGTCGGCCGTCAGCTCTTGGTCGGGATGAAGCTTGCCGTCGGGGTCGTTGTAGAAACGGATGGTTTGTATCTCGCTGTCTTTGAAGAAGATGGTCATCTCACTGGTCATGGTCGAGTTGACCCCGATGAGCGAACTGTCCTCCTCTTGGATGTAGTACAGGCATTCGGCGTTTCCCACCACATCCACCCGCACGAGCTCCCGCTCATGGATTCTTCCTACAATAGTGATGCCTCTGATCTGGTTGAATTCGGTTTCATTGAATAGCGAAGAGGCGATGAAGGCGGTGCGGCAGAGGTGCACATCGATATTGACGGAGTCGAGGATGAGGAATTTGATGGTGTCGGCGGTAAGCTGGTTTTCAGCCGACCATACCACAGGGCTATAGAACATCAGGATGATGGAGTCGTTGAGATGATAGACGAGCGAGTCGCATGCCCCCTGCATGTCGTGGCGGAAGTACTTGGCGTGGTTGTAGGCGAACATGTCGGTCGGGTTCTGGGCCGTGTCGAACAGCACACGCAAGGTGTCGGCGTGGAGGAAGAGCGAGTCGTTGCCTTCGTCGATAATCGTCAGCATACAGCTGTCGGTGCTGATGGCATACTGGCAGTCGAGGTATTCGAGGTAGTTTCCATCTACAATAAAATTCTGCACAGAATCCACCAAATGCACATGGTTCCATCCCTGTCCGTATTTGATGTTGTTGTCGAAATAGAGGCTGTCGCCGGAGATGTGCTGGTTCTGGTTGTGCAGTTCGGCATTGCCCACCAAACTGACCAGTTCCTCTTTGGTGTCGTACCAGCCTTTGTCGGTCCATGCTTCGTTTTCGGTGGAGTAAAGGTGGGTGCGCGAGGTGAAGTGAAGCACCTCGGTGGCGGTGTTGTAGGCGGCATTGTCGCAGGTGCCGGTATAGGTTTCGTTGACAAAAAGCACGTCGTCGCTCACGTAGGCGGTCTTGCTGTCGGTGTAGTAATATCCTTTTTGGCTGGTCAGCACATTGGAGTCGCTCACCATGCGGCCGCCGCAGAGGTAGTAGCCCATCTTGGCCTCGAGGTCATAGGTCATGCTGTCGGTGTAGAGGGTGGTGCTGTTGTCGGTGAGGCGCACATTGTAAAAGATGGAGACCACGCGGCTGTTGCCATCGTAGATAATCTCTTTCCCGTATAAGGTCACTGAGTCGTTGACATGGATTCTGACGGGGTTGCCGTAGGCGTGCAGGCGGTTTTCGTTGCGGTAGTTGTCGGCCGACTGGCAGTAGCCAACGGTCTCGCCATGCCGGAAGATGACGTGGCCGGTGTACTGGTCCACCCCGGGTCGCAGGTCCTCGTCGTATTCGAGGAGGTCGGCCTGGAAGTAAATCTTCTGCTGGGCACGGAGCGTCGTCGCTCCATAAAATGTCAGCAGGAGAAACAGGATGGTGGCAATCCGTTGGTGCATATTGTGGGTTGTGGTTTATTCAGAAACTGAAATCTCTACACCGTCGATGGCCACGATGCGGTCGTTGTGGTAGGTGGTGGTCTTCACCACGTTATCATGTCCATCATACTCAATTTCATCACCCTCTTTCATATTCTTGACATAATGGGTAACCTTCACCACCTCGCCGTTCTGGTAGGTGGTCATCGTGCCGGTGCCTTGCTGGAAGACGGCGTGGCCGACGGGCATCTCATTTTCATCATAATAATTCCATTCTCCATCCATCATGCCATTTTTATAAAAACCTGTGCAACGCAGCGCATTCAGCCCGTTGATGGTTTCGGTCTTGCTGTACCATGCCGTATAGGCGCCTTCCGGAATGTCGTTGCGGTAATGCATTTCCGACACCTTCTTGTTGAGCTTGTCGAAGTAGGTCTGGGTGCCCTCCAACTTGTCATCCTCGTAGTAACACTCCATCTCGCGCCCGCCGACAGGGAAGTAGGTGCGCATTCTGCCATTTTTCTTTCCATCCTTCATCTCCACATCCATCATGATCACGCCGTCCTGATTGTAGTACTCGGCGAGACCGTTCTCCTTGTTGTGCTGATAGCGCACGAGCGAACGGATTTGGCCGTTGGGATAATATTCGCGAGCCTCTCCGTGTTTCATCTTTCCCTTGTATTCGATGCTCGACTTCAGGGCGCCGTTGGGGTAAAACTCCTCTTTGGCCTTGGTGCGGCAGGCTACAAGGGTGAGGATGAGGATGGAGAGGAGCGTCCAGAACATGGTTTTTTGCAAATTGATGTTCATACGGGAGATGATGGGTTATGATAAGGTGATGTTTTGATTTTTCATTTTCCGATTCTTGCGCCATTCGCCGAAGCTGGCGAAACAGCTGTAGAGAATCGGGATGAGCACGAGGGTGACGAGGGTGGAGACCGAAAGACCCCATGCCACGGTCATACCCAGCGAGCGCCACATCTCGGCACCTTCGCCGGTGCCCACCGCCATCGGAATCATGCCGAGCACGGTGGTGAGGGTGGTCATCAGAATCGGGCGCAGACGCGACTTGCCGGCCGTCACCACTGCATCGCGGATGGTCATGCCGCGCTCGCGGCAGAGGATGGTGTAGTCAATCAGCACGATACCGTTCTTCACCACAATACCTATCAGCATCAACAAGCCCACCAGTGCCATCACACCCAGCGGGGTGTTGGTGACCGCCAAGCCGATGAACACGCCTGTGAAGGCGAAGGGGATGGAGAACATGATGACGAAGGGGTAGGTGAACGACTCGAACTGCGCGGCCATCACGATGTACACTAACAACACGATCAACACCATCAGGGTCTTCATGTCGGCGAAAGCCTCCTGCTGGTCTTCCCACGAGCCGCCGATGTTGTAGGTCATCTCGCCGGGGATGTCCATCTGGTTGAGCTGCTGCTGTGCGCCTTCCACCACCTCACTGAGCACGCCGTCCTTGCCGACCACGCACGACACTTTGATCATACGCTCGCGGTTTTTACGCTCGATGGTCGGCGGGGTGAAGGTCTCCTCGATGGTGGCCAGCTCCTTGAGACGGATGCCGCTGCCGCCCGTGAGGGGATAGATGAGGATGTTCTCCACATCCTCGATGCTTTGCCGACGGCTCTGTAAGTTCCTAACGCGGATGTTGTACTCGTCGCCCTCCTCACGGTAGTAAGAGGCGATGTTGCCGTTGAAGGTGTTGCGCACGTAGGTGGCTGCCGTGGTCAGGTTGAGACCGTGCTCCGCCAACCTTTGACGGTCGAAGTTGATGTGCAGTTCGGGTACATATTCTGTACGGCTGATGTTGACTTCAGAGCAGCCTTTCACCTTGCGCATCCGTTCCGCCAGTTCTGCCGCCACCTTGTCGGAGGTCTCGAAATCGTAGCAGTACAGCTCGATGTCCACCGAGTTCTGTCCGCCCATGCCGCCGCTTCCCACGGTCACGTTGTACTTGTACAGCTCTTCGTATTCGTTGAGGTCGGCACGCACTTGGTCGGCAATCTGAGTGATGGAACGCTCGCGCTCGGTTTTGTTCTTGAAGCGCATGTTGAATTTCACGATGTTGGAACCGGTCTCCGACATGATGCCGAAGGAGTTGTCATCGTCGGGCTGGCCTACCGAGAAGTTGCACATCAGCAGCTCGGGGTACTCCTTCTTCATGTGTTCGGCGAAGCGAAGACCGAAGTCGCGCGAGTTCTCCATGCGGGTGCCGACGGGCAGTTTCACCGTGGCCGACAGACGACCCATATCCTGTGTGGGGAAGAACTCCGTGGGGATGACTTTCAGCAAGGTCATGCTGCCGCCAAAGAGGAGGAGTGCCACAAGGATGACGATGATACGGTGCGACACGCACCAGCCGAGGAAGCGGCTGTACAGCTTGTCGAGGCCGTTGAGCGTCCATTCGACGGGCTTGTAGATGGTGCCGAACACCTTGCCGCGGCTCGGGTTGGTCTTCAGCATCAGCGAGCAGAGCATCGGGGTGAGCGACAATGCCGCGAGGGTGGACACCGAGCAGACGATGGCCACAATCCAGCCCAGCTGCTTGAACAGGATACCGGCCTGCCCTTCGAGGAAGGTCAGCGGGATGAACACAGCGAGAAGCACAAGGGTGGTGGCGATGACCGACAGCGACACCTCGCTGGTGGCAAACACGGCCGCCGCCTTGGGCTTGGTGCCTCGCTCAATATGGGTGGTGATGTTCTCCAATACCACAATGGCGTCGTCCACCACCATACCGATGGCGATACTCAGGGAGGAGAGCGAGATGATGTTGAGCGAATTGCCGGTGAGGCGCAGGTAGATGAAGGCGGCCACGAGCGACACGGGGATGACGATGGCCACGATGAAGGTGGCGCGCCACCGTCCGAGGAAGAACAGCACCACGACGACCACCAGCACGAGGATGATGAAGATGGTGCTCTTCAAGCTGTCGATGGTGTTGACAATGCTTTCGGAGGTGTTGGCGATGATACCGATTTCAATGTCCGACGGGAGAGTTTTCTGCAATTCGGGCAGCAGGGCCATCACCTTGTTGGAAATCTCCACCGAGTTGGCGCCCGACTGCTTCTGCACGATGATCATGGCACCGCGGTTGCCGTTGTTGTACACCTCCTGCAGACGCTCCTGCACGGTGTCGATCACCTGAGCAACATCACGCAGATAGACGCTCTTGGTGGTGCCGTCGCCGGCCACCACGATGTCGTTGAGCTGGTCGGCATTGTCGAACTCGCCCTGCACACGCATCGAGTAGGTCTCCGAACCGATGTCCATCGAGCCTAACGGCAGGTTGCGGTTCTCGGCGGCGATTTTCTGGGCGATGCCGGCGACGGTGAGGTTGAACTCGTCAAGCTTGTCGGGGTCGCAGTAGATGGCGATCTCACGCTTCGGTGCACCCGAGATGGACACTGTGCCCACGCCCTTGATACGGCTGATGGGCTGCGACACGCGCTCGTCCAGAATCTTGTACAGGGCGTTGGTGCTTTCGTCCGACTTCACCGACAGCATCAGGATGGGGATGTCCTCCATGCTGAATTTGAACAGGAAAGGCAGGTTGCAGCCGTCGGGCAGCTGCGAGTTCATCATGTCGAGCTTGTCGCGCACGTCGTTGGTCGCCTTGTCGATGTCGATGCCATACTCGTATTCCAGCGTCACGATGGAGTAGTTCTCCTTCGACTGGGAGGTCATCTCCTTCAAGTCTTCCACACTGTTGAGCACGTTCTCGATGGGCTTGGTGACGTTGTTCTCGATATCGGCGGCGCTGGCGCCGGCATACACCGTGAACACCATGATGTGGTTGGAACCCATGTCAGGGAAAAGGTCGATGGGCAGCTTCATGACCGAATAGACACCGAGGATGGCGATGGCCACATACACAAGGGCGGTCATGATAGGTTTTTTTACTGCATTCTGATATAGACTCATATCGCTTTGTTTTAGTATATAATTCACTTACTAGCAATAAATTAAAATTCATTGCAGCAATGAATGGCAGATTGGGAAAGGCATAATTTTCCCGCTGCAAAGATACAATTTTCTTTCTTTACATTCAGCACATTATTTTGTGCAAAATGAAGGTTTGGATTTGCGGTTGGGACGGGGAGTGCGGGAGGGGTCGCCAGAGCGTTTTTCCACCGAAAAACCGAACTTTCCGATGATTTTCCCCAAGTCGTAATAATGACCGTTGGAATAGGACACGAGGTTGGCACGCTCCAAGTGCATCGCGCCGGTCTTCTTGTCGAAAAGTCTCTCGTCGGCGTGCACCGCCACGATTTCAGCCATGAACATGTCGTGCGAGCCGAGCGGAATCACCTGCTTCACCACGCACTCGATATTGACGGGGGCTTCGTGAATCATCGGGGCCTTCACCATGCTGCCGCGCACGGGCGTGAGGCCGGTCTCGATGAACTTGTTGTATTTGTCGCCCGACCGCACGCCACACCAGTCGGTGCGTTCCGCCAACTCATTGGAAACGAGGTTGATGACAAACTCCTGATTTTTCTTGATGATGGGGTGGGAGTGCCGGTTGGGACGCACGGAGATGTAGCACATCGGAGGGTCGCTGCACAGGGTGCCGCACCATGCGATGGTGATGATGTTGTATTCGTCGGGCGTTTCGCCGCAGCTCACCATCACCACGGGGGTGGGGTTGAGCATGTTGCCGGGTTTCAGCTGTCGTTTGTTGAGTTTATTCATCGTTGGAGAAGTTGCGTTTGTCGAGCCCCCATAGCAGTTTCTCACGGATCACGGAGTAGAAGCCGGCGTTGGGGAGGCGGATGGTTTGGATGGTGTAGGGAGCGCGGCTCACGGTGAGGGTGACGGTGTCGTCCATCGTCAGGCGGTGTGAATCCACGGAGAGGATAAAGCGGTGGGAACGACTCTCTACTCTGATTTTCAATTCATTGTCGGTGGGAAGGACGATGGGCCGCACGGTGAGACTGTGGGAAGCGATGGGGGTGAGCACCATCACGTTGGCGGAGGGTACGAGGATGGGGCCGCCGCAACTCAGCGAGTAGGCGGTGGAGCCGGTGGGGGTGGCCACGATGAGGCCGTCGCCCCAGTAGGTGTTCAGCCGCTCGCCGTTGGCCTCCACATGCACCGCGTTGATGGAGTCGCCGTGCGGGTGGATGGAGATGTCGTTGAGGGCGAAACCAGCGGGCAGTGTCGCACCATTGTCGCTGGTGATTTGCAGCAAACTTCTTTTTTCAATTTGATAATCAGAATTTTGCAAAAAGTCGAAAGCCTCTTTGTAGTTGCTGCGGTTTACATTGGTGAGGAAGCCGATACGGCCGGTGTTGATGCCCAGAATCGGCATTCCGGTGTCGCCCACAAGGTTGGCGGCATCAATGAAAGTGCCGTCGCCGCCGATGGAGAAGAGGAAGTCGGGGTGCAGTGCCGCCAACTCCTGCTGGTTTTTGAAAATGCTTGATATATAATTTACTATATCTTTTTCAAGACAATCGGTCAAGGAGTGAAAGGCCGTTACCGTCACTCCTTTTTCGTGCAGGAAACGGATGGCTTCGGAGAGAAAAATGGTGCCTTCGTGGGTGGCGGGCCGGCTATAGATGGCTATGAACATAACGTTGATTAAAAAATGGCTGCAAAAAACAATAGCTGGTTTTTATGTAGAATTAATTTTTCACCACCTTCTGTACGCCTATCACATTTCCGTTGTCCACTAATTTGATGAGGTAAACTCCTGTTGCATAGGCTGACAGGTCAATACGATTTTTTTCGCCGTTACCGTGCATAACATCTATCAGCTGGCCATAGATGTCGAATACTTGGATTTCGAGTGACGTGGAAAAAGTCCCGGGCGTCAGTTGGATGGATACAGTGCCACTGGTGGGATTGGGATAAAGGATGATACTTTCGCCATCGACGGTTTCTGCCGATTCGGGTATGGCATCAGGCGAAGAACATAATGAGTGAATACAAATATTGTCCACTGCGGCTGGAAGCGTCCCTTCATCCATATTGTCATTGTGCCAGAAGAAGTACAAGCGTATGTTATGCTCTGAATAGTTGATTGAATCATTCGCATCAATGGGAAGAGAGGTTTCAAAGTGCTGCCATGTATTTGACCTTGAGAATCTGTAATTGCCAGTAAGGGGATTCGTAAGACGTTTTAATCCGGAAGGGCTCCCGAAATCGCCTGCGGTTACACTGATGGGATAGCCGATGTAAACATACATGAAGTCAAGGTTCTCCGTCGCGGTTTCCCCATAGCATCTCCAGTCGAAACTGAAAACAAACCCTTCGTCGCAATTGGGGAATTTGACATCCTTGTATGCCCAAACATTTGACTGCTGGTCGGTGAAACTGGAGTATTCGTTGGGCGGTGTGGAAGAGGATGGGGAATTGGAGATGTACAGAGAGTAACCGTCGTTCGCGGCTGTGCCGAATACCCATTGATTGGTCTGAGAACCATTGACTAATGTCCAAGTGTTGCGGTCGTCAATGGTCTCAAGGTCGCTACAATCAACTATGGTAGTCTGTGCAAATACCATAACGCTACTGATTAGCAATGCAAAAATCAGTACGAAAAGTTTCTTTTTCATAATATGTTAAGGTGGTTTTGTCCTTCACCTTTTATTCGTACTCCTTCACCTCGATGCTGCCGTCGAGGATCATGCGGGCGTTCATCGCCATGGAGGCCATTTCGTCCTCGCCGGGATATACGGCTACGGGGGCGATCCACTCCACGTGGCGCTTGATGTGTCCGACGATGGGCTTGCCGTAGGCGATGCCGCCGGTGAGCAGGATGGCGTCCACCTTGCCCTCGAGCACTGCGGCGTTGCCGGCAATCTGCTTGCCGATCTGGTAGGCCATGGCGCGCTCGATGAGGTCGGCGTACTTGTCGCCGGCGAGGGCGCGTTTCTCCACCTCGTAGGCGTCGTTGGTGCCGAGGTACGACACGAGGCCGCCCTTGCCCACGATCACCTTGCGCATCTCTTCGAAGGTGTATTTGCCGCTGTAGCAGGCCTTGATGACCTGGTCCATCGGGAGGGTTCCGGAGCGTTCGGGAGAGAACGGTCCTTCGCCTTCGAGGGCCTGGTTCACGTCCACGACGCGGCCTTTGCGGTGTGCGCCCACGCTGATGCCGCCGCCCATGTGGGCCACGATCAGGTTGAGCTCTTCATATTTCTTGCCGATGGATTTGGCATAGATGCGGGCGATGGCCTTCTGGTTGAGGGCGTGGAAGATGGAGAGGCGCTCAAAATCCTTGTGCCCGGAAATACGGGCGATGTCGTCCATCTCGTCCACGATGACGGGGTCGGCGATGTAGGCGGCTTCCAGACCGATCATCTTGGCCACGCTGTCGGCGATGAGACCGCCGAGGTTGCAGGCATGCACGCCGTTGTAGCCTTCCAAAAGGTGTTTCTTCATCAGGTCGTTGACGCGATATACGCCGGAGGTGAGCGGCTTGATGAGTCCGCCGCGGCCCATCACGATGGCGATTTCGTCAAGGCTGACATTCTGGTTCTTCAGTTCTTCCAGAACGAAATTCTTGCGGTAGTCGTACTGGTCGGCGAGGGCTGCGAACTTCGACAGCTCTTCGACGGAGTGCTTGATGTTGGTGGTGAAGATGTTCTTTTCGCCTTCGAAGACGGAAATTTTAGTGGAGGTTGCCCCTGGGTTGATGGCAAGAATTTTATTTCTCATTATTAAAAACAGGTTTAATGGTGATTATTCGGTTGTGGAATAGGTGGGGATGATTTTGGCCTCGCTGTAGCCGGTGCCGGCGTTGGTGCACACGTAGGCGCGCACGTAATACACGGTGTCGAGCATGGCACCGTTGTAGGTGATGTTGAAGGTCGTGCTCTTCCCGTCATGCTCCTCCATGGCGATGGTGGTCACACCGTCGGCCTTGTAGGTGGGTTCCGGGGTGAGGCTGAAGAGGAAGCCCACTTCGTTGAAATACTTGCAGCCGCCATTCTCGGTGATGGTGCCCTTGCAGTCCATGATGCAGGTGCCCGGGTAGGAGATGGGGGTGACAGAAGCCTCTACGGTGGCAGGCTCGAATTTCGTGCATCCCGAAGTCAGTGCGACCAGAATGCCCACAAATAAGGTGATGAAATATTTTTTCATAATGGTGATTTTTTGTTGTTTTCTTTGAAAGTGCAAAAGTAATAATTTTTTTTGGAATCCAGCACGTTTTGGTGAATTAAAAAATGTTTTGCGGTTGCCCGGCAAATTATGTGTAGTTTTTTGTATCTTTGCACCGCAATTTCTAAAATAGCGGCTATGGGCTTTTTTTCATTTTTTACCAAAGAAAAGAAAGAAGAACTGAATAAGGGACTGGAAAAGTCCAAGGAGAGCTTCCTTGCCAAACTGGCCAAGACGGTCGTCGGCAAGTCGAAGGTGGACGACGAGGTGCTTGATAACTTGGAGGAGGTGCTGGTGAGTTCGGATGTGGGCGTGGAGACCACCCTCACGATCATTGAACGCATCGAGGCGCGTGTGTCACGCGACAAATACTTGGGAACCGGACAGTTGCAGATGATTCTTCGGGAAGAAATCGCCGACCTTCTGATGGAAAACAACCAAGAGGACCAACCCGACTTCTCCATCCCCGCTGATCTGGGCCGTCCGTACATCATCATGGTTGTCGGGGTGAACGGTGCCGGCAAGACCACCACTATTGGCAAGTTGGCCTACCAGTTCAAGAAGAAAGGCTATTCGGTGATGCTCGGTGCCGCCGACACTTTCCGTGCCGCCGCCGTTGACCAGCTCGAGGTGTGGGCCGAACGCGCAGGCGTGCCCATCGTGGTGCAGCCCATGGGCGCCGATCCTGCCGCCGTTGCCTACGACACCGTCAAGTCGGCCATCGCCAAGAAGTGCGACGTGGTCATCATCGACACCGCTGGCCGCCTCCACAACAAGTCCAACCTCATGCGCGAGCTCTCCAAAATCAAGAATGTGACGGGCAAACTGCTGCCCAACACGCCCGACGAGGTGCTGCTGGTGCTCGATGGCTCCACCGGTCAGAACGCCATCGAACAGGCCAAGCAGTTTACTGCCGCTACAGAGGTCAACGCATTGGCCATCACGAAGTTGGATGGAACTGCCAAGGGCGGTGTCGTCATCGGCATCTCCCACCAGTTCAAGATTCCTGTGAAATATATCGGTGTGGGTGAGAAAATCGACCAGCTGCAGGTGTTCAACCGCCGTGAGTTTGTGGATTCCTTCTTCCCGGAAGCCTAACTACTTGCCCCGCGTGCTGTGACAGTCGCAGGTGGAGGTGTACTGTATCTTGGTCTCCGGCAGCAGTTTCTCCATCGCCTCCAACTCTTCATCGCGTAATTCCACCTGACGGAGGTCTATCTCCTTCAGCATGTACCGCAGTGCACTGATGCCCTCCGGCAGCACGTACAGCGGGTTGCTCCATGCATCAATGTACTCCAGCGCCTCCATGCCGCCGATATTCTCCGGCAGCGCGGCGATGATGTTGCGGTTGATAATCAGCTCTTTGAGGTGAGTGAGCCGGCAAATGCTTTCCGGCAATGCCACCAAGTGGTTGACCGATACGTCTAACCGTTGCAGCTGTGTGAGCTCGCCGATACGGACATTGAGCACATTCAACTTGCAACGCGACACCACCAACTCCTGCAAGTTCGTGAACTGGAACAGCTCGTCAGGCAGCGAGTCGGCTTTGATTTTCAGTTTCATGCGATACACCTCCTGCGGCGATTTTGCCGCCTCCTCTATCGAGGTGAACACGGGCTTTTTCTTCAGCTCGGATTCGCTCAGCAGCTGGCACTGTGCCCCTGTCATCCAGAACAAAAGCAGAAAAAAGAGAAAAACAGGACTGCGTCGCATGGTTTATTGATATTCTAATTTATTGATAAAGAATACATAACGCTTTGCCTTGGCGGCCTTGTCGCGGTTGCGGAGATATTGGTAACCGCTCGCGATGAAGTTGTCGCCGTACCAGCGTTGGAGCTGTACGTCATTGCTGTATTCCACCACGTCGCGTTTGTTCATTGTCTCAATATTGATTGCAGAAAGTTTCTCCAATGTCTCGTATCCATTAATCAAAGTGTTGAAAATCTTGCTGTTGCGAACGTGGTAAATGAGCGCGTCTTCACCGATATAGTTGAGGCTGAGCACGGGCGAAAGGTGCATGAGACTGGTGGAGGTGAGTGGGAAATAGTGGTCCCACAGCAGCCGTCCTGCCGTGTCGAAAGTGGTGATGTAGGCATTCACAAACTGGTAGCCGGCGAACACGGTGGTGGGAGTGGGGGAGGAGTAGTACATGTTGTCGTTATAATTGCTGTAGGTGTAAGTGTAGTCGGGATAGTAAACCTCTGACACGATGCTGTACTGGTTCTCAGTGTTGGCCGTGGCACCGATTTGCAGCTGCAGGTTGAGGTTGGCGGTCTGGGTATTGGCGGAGCTGCGGCTTTTGAGGGCGGTGAAGTTGTAGGTCTGCAGACTGTCGAACTGATGGTGGGTGAAAAGCATTGAATAGACACCGGAGTGCAGGCTGATGGACTGCCGGTCGGAGAGGGTGTTGTAGGTGCCGAGGAACAGTACGGTGTCGGCGTTGAGCGGGAAGGATCGGGCGGTCTGGCACAGTACGTTGGTGCCGTCGGGCAGCTGCTGCGGGAAGCGGATGAGGTTGCCTGCCCGGCTGTCCCAGCCGTACTCGTAGAGGAAGAGGTCATCCTGCACGCTGTTGGTGTGGTGCAGCCCGACCAGCCAGCGGCGGCCGGCGGTGTCGGCGGTGCAGCATTCCACCTTGTAGCTGAAGATGTCGCTGAGACAGGTCAGCCGGTTGCCCGCCGGCTGGTAGAAATACACGAGGTCGCTCTTGGCTCCCGTGGCGAGCAGCAGCAGTTGTCCGTCGGCGGCGTACAGGCCCGACAGGTCGTTGGCCTCTATTCCGTCAATCTCCGTCACCTCGAAGGTTTTCTTTTCGAGGGTGATGGTAATGAAAAAGGTGCGCAGGGGCGACTTCTTGGGCTGCCGTTTCTGCATGAGCAGGTACAGCTTTCCGTTGCTGTATGCTGATGCGATGAAGTCGGTGAGCGGGGGAAGATAAACGGATGTGTTGCCGGTTTTTACGAAATTGGTGTCATAATGCAGGAAAATCCAGCGGTTGGTGTCCGCACTGATGCTGCCGGCATCATAGAAAACAAACAGTCCTGATGTGTCGGCCAGCGCCATGTTGTAGTCGTGCTGGTCCTTTGCGGCGGTGAACTCCACGCGCAGAGGCAAGTCCGACTGCGCCGACAGTTGTTCTGACAGCAATGCCCAGCCGAGAAGCAGCAACAGGAAGGGGAGAAGTCGGCGTTTCATGGCGGCAAAGGAAAAGGTCGGTTATCCGTTCACCAAGTGCGGACAATGCAGCACGCACTGGTCGCAGATGGTCAGCTCGCCGTTGAGGCGTTTGCGGATCATCAAAATGTAACGTTCACGCAGTGAGTCGATTTTGATGTGGTTGGCAATTTCGTTGGCGAAGGCGAACATCAGCAGCATGCGAGCGTTTCGCTCGCAGATGCCGCGGGTGCGCAGGTAGAACATGGCCTCGTCGTCGAGCTGCCCTACGGTGGTGCCGTGGTTGCACTTCACATCGTCGGCATAAATCTCAAGGAAAGGCCGCGAGGTGACATGCGCTGTGTCGGTGAGGGTGATGTTGCGGTTGGTCTGGTCGGCCAATGTGCGCTGCGCGTCGGGGCGTACCACCACATGACCGAGGAAATTGGCCTTCGCCTCGTCATCCACAATGCCCTTGTACAGCTGATGACTTTCGCAGTCCGGCACCTGATGGTCCACAAAAATCTGACTGTCAACATGCTGTTTCCGGTCCACCAAGTACAGCCCGTGCATCGTGGCCGTGGCGAAAGGCTCGGTGAGGCGCACGTTGATTCTGCTTCTCAGGTAGCCGGTGTTGAAGGTCATCGCGTTGGAGTAGAACTGCGAATGTGCCTTCTGCTCCACATCCACCTCGTTGAACAGCATCGACTCGGGATTTTTGTTTTCCATTTTATAATAGGAAAGACGGGAGTCCTCCGCCATGCGGATGATGGTGGCGTTGTTGATGAAGCTCTTTTTGAATTGGATGGAGTCGTCGCACTGCACGAACGAAAGTTCTGCATTTTTCTCCAACACAATGATATGGCGGTTGTTGATCATCAGCTCGTCGTTCGAGTCGGTGAGGGAAATGAGCTGGATGGGCTTTTCAACCGTGACATTTTCGGGTACATAAACGAAAAGGCCGTCGTTGTAACGCTGGCGGTTAAGGGCCGAAAGGTCGTCTTCGGTGGGTGCCGGCTGACTGTTGAGGTGGGGGAGCACCTTGTCGGGGAAACGACGGACGGCTTCCATCAGCGAACCCACGATAACGCCTTCGGGTGAAATGGTAAGAGGTTGGTTGTTATGTACATACCAGCCGTTCAGGAAGATGCACATCTGTGTGTCGATGTCCTTCACTTTGCAGTGGAAATACTCTTCCACCGGACGGTAGGGAGAGGGATTGCCCTGCACCTTCCACTGTGTCAGGTCGGCCATGCACTGGTCAATGATGAGTTTTTCTTCTTTCGTCATCTTATTGTTTGTTAGCCGATTCGTATTCCTGTTTGATCCATTCATAGCCGCGATGCTCCAGCTCGAGGGCGAGCTCTTTGCTGCCGCTCTTCACAATCTTGCCGTCGAAAAGCACATGCACGAAGTCGGGCACGATGTAGTCGAGCAGACGCTGGTAGTGGGTGATGACGATGGTGGAGTTTTCGGGCGACTTGAGCTGGGTGACGCCGTTGGCCACGATGCGCAGCGCGTCGATGTCAAGTCCTGAGTCGGTCTCGTCGAGGATGGAGAGCTTGGGCTCCAGCATGGCCATCTGGAAGATCTCGTTGCGTTTCTTCTCGCCGCCGGAGAAGCCCTCGTTCACCGAGCGGTTGCTCAGCTTCTCGGTCAGCTCCACCACTTTGGCCTTCTCTTTCATCATCTTGCGGAACTCCAGCTCGGTGAGCGGTTCCAGACCGTGGTAGCGGCGTTTCTCGTCGATTGCGGTGCGCATGAAGTTTGCGATGCTAACGCCGGGGATCTCCACGGGGTACTGGAAGCCGATGAAGATGCCCTCGCGGGCACGGTCCTCAATGCTCATTTCCAGCAGGTTCTTGCCTTCGTAAAGGATGCGGCCTTCGGTGACCTCGAAGATGTCCTTGCCGGCAATCACCGACGCAAGGGTGCTCTTGCCCGTGCCGTTCGGTCCCATGATGGCATGCACCTCGCCCTTGTTGATTTCGAGGTTGACGCCTTTCAGGATCTCTTTTCCGTGGATGGATACGTGTAGGTTCTCTATCTTTAGCATGATGGTTTGTTTTTAGGAGACGGTGCATGCATCGTCTTTACTCTTGGTTTTGGGAGACGGTGCATGCACCGTTTTTACTTTTCAGTTTAATCAGTTCCTCTGTTTTGTCGTGCAGTTGCTTGCGGTAGGGGTTGTCGATCATCTTCCGTTTCAGGCGTACCTCTTTTTTTCTTGCATAGCATTTCCCAGTGACGTTGAGGTCGGGTGTGAGGGCCAGGTACAGCATGGTGCTGGCTCCTTTTGCGGGTTTGTAGATGATGGGACGGAAGAACCAGTCGCACAGCTTGTCCACCACAATGTTGCCCTGCCGGATGATGTTGGTGCTCACGATGCCCGGGTCGGCGCAGTTCACGAGGATGTTTTTCTCTTTCAGCTCTTCCGCAAGGTCAAGGGTGAAATAGAGCAGGGCGAGTTTGGAGTCGGAGTAGGCGCGGAAGCGGTTGAAGTGCTGCTGGTCAACGGGGGTGAAGATGTCGTGGTCGATTTTGCCGTAACGGATGGTGAGCGACACCATGTTCACAATGCGGCTCCCCGGCGGAATCAGCGGCAGCAGCTGCCGTGTCAGCAGGTAGTGTCCCAAGTAGTTGACACCCACGGTGTTCTCGATGCCGTCCTCCGTTTGTGCGGCATGGTGCAGCAGCGTGCCCGCATTGTTGAGCAGCAGGTCCACATGGTCGTACTGCTTGCGGATCTCCTCCACAAAAGCGTAGATGCTGGCGAAAGAGGCGAGGTCGAGTTTGATGACCTGGATGTTGGTGTTGTGCGTCTTCGCGATGAGCTCCTTGCAGATGGGCCATGCCTTCTGCGGATTGCGACAGGCCATCACGACCTCGTAGCCCGCCTTGCTGACCGCCTTCACATGCTCTTGCCCCATGCCACCGTCGGCACCGGTGATGATTGCGACTTTCGACATGATGTTTTCCTTTTTGGGAATGGTCGGAATGATTATTTCTTTCTGGCGGGAAGTCCGAGAATGACACGTGCCTCGTCGGAGGTGGCCACCTCACGACCGAGTTCCTTGGCCAAGCGCACCACTTTCGCCACCAGTTCGCCGTTCGACTTGGCGGGAACGCCCTTGGCGAGGTTCAGGTTGTCCTCGAAGCCCACGCGCACGTTGCCGCCCATGGCGATGGCCGCAGCTGCCATCGGGAAGGCGTGACGACCGATGCCGGTCACCGTCCAAGTGCTGCCTGCCGGAATGGCGTTCACCAACCAGCAAAGATTGGCCACCGTGGCGGGTGTACATCCGGGAACGCCTAATACGAAGTTGAACTGCATCGGCGCACTGGGCACCTGTCCCTTGCGGGCCATCGTCAGAATCGTGTCCAGATGTCCCATTTCAAAGCACTCGTACTCAGGCTTGATGCCGCGCTCGATCATGCGCTTGCCAAAGGCACGCATCGTGGGCATCGTGTTGTCGAAAATCTCATCGCCGAAGTTGCAGGTACCACAGTCCAACGTGGCCATCTCCGGTATCGGAGTGGTGTCGGTCGATTGCAGACGCTCGTCGGGAGTCATGCCCACTGCACCGCCCGTCGAGGGGATCAGGATCACATCGGGACATACCTTGTAGATGGCCTCCTCACACTCCTGGAAACGCTCGCGGCTCTGGGTGGGCGTGCCATCGTCGAAACGCACGTGCAAGTGCACAATGGCAGCGCCGGCATCCACCGCCGACTTCGCCTCGCGGACAATCTCTTCAACAGTATAAGGTACGGCAGGGTTCTGCTCTTTCGTGACTTCTGCTCCGCAAATAGCGGCTGTGATGATTAATTTTTCCATTTTAAGATATTGATTTATAGTTATTTATATTTTTCTAATTCACCTTGTAAAAAATCGGGCAAAGTTACATTTTTTTTGTCTATTATTCAAGAAAAATTCTCTTTAACTTTTATTATGATTTTTATTTTATTGATTATAAAGATGATAAATAAAAATTTTGTAACTTTTCCTTTCTGCTTGTGTTTTTGTTGTAATTTTGCCGCCGATTTTGTGACGTATAATAAATATGGTATGAATATGAAGAAAGTCAATGGAATATTGCTTTTGCTGATGTGCCTCACCGGCTCGCTTTTTGCGCAGCAGAACCTTTATGTTTCCACGCAGGGTGATGATGCTGCCGACGGCAGTGCCTCCGCGCCCCTCCGCACGATTGCCCGCGCACTGGCCCTCGCCGACGACAACGGCACCGTCATCCGCGTCGCTTCCGGCAGCTATGCCGAAAGCCAGACCCTTGACCTGCGCAGCTACCTCACCATCGAAGGCGGCCTCGACGCCACCACATGGCAGCCCGACGGCGGCACCACCACCATCACGGTGGATGCCCTGCAGTCGGTGCTCGACTACAACCAGAAGATCGCCTTCCGCTCGATGGGAGCCAACCACTGGACACTTATCCGGCTGCGCTTGGCTGTGGCTTCCGCCACCGATGCCGACCGTGCCTATTCGGGCAAGGGGGCTTCTACCTATGTGCTTTTCCTTACCGGTGATGCCGATGACAACCAGTTGATTGATTGTGAGTTGCTGTGTGGCAATGGCGGCAATGGCATTGCAGGCGGCGTGGGCGCAGCCGGTGCTTCCGGCAATAACGGCTCTTCCGGCGGCGACGGCGGCCTCTCCGAGTGGACCAACGATGGCGACGATGAAGGCGTTGGCGGTTCGGCAGTGGGTAGCGGCGTCCGTACGGGTGGCCGCGGTGGCAATGGCGGCGAAGGCTCCGTCACCCACAGTCAGGGCGGCTACTCTGGCGTTACGGGTTCAACGGGCGGCAATGGCGCCGGTGGTTCGGGCGGCTACGGCGGCGCGGGCGGTTCGGCAGGCCATACCGGCTCGGTGGGCAGCGCCGGCAGCAACGGTGCCAATGGCGTAACTCCTACCACTCCTGTAAATTATACGTGGGGCTACTATTTCATCCCCGCAGCGCAGGCCCTTTCCGGCACTGACGGTGCCGGTGGTGGCGGCGGTGGCGGCGGTGGCGGCGGCGGCGGTGCCACCAATTACATCCTCGGCATTCCCGGTCAGTACTGTGGCGGTGCCGGTGGTGGCGGTGGTTCCGGCGGCGAAGGCGGCGCTGGCGGCTACGGTGGCATGTCAGGAGGTGGCTCTTTTGGTATATATTGCTATGAATCAGCTACTCCCGCTATGTTCAACTGCACCATCGCACAAGGCAACGCCGGTCATGGCGGCGCCGGTGGAGCCGGTGGAGCCGGCGGCGTGGGTGGCAGCGGCGGCAGCGGCGGCGGCTGCTCCAGCACGGGTACGGCAGGCTCCGGCGCACGGGGCGGCGCAGGCGGTCGTGGCGGCAACGGCGGCACGGGACAGACCGGCACCGACGGAGCCGCGTTGCAGATTGCCTTCGTGACCGGTACCGACCTGCAGGGCAGCGACATTTCGCGTGCCATCACCCAAGATGCCGAGTTCTGCGCCAGTGCCACTATGCTCCTTACAGCGCAGCCCGGTTTCAATGCCAACACCTGCCGCTGGTATGCTTCTGAAACGGATGTCATGGAGTTGGCCACGGATACCGTCTTCTATCCTTCCATTTCTTCTACCACCACTTTTTATGTTGCCTCTTACAACACGCTTACTGGCAACGAAAGCCCCGAGCGGGTGCCGGTGACTGTGACGGTGCTGCAGGGCCTCTATCAGGAAGAGTATGTGGAGGTGTGCCCCAGCAGTATTCCCTACCTTTGGAATGATGAACTTTACTATGCCTCAGGTACATACGAGCATTATATTCCCGCTGTGGAAGGATGTGACAGCACCTATATTCTTCATCTAACTATCAATCAGGGATATACAATTGGCGACTATGCCGAAATTTGTGAGAGTGAACTTCCTTACGAATGGAATGGCGTTGTTTTCCAAGGCTCTGATGTGCAAACGGTTACCCTTTCCACTTCGCATGGCTGCGACAGTGTGGTCACCATGCGGTTGGTAGTGCTGCATTCCGCTGATGTTCAGGAAGAACGCACCATTTGTTCCAACGAGTTGCCCTATTCGTGGAATGGTCTGTTGTTTGAGGAAGCGGGTGTGCAGGTGGCAAGTTTCCCCATTCCGGGCGGTTGCGACAGCACGGTGACGATGGTGCTGACAGTTAACCCGTCGTATCGTATGGACGATACGTTGGTGCTGTCAATCAACGAATTGCCGTACGAATGGAACGGTGTCGTGTTCGCCGAATCGGGTTCGCAGATGGTGACGCTTACCACGGAAGCGGGCTGCGACAGTGTGGTCACCATGCACCTTCTTACCCCTGATGCAGTGAGCGAAATGGCTGCTGAGGCGGCTGTGCGCGTGTGGCCCAATCCGTCAGAAGGGCACTTCAACCTCAGCACCTCACTCGTCAATGCTTGTGTGAAGGTGTATGATGTTTATGGGAAATTGTTGATGGATAAAATGATAGGAGAGGGGAATGCTGTTCTGGATTTGAGTGGCTATGCCGACGGCGTTTACCTGCTGCAGGTGAGCGACGGTACTTCGGTACGGCGCACTGTGAAGTTGGTGAAGCGGTAAGCCATTTTGGATTGCGAAAAAAAAACCTGCGGTGGAAACACCGCAGGTTTTTTATTTATTGCTTCAGCTGCAACGGCTATTCGGCCATGCCGAAATCTTTCGCTTTCTCAGCAACTTTTTCAACGAATTGGCCATATCTGACTCTCAATTCTTCGTTCTCTTCCGGCGTGATGTCGTCTTCGCCATATTTGGCAAGCACAGTTTCATAGGTCATCTTGTGGATGAGCTGGTATTGTTCAAGGTTGCAGTTTTCGAGCTGGGCTTCAGTGTTGTCGAAAAAGGTCATGATTTCCACGTATGCGGGGCTGCCCTCATATTTCGGAGTGCTTTCAGTGGAGGAGGTGGTGGTAGTGGCCTCAATTTCAGTGTTGTCACCCATGTTGGCGGGGCTTTCAGTGGGCTTTTTTTCGCCACATGATACACAAAGTAAAAGGCAAAGAGACATTAATAAAATGATAACTTTTTCATAATGAATAAAATAAGTTGATAATAATGTTTTGTTTTCTGTTGGCAAAGATAAAAAAATGTTGAAAGATGGTAAAGGGGGTCCAAACACTTTTTTATGATTCTCGCTGAATTTTCAAAATAAAGGGTGAAATCTGTATCAAAATCTGGAATTTTGCATTTTACACCCGAAATTTTGCGTTTTAGCGACTTGAAAATTTTTACCGAGGGGGTGTCGGTGAGAAAAATTTTCTCCATAAAATCCAAAATAAACCGCTTGTATTGAAATTTTATGTATCTTTGCAGTCTAATAATATTTTATTAAATATTTGATAATCATTAACTTATAATAAAATTTTGGTAAAAATGTCAGAAGGAGAAAGAATCGTTCAAGTTAACATTGAAAACCAGATGAAGACGGCCTACATCGACTACTCCATGTCGGTGATTGTGGCCCGTGCCCTGCCGGATGCCCGCGACGGCATGAAACCGGTGCATCGTAGAATCCTCTACGCCATGTGGGACCAGGGAATTCTTGCCGGCCGTCCGCATAAAAAGTCAGCGCGTATCGTCGGTGAGGTGCTCGGTAAGTACCATCCCCACGGCGACTCGGCTGTGTATGACGCCATGGTGCGTATGGC
>JBGURX010000053.1:0-41735 GCA_045132235.1 Bacteroidales bacterium
GCGTCTGGTCGGCGGGAGCGTACGGATGGATGTTGCAGGCAGCAGCCCAGCTCAGCGGCAGCATCTCAGCGGCAGCGTTGAGCTTCATGGTGCAGCTTCCCAGCGGAATCATCGCGCGGTTGAGCGACAAATCCTTGATTTCCATCATCTTCATATAACGCATCATCTCCGTTTCGGAATGATATTTGTGGAAGATTTCCTGCGTGAGGATGGGTGATTTGCGTTGCAGCTTCTCGGGAATGTTGGCCATCGGGGTGCAGTTGCCGTTGCAAACGTAGGGAGTGAACGGCTTGTTGGCGGTGAGGGCCAGCACTTCGAGGATGGCGTTGACATCCTTCAAGGTCACGGTCTCGTCCAAAGAGACGGTGAAGCAGCGTTCGCAGTGGTAGCAGAGGTTGATCTCTTTCGACAGGGCCACCTTCTTCACGTCGTCGCAGGTGAGACCTTCGGGCGTTTCGAGGCAGAGGGTGTCGAAATAGGCCTCGTTGTACTGCTTGAAACCATACTTGGCGGCTTCGGAAGCCAGCACACCGGCCAGCACATTGATCTTGAGGGCTTTGTTGCGGAGTCCGTCGGCACCGTGCCACATGGCGTAGAAGCCAGCCATGATGGCGGTGAGGGCACTGGCGGTGCAGATGTTGGAGGTGGCTTTCTCGCGCTTGATGTGCTGCTCGCGCATCTGGAGGGCCATACGCACGGCGCGGTTGCCTTCGGCGTCAACGGTGATACCGATGATACGGCCGGGCATCTGGCGCTTGAACTCCTCGGTGCAGGCATAGAAACCGGCGGCCGGTGAGCCGAAGCCCATCGGGATGCCGAAACGCTGGGTGGAACCGGTCACGCAGTCGGCGCCCCATTCGCCGGGAGGCGTGAGGAGCGTGAGGGCGTACAGGTCGGTGGCCACACCCACGAAGATGTGCTTCTCGTGGCACTTCGCGGTGAAAGCGGAGAAGTCGTGTATGCCGCCCCAGTAGTTCGGGTACTGGATCATTGCGCCGAAGAAGGTCTCGTCGAGTTCTACTTGGTCGGCCTTGCCGATGACGAGCTCAATGCCCTGAGCGGCCGCGTTGGTCTGCATCACACCGACGCAGTGCGGGAACACGCCTTCGGAGACGAAGTATTTATGGACGTTGTTTTTCTGCTGTTCACGGGTGCGGCAACGGAAGAACATCAGCATCATCTCGCCGGCGGCGGTGGCATCGTCCAACATGGAGGCGTTGGCCATCGGCATGGCGGTGAGGGAGCTGACCATGGTCTGGTAGTTGAGCAGGGCTTCGATACGGCCCTGTGAAATCTCGGCCTGATAGGGAGTGTAGGCGGTGTACCAGCCAGGGTTCTCGAAGATGTTACGCAGAATCACGGCGGGGGTGTAGGTGTTGTAGTGACCCATGCCGATGAAGGAACGGTACATCTTGTTCTTGGCCATTTTGGCATTGATGAGGTTTAGATATTCGCCCTCCTGCATGCCTTCGGGGAGGTCGAGCGGGCGGGGCAGGCGGATGGCCGCGGGCACCGTCTTCTCAATCAATTCGTCCATCGACTTTACACCGATGGTCTGTAACATTTTCTGGGCTTCCTCGCAGGAAGGTCCATTGTGTCGGGTTGTGAAATCGTCTTTGATTGCCATATTATTGTTTATTAAGTATTTAAAATTTTTCGTCTTTTGTGAGAAACGGGTGCAAAGATACGATTTTTTAATAAAAAAATACGGAATTGTCCCTAATTTCTTCCATTTTCGACACCGTGTAAAAATAGTTTTTGCGTGCAAAGTATTGAGTAAAGAATGTCAACGATTCATAAGATGTTGTTTGTCTATATTTTACATTCTGTAAAAAAAGTTGAAAAAATTTTTTTTCTTTTGTGGTGGAATTAAAAAAAATACCTATCTTTGCAATGTTCATAGAAGGTAAAATGGGATAAAAGACGAAAATTTACTGTATTGAAAATTTGAAGAATACGATTAACCCCCACATTATTTATTAACCTTAAATTTTATGCCTATGAAAAAGTTTTTTACCCTTTTGTTTGCAATGGTCTCAATGATGGCCATTGGTTATGCACAGTGCGGCATTAATTTTTCCTACCCGTATTCCTGTGATTTCTCTTCCGAAATCCAAAACGGTTGTTGGGAGGTTGATGACGTGAACGAAGATGGTTCCACTTGGATCTTCAACGAAACAGACATGAATGGCAACCCTGTTGTAAAATACAGATGGAACACCAGTAACGATGCGGAAGACGATTTGTATTCCCCTTATTTCTATTTGGACGGTCATCAAACATTGACCTTTGATTACTATTGTGCCAATAGCGAATATACGGAAACCTTTGCAGTTTTTCTTTATCCGGAAGGCTCCAGTAATTGGCAAAGACTGACTGAAGGTATTACTGTAACAAATGAGAGTCCTACTACGCAAACAATTGATCTGTCAGACTATGTTGGAGTATATAGAATTGATATTTATTGCTATTCCGATGCTAATATGACTACCTTGTACATTGCCAATTTCAACATCACCAGCAGCAACACCTGCGATCCGATTTCGACGTACCCATACGAAAACGACTTCTCCGATATAGCGCGGATGACCTGCTGGACTACGCGCGATGAGAACGAGGACGGCAACACTTTCTATCTGTACAATGACGCTTTATGTTATCGTTATAATTCTGATGCTGATGCTGCTGATGATGTCTATAGCCCTTATTTCACACTGAACGGACATCAGACACTCAGCTTCGACTACTACTGCGGAAGTAGTTCTTATCCAGAGAGATTGTCTGTTTGGCTTTACAATGGCTCTTACTATAAGATTATGGATTACACGGATGTGACGAACACCTCCGCTATCACACAGACTATAGATTTATCTGAATATACAGGAGATTACAAAATTAACTTCTATTGCACCTCCGACACCGATATGTTGCGTCTGTACATCGATAACTTCAAAATTGAGGACAACACTGGCATTGAAGACAACATCAAGGCCAATTTCACACTCTACCCGAATCCCACTAACGGCATGGTTAACCTGAGCGAAACCGCTTCCCGCGTGGAAATCTACGACTTCAGTGGCCGCATGGTCAAGGCTGAAGAGAATGTGAACAGCATCGACCTTAGCTCGCAAGCCGCCGGCGTTTACATTTTCCGCATCACCACCAACGACAGCGTGTTCACCCAGAAAGTGGTGAAGAAATAGTGTAATCCGACCTCGGTATCGAGGCCTTGTCTAACCAAAAGGGATGTCCGACCGACATCCCTTTTTTTATGCCCTTCCTGAAAAAATTCTTGTAAAGAAAGCTGTGGCAAATTCACAACTAAATTCGTAATTTCCTATAGGGTTTTAAACAAAAATCCCCGCCAATAGACGGGGATTGAATATTTTTCAGAAATTATAAGATCACCTCTTGATGAACTTTCTCGTGACCGTATTTTCGCCGTTCAGACGGATGAAATAAACGCCGTTGCTGAGGTTGGAGACATTGATCTGGAAATCATTGTCGGTGATGCCGGCGCTATACACAATCTGTCCGAAAGAGTTGATGATCTGGACATTGCTGAAGTTTTCGGCGTGGACATTCAGCACTGCGCTGGCAGGACTCGGGTAGATGCTGACGAGGTTGGACTCATTCTCCTCGATGTCGTTGCCTTCTTCAACCGTCACATTGAGGATGTTGACGCTGTTGTTGAGGTCGTTGGAGAAGATGTACAGCTTGCCGGTGTGAGGGAGTGTATTTCCCATGGTGAAGGTGATGTTGGCCTGTGCCGATCCATTGGCGGCGATAGTGCCCTGTGCGGTGGGCGCGATGCTCATCCACGGGGTGATGGGGGTGCCGCTCACATAGCCTGCGATGGCCCAGTTGTAGGTGAGGGAGGAGTTGGTGTTGAGGTGGTTCCACGCCACAGAGGTCTTGCACCAGTTGCCGTACGGGTCGGGTGTGGTGGCGTCATCGCAGCCGATAGAGGGCTTGGTGTCGGATGCTGCGGTCTCTTCCGTCTGCTCATAATAGACACCGAACCAGAGGTCGCGGCCGTCGAGCAGATATGGAGTGTTGAGGGACACACTGTTATAACCCTCAACAGGATTGAAGGCCTGCTCGTAAACCACTTCACCGGGGCCGTCCACAAGAATGCCGTTCATGTCGTAAATCTGGATTTTGGGGTTGAGCATCAAATCAACGTTCTCCAAATAGACTTCGATGCGGTCCAGCGAGCTGCCGATGAGGTTCTGGTTGATGAGGTCGGTGGCGGTAAAGCCGATGGCGGCGGCGGCGAAAGTGCTGCTGAAAAGGATGCCGCTGCCCACTTCACCGGCGCGGGTGAGGGTGGTTTCGCCAAGTGCTGCGCTTGCGGTCACGTCATAAACGGGCACAATGCGGTAGTTGACGGGCGTGCCGCCGGGGTTGCTCATGTCCAGCGTATAGGTGGTTGTGGTGCTGGGGGGCACAACCGTTACATGGATGTCGCCATCGGGCGAATAGACGAAGCTGCCGTCGTTGGCTGCGGTGATTTCAGAGAAGACGAAGTCGTCCACATAGTAGGTGCCGGAGGCGTTGTTCGGTGCGCCCGCGTAGAAGTTGACAGAACCCAGCTGGCAAAGACCGTTGGACGCCTCGGAGGTGTTGCTGAAGGTCCAGGTGATGACGCTGGTGCCGTTGACTGTGAGGCTGGCCGAGTTGTTGTCGAGGTCCACGTGAATCTTGACAGGGAACCATGCGTTGGTCGGATAGCTGAAGTTGGTATTGTTGTTGTTGATGGTGATGTAACCACTGCCGCTGTTGTAGAGGAAGCACTCAAAGGCCCACTCTATTCCCGGGTTGTAGTAGTGCTGCACGTTGAAGTAGGCGCCACTGCCACTTGTGGGAACATAATAGTTGAAGTCGATGTCGAACACCCCTGAAGTCTGGTTGGAGAAACGATAGATGATGTCGTTGGTACCAGTGATTTTCAGGGAGTTGTTTCCGCTATTGGCCTGCTCGGTGGAGATGTAGGCGTCTTCGGCGGAGCCGGGGGCGTTGCTCCATGTCGTCCAGTTGGTGTTGTTCTGTGAACAAAGCTGCTGACCGGCGGTGTAGCTGTCGAAGTTGTCGGAATAGACAACCGTCTGTGCCTGGAGCATTACAAATGAAAATGCCAGACTGAAAAGAAGTAGTACTTTTTTCATACGCATAAAATTTAAGGGGTTAAAAGAGACTCCTGTTTGAAATCTATTGGCGCCACATTGCCCAATCTTGCGAAGTCTCATAAAACAAGGAAGACAATATGACGATGCAAATATATGTAATTTTTTAATATAAAGTGCGTCTCGTTTTATTTATTATGAAAAAGAATGTCTTTTACCGAGCCATGGCCGCCTCGATCTCTTCCACCTCCACGGGCATGTCGGGCATGAGGTTGATGGGGTGGTCGCCCACCACCACGTCGGTTTCGATGCGCACGCCGATGCCCTCTTCGGCCACGTAGATGCCGGGCTCGCAGCTCAGCACCATGCCGGACTGGAAGGTCCAGTCGCGTTCGCCCACGTCATGCACGTCGAGGCCGATGAAGTGCGAGGTGTTGTGCATGTAGTATTTCTTGAAGGCGGGCCAGTCGGGGTCCTGCTGGCGGATGTCGTCGGCGGTGAGCAGACCGAGTTTCTGCAACTCATCCTCCATGCGGCGGAACACGAAGTCGTTGATTTTGTGGATGGTCATGCCGGGCTTGAAGAGCGGGATGGTCTCTTTGTAGATGGCCAGCACGCTGCTGTAAATGGCTTTCTGTCTCGGGGTGAATTTGCCGTTGACGGGCACGGTGCGGGTGGCGTCGCCGGCATAGTTGGCGTACTCGGCGCCGAAGTCCATCAGCAGCAGGTCGCCGTCGTGCATCTGCTTGTCGTTCTTGATGTAATGGAGGATGCAGGTGTCGGCGCCGGCGGCCACGATGGGCGCAAATGAGTGGGTGGTGGCGCCGTTGCGGATCATCTCGTAGGTGAGTTCGGCCTCAATCTCATACTCGTACTTCCCGGGGGCGATGGCCTTCACCGCGCGGCCGAAGGCCTTGGTGGTGATATCGCAGGCGTGTTTCATCGTCTCCAGTTCCTCTGCCGACTTGAGGCAGCGCAGCGGGTAGAGGATGGGAGCGAGCCGGCGGTAGGTGTGCAGCGGGTACTCCTCCATTAGCTGTTTGGCGAAACGGTGCTCCTGCGTGACGGGCTCCCACCGCAGCCTCGGGTTTTCGGGCAGGTGGAGATACACATTCTGCGAGTGGCACATCAGGTCCTGCAGCACCGACGGAAACTGTTCGCTGAACATTACATTCTGAATGCCAGAAAGTTCGCGTGCCTGTTCTTTCGACAGCCGGTGACCGAACCAGATGATTTTTTCCGGAGAGGGGTTCTTCACGAACAGGATTTCGCGGTAGGCGGGGTTGGGATGCCACGGGGCGAGCGTGAGGTAGGTCTCCTCCTGATCGATGCCGGTGAGGTAGAGCAGTTCCGAGTTTTGGCGGAACGGGTGGGTGGTGTCGCCGCAGCGGGGGTATTCCGGCGCGGAGGTCAGAATCACCAAGGAATTCTCCTCAATTTCGCCAATGACATTTTTTCTGTTTCGGATATAAAACTCTGAAGAAAGTGGCTGGTATCTCATTGTTTACAATTTTTAATGAATAAAAAAAGGGGATAAAAGCTGCCCCGCGAACCATGCGACAAAAGTACAAATAATCCTGAAAACTTCCAATAATGCTAAAAAATATCAAAGTCCAATGCCATCATCGATCGGTGCGCTTTGCTGTACCCGGGCGAGGCGTGCGCATAGAACGGAGTGCACGCTGATTTTGTGCCATGCCCTTCTTTTGAAAGATATTCTAATCAACTAATCCACAAAAGTCTTGGCAATATGAAAATGCTCCTTCTCGTAGCCAATGACAATGTCTGACATCACCGTTAGTTCAACGGCGTTGCGGTCGTTGGCCGGGGTGTCATCCTTCACCAAAGGAAGAAGCTCCTCGATCCGAGCCAAAGCAAATTCGTACTGTTCTTTTGTTATTTTGTTCATGTTATATGGTCGCTGCGTCTATTTTATCGTATTCGCTGAAAAAGAAATACATAAAGGTTTCAATTTAGAGTTCTTCTGTCACGGTTTCATCAGATATAACGTCATCTGGCAGACCTTCAGGCACATCAGCCCACCAGCGTTTTACGCAATACTTTTTCAATTCCTCCGTCCTTTCAATCACATCCTGTTTCGCGAAGGATTGCTTTGATATGATGTCACTCGCCAGTTTTTTTGTCATTTCAAAGAAGCTTTTGTCATAGCCCAGTTCAACTTTTAACAAAGGAACTTTCTTTTGTACAGTTGAATTGAGTGATTTTTCTAATAGCGACAAATTGCCTAAACGGTGCTCATAAGAGACAAAATCTTCCATATCATCGAAGCCTAAACTTTCGGGATTGAAATCTGGGGTTTGGGCCAAGATGTGTTCTATAGTCGGAAGGGTTTTTACGATTTTTTGCAATTCCGGCAACGAATACATATTACCGCGTATCGACTCGCAGTAATCCACAAAGATGTGGTTCAAAGCTGCATTTGGATATATATTAACACTTAGGCTTGCATTGAACTGTTCCTTGCTCATCCACTTTGTGTTGAACCACAACAACCAGTTTTGTATTTCGATGATGGTTTTACCATTGATTGAGCTTACAAATTTAACGATGTCAGCCTTGGGGTCAGTCCCCCTTGTCTTATACACACGAACATCTATTAACTCAACCAGGTCGAAGAATTTTTTTCCTGTATAATTGGCACCTACCAATTCTTTTTCCAAAATATCCTTTTCTTGTAGCTTAACTATCAAAGGATACAGCGTTGCTGAAAGATTTAAGATGACAAACAACTTGTAGTATTTGGTCTCAGCGCCAACTTTTGTAATAATGCTGTTGAGGTTCGTAAAGAACGACTTTAGACTTCCAATATATTGATTGATAAAGTCCGCCATCGCATCTTTAAAATTACTTCCTTTTCGCAGGTCGGTCAGTCTTTGTTTTATTGTTTTCAACACATATTCAGCTGACGGCTCATAATTATCGGAAAAGTATGTCACATAATGATAGCTCAGGATATTATCTTCTGTGAAATTCTGACGTTTAATCAGATTGATGCCTATTCTATCACCACCATTGTATTTGATTGAATCGTACAATTCAAAAATGTCGCTGAACACAGCATTGATGGAATCGTCGTATTTTTTATCCAAATACTTATTGGAGAAATAGATGAGCAAACTCTTTATTTTTTCCATGTTAGATAAAGATTTACCTCTATCGTTTACGGTTTGGAAAATCCTAATGGCATCACCTTCTGAGTTTTCAATAAACTCCATAATTTCAAGATTGCCTATTGCATCAAGGAATTGTTCGGGATCCTTTAGGTTTGCAATCTGAAACTTCATTTCTTCAACAGCCTCAATTAAGAAACGTTGGCTCTTATTTTGAGGCGTAACGGTCATATCTCCTTCCAACAACCGTTGGAAAAGCTCAACATCCCTTTCCAGAGGCCTCAAACTATATTGAGACCCTTTCTTGATGTAATGCATTTTTTGATAAATCCTCGTGTCGCCATCTTGGATTTTCTGGAGCAGCTGAGCGATTAAAAGCGTAATTGTTGTCAGGCGTTGTTGGCCATCAACCACATAAAACTTTTTGGGGTCGGTAGCGCATTTGGATAAGACCACTGTCCCTATATAGTGAGATGAACTTGAATCAATCGCTTCTTTAATATCATCAAACAATTCACGGATATGCTGTTTTTCCCAAGCATATCCACGCTGATATCTTGGTATTTCAAAATATCTGTCATTAAACAAATCGGTAATTTTAGTTGTTGCCATAATATTTTGTCTTATTATTGATTAACAATACCAGAAACTCACACGCTACATCTCTATTTTCACCAGTACCCCGCTCTCTTTTTCATCTACATATTGGCGAACGAGTTCCACGACTTCGTCATCCGCAATGTCCAACTGCTGCAGGGGGCCATTCTTGGGATAGACATCTAGAAAAGCCACCTCCTCTCTGTCCTTGTACACCAAATATATCAAACGATATCCATCGCGTTTCGATAGACGATGTTTCTTGTCAGGCAATCGTAATTTGATGATAATCCGCGGATCATCCAGCAGAATCATGTCATAATTTTGACGAATCTGCTCAATGGAACAACCCTTGAATGCAGCCTTCACCTCTTCATCAACTGTCGCATACACCCCGCGCTTTACATCTTTCAATGCAGCAACACGCGATTCAAAATACGAAATAGCCGAAAACTCAATCATTGTTACCCTGCCGCTTCCCGATTTCCTCATCCACTTTTGTCAATCGCCGCATCAACAGCTTTATTTCTGCGTTTTTAGGCATTTTGATGCAAAAATTCACAATGTCGCTATTCAACTCGTAGAGAGCCGAATAATTCATACCCAATTTCTCTACTTCGCTTTTCATCCGTTCATTGTTAGTTGACTTGCGGCAATCATCATACAATTGCTTCACTGTCTTAACTAAAATAACCAGCTGCCTGCCAAAAACCGCATAGTCTGCTTCAGAGATGCTGCGCCAGTCCTTATAAATCAAGTCGTACAGATCATCCAACTCACGATTCAAACGGGCCAGTTGAGCCACCCCATAGCTATTTGGTCGGGCGACCTCCATGCGATGCGTATAACTCCGTCGTCCAAGGCGCACCACCGTATTGGAAATCACTTCAGTCTGACACATATTTTTATTTTTTTAATGCGACGGCAAAGATACACTTTTTTTTTATTCCATCAGCTTTTCTATTTTCTCCAGTCAAAATCCTCCCCTCTGAGGAGCTCCATGGCGAGGTAAAAAAATTCTCCCGTGTAAAAATTCGGGGTGAAGCGCACGTGGCGGAGGTTTTCCTCGCCAGTCGGGCCGCCGCCATACAAAGGATGCATATCCCGACTGCGGTCTTCCAGAATGTGCAACATGTCTTCCTCCTCCCACGACAGACCGTAGAACACCGTGCCCACCCGCACAAGCTTCTTGCACTCCCGGAACAGCAGGCTGTGGTTGTCCAACTTAAAGCCATAGTCATTCAGCCAGTCCAGCGGACGCACGCCGTTGATGTTTTCCTTGCTCAGTCCCAACTCGTCGGCCATCACGGCATCGCCGGTGTAGATGGAGTCGCCGCGCACATCCTTGTATGGGGTCTTCACGCCGGCAAAAATCACCTTATGCGCATAGCCGCGCCCTTCGCACTCGTCTTCAAACGTGGCCAAAACCGCTTCCGCGTCATGCTGGTCTTTGTATTCCTCGTCATCGTCAAAGACATACAAATTATTCTTGTAGAAAAAGAAATTGCCGAAATAGGTGTAGCCAAAGTTCTCTTTATCATTGACATAGCGGATGTGTATGCTCGGCAGATAGTTTTTGATACTCGCCCCTATCATGTACCGGCACTGGTCGCAGAGCTCCTGCAGCACTTCAACCGTAATCACCTTGGGGGCCTTTACCTGCAACGATTCCTTCACTTTATTGATTTCTTCCTCATGAGCGATGCTATGGTCAATGGATTCCAATATCCACTCTCTGGGCAGCGTGATGTTGGGGATGAGCAAGGCGTCATAAAACAGCGGGGCCATCTGCTTGTCGGTGAAACCTGCAATGCCGCAGCCGACGCGGGTGACCAGAAAACGGTTCATCGGGTGCGCTTTGGCATACTCAATGAATTCATCCACGTAGGGTTGAATGGTATCGAGTCCGCCCTGCATGGTGGGGATGGCATAGCATTGTCCGGTGGGACCAGAGCCCACGCCCCATTCCGCGCCGAAGAGTTCATGCGCCATGCGCGCGGCGCCGCCACGATGATGCCCGGCAAGATTGCTGCCGAATACAAACACTTCGCATTTCGACAAATGCGTGATGTGTCTGGGAGTCTTTACTTTGGGATGATTAGCACACATAATGATCAAGTTTTAATTATTCGGGACTGATTTCTTTGTAAATGTTATAAAGGAGTTTGTTGTCCGCGCGGAACTCTTGAACGATCCAATCGGGCGAACGCACAACCAAATAAACACCGCAGGCACGCAACTCACGCATAAATTCCTCATTAGGAATGAGATAATAGGAAAATACTGAATACTTCTCGTGGGTTTCTATCTCCTTTTGTGAGTGGTGCAACGGCAGCGTGCGGATATACTCCACCTGTGGCTCGCTGACAGACACAATGATCTCTTCGGGCTTGTCTTTCAGCACCGTAACGCCGCACACATTCTTGAAATACTCCTCCGCATCGAAGTCCTCGGGAAGGGTGTAAGGATCTTGTGTCGGCTGGATGTCCACCACACGGTCAAGCGCGAAGTGGCGGATGGCCTTGCGGTCGCGCGAATAGGCAATGAGATACCAACGCTGGCGGTACATCTTCAGACAGTACGGCTCAACGGAATGGGTACACGGCTCGGCCTGGACGAAATTCTGGTACGACACCTGCAGCACATGCTTGTCGCGCAGACTCTCGATAATCGCCGGCAGATACTCCTCGCCGGGAGCCACCGGCTCAAAGATGATTTGCTTGCGCAAATCTTGACATTCCTTTAGCAAATTATTGAAAGAAAGCAAGTTGAGCATCCGTCCGCGCATGTCAGCCCGCCGGAATTGGTTGGCATCCTCAATGTAGTATTCGCCCTGTGCATTGCATTGAATTTCAATGTCGAAAAGCTCTTCCACCGTGTTGCGCCAGCGGTGGAAAGTGCTCTCAGGGATGGCGTCCGTTTGGTAGTCGTTGACGGAGGCACGGGCCCACTTTTCATCGATCGCTTCACGCGAGATGGGGCCGCTGGCAATGGTGTTCACAAACCAGATGTAACACTTGAACAGATAGGGAGTGGATGACTTTCTCATGATGATGTTTTTAACGATGCAAAAATACAAATTTTCACTCTCATAAAATGGGAGTGATAGAATTTTTTACAAAAAAATGAAGTTTTTATAATTATGGGAAAAACGCAAACGTGATTTGACAATAAAGTTGTATTTTCGCATTTTGATTTTTAAACTACTAAAAATGGGCAAATACACTGAGTATCGCGGACTTAACTTGTCGAATATCGGCAAGGAGATGCAGAAATATTGGGAAGACAACGACGTTTTCGCACAAAGTTTGAAACAGCGGGAAGGGGCTGAATCCTTCGTTTTCTTCGAAGGTCCGCCGTCCGCCAACGGCAAGCCGGGCATTCACCATGTGCTCGCCCGCTCCCTCAAAGACATCGTGTGCCGCTACCAGACACTCAAGGGCAAGTACGTAGGCCGCAAGGGCGGATGGGACACCCACGGACTGCCCGTGGAACTCGGTGTGGAAAAAGCCCTAGGCATCACCAAGGAGGACATCGGCAAGACCATCACCGTGGAGGAATACAACAAGGCCTGCCGCAAGAATGTGATGCAGTTCAAGGATATGTGGGACGACATCACCAAGAAGATGGGCTACTGGGTGGATCTCGAAAATCCGTACATCACCTTCGACAACAAATACATCGAGTCAGTATGGTATTTGCTTTCAGAACTTTATAAAAAAGGAATGTTGTACAAGGGCTACACCATCCAGCCCTACTCCCCCGCCGCCGGCACCGGCCTCAGCTCGCACGAGCTCAACCTGCCCGGCTGCTACCGTGATGTGAAGGATACCACCTGTGTGGGCCAGTTCAAAGTGCGCACCGACCAGGTGCTCTCCACCGACGTGCAGATGTTCATCGGCGAACAGGGCGTTCCCGACAACCTCTACTTTCTCGCATGGACTACCACCCCGTGGACTCTTCCGTCCAACACGGCCCTCGCCGTCGGTCCGAAAATCGACTACGTGCTGGTCAAGACCTTCAACCCCTACAGCGGCGATCCCATCCTCGTGATCCTCGGCAAACCGCTCGTGGGCAACTTCTTCCCTGAAAAGAACAAAGACCTCGCCTTCGAGGACTACAAACCCGGCGACAAGAACATCCCGTTCCAGATTCTGGGCGAGATCAAGGGTGCGAAACTCGCTGGCATCAAATACGAACAGCTCATCCCGTTCATGCGCCCCGACGGCAAGGCCTTCGAGGTCATCCCCGGCGACTATGTCACCACCGAGGACGGTACGGGCATCGTGCACATCGCTCCCACCTTCGGTGCGGACGATAAGCGTGTGGCCGCCGACGCCGGCATCGCTCCGATGCTGCTCTTCGACAAGGCCGGCAATCCCCAGCCGATGGTCGATAAGACCGGCAAGTTCTTCCTGATGAGCGAGTTGGATGATACTTTCGTAAAGAATCAGGTCAACGCCGATCTTTACCGCCAGTTCGAAGGCCGTTATGTGAAGAACGACTACGATCCCGCTGCCGACAAAGATACGGAAACCCTCGACGTGACCATCTGTCTGTGGCTCAAGGCCGAGCATAAAGTCTTCAAGATTGAAAAACACGTTCACAACTACCCGCACTGCTGGCGTACCGACAAACCGGTGCTCTACTACCCGCTGGATTCTTGGTTCATCAAGAGCACGGCTGTGAAGGAGCGGATGATCGAGCTCAACAAGACCATCCACTGGAAACCCGCCGCCACCGGCAGCGGCCGCTTCGGCAACTGGCTCGAAAACCTCGTGGACTGGAACCTGTCACGCTCCCGCTTCTGGGGAACGCCGCTGCCCATCTGGACCACCGAAGACAAGAAAGAGCAGATCTGCATCGGCTCGGTGGAACAGCTGGTGAACGAAATCAACAAGGCCGTGGCTGCCGGCATCATGAAGGAAAATCCTTACAAGGATTTCGTGCCCGGCGACTTCAGCAAAGAAAATTACGACAAGATTGACCTGCACCGCCCGTATGTGGACGAGATTTTCCTCATCTCCCCGAGCGGCCAGAAGATGACCCGCGAGACCGACCTCATCGACGTGTGGTTCGACTCCGGCGCCATGCCCTACTGCCAATGGCACTGGCCTTTTGAAAACAAGGACATTTTCAAGAATAACTTCCCCGCCGACTTCATCGCCGAAGGCGTGGACCAGACCCGTGGTTGGTTCTTCACGCTCCATGCCATCGCCACCATGATTTTCGATTCCGTGGCTTACAAGTCGGTGGTTTCCAATGGTTTGGTTTTGGATAAAGACGGCAACAAGATGTCGAAACGTCTCGGCAACGCCGTCGATCCGTTCGAGACGATCGAGAAATACGGTCCCGATGCCACCCGCTGGTACATGATCACCAACGCCCAGCCGTGGGACAACCTCAAGTTCGACCCTGAAGGCATCGCCGAGGTGCAGCGCAAGTTCTTCGGAACGCTCTACAACACCTACAACTTCTTCGCGATGTACGCCAACCTCGACGGTTTCGACTACCATGAGGCCGACATCCCGAACAGCGAGCGTCCCGAAATCGACCGCTGGATTCTTTCCGAGCTCAATACGCTGGTGAAGCACTGCGACGAGTGCTATGCCGATTTCGAGCCGACGAAAGCGGGTCGCGAGATTCAAGACTTTGTCAACGAGTATTTGAGCAACTGGTACGTGCGCCTCTGCCGCCGCCGTTTCTGGAAGGGCGAGGGACAGGACAAGCTGTCGGCCTACCAGACGCTTTATACCTGTTTGGAGACCATCGCCAAGATTGCCTCCCCCATCGCACCGTTCTTCATGGACAAGTTGTTCCTCGACTTGAACAACATCACCCACCGCGAGAACGTCACCTCCGTGCACCTTTCCACCTATCCGAAAGTTCACGAAGAGCTGATTGACAAGCTGTTGGAGGAACGCATGCAGTTGGCACAGCAACTCTCTTCCATGGTTCTTTCGTTGAGAAAGAAATCGAACCTGAGAGTGCGTCAGCCGCTCGCCAAGATCATGATTCCCGTCACCGAATCCTCCAACCTGAAAGAGCAGGTGAAGAAGGTGAAAAACCTCATTTTGCACGAAGTCAACGTGAAGGAGCTGGTGTTCGTGAGCGACGAAGCCGGCATCTTCGTGAAGCGCATCAAGCCCGATTTCAAGAAGTTGGGACCGAAGTGCGGCAAGATTATGAAACAGGTGGCCGCTACCATCACCGCTTTTAGTCAGGACGACATCCGCGCCATCGAGAAGAACGGCAGTGCCACGCTGAACATTGACGGGCAGGAGGTGCTGATTGACGTGACCGATGTGGAAATTGTGGCGGAAGACATTACGGGTTGGGTTGTGGCCAACCAAGATGCCCTCACCGTGGCCCTCGACATCGAGCTGTCGGAAGATTTGCTCAACGAAGGTTACGCCCGTGAATTCGTCAACCGCATCCAGAACTACCGCAAAGATTCCAACATGGACGTTTCCGACCGCATCACCATCGAGGTGGAAAGCAACCCGCAGCTTGACAAGGCCTTCACCACCTTCGCCGACTACATCAAGAACGAAACGCTCTGCACCTCACTGGAAATCAAGGCCGGTGTAGAGGGCGACGTTTTCGAGATTGCAGAAGGATTGAGCGTGAAAGTAAAGATTAGGAAATAGGGGTGTGTATTGATATTTTGCACCCTTAGTACATGGCATTTATTCATATTGACTCATGATATCCGTGGTGGAGGCTCAATGTTGGGGTGCCGCTTCTATGCTCTTGAATGCACCCCAAATGGGATGGTTTCGATAGGCTTCTATAGCATTGGCAGGCACTTGCAGCACCGCCGTCGGTGGCAGTTGGTAGAAAGTCGTCATCGCGGCTTCCGGTGGCACTGTTGCCAGCAACCTCACTTCGCGAAGGTGGCTGCATTCAGTGAAACTGTAGTTGCCCACCTTGCGAACATTCGGACCCATATACACCACTTGTAGGTTACCGCAGTAGGCAAAGGCGTAATCGCCAACAATTTCAAGGCTGTCGGGCAGAACAAGTGTGTCTATGGCTGTTTCGTAGAAGGCACCATGGCCTATCTCCCTCATCTGTGGCGGCAACACAAGCTGGTGTAGCTGATGGCTCTTGGCAGCGAGATTGTGAACAGCGATACGAGTGTTGCCTTTGAACTCTATGCGTTTCACTCCCGATACACTACTGACAAAATCCACTGGCAACTGTTCTACGCCCGTGTCGATAATGACGTTGGCAAGGGACATACAGCGGTAGAAATAGCTGTATTGCATTATAGAGTCGTGATGCGCACCCAAGCAGTCGCGAGCCTTCCATATCAGTGTGGTCAGGCTTGTGCAGTCGTTGAATGCCATCAAGCCTATCTGTTGCAGACTGGATGGAATCACAAGCGTGTCGCGCAACGATATGCAGCCGATAAAGGCACCTCCCCCAATGCTACGGATTGTTTCGGGCAGCTTGACCGAGGTCAGTTTCGTATTGTCCTTGAAAGCATATGTGCCGATAGCAACCACCTGCCACGTAAGACCTCGGTGGCGCACAGTAGCGGGGATGACCATATCACCTTCGGGCTTGGCGGTTCCCTCAGGCCATGGTGCCCACTGGTTGGAGGTGGGCGGAACAACCTCTACCTGACGGTGAGGCACACGGCTCACTTCGCGCATCCATACCGTCTGTCCGCTCTCCAGTTGAACTTCGAAACGTTTCGACGACGGAAGCAGCATAAGTACAATCAGCATCACGACCAGTACGGCACCGAGTGCCCAGAGCGGCCACGTCGGGAACATCAGCTTGCGTAGCGATGCCACCGATCGGGGCCGTCGCAGGGGGTCGGATTTTGTGGCGCAATGCAAAGCCATGGCATATCGTTTCCCGAAAAGAAGTTCCATCACACGCCCTAATGAATATATGTCTGAACGGCTGTCTGCGGAGCATCCCTCGCGCTGCTCAGGTGAGGCAAAGTTTTCTGTTCCGGATGCCTGCTTCAGGCTTGCATACTGTGGACCGTCACTCAAGCCGAAGTCAATGAGTTTCACACGTCCGTCGGAGGTGACGATAACGTTCGAAGGCTTGATGTCGCGATGGTAAATACCACGGCTGTGAAGGTAATCAACGGCATTGAGAAGTTGGTCAAACACACGTTTCAGTTCAGCCTGCCGCCTGCCGTTTCTCCACTGGTCGAGTGTCTTGCCGTCAACCCATTCCATCACTATGCAACGACCGGCAACGACGTCGTCCTCCAGGCTCTCAACACGAACCACATAAGGGCTGTCAAGTCCCACGCCAATACTATACTCCTTATACAACCACTCCTCATAGATGGGATTCCCCTGAAATTCTTTACGCAACCCCTTGAGAACATGCCATCGTCCAAAGCGACGTGCACGCCACAATACATGGCTCTCACCTCGTCCTATCTCTTCGTATGACGAGAAAAAAGGCTCGGTGATGCCGTCACCACCCGATACAATTCCTGATGGAGCGTCGTTCAGCATAGGATGCCTTCTGTGTTAATTTCAAGTGTGTTATGTTGGTTCATCGGAGTCAGATTCGACCTGTTTCAGTTAGCAAGGTATGTTTTTTCATTTGCAAATTTACAACTTTATTTTTATTCCCTAATGTTTGGTATAAAATTTTGATGACGTTATTGCACCATAACCTTTATCCTGTGAAAGTGGACCAAAACGGTCGTGCTGTGTATGAGTGATTTTTAGTAATTTTGCGCACAAATATGAACCATTCAGACAATAGTACCATCGACACTTTGCGACGTCTTATTTGTGAGGCGGCGGGCTGTGGAGCCGGGGCACCTGCCGACCTCTACACCCTTAAGCTTTTCATAGAAAGTCGCACACATGAGACCATCGGTCTCACTACCGTCAAACGTTTTTGGCAATACGGAGGGCTAAGTTCCCAACCACGTCAAAGCACTCTCAATGTTATGGCTCAAGCCATCGGCTACCGCAGTTACGACGACTTCTGTGAGCATTACGGCGACTGTTCTCCTTCAAGCGACATCGTGCTTGGGGAAGGAGTTAAAGTAACCGATTTGAAATCTGGTGAACGACTTATGCTGCGTTGGAATCCAGGACGAGAAGTTGTGGTAGAATATTTGGGCAACAGCACGTTTCGTGTGTTAAGCAGTGAAGGCAGCAAATTGCACGCCGACGACACATTCCAAGCAGCCTTTTTTGCCTTGGGGCACGCTGCAATGCTTGCCAATGTGATACATGGAAACTCTTGTTGGCCTCTATACGAGATAGGCCAGCAGGGAGGTCTGACACTTGTCAGCCATCTCTCCTCTATAGGTGAATAGCCCACAAGTAATATTACAAACCACCATATAAAACACTTTTTCAATAAGCAATCCCTGTGCACCGACTACAAGACTTCCCGTAGGGAGCTCCTGTTTTGTCGAACTGATCCTCAATGTGTTATAAAGTGGACCAAAACGGATTTCAGAAGTGGCGCAATATTACTTAATTTTGCCCCCGGATTATTGTGTTAATTTTTCTACTATGGAAGATAAACTCCATTTAAAAACAGATGCACCCCAAGTTCAGCCAAAACTAAACATGTTGAACATTACACGATATATTCAAACAGGTCTCCATGCTGAAAATTATCAAGTAGGATCTATAGAATCTGATTGCTGGCGGACCTTGTATGGCTTGCCGAAAATGAATCATAAGAAATGAAACAACTAAAAATGTTATTATGAAAAAGACATTCTTAATCATTCTGTCATTATTTATTTCTTTAGGCGCAGCAGCGCAAGAGCGTACTATTCACGATGGAAAAAAAACATTGAGACAGAGGACACCATACTATAACTATTTGGACTGTGACGTAAAATACCAGTACTATTTCGACGATAAAGATCAGGAAGTACAACATGGTTCCTATTCTGTATCAGGTGCTGTCGACAAGTCGTCCGATGTTCCAAGAAAATATATGAAACCAGGATACAATATCAGAATTCAGCAAAATTACAATAAAACAGGAAACTACAAGGACGGAAAACTTGATGGGAAACTAAAAGCATCGTGTTCTGAACGTTACACTATCAATGGTAAAACTGCTGCATACCGGCAGTGGTCTGCTGATCTGAATTTCACTGATGGGAAGCCCGATGGTTCCTGGGTTATCAAAGAATCAGGAAAGGGAGGTTCTGACTACATGGAAATATTGGCCAATTCAATAACAAAAGAAGAAGATTATAGTGTGACTGTCAATGTTAAATACGATAAAGGTAGAATTGTAACCTATGGTCTCACTAATTTCAGAGAGGGCGATAAACAAATCAACTTCGACTCCTTGAACCGCGTTTCTGGCTTCGAAGAACTTGACGGCCAAAGAGCTAACTTATCTAACGGATATTGTACCAACCTTGTAAAACACTCCAACGGATATAGTGAACCCGAGCCATTTGAAAAAGAACTGATTACTCAGCTCGTTAATGGTACTATTTCAGAAAAAGATTTACCTAATAAAGGGTACACAACGACAACACAAACCACAGAAGACTACACAAAATGGCTCGTAGATTATATGGACTTTAAATACGTAAACATTCCTGAAGGCAAATTCAACAACGACAACACTTCATTCGACTGGAGGGAATACTCATACTCCTACAAAGTGGTTAAGAAAGCGAAAATGCTCTCCTATGACGAAGCCATCAAACTGATTGAAGGCAACAATTATTGGTATCATTCATACAAAAAAAGTATAGAAGAGAATTCGGCAATAGACGACTACTATTTGAATGACAACACAAAAGACGCTGTACTAAAGTATTTAAATGAAAAAATAGAAGAAATGCGTTTGGCAAAAGAAAAAGCCGAGCGAGAAGAAAAAGAATCTAGACTGAATAAAAATAAGAAGTATGCAAGTGAAAGGATCAACTATATCCTCAGACCTACTGATTACTCGAAAGCGCGTCCCGGAGATGTGGTAGGGCTGAAATTTATTGACTACGCTATCGTCAACGAAACAGAAGTGGCAACTACCACCTGCGAAGTTGACGTAAAAAACAAAGGGACATGGGGCTACGCAACTTACCAAGCCGTGATTCCCACCCCTCTTCTTTCCGATGATGAATCTGTCAGGTCAGCAGTGACTTATGGAACGCGTATCCTTAACATCTGGGACAGCATATCCGCCGAAACCAAACAAATCGCAGTCATCGACTCTACTATCCATTCCATCTTCTCAAACAAAGAATTCAAAGCTGACCTTAAGGCCTACAAAGTTTTCTCGGGCAAGACCAGACCCGAGTCTAACATCAGTAATAGCGACGGCAGAGGCTCCTACAATAAAATACACGAAATCTGTAATCTCTACTCAAAATACCAAACGTATGCTATGGATAAGAAGGCGTTCCTGACTAACGATTATGAAATGAATAATCTTGCAGACAAAGAGACAAAAGATATTTTGAAAGACTATAGTTCATATTCTTCAGAGCATACAGTAACACTTGAAAGATATTCCGACATAGATAAAGCAATAGGTCAAATCGAATCCAATTTGGAGTTCCAGCAGGACATTAAAACTTTCATCTCCTTACGTCACACAATAATCCTTAACAACACATGCATAGAGAACAACAAAGAAGGAAAAAACATCATAAAAATCTACAAGACATACTACAACAGTTATAATAACAGATGGACTGGCAAGGAGGCGATTGATCTGGCAAAAAAAGTAATCGCACAGCAGGAAAAAGTGATTACAATTCTGGCACGCAACGATATCAAGTTGTTTGACTCACAAGTAAAGAAAGCCAAAGTGAAAGATCTCGACCAGCTGATTCAAATGGCTGAATGATCTGTCATCAAATGGAACGAAAGGAAAAATAAAACAGCTATGCAAGCAGCCAGTCGATGACATTCAACTTCTGTATGCCATCGTAGTTTGAGGTGTCGAAATCGGTGGTGAGAAGGTATTTCGGATGCGTGTCCCGAATTTTTCTTAATGACGAAAGTTCGCGCGAAAGTGTTTTTTCGTCATTAGCAGTGTAGGCCACCTGATAGTACTCCCGTCCGCCACCAGGTTTCATCACCACAAAATCAACTTCCTGATTGCCAGCACGTCCGGCGTAAACCAAACCTCCCCTCCGCAGCAACTCGAAATAAACCACGTTCTCAAGCTTGTGCCCTAAATCTGCATCAGGATGGTTGGTGCTGAGGATATTACGCAAACCCAAGTCGGCCACATAATACTTATAGTTGCTGGAAAGGATCCGCTTCCCTTTGACATTGTACAACTGCACGGGATAAATCAAATACGATTCGGAAAAATAGCGCAGATATTTCTGCACGGTATTGTGAGATGTGCTGCTGCCAGTGTCGTGCGTCAACACATCGGCAATGTTGTTTGGTGAAACTACGCTTCCGACGTTGTCGAAGAGAAAATTGACCACCCGATACAACGTGTCAAACTTGCGCAAGTGGTGCCTGCCGACAATGTCTTTCACCACAACAGTGTCGTAAAGTGCCCGCAGATATTCCGATTCCATATCTGGCGTCGCTTTGGAAATGTTTACTGCCTCAGGAAAGCAGGAAGAATTCAGGTACTGGCGGAAAAGACGGTCGGGATTGGCTCCGTCGCCAAAAGAGGCAACATACTCGGAAAATGAAAACGGATGGACACCGATGGCAATGTAGCGACCTGAAAGCAGTGTGCCCAATTCACTCGACAAAAGGAATGCGTTGGACCCTGTGATATACAAATCAATGTCACTCTTGACAAACAACGCATCCACCAGTTTTTCGAAATGGGGCAATGTCTGCACCTCATCAAGGAAAACATAGCGCATTCCACCCGAGGATAACGACTCCATGATATGGTCATAGACATTCTCCCAGCAGGAAAATTCCGCGGCTTCACGTTCTTCAAAGTTGAGGGAGAAGATGCGTTTCTCAGGGACATTCCCATTGAGAAGATATTCCCTAAAAGACTGCATCAGAGTTGATTTCCCGCACCTGCGGATGCCGGTCAACACTTTTATCAGATGTTGATCACGGAGCTTAACAAGCTGATTCAAATATGTTTTACGCTCTACCATAGCCATTGTTTTATGGATGCAAAAATACAAAATAATGACGAAATTTTATAAAAAATACGATTTTCGTCAGTAGAAATAATGGCTTACCCCATTATCAAATCACTCAACCGCACTTTCGGCACATAATGTACGCCGTCTTTGCGGTAGTAGGCATGGCTTTCGCTTTCGGCAATCTCCACCCGCCGTATCACCTCCGCCCCGCGGCCGATGGCAATCACTAACAGCGGGTCGAGAGGGAGTCGTAATTCCTCTTTGAGAACGACTTTGTTGAATGCCCCGATCATCAGTCCGTTATAGCCCAATTCGGTGGCTTTCAGCAGCATGCTCTGTGCCGAGATGCCGAGGTCGATGTCCACGAGCTTGGTTTCGGGCACGGTACTGCAAATCACGATGAACGCCTGCGGCTCGGTGCCAGGGAAGGGGAGGTGCAGCTCCGGCAGCGCGGCTCCCATCTTGATGTTTCGCAGCACCACATCCGCCCCACTATCTTTCGTGATGAGCTTGAACCGTAGCACCTGCTGGTTGCAGGCCGACGGCAATAGCGGGTTCACCGACACGATTTTCTCTAAAATCTCACGACTTACCACCGTCTCAGGGTGATAGCCCCGGTAGCTCCGATTGCGTTCCATCAGCTGGTTCACCGATACGCGTTTCACCACCGTGCGCGTGGCATTTTGGCCAAATACTTCATCATATCTTTTTTCTAAATAACCGTCTGCCATAGTGTTATTATGTAAATTATTAATAATCATTAAATTATTAAAGTAAAAACTCTGTCAAGATTCGCTAAAGTTTTCTCTGCAAAAATAGTGGTTTTTTCGCAGTGATGCAAAGTGATAATTTTTTTATGAAAAGAAAAGGGGGATAACGCTTTTGTTTGTATCTTTGCAGTCTGCAATCCACCGCTATGATAGCTGTTCATGATTTGAAATTCTCCTATTCGCAGAAACACCTGCTCGACGGTCTCTCCTTTGAATTGGAGAAGGGAGATTTCTGCGCCATTGTAGGGCCGAATGGTTCCGGCAAGACCACCCTGCTGAAGCTGATGACGGGACTTTTGAACCCGCAGGCGGGTTCGGTGCAGGTGGACGGACAGCCGCTGAACACGCTGTCGCCCATGCAGAAAGCGCGGCTGATGGCCTACGTGGCGCAGCGGCAGGAGGTCGTTTTCGACTTTTCGGTTTTCGACACTGTGCTGATGGGTCGCAATCCCCACCAGGGACACTGGGAGAATGCCTCCGCCGCCGACAAGCAGATTGTGGAGGAGGTGTTGCAACAAACAGGGCTCGCCGACTACCGCAACCGGATGCTCACCGAGCTGAGCGGCGGCGAAGTACAGCGCGTGATGATTGCCCGCGCCATGGCCCAGCAAACCCCAGTCATCCTCCTCGATGAACCGCTTTCCAACCTCGACATCACCTACCAGTTTGAGGTGATGGATATTCTGCAAAATCTTAATAAACAAAAAAATACAACCGTCGTTATCATCCTTCACGACCTCTCTTTCGTAAAAAAATATGCCCATAAAGTACTGATGCTTCAAAAGGGGGCACTGAAACATTTCGGCTCGGTAAACGACACACTGACAGAAGAATATGTGCGCGAGGTGTTCAGCCTTTCTCCCAACTACCATCTGGATGAAAACGGACATGTTTTTAGAATTGAGAATTGAAAATTGAGAACTGAAAATTATTAATTATAAAAAATTATACTATGAAACTTTTATTGATCAGTAATTCAACTAATTACAAAGAAAGTTATTTAGGCTGGTGCATGCCTTTGATTCAGGAATTTTTGGGTACGAAAGGAAAGAAGAAAATTGCCTTTTTCCCGTATGCCGTAGTGCGCAACGGCGCCACGCTGGAAGAGAGCTACAACGCGGCCACCGAGAAGGTGAAGAACTGCTTCAAGAGTTTCGGTCTGAAGGCTGACATCGTCTCCACCCATTCCGTCGCCGACCCCGTAGCGCTGGTCAACGAGAGCGACGCCATTATGGTGAGCGGCGGCAACACCTTCCACTTGGTATATGAGTTGCACCGCAACAAGCTCATCGAGCCGGTACGCCGCAAAGTGCTGGAAGGCGCACCCTACATGGGCTGGAGCGCCGGATCCAATGTGGCTTGTCCCACCCTGCGCACCACCAACGACATGCCCATCATCATGCCGGAGAGCTTCAACTGCTTCGACTTCGTGCCGTTCCAGATCAACCCCCACTACATCGATCCCTATCCGACTGAGGTAGAGGATGCACTGACGCATGCCGGCGAGTCGCGTCAGGACCGCATTGAGGAGTTCCTCTGCATCCATCCCGAGGTGACCGTGGTGGGATTGCGTGAAGCCACTGCCCTGTGGGTGGAGAACGACGTCATCACCCTGCGCGAATACGAGAAGAATCCGTACAAGAAAAAACGCGAGATGATTGTGCTGAAGCAGGGCTGCCCCGTGCGCGAAATCAAGCCCGGCAGCATGTTCGACTTTTCGATGAATCTGCTGAAAAAAGGCTGTAAGAAATAATGTTTTCGCACCCGAACTGGAAACAGGTGCTGCTGTATGGCCTGCTCTCCGTTGCGCTGGCGGCAGCGGGGGTGGCTGGACTTTGTCTGGTGGGAGGCAATGTGGAAGGGAAAAAATGGGAGGCGGCGATGGAAGACATCGAGCTGATTCCCGACCAGCATGTGGACCTCGCCACAACGCAGGCCAACCTCCAGAAAGACACCCTCTATGCGGATTTCCGCAGCCATTTCCGGTTTCATTACCAGACTATCGGTGAGGCGGCCTTCGACGACGGCAGCTGTCTGCTGCTCATCTCGGAGCCGCCTCCCTATTTCAATGCCGACACAATCGCGCAGATTTTCAGTCAGTTTACCCACTCTGTGGAAACGAAAAAACATCCTGTCGGCTACGACGGCAAAATCACCGACCTGCTGGTGGTGCTGGGCAATACCACCGAGCGCAATCGCACCCGACTGGTCAAAGAGCTCTCGCAGGCTGTGTATCTTTCTGATTATAAGCCGAATGTAACGCATTTGCCTGTAGAGCACGGACGGTCCTATTTTGTGGATGATACCATTGATTACCAAATCACCCTTTATGAATTCAATGACTGGTTCATGGAGAAGGGAGAGGAATTTTTCACCCTTTCCGACACGGCCAACCGCGTGACTGTGAGCCAGATGTTTGAAGAACAGCTGACCGGCGTGTTCTTCAGCCGTGTGCCCGGCTTTGTGGCATGGGCCATCGCCAAAAACCGCGACCTTTCGGAGCAGCTGAACCATATCCGGCAGTTCACCCTCGATGCCGATTTGGTGTTGGGCGCTCTGGCCGACTCGGCCACCCTTGTGGTCATCGGGCGCGAGCGTCAGGCTGCGCTTTACGAGCTGCCCCCGCTGAATGTGGAGTCCATCCTGCTGCTGGCTTCGGTCACTGAGAAAGAGCTTTCGCAAAGTTTGGATGTTAATGATTTTATGGCGGGGAAGATGAAAAACGGCCACGACTGGTGTCCTACCTATTTAAGTAAAGAGTTGGAAAACACCGAGTTCGGTCATCTGCTCACCATCACCGACGTGCTGCTGAAAGACTGGTCGGAGAACGGCACCATTCAGGAGGCCTACTACCGCTACCCGTCGCCGCCCCGTTTCCCTTTCGACCGTCCATTGTTCAAGAAGCTGGGACTGAGTGAGTTGGTGTACAACTGGAACACGTGGAACGCCATGTATGCCATTGACATGGATGAGGGTTTCACCATTTACACCCTCAACCGCACGGGCTCGTTGCCGGTTTCCTACTTCAATTCGCAGGAGAGAAGTGTTTCCATCGGCTATCGTTATGAAAATCAAGCCTATAACTATTTTGCCACTTTGGGAAACACCGATTTGGCGCGGGTGGTGCAATATACGGCTTTGTATCAGTTGTTTATGGATAATGGCATTTCCTATTCCGGAAATGTGGGAGAGGCATTTCCCAAAAACAAACCCTATCTGCTTTATACGCCCACCCGCAACCTGATGGACTTCTTCAAAGGCCTTACCGATAAGCAGGCCGACTGGTTAGCCGATACTATTTCTGCCATCAATTATTCTTCTTATCAGAAAAAGCAGGTTACCAATGCTTTAGCGAAAAATGAGAAGAACTATCAGTTCAAATATTCCGACCAGCAGCGCACGGAAATTTACGACCGTGTGGCGAAGGACGAGCGCAACTCGCTGCGTGCGGAGATTGTGTCGGTGCGTGCCATGCTCTCTTCGCTCAGCGATGAGGATTATACGAAACTGGCTCGCTATCTGGCCTATCCCCGTGGCATGCGGCAGGGCGGCGCTGTCGGTTACCAGCTCGTGCAACGCGCCCAGAAGGTGAACCGTTTGGTGCGCCGCATCGGCAAGAACAACCTTCCGGTAGTGGGACTGGACCTCAGCAGCGTGCGGAATTACTATGTCGGCAGCTTGGCGAACGCCTCCGCGCGGTATCTGAAAACACCTTCTGTCATAGTGACTTACAACGATATGTTGACCACCGGCGGGCACAACCTCTCGTCGGGCATCACCCGCGTGAACTCGCTCACGGGCTACAAACGCGGTGGCGGTCGGGGCTACTACGCACCACCGCAGCAAACAACGCCCGCTGGCTCCAAACCCGCATCGCAGCCCTCCTCTGGCAGCAAGCCTGCAACATCTGGCAGCAAGTCCTCCGCTTCATCCACTACAAAAAAATCCACCACGACGTCCAAACCGCCGCAGCAGAACATCCGACCGCGCGGGGAGGTGATTTCCACCGCTGCCCGCAGCCAGCGAGGTTTTTAATCGCGGCTGTCCCATTTATTGTATTATCACCACCTTTTTGACAAGAAATGTGCCAACTTGAACAAGATAAATCCCAGATTTGGAAACTGCTATTGTCATATTGTCAGTGGCATTTTCTGTACGATGGATGATGCGTCCCATGGTATCAAACACTAATATGGTTTGACCTTCTCCCCCTTCCACTATGATGTCGCCATTGTGTGCGTACATGTGGATGTTGGAGAATTCATTGTCGCCAATGCCGGGGGTGCCGCTGACAAAATAGCCTATGACAGTCATGCCTTCTGTGGCGGTCAGCACGTAAGGATTCTCTGTGCTGTTAGTGCTCCAGTGGTCAAAGTGGTAGCCATCGTTGGGAACAGCATACAGTACGGCATCGGGGTTGAGGCAGGTAGGGGCGTTCAGTACTTGCACGATGCCCATGTTTTCATCCTCCGATTGTGCAGAAAATTCAAAATCCTCCTCTGTAAAGTAGGCGATAATGTCCATACTATTGGTCACGGTCAGCACATAAGGATTCTCAGTACTGCCAGTGCTCCAGTGATCAAAACGGTAGCATTCGTTGGCTATGGCATAAAGCACTGCATTGGGACTGGTTTCTGTAGGGGTGGTGAGTATCTGTACTGTGCCTTTGTTTTCGTCCTCTGATTGGGCAGAAAAGTGGAACTCATCTTCTACAAAATACGCAGTGATGACTGTACTATTGCTGGAAACTATAAGAGTATAGGGATTGTCGGTGCTGCCAGTGCTCCAGTGGTCAAAACGGTATCCATTGTTGGGTATAGCATTAAGTACAGCAATGGGATTGGTGCAAGTGGGAGTGTTTTGTACTTGTACACTACCCATACTTTCATCTTCTGATTGTGCATAAAAATCAAGTTCCTCTTCTACGAAGTAGGCGATAATGGTCATTCCCTCAGTGATGGTGAGGGTGTAGGGATTCTCGGTGCTTCCAGTGCTCCAATGGTCGAAGCGGTAGCATTCGTTAGCTGTGGCAGAAAGTACAGCATTGGGATTGTCAACTGTAGGATTTGTAAGTATTCTCACAGTGCCTTTGTTTACATCTTCTGATTGTACTGTAAATGGAATAGGGGCATTATTATGATCATAATGATAGGTAACACAGTATGTGTTGTTGGCAGGGTTGGGATCGATGCCATTGTATTCTGTGGTGCTTTGGTATTCAATGTTCAGGCAAAGTGTGATGTCATTGGCGGGCCAACCAAATGCAGTAAGGATATCATTGTCGTCATGTAGGCTAAGAAGCCCGTGTTTCCATCTCCAACCAAGGTTCGGCCACATGTTTTCGGGTTCTTCGTTGATCTGAACATGATTATAATCAGGAAAATAATATGGAGTGGGGCCATCTATATAAATGCTTTTGGTGTAGTAACCCAAAGCAGAGTCAATGCCGACGTTGAATGCACCGCCATAGAAATAGATAGAATCGGTGTATTGGTCAACGGTGACAATGTTAACTGCATTCGGGTAGAGCTGCGTATCCATGGGGTCATACATTTCAGCGTAGAAATCGCTCTTCGGTTGATAGGTATGTCCGTCGTTGTAATAAACACTCAATAGGAATGGCTTATTGTAGTAAATCCCCTCACTTCCAAACTGAAAGTGATGATACCCATAGCTTTCATATCCACCGAATAAGGCAAAGTTTAGGGTTTCACAAGCATCATCCGTAAAACAGAGTGCTACAGCAGCAGTTTCTGCAGCGTAAACACTGATGGTGACATCACCTGTAGCGGGCATGGTGAAAGGCGTGGACAACTCGCAGGTGTTTATGCCAAGACCATCGTAGCCATCCGGAACAGTGTAGTTCTGTGAATATTGCAAAGTGCCGGGAACGATGTTCCCATTTTCTGCATCATAGGTGGTGCCGGTGTAAATACGGATTAAATAGGTTTCGTTATTGAAAGTGCCGCCGTTGTAACCACTTACATGATCGCTGGTGGTATGATAGAACCGCACGCTTTCAATTGTTGCCCCTGCTGGAATGCTACCTTCAGGGATGCGGAGGCAATATTCACTCCCAGCTGGCATCACAAAAGGTTGTCCATGGATTCCGTAGAAGCCATACCAGTCGCTGCGCTCGTTGTCGGGAAACTGAATTTGGGTGGTCGTGTTAATCTCCAGCCCTTGTGCAAATGACGTTAGAATCAATGTCATTGCCATCAAAAGAGTAAAAAATTTTCTCATCATTTTATTTGTTTTTTTTTGAATTTAGCTTATAATTTATCTTTTTCCTGATTGCCTCGAAATCTTGTATAATCTATCAAACAAAATCAGGAGTGTGACGGAACAAAAGTACATATTTTTTTCTGATTTTTATGGTTTTATTGTAAATTTTTATTAAAAATGTGGGGGGGGGTAATTTGTTGATATTCAATATGTTGTATAATTTAATAGTGCTTTTCATTGTCTGGTGCAAAGGTGCTGGTTTCGTTGCCATTTCATAAATTATGTGTACCTTTGCAGCCCAATTTGTTCATCATGAAAAAACTCTCCATATTCTTGCTGCTATTGGCTGTCTGCTTGACGGTTTATCCCCAGAAAACCAAGAAAAACGCAGGCCCCACACCGTCCGAACGCATGGTGTCGGTGGAATTTGCCAATGCGCTGAGAGCTTATTATACAGGCAATTACGAAACTGCCGAGAAGGCATTCCACAGTGTTCTCTCCACCCAAGCCGATCATGCAGCCGCTTATTTCATGCTGGGACGGATGAAGGCTGATGCGGAGAGCTATTCCGATGCAGAATATTACCTGAAACAGGCCAGCCAGTGCGACAAAAACAATGTGTGGTACTGGCATTCCCTCGCCCAAGTGCTGGACAGCCAGTCCAAATTTTCGGAGTCGTCGAAGGTGTGGAAGCAGGTGTGCAAGATGGAGCCTGCCAATGAAGAGTTTCTGCTCAGCTATGCCAATGCTTTGTGGAATCTGGGCAATGCCAAGGAGTTGTTCAAGGTGATGGATCAGATTGAAAATCTGGTGGGCGTAACCGAACCCATCACCCAAGCCAAAGTGGAGATTTTTCTGTATAAGAATGATGTGAAGGGCGCGGTGGGCGTGTACGACAAGCTCATCAAGAAATATCCGAACAATGCCGATTACTATGTGGGTGCCGCCGACATTTATATGTCCAACAACATGTCCTCGCAGGCGATTCCCTACTTGGAGAAGGCCGCGCAACTGGATGCCAACAACGGCAATGTGCAGCAGGTGCTGGCATTCTACTACATGCGTGTTGGCAACGAGCAGGCGGCTTTTGAATCTGCCAAGGCTGCGATGCTGTCGCCGGATGTGGAGCTGGAAAAGAAGCTCTCCATCCTGCGGGTATATCTCGCCCCGCTTTCCACTTCCGACCCCACCGACGAGCAGTACCAGCTGGCCACGGCACTGCTTACCGCGAATCCCGATGCTGTGGAGGGCTGGGCTTCACGCGCCTCCATCCTGCTGCGCCAGAAAAAATATCAGGAGGCGGTGCCCGACTTCGAAATGGCTCTCAGCATCGACCCTTCGCAATATGCACTCTGGAAGGACTTTATGTACTGCCTCGCCCGCGCCAAAAACTACACGCGGATCATTGAGTTGGAGAAAGATATTGTGGAGATTTTCCCCACCAACGGCATGATGAACTACACGTTGGGCAGCGCCTATATGAATACGGGGAAGCCGGAGAAGGCGGTTCCTTACTTCGAGAAGGCCTTGAAATACACCTACGACAAGGTGGAGCAGGGACACATCTATACCTCATTGGCCGATGCATACGAGGCGATGGGCAACAGCGAGAAGGCCGCCGAGTACCGCCAAAAGGCCGAGAAGAACAAGTAGTTTCTACCGCAGCGGCGTGATGCCCACTACGGTAAGGGTATCTTCATTGACTTTGAATTGGATGTCGAAAGCGCCGAACGGGAATCCGTAAACCCGCTCAGGATCATGGTGATACGCCGGTCTCGGGTCCTGTGCCAGCACCTCGCGAAGTCCGGGCAGCAGGTCAGCGGGTATCTTTTTTGCGATTTCATCAGGGATAACCACCTGCACCGCGACATGCCGGTGGGTGGCCACGAAGCCGTCGATGGCGTCGGGATGGCAGTCGGTGGTGGTGAGGTAGGGCTTGATGTCGTAGATAGGTGTGCCGTCCATGAGGTCGGCGCCCAGCACGTGCAGCAGCGGACGGCCGTGGGCATCGATCTCCACACGTTCCAATTTCACCGAGGAGAGTCCTAAAGCGTTGGGACGGAAGGTGGATCGGGTGGCGAACACGCCCATCCGCTGGTTGCCTCCGAGGCGGGGCGGGCGCACTGTGGGGGTCCATGTCTCCCGCATCGTTTCCGAAAAGCCCCAGATGAGCCACAGGTGCGAAAACTCCTCCAGCCCGCGCACACTCTCGGCTACGGCATACGACTCGGTGAACACCACCGTGCTGCGCAGCGACGGCGCTAAACCGCTTTGCCGGGGAATGCCGAATTTGGTCGGGAAAGCGCTGTGAATATGGGCGATGGGAACAATCTCCATACTATTCCGACGCTTTGTCCTTCAGCGATGAGAAGCCTTCGCCCAGCACCTCCGAAGCCTCCAAGATGGAAAGGAAGGCCTTCGGATCCACCTCATGTACATGGTGGATGAGGGAGGGGAGCTGCTTGCGGGAGACGTTGGTATAAATGATGTTCTTCTCCTCGTTGTAGTACATGCCCATGCCTCTCAAGTAGGTTCCGCCGCGCTGCAAATCGTTGAGGATAAACTGTTTGATGGGTTCCGGATTCTGGGAAATGATGAAAACGGCCTTGCTGCTTCGTCCTCCAGAAATCACCATGTCGATCACCACGCCTTCCACATAAATCACCAGCCACGAGTAGAGCGGGATGGTCCAGTCGAAGTCGGGGATGCAGAGGGATAAGAGCACCACGGTGGAATCCACGGCGATGATGAGCTTGCCGATGGGGATGTGTTTCAGGTACTTGCCGAGAATCATGGCGATGATGTCGGTGCCGCCGGAGGTGGCGCGTGACTTGAAGATCAGTCCCAGTCCGATACCGATGATGACGGCGCCGAAGAGGGTGAGGATGAAGGTGGCCGACGGGTCGCTCACCAGCGGCGTACCGTCGTGGATGAACTCAAGAAGCGAGATGCTGCCCGACAGTCCAAACACGCCGGCCACGGTCTTGAGGCCGAACTTGGGACCCAGCCACAGCGTGCCGATGAGCAGCAGCGGCAAGTCGAGGCACAAACCGGCCAGACCGATGGGGAAGCCGACGGTGTGGTGAAGCACGATGGCGATACCATACACACCGCCCGGCACCAGCTTCAACGGGTCGATGAAAAACACATATCCGACAGCCATCACGAAGCAACCAGCCAGAATGAAGGCATAGTCCTTGGCCAAGGTTTTGGCACTCTCTTTGGTGATTTTCTCGGGTTTGAATTTGGAAAAGAATTTGTTGGCCATTTTTTTGATATTAGGGAATAAAAAAGAGGCATCTGTTCAACGCCTCTTTTTATGGATAGGGGAATGAATGTCTTATTTCACAATTGCCTGGAACTGGCTGAGTTTTCTGTATCTCTTGAACTCGGCATCCTTCTGGGCTTTGGCCTTGTAGGAAGCATCCAGTTTCACGCATTCGGTCAGGTTGCTGAGCACCTTGCTCTCCTCTTTCATTCTGGCGGCGAGCACTGCGCGCAGGTAGTAGGTCTTGGCATCGTTCTGGGTGACGCAGTCGAGGGTCTTCTGTGCGGAAGCGTAGTCCTTGTTCAGCATCTGGACGAGAGCCGTGTTGTAGTCGCAGCTCTTGTTATTCATCGACTTGAGGGCGCCGTTGTAGTCACCGCTCTGAATCTGGTTCATAGCGAGGTTGTAGTCCTGCTGCACCGGGTTGACGGCAGCCTTTTCGGAGGCGGCGAAGTCACGCATAGCGGCTTCGCGGTTGCCCTGCAGGTACTCACCGATAGCCTTGTTGTTGAGGATGATACCGTTGCTCGGGGAGATGGCTTCGGCTTTTTCGAGGTTCTTCATACCATTCGTCAGAGAAGCCTCGTTGCCGTTCTGGATGTAGTCGTTGATCTGAAGGATGGCGAGGTTGTTGTAAGCGCGCCAGTCGTTCTGCTCTTTGGCGATGATGGAGTTGTAGAGGGAAGCTTTTTTCTCAAGGTCTTGCTCCATGGAAGCGGCATACAGTTTCTCGTTCAGCGAAAGGGTGTCGGGATTGCTCTTCATCATCTCGCTGATCTGCTGGTCGTTGAAGTTGTTCTTGTTGCAAACCATCGACACTTCCACGCGGCGCAGCGGAGGCAGGATCTTGTCGGCGATTTCGTTGTAGATATCGGTCATCTCGCGGATCTTCTGCTCGCGCTGGGTGGGATTGGGCTGTGAACGCACCACGTTGAGAATCTGGTTCTTCTCAGCGATGTTGGAGCTTTCGAGGGCTTTTTCAAAACCGCTCCAGTCTTCACCGGGAGATTTCATATCATATACGATTTCCGGCTTCGGAAGGTCTTTGTATTTGATTTTGTTCTCCTTGGCATACTGACGGAGGTATTTGTCGAACTCTTTCTCAAACCAGCCTTTACCCTTTTCAGCACGCTTGTCGGAAAGACCTTGGTTCAGTGACTCTTCGCCTTCGGGGGAAGCCCAACCGGTGATGACAATCTTGTCGATCTTGCGACCCTCTTTCATGAAGGCGCCGAAGTCGGCAACAGCCTTCTTGGCCGCATCCGACTTGTTGTTTTTCTGGTTCATGTTGAGGTCGGAGCTGTTGACGTCGAAATAGAGGGTAGCGGTGCTGCTCACGAATTCGGGTTTGTAGCCGTGTTCAGCATAGATAAGGGTTGTGCCGTTGCCAGCCTTCTCGCCCAGTTCGGGGTTGATGTCGGCCAAAGCGGCGGAGTTGCTAATGCCTTCGCACAACGGAACGGGGTCGAAAGTGTGTGATTTTTTCTTCTTCTGGGCAGTGGAGATAGCCACCAAGTTGGCCTCTTCATAACCCTCTTTGAATTCGAAGCTGCCTGAGCCGGAGAAAGCGCCGCCTTTCTTGTAGGAAATGGTGGTGCCATTGGATTTGGCCTTTTCACCCTGAATCTCAATGGGAGAAAGTGCAATCTGCTGACCGTTGTACTCAATCGTGGGGACGATGGTCATCGTGGCTTTCTTCTTCATGTATTTGGGAGGAATGGTGCCCTTGATCTGGTAGGCCACCTGACCGCCCTTGTTCTCGAGGTCTTGGTCATCCAACTTGATGGATACTTCAGGGTAACGGGAAACCATTTTACCCAAACCACACCCAATCAGGGTAATCGCTGCAAAGCAGGCTAACAAAATGATTTTCAGACTTTTCATAATTCTTTTATATGATTAATTATTAAATTTAATCTAAATTGAAATCCTTTGCAAAATTACAATTTTTTTTTCAAAGAAAAACATTCTTAATGAATAATTTTTTGCAACAAATTTTCTACTTTTGCGTTAAAATGAACTACTATTTTAAAATGAAAAAGTACCTGTTGTTGATGTTATGTGCGCTCCTTGCCCTTGTGGGTTGTAAGGAGAAAAAGCAATCGCGTGTGCTGCAGCCAGTTCCTGTGGAGGTGATGGTGATAGGAGAGGAAGGCGAAGCGGGCGCGCAGAACTATGTCGGCACCTTGGAAGCCTCTTCGGCCAGCATGCTGAGTTTCCCCGTGGCCGGCACCATCGTGAAGGTTTATGTGCGTGAAGGTCAGAAAGTGGCAGAAGGCCAACTGTTGGCGGAAGTCAACGACGTGAGTTTCAAACAGGCCTACTCCGCCGCACAGGCCACGCTGCGCCAAGCGCAAGACGGCTACGACCGCCTCAAGCTGCTGCACGACAAGGGCTCTATCAGCGAAGTGCAATGGGTGGAAATGGAAACCAAACTCGCCCAGGCGCGCTCCTCCGAGGCCATCGCCAAACGCAATCTCGAGAATTGCAAGCTCACCGCACCCTACTCCGGCGTGGTCGGCAAGCTGAGTGCCGAAGAGGGAATGAACGTGCTGCCCGGCAACGCCGTGCTCACCTTGCTGCAGACCCGCGCCATGCAGGTCAACATCCCGATACCGGAAAATGTCATCTCGCAGGTGAATGTGGGACAGCCCGTCCGCATCTCCGTGTCGGCGCTCGACAACCGGGTCTATGAAGGGAAAGTCGGCTCCAAAGGGGTGGTGGCCAACGCCCTCTCCCATAACTACGAAGTGCTGGTTCCCCTCCAGAATGCCGACGGCGCACTCATGCCTGGCATGGTGTGCAACGCATGGCTTCCCTCCTCCGACACCACCCAGCTGATTGTGGTGCCCAACCGTGTGGTGAAAATCGACCATACCGGCGAGCATTATGTGTGGCTCGCCTCCAAAGGCAAGGCCGTGCGCCGCACCGTCACCACCGGCGGACTCGCCCAGCGCGGCATCATCATCGCCGAAGGCCTTATGCCCGGCGACTCCGTCATCGTCAACGGCGAACAGAAAGTCAGCACAGGGTCCTCGATTACAGTACGTTAAGCCATGTCGAAGTCGATAGTCAGAAGCGCGGTTGAATTTTCAGTCAAGAATAAGTCCATCATTATTCTGATTGTCGCCTTTACAGCGTTGTTCGGCGTGTATGCTTTGGTGAAAATGCCCAAGCAGGAATTTCCGCAATTCTCTATCCGACAAGGACTTGTAATAGCCGTCTATCCCGGTGCCAGCTCCGACCAAGTGGAGGAACAGCTTACCCGTCCCCTTGAGGAGTTCCTTTTCAGCTATAAGGAAATCAATAAGGCGCAGACCTACTCCGTCACCTCCGACGGTATGGTGGTGGTGTATGTGCAGCTTTCTGCTAATGTGAAGTCCGATGACGAGTTCTGGTCGAAGTTCCGCCTCGATGCGGCCAACTTCAAGAGCTCGCTGCCCAGCGGCGTTGCGGGCATCTTTACCAGCAACGACTTCGGAAGCACCTCCGCCCTGCTCATCTCCATCGAATCCAAAGAAAAAACCTACCGCGAACTCGAAGGCTACCTCTCCGAACTCGAAAGCCGTCTCCGCACCATCCCGTCTGTCTCCAATCTTCGTCGCTATGGACTTCAGAATGAACAGATTACAGTCTATATCGACAAAAACAAACTGGTAAAATACGGCATCGACGCCTCCACGCTCACCAGCACCCTTTTCGCCCAGAACTTCACCACCGTCAGTGGCACCTATGAGGACGCGGAGCATCTGGCGCCCATCCACGTGTCGGAGACGTATGCCTCCGAAAACGATGTGGCTGAGCAGATTGTGTATGTGGATCCCACCGGTAGCATCGTACGGCTGAAGGACATCGCCCGCATCGAGCGCGAGTACCCGCAGCGCACCAGCTATATCCAGAATGGCGACAAGAAATGTGTCATGCTCTCCATCGAGATGCAGGAAGGCAACAATATTGTGGAGTATGGCAAGGAGGTGAAGGCGGTGCTCGACGACTTTGAGACCACCTTGCCGCCGGAGGTCACCGTGTTCCGCGTCGCCGATCAGGCCGAGGTGGTGTCGCATTCCGTCAACATGTTCATGCGCGAAATGCTCATCGCCATCATCACGGTCATCCTTGTCATCATGCTGATGCAGCCGCTCCGGGTGGCCAGCATCTCCGCCATGACCATCCCCATCACGATGTTCATCTCGTTGGGTTTCATGTATTTGATTGGGTTTGAAATCAATACGGTTACCTTGGCCGCCTTGCTGGTGATGTTGGGCATTATTGTGGACGATTCGGTGGTGGTGATTGACAATTATGTGGAGAAACTGGACCATGGCGTGCCGCGTTTGGAGGCCACACTCTCCAGCGGCACTGAGCTTTTCAAGTCAGTGGTTTCCGCCACACTCGCCATCACCATCACGTTCTACCCGCTGCTGTTCACCTGCACTGGACTCTTCGGCGAGTTCCTCAGCAGCTTCCCGGGCACCGTCACCATCACGCTCTTCACCTCCCTGCTGATTGCTCTGCTCTTCATCCCCTTTGTGCAGTATAGTTTCATTAAAAAAGGTTTTCATGCACCCGGAGCGAAGCCGCGCAAGTTCAACATCCCCGATCAGATTCAGAAACTTTTCGACAAGGTGATTGTGCTGGCCTTCCGTTGGCCCAAGCTCACCATTCTGGCGGCGGTGCTGGCCGTGGGCATCGGGGTGCTCATCTTCCTGCATATCCCCCAGCGCATGATGCCCAGCACAGAACGGAACCAGTTCGTTGTGGAGGTGTATCTGCCTAACAGTTCGCCACTTGCGCGTACGGAAAAGGTGTGCGACTCGCTCGCCAACATTCTGCGCAAGGATAAGCGTATCGTCAATGTAACCTCCTTTGTAGGTTGTTCGGCACCGCGTTTCCACATGTGCTATGCCCCGAAATTCCCCTCCAAACACTATGCCCAGCTGATAGTCACCACCACTTCCGAGAAGATGACCAACCGCCTGCTCGATGAGTACGAGGATCAGTATGTCAACTACTTCCCGGATGCTTTCGTGCGGTTCAAGCAGCTCGACTACGTGGTGACCGCCTTCCCCGTCGAGATTGATGTTTCGGGCGATGACCGCGATGCCGTGCAGGTTACCGCTGGCAAGATTGCCGACAACCTGCGCCAGCGTTCCGATCTGCTCTTCGTGACCACCACGGAAGATGAGCTGATGACAGGCATCAATGTGGATGTCAATAACTTGGAAGCCAATCGTCTGGGTGTCGGCAAGCCCACCATCATGACCAACCTTGCCTTTGACTATGGCTCGGGCATCCCTGTCACCACCATCTGGGAGGGCGACTACCCTGTCAAGGTGGTGCTGAAGTCCGACAAAGATTCGATCGGCACTTTCGAGAGCATTTCCGACGAATACATCGCCTCGCTCAGCGGCAGTTCGGTGCCGTTGCGGCAGATTGCCACCGTGCACGAGGACTATTCCACAGGACAGATTTACCATAAAAACGGCATCTATACCATTACGGTTCAGGCTGATGTGAAACGCAATGTGAATGTCACCAGCACGACGAAGTCTATCGATAAGAGTCTGAAGAATGTGGATATTCCGGCGGGTGTGAACCTCAAGTGGGGCGGCGCCCGCATGCAAGATGATGTTCTGATGCCTCAAATTTTCAAGGGATTGGCATTTGCTGTGCTGATTATCTTTGTGATTTTGGTCTTCCACTTCCGCAGTCTCAAGCTGGCCACGTTGATTTTAGGGGCCACGTTATTGTCCATCTTTGGTGCAACTTTGGGCATCCTGATCATGGGAATGTCGTTCACCCTCACATCGGTGCTGGGACTGGTGGCCCTGATGGGCATCATTGTGCGAAACGGCATCATCATGTACGACTATGCCGAAACCTTGCGTGTGAAGGGTGGATTGTCGGCCCGTGAGGCGGCGTTGGAGGCCGGTAAGCGCCGTACCCGCCCGATTTTCCTCACCAGTGCGGCCGCTTCAATGGGCGTGGTGCCGATGATCATCAGCAACAGCGCGCTGTGGTCGCCGATGGGAGTGGTCATCTGCTTTGGTACGTGGATTTCTATGGTGCTGGTGGTTTCAGTGCTGCCGGTGCTGTACTGGCTTTTCAATTCCAAGGAAAAACAGCCCGTACAGGAAGAGATTGAACAACAGTAAGGCTTTTGTTATGCGCTTTGCGGCCCTGTATACAACAGAGCGCAGCGGTCGATGATGTTGTTTGCATATTCAAAGCCTGCATCACAGACTTTCTTTCCTTTTGTGCCATCGTATCCCATATATAAGTGCAGGGTATTATAGCCATTGTTTACAAATTGCAAAAGCTTCCTGTCTCGTTTGGCAGCGGCCTCTTGGTATTTTTCGATGGAGGGTCTTCCCTTGCCTTTGCGTATCTGTAGTACTGCATCCAAGGCAATCAGACACCCTTTCCAAAGAATATCCCCAGCGGTTTTGACGTATTTGCTGTCGGTATATGAACTGGTTTCAGGGTCATATACCGCTTTTTTGATGGTTTCTTCTGCATTGGCCACGTAGCGCCGGGCCTCTTCGATAGGATTTTGTAGTTCCATAGTTGATTATGATTGTGACTGCAAAAATACAATTTATAAAATTATAATTCTATTGATTTTAAAAATTTTTTATGATTGAAAATAAGATTGTTATAAATAATTATGTGAAATATTTATTATGAATTAGAAAAAAATTCGAAGAAAAGGATTTTATTTTATAAAAATGTTATAATTTTGCAGCGAATTAACTAAAAGATAACTCAGAATGCTATGAACGAGATGTTGCTGCACTATTTTTGGCGTAATCAGCTGTTTACAGTGCTGGATTTGCATACGACCGACCACCGCGCTTTGCGGCTGGTGAACCCCGGCACCGCCCATCAGAATGCCGGTCCCGATTTCAAGCAGGCGGTCATCAAAATCGACGGCATCACTTGGGTGGGGGATGTGGAGATTCACATCCACACCTCCGACTGGCTCCGGCATGGGCATCAGCACGACAGCAAGTATCAGAGTATTATCCTTCATGTTGTATATCAACATGATATGGAATTGGAGGAAAATTTTCCCACGCTGGAACTGAAGGAGTACATTCCTCCGTCGATGGTGGCGGAGTACGAGCAGATGTCGTGCAGCCGCGACCTGTTGCCCTGCCGCCAGTCGCTGCCGGAAGTCACGTCGTTGCAGTTTGCCGGCTGGCTGTCGCGGCTGGCGGTGGAACGGATGCAGCGGAAGCAGGCGGAGGTGGTGCAGATTGTGCGCGAATGCCACCATAACTGGCAGGAGGCCGTGTTCAGGCACTTCGTCGCCAACTTCGGCTTCAATACCAATTCCAGTGCTTTCGAGCTGCTGTCGAGAAATCTCCCGTATCGCTATGTGTTGAAACACAAGGACTCACGGCTGCAGATTTATGCGCTGGTGTTTGGACAGGCAGGATTGTTGGAGCAGCCTCCCGAGGTGCGCGACGACTACTTTGAGACCTTGCAGTCGGAGTACGATTACCTGAAATACAAGTACGGCCTGACTCCGATTCCGGTGAAGGTATGGAACTTGCTGCGCCTGCGGCCGCAGAACTTCCCCTGCGTGCGGCTCGCCCAGCTGAGCGAGTGCCTCTACCGGATGCCCGAGCTGATTGAGCTGCTGCTCAACGATACGGATGTGTCGCTGTTGCGCGGAGTGTCGCTCTTCGAGCCCGCCGACTACTGGAAGTCGCACCTCCACTTCGGCCGCGCCAGCCCCACCCGCCCGCGCAAAATCGGACAGCAGGCTTTTAACTTGTTGACAGTGAACGTGGTTGTGCCGGTACGGTTGGCCTATTCCGCCTTCAAGGGCGATTCCACCGGCCGCGACCACGCCATGTCACTGTTGGAAACCTGCGACTTTGAGAGCAACCATATCACCCGCCAGTATGTGGGTGCTGGCTTCCCCTCTGGTCATGCCCTCTACTCGCAGGCTCTACTCGAACTTTATAAAGGATATTGTACCCAGAAACGGTGCGCCAACTGCGACATCGGCTGCCTTATTCTGCGGAGGCTGGCTTGACCTCGATTTGAGAGTTGTTGTCGTCAGCTTTTTCGGGCATCTGCCCCTTCTTGTCCGCTGTTTCGGTGCTCAACACCACAATCAGGGCGAACAGGCTCCAGAACGGCAGCGACAGCTTGTCGGTGTCGAGGAAGTTGTTCATCACCCCGTGGATAAAGTAGGTGATGAGGGACAGCGTAGCCGCCAGACTGAGCCGTCGCACACTCTTGTCGCGACTGCGTTGGTAGGTCTTCAGACCGTAATACAGCACCAGCACCACCATGGCCAGCACGGTGAACAGTCCGATGAAGCCGGTTTCGGCCGTCGGACCGATGTATTCGCTGTGGGCGTTGCCGCCGTCGCCGAAGTCGGTGGTGATGATGGTATGGTAGCGCGAATCCTGATAGGGAGCGTAGCAGAACTGGTAACAGCCCGGTCCCCAGCCCATTACAGGACGTTCCTCGATCATGGCGAAGGCCGCGTGCCACCGGTTCAACCGCTCCACATTCGAGGCATCGGTCTTGATGTTGGAAATCGACTGCAGGTGCTCAGCGATGTTGGTGGAAGAGTCCTGACTGTTGCGCGACATCCGGTAGAGAATATCATCGGAAAAGGCAAAGAACAGGATTCCGATGACGGCCGCGCCAGTGATGAACCACGAGAACTTGATGCGCAGCTTCACCACGCACCAGATGCCCAGTGCACCCACGAGGCTCAGCCATGCCGCACGGCAGAACGAGAGGTAGGTGCCCAGCAGGAAGATGGCGACCAGCACGCCGTACAGCACCCGCATGCTGCGCTTGGTCTCGGGCAGGAACATCAGTCCGATGGTCATGGGCAGAAACAGTGCCAGCACGGCCCCGTAGGCGGTGTGGTCGTTGTAGAAGGGATTCATGATCCAGTGGGCGATGTGCTCGCCAAAGCCGACCTGCGCGTTCTTGATGGTGGTGATGACCACCACGCATCCCAACGCGATAGCGTAGCAGTTGAAGTAGGTGATCCAGCGACTGCGGTCCTTGTCCATCAGGTGGATAACCATGAAGAAGGAGGAACAGACGAACCAGATCTTGGCCGCCCAGAACTTGAAGGATACCAGCGGAATCTCACTGGTGATGCAACAGATGAACATCCATGTGAGATAGCACAGGATGGCGATGGTGACAGGATGTTTCAGCACATTTTTCTTGAACCGCAGGTCGTAGCAGATGCGGGCAAGGAACAGGAAGGTAATCGAGATCATCAGCAGCTCGGCGGGCAGCGAGATGTCAAACGAGACTTTGTCGCTCTCGAGCCCAATGGAAAACGGTGTGCTGAACGCCATGAGGTACATGGCTAAATCCACGCGGAACAGAAGCAGGTAGGCGATGATGGCCGCCGCGGAGAAGAAGGGGATGAAAAGGTATTCGTTGTATATCGCCCATGCATTGATCAGGATGACAGCCACCGCCGCACCGATCACCCACCATTTGCTGTGCTTCCTCCAGTCCATGCAAAAGGGAACTATTTATTCAGCGGAATGCTCTGCTGTGTCA
>JBGURX010000054.1:0-8736 GCA_045132235.1 Bacteroidales bacterium
GTGGATGGACACGCCTGTCCTGCCCTCCGCCGTGTTCAACGAACCCGTAGATCCCGACTTCAAGGCGTTCATCTCGCCAGCGGAAGCGCGCCGTATGGGGCATTTGCTGAAACGTGCCGTGGTCGCCTCGCTCGACACCCTCAGAAAAGGCGACTGCACCAACCCCGACGCCATCATCACCGGTACCGGTCTGGGCTGCGTAGAAAATACCGAGAAATTTCTCAACGCACTGATTGACAACCAAGAACAGTGCCTGCCTCCTACACCTTTCATGCAGAGCACCCACAACACCATCAGCTCGCAGGTCGCCCTCAAGCTGCAGTGCCACGGCTACAACAGCACCTACTCGCACCGCGGCACCTCCTTCGACAGTGCGCTGCTCGATGCCATCATGCAATTTCAACTCAAGCGCATCTCCACCGCTCTCATCGGCGGCTACGACGAGATGACGCCCGCCTACTTCGAGATGCTCGCCAAAATCGGCTACTGGCGCACCGGCACCGCTGACACCGAATCACTGAAACAACCCGGCATGACCGGCTCCATCGCCTGTGGCGCAGCCGTATCGCTCCTCCTCACCAGCACCTGCTCCCCCGACTGCCTCTGCCGCATCATCGACACCAGCCTTTTCTACACCCGCAACGCCGAAGAACAGAGTGCCCTCGTGCACGCTTTCCTCCAACAGCACAACCTGTCGGAAAATGATATCGACGCAGTGGTGTGCGGCTTCAGCGGCGACGACGACAACGACTCCGTCTATCGAAACCTGCTCAGCACCAACTTCCCCGACACCACCGCCCTCTGGTACAAACACCTTTTCGGTGAGTCGTTCTGCGCTTCCGGCTACGGCATCTACACCTCCGCAGTGTGCCTGCACCAACAGAGAATACCGGAACATCTTATCTATCAAAAAGGACAAAAGAAGTCTGTTCAACTCAACAATATATTGGTAATCAACCATTTCAAGAAAAATGATTTTTCACTAACCCTTTTAGCACCATGCTCCAGCTCCACACCACTTTAATGCTCCTGCTGCAAGCTGTCCTCCTAACGGCCACCCAGTTTTTTCTCAAGCTGGGCTTGAACCGAATCGGACAATTTGAATGGACGAAAAAATGTATCAGAGAGCTGCTGATCAACTGGCCTCTCGCTCTCAGCGGGATTTGCGGATTAGGTGCCATGGCGCTTTGGATTGTCATTCTGAAAAAAAACGACCTCAGCCAAGTTTATCCGCTAACTTCCGTCAGCTATATCCTTGCCCTCCTTGCCGGAGTGCTTCTGCTCAATGAGACGGTTCCCCTCACCCGCTGGATTGGCGTGATTATCATCATGGTTGGTTTTTATTTTGTAGCAAAAGCATAGGAGATGTTTTACAACGATCTTTTCACCATAGAATCTCAAAAAATTGAAGAAGGCCACGCCCTTTTCACCATCCAACTGAACCCCGCACACCGCATCTACAAAGGCCATTTCCCGGGCGACGGTATCACCCCGGGGGTCTGCATCCTGCAAATGGCTTGCGACCTTTTCTCCCTCATCCATCAACAGACTTTCGTCATCTCTTCCATGAAGAGCGTGAAGTTCATGCAGCTCATCCGTCCGTCGGTCACCCCCACCGTCACCTATGAATTCACCTACCAGCCCGCCGAAGAAAACGGAAGCTTCAATGCCAAATGCACAGTCACCCACGAGAACGAAACCCTGACCAAAACCACCTTGACATTCAGCCCGAAAGCGCTGTTCACCGCGGAATAGAAATCCCAACCCATCTTTCACACTTCCAATATGCAAAACGTTTTTTCTGATTTAAAACTATGTGTGGTCATCCCCACCTACAACAATGAGAAAACGCTGGTGTCGGTGGTGGAAAACGCGCTGGAGTATTGTCCTGCCGTGATGGTGGTGAACGATGGCTCGACCGACAGCACCCCGCTGTTGCTGAACCAGTTGGGAGAGGGCGTCATCAAGATACAGTACCAGCCGAACCGAGGCAAGGGCTATGCCATGCGGCAGGCTTTCCGTTTGGCGGCCAGCTTCGGCTACGACTATGTGCTGACGATGGATGCCGACGGGCAGCATCTAGCCACCGACCTGCCGAAATTCGCCGAGGCCGTCCGAAAATGGCCCGACACGCTGATTGTGGGCAGCCGCGGCATGGTGCAGGAGAACATGCCCAAGCAGAACACCTTCGCCAACCGGTTCTCCAACTTCTGGTTCGCGCTGCAAACCGCCCATAAACTTCCCGACACGCAGTCGGGTTTTCGCGTTTATCCTTTGAAAAAAATGGGGGATATGCACTGGTTTTCAACTCGTTATGAAACAGAATTGGAAATCTTGGTGCGCAGTGCATGGAAAGGCATCCCCATCCAGCCCATTCCCATCGAGGTGTATTATCCGCCGCAGAAGGAGCGGGTGAGCCACTTCCGTCCCCGCGCCGACTTCTTCCGCATCAGCGTGCTGAACACCATCTTCTGTTTAGTGGCCATCGTATATGGCTATCCCGCCATGCTCTTCCATAAAATCTTCCATTAGTCCCGGCCATGCGCAACTTCTTCGTCACCATCTACCGTTTCTTCGAGCGACACCGCATCGCCCTGTGGGCAGCCATCGCTGTGCTGATAGCGGTTTTCGTGGCGGGCATCCTGCGCCTCCATTTCGTGGAGGACATCAGCAGCTTCTTTCCCAGCCAAGGCGACAACCGGCGCGTGAACTACGCCTACCAGCACATTGGCTCCGACAACCGCATCATCCTGAATGTCAAGCTGTCGCAAGCCAAAGACTCGCTGCTGGAGGAGGACTATGCCACCCTGACCGCCGCCGCTGATAGCCTCGCCAGCCGCCTGAAAGCCAATGACACCGAGCACCTGATGAAGGATTTGACCTATCAGGTGGACCAACAGCAGGTGACCGACATCGCCCAGTTTGTGGCCCATAACATGCCCTACTTCCTTGAAGAAGAGGATTATGCGCACATGGACTCGCTGATGTCGCAAGAGAGCATGGAGGAACAGCTCATCAACGACCAGTTCATCTACAACTCCATGACTGGCGACGTCATCATGGCCGACCCGCTCTTCTTCTCCGCACCCGTACTCAAAAAGTTGGAAAACTTCCGTCCCAACGACCAGTACCACGAACAGGATGGTTACATATTTAATAAAGAGGGCACCGAAGCCATTGTGGTGGTGACCTCCAAATTCCCCGTAAGTGAAACGCAAAACAATCCCCGCCTCATCGAAAAAATCCAGAAATCGATGGAGGAGGTGCAGCGGCAGTTCAAGGGGAAAGTGAAAGTGACGGTGTTCGGCGCGTCGCTGGTGTCGCAGACCAACTCGCAGCAGATCAAGCGCGACAGCTTCATCGCCATCCTGCTCTCGCTCACCTTCATCGTGGCCCTGCTCATCTACTACTATCGCAATTTCAAGAGCATCCTGCTGATACTCTGCACCATCACCTTCGGCGGACTGTTAGCCTTGGGACTGATTGCTTGGATAAAAAATCCCATTTCACTCATTGCTGTCGGCGTGGCCTCCATCATCATCGGCATCGCGGTGAACTATCCCATCCATTTTCTGTCGCATTTTAAAAGAACTGACAATAAGGAACAGATTATCCGTGAAGTGGTTACGCCGCTATTGATTGGCAATATCACCACAGTGGGCGCTTTCCTGAGTCTGATGTTCATCAGTTCGGATGCCATGCGCGACCTCGGGTTGTTTGCGGCCTTGCTGCTCGTGGGCACCATCTTGTTTGTGCTCATCTTCCTTCCTCATTTCATGGGCAAACGGCCCTCCAACTGGAAGATGGGCGAGCTTTCGTTCCGCCGTGCCGCCGAGTTCCACCCCGAAAAGCACCCGTGGCTCATCGTGGTCGTCATACTGCTTACAGGCCTCTTTTTCATCTTCAGCTTCAAGACCTCCTTCGAGACCGACATGCACAAAATCAACTACATGACGAAGGAGCAGCAGGAGGCGTTCAACAAACTGGTGGCCGAAGCCGACACCACCGTGCAGACCGTTTTCTGCGTGGCGGAAGGCGACAATCCTGACGCGGCCCTGCGCAATTACGAAAAGGCTGCGCCCACCCTCAACAAGTTGCTGCAAGACTCGATGGTGCAGAAATCCGCCGGTATCAGCGTTTTTCTTCCCTCACAAAAAATGCAAAAAGAGCGCATCGCACGATGGAACACCTTCTGGCAAACGCGCCGCGACACGTTCCTGCTCCATTTCAAAGCAGCTGAAGAAGCCACCGGATGGCAGCCGTTTAACGATTTTTATGAGATTATTCAAAAGGATTATTCTCCCAAAAAACAGGAATATTTCGCTCCCATCGCCCAGAATATTGCCGCAAGCTACATCATGTTTGATGATGACAAATCGCTTGTTTATAACATTTTAACAGTAAAGAAAAACCATCGGGAGGCGGTGGAACAGCAGCTCAACAACATCGACCCGGATGTCTTCGCCTTCACCGACTCGTCGGTCATCCAGCGCATGGTGCACGCCCTTTCCGGCGATTTCGACTACGTGCTCTACATCTGCGGCTTCATCGTGTTCTTCTTCCTGCTCTTCTCCTTCGGCAGATTAGAGATCGCCCTATCCGCCTTCGTGCCGCTCACTGTGGCGTGGATCTGGATTTTGGGCATCATGGGACTTTTCGACCTGAAGTTCAACATTGTCAACATTATACTGGCCACCTTCATCTTCGGACAGGGCGACGACTATGCCATTTTTGTGACCGAAGGGGTGATGTACGAATACCGCACGGGCAAGAAGATGCTGGCGCAGTTCAAGAACTCCATCATCCTTTCCTCCACCATCATGTTCATCGGCATCGGCATGCTCATCTTCGCCAAACATCCTGCCATGCGCTCGTTGGCGGAGGTGACCGTTATCGGCATGTTTTCAGTGGTGATGATGGCCTACATCTTCCCGCCGCTGATTTTCAAATGGTTGACTTCTGTAAAAGGAAAACTGAGACCCGTCCCCGTCACGCTGTGGAACCTGCTGAAGACATGGACGGCTTTCCTGATTTTCTTCCTCGTATCGCTGTTTTTGAGCGCATGGGCGTTGGTGTGCCGCATCCTTTTCCCGCGGAGCAAGGCCGTCAAGAGCCACTACCACAGGATGCTCACGGGCATTTTCCGCAAGTTTGCGAAATGGATGTTCGAGGTGAAATGCGAAGTGCGCAACCCAGCGGGCGAAAATTTCGAGAAGCCGGCAGTCATCATCGCCAACCACCAGGCGCACCTCGACCTGCTATACACGCTGATGCTGTCGCCGAAGATTGTGGTGCTCACCAACAAGTGGGTGTGGAACTGTCCCTTCTACCGTTGGATCATCCGGTATGCCGATTTCTTGCCGGTGGCCGACGGCATTGAGGAGAACCTGCCCAAACTGGAAGAGCTGGTGCGGCAGGGCTACTCGGTGCTGGTGTTCCCAGAGGGCACCCGCTCGGCAGACTGTTCCATCCTGCGTTTCCACCAAGGGGCGTTCTGGCTGGCCGACAAGCTGCAGTTGGACATCGTTCCAGTGGTGGCGCACGGCATCGGCCACATCTTCCCCAAGAACGAGTTTATCCTGCGCAAAGGAAAGGTCACCATGAGTGTTTTGCCGCGTATCGCACCCCAGCATCCGTTGCGGCAGCACGATACACTTTTGGAGACCACCCGCGCCTTTAGACAAATGTATATCACTGAATATCAAAATATTTGTAAAGATGTCGAAACGCCCGACTACTACCGTTATTTAGTGAAATCCAACTACTTTTACAAAGGCACTGAGGTGACGCGCCATGCCCGTCGCCAGCTGAAGAATTTCCCTGCGTGGAAGCAGCGCATCGCGGAGCTTCCCAACAGCGGCACGCTGCTGGTGCGGAACTGCGGGCAGGGCGAGTTCGCGCTGCTGACGGCGCTGGTGAAGAAGAGCTTGCAGGTGACGGCCACCGATGCCGATGCCGACCTGCTTGCCACGGCCGCGCACTGCGCGTCGGTTCCCGCCAACCTGCATTTTGCCGACGAGCCGGGCGGGGAGTTCGACGTAGTGATCGACCTCAAAGAGATGCGATTTTGAAATAATTGTCGTATCTTTGCAGCCGTAATTCCTACTTTGGGGTTTTGCAGATTATTACATAAAAAATTGCCATTATGATTAAATCGATGACTGGCTTCGGCAAAGCAAATCTCAACGCCTTTGCCAAGAGTATTGTGGTGGAAATCAGAACATTGAACAGCAAACAGATGGATCTCTCCACCCGCATTGCGCCGATTTTCAGAGACAAAGAGGGCGAAATCCGCTCGCTTATCGCACAAAAATTAGAACGCGGGAAAATTGATTTTTCTCTTTATGTGGAGAAAAATGAAACGCCTTCCATCAGCATCAACACCGAATTGGCCCGCGCCTACTACAACGAACTCGTCAAACTCTCCTTCAACCTCCAGAACCCCGTGGAGAGCGATCTCTTCGTGCAGATGCTGCGCCTCCCCGACGTCATCTCCACCCCCAAGGAGGAACTCAGCGACGAGCTGTGGCAGCAGGTGTACCAGTCGGTATGTGAAGCCTGTGACCTGTGCGACAACTTCCGCGAACAGGAGGGCCGGGTGCTGGCCGCCGACTTCGACAAACGCGTGCGCCTCATCGACTCCATGATTGACGAAATCACTCCTTTTGAAACACAACGCATTGTCAACCAGAGAGAAAAATTCATCAAAGGACTGGAAGAACTGAAGCAGAAAGGGCAGTACGACCCCAACCGTCTCGAACAGGAGATGATCTTCTACATCGAAAAACTCGACATCACCGAAGAGAAGGTGCGTCTGCGCAAGCACTGCCACTATTTCCTCGAAACCATGAACGATGCCACCTCGCAAGGCAAAAAGCTGGGCTTCATCGTGCAGGAGATGGGCCGCGAGGTGAACACCATCGGCTCGAAGGCCTGCGACTTCAACATCCAGCAGATTGTGGTCAGGATGAAGGACGAGGTGGAAAAACTGAAAGAGCAACTGGCCAACGTGCTGTAACGACGCGATAATGTAGAGACGCGATGAATCGCGTCTCCACAAAAATAATATACCTGAAAAAGAATCACAACCATGAGCAACATACTATCCTTGGTCGGACGACCGAATGTCGGCAAATCCACCCTGTTCAACCGCCTCACCCAGAGCCGCGAGGCCATCGTGGACAGCATTGCCGGTGTGACCCGCGACCGCAACTACGGCAAATCGGACTGGTGCGGCTACGAATTTTCCGTCATCGACACCGGCGGCTACGTGGTGGGCTCCACCGACATCTTCGAGGCTGAAATCCGCAAGCAGGCCGCCTTGGCCATCGACGAGTCGGACGTGATTGTGCTGGTGGTGGACGGCCGCGAAGGCCTCTCCCCTCTCGACGAGGAGATTGCCGCCCTGCTGCGCCGCTCCAAGAAGCCTTTCTATCTGGCCGTCAACAAAATCGACAGTCCCTCCAACTATTTCGACTATACCGAATTCTATGCCCTTGGCGTGGATGAAATCTTCCCCATCTCCGCCGTGTCGGGCAGCGGCACCGGCGAACTGCTGGATGCCGTGGTGCAACACTTCTCCCACGAAGAGGACCATATCATCGATGAGCTGCCCAAAATCACCGTGGTGGGCAAACCGAATGTGGGCAAGTCTTCCATCATCAACACCTTCTTGGGCGAAGACCGCCACATTGTAACCCCCATCGCCGGCACCACCCGCGACTCCATCTTCACCCGCTATTCAGGCTACGGCTTCGACTTCTACCTTGTGGATACCGCCGGTCTGCGCAAAAAGAAAAAGGTGGAAGAAGATTTGGAGTTCTATTCTGTGATGCGTGCCGTGCGCGCCATCGAAAGCAGCGACGTGTGCATTCTCATGTGCGATGCCTCCACCGGCTTCGACGCACAGGACCTCAACATCTTCAGTCTCTGCGCCCGCAACAAAAAAGGCATCGTGGTGGTGATGAACAAGTGGGACCTCATCGAAAAAGACAACCATACCCACAAGAACTACGAGGAGCTGGTGCGCAAACGCATCGAGCCGTTCGACGACGTGCCCATCATCTTCACCTCCGTCATCAACAAGCAGCGCATCTACAAGGTGTTGGAGACTGCCATCGCGGTACACAAGAACCGCCAGCGTCGCATCCCCACCTCCGAGCTCAACGACTACCTGCTGCCCATCATCCAAAAAACCCCGCCGCCCATCAACCGCGACAAGATGATCCGCATCAAGTTCGTGACCCAGCTGCCTACCGCCGTCCCCTCGTTCGCCTTCTTCTGCAACCTGCCCCAGTACGTGCGCGACTCCTACAAACGCTACCTCGAAAACCGCATCCGCGAACAGTGGGACTTCCACGGCGTTCCCATCGAAATTTATTTCCGCCAAAAATAAGACACCATGCCCGAATTTCCCATCCACGCACAAGACTACATCCCACAGAGACCCCCTATCGTCATGATTGACGACATCCTGTCGAGTCAGGATGACGTTTTTGTCACCAACCTGCTGGTGCGCCCCGACAACATTTTCGTGGAGGACGGACGGCTTCGTGAGGCGGGCCTGATGGAGAACATCGCCCAGACCAGCGCCGCCCGCGTGGGCTTCTGCTCCGACGGCGCGCACGTGCCCATCGGCGTCATCGGCGGCATCAACCAGTTCGAGCTGCACCGCCTTCCGGAGGTCGGACAGACGCTCGTGACCACCATCCGTGTGGTGGCCGGTGTGGCCAATGC
>JBGURX010000055.1:0-53996 GCA_045132235.1 Bacteroidales bacterium
CGGTCCTTACACGGCCCGGACACACGATGGTGGTGCGGATGCCGCGCCCGGTGTATTCAGCCTGCATGGTCTCGAAGAAACCATACAGCGCATGCTTCGACGCGCTGTAGCCGCAGCGCAGCGGGAAACCGAACCGTCCCGCAATGGAGGTGGTGACCGCAATGTGGCCGCCGCCGTTCGCCAGCATCAGCGGCAGGATGGCCTTCGCCATCTCCACCGGCGCGAAGAAGTTGAGGTCCATCAGCGTGTGGAACACCTCCATGGAGGTCTCCTCGATATTGGTGCGCTGGCTCACGCCGGCGTTGCAGAACAGGATGTCGATGCCACCATGCTTTTCCCATGCATCCTGCATAAGTGTGTCGATGCCGTCGAGCTGCCGAAGGTCGTAGGGCAGCAGGGTGACTTCCGCCCCCAGGGCGCGGCACTTCTCTGCCACCGGCTCCAGCTTCTGCTGCGACGAGGAGGTGAGGATGAGCGTGGCCTTGCGCGCGGCATAACGATAGGCACAAGCCTCGCCGATGCCCGACGACGCCCCCGTGATCCACACCCGCTGTGGTTTGGTGTTTTTCTCTCTCATGGTCAACAGATTATCGGTTGCTGGGTTTCTGCCGCGACACCCATCCCATCATGCGGAAGAGGAACTTGGGCAGCTGTTTCGTGCGGTCGCGCTTGCGCAGATCGATGTACCAGCCGAGCTTCTTGACCACCGGAATGCGGTGCGTCTCCACAAACTCGATGAGCGTGCCGTCGGGGTCTTCGATGTAGGTGAAGTGTCCGGAGGCGTCGCCCATGTCGAACACCTCGCCGTCGGGACAGCTGTCCACGGTGAAGGGGTGCCCTTTCTCGCGGCAGAACTCGCCGAGGGCTTTCATGTTGGTGATGTCGTAGCAGATCTGTATGAAGCCCGGGTCGCCCCAGTAGCGCCCTTCGTAAATCTTGGCGGGCGTGCGGCCGAGGGCCTGTACCAGCTCGATGGTGCCTTTGGTCATGAGGGCGGAGAAGGGACCTTGCGGCGCTGTGCTGTCGGCGAGCAGCACGCGGCGGTAGGTCTGGTCGGAGCAGGGGAGGAGCGTCCAGTCGCTGAACTGCCCGGTGGTGTCGTACACCACCTTGTCGTAGCCCAGCACCTCGCGGTAGAAGCGGATGGAGGCCTCCATGTCGCTCACACCGACCATGGCGCCGGCGATGCCGCCGGTGAGGCAGTGCTGTTCGATGAAGACGTCGGGCTGCTGCACCAGCTGGAAAATGTTGCCGTACAGGTCGGCGACGTAGAAGCAGGGCGTGCCGTCGGGCAGGGTGGCCACAGGGCTGCAGTGCTCCCATTTCTTGGAAATCTGTTGGTGGAAGGCGGCGATGTCGCGGCATTTCACTTTGGCGGCGAAGATGCCGAGGTCGCCGGCGGCGGCGGGCTGTGCGGGGGGCACCGGCTTGCGCTCGCTGTACTGCCAGATTTCAAAGCCGCCGCCTCCCTGCAGGTTGACGGCGATGCAGGCATGCCGCTTCTGCGGCTGGTGACCCGTGTAGGGGAGCATCCGCTCCGCCACGGTGTCGTCCTCCAGAATCCGGATGTCGATGCCGAACATCTCAATGAACCAGTCCCACGATTTCCTGAAGTTTTCAGTTCCTACTCCAACTTGTTGAATGCCAGATATTAAATAGTTCTCCATTTTCAGCTTTTAACTTTCAATTTTCTACATTCACCTTAGTTTCCGCAGCTCTCTTTACGGCAGCAGGGCGGTAGTTTGGCGCGGGCGGCTTCGTTGGCCTTCACCTTGTCGGCATCGTAGCCGAGGTCGCTGATCTGCTTGCGGATCTGGTCGGCGGTGGTCTTTTTCGGATCGTAAGTCACCGTCAGCTTGGCCGTGGATGAGTCGAAGGTGTACTCTTTCACCCCTTTGAAAAACGGCACGTTCTCCTTGAAGCGGTTCACGCAGCTCTTGCAGTTCTTGGAGGCGTTGGTCTGGATGGTGATGGTGGTATAGCTGCTGCTTTTGCTCTGAGTAGCCGTGCTGGTAGTGGTTTTGGAGGTTGAGCTGGAAGAGGTGTTTTTGCTTTGCGCCATTGCACTAAAGGTCATGGCCACAGCGACTAACATTACGATGATTTTCTTCATGATTTTTAAATTTTGGATAATGATGATGTTTTTTTTTACTCAAATAAATGGGCTGCAAAAGTACAATTTTTTTCGCAACCACCCTCCACTCTCCACTTTCCACTTTCCACTTTCTACTCTTAACTCTCAGTTTTCAGTTTCCCTCACTTCAGCACCACCCGTACGCCCACATACCCCATGATGCCGGTGATGGGCGCGTAAACCACGGTGGCGTCGAAATTCTCGCCGAAGGGATTCTTTGCATCCACAATCGGGTTCTTCTGTTTGTAGTTGAGCATATTCTCCGCGCCGGCATAGATTTCCCATTTCCGGAACTTTTTGGTAATCTGTCCGTTCAGGATGCAGTAGGCAGGTGTGTATTCAGGCAGCGTGCTGGCGGTGTTGCCGCTCATGTCGGGCAGCCGCTGCGGTCCGTTGACCTGCAAGGTGAGGTTGAACTTCCACTTGTCGTACCGTGTGCTGTAGTTGAGGTTCACCAACGCCTTGTGAGGACTCATCAGCGCCTTCTCGCGCCATTGTCCCTGCGACTGGTAGCGCACGTCGTTGTAGCGGTAGGCGAGGAGGATTTCGAACCGGGCCACGGGCCACAGTGTGAGTTCCGCCTGCACCGAATGCGAGCGCGACCGGTTGCCCGTGCCGTTGCCCGCCCCGTTCAGGTTGTACACGTAAACGTGGTGCGTGTCGCGGTCGAGGTCGATGAGGGTTTGTTGGATGAAATGGGTGTAGAAGTAATCCACCGAAAAGGAGGCGATGCCGCCGGGCATGTGGAAGGTCTGCACCAGACTGATGCCGGCGTTGTAGGCCTCCTCCGCGCGCTTGCGCTCGCCTGCGTACAGGATGAAGTTGCGGTTGGAGGTCAGCAGCGACAAGTTCTCCACCTCGGGGTACGAGCTGCGGTAGCCTTTGCCCGCGGAGGCCCGTATGGCCGTGCTCTCGGTGGCCTGCCATTTGACGTGCAGACGAGGTGTCCAGAACAGCTGTCGGTAGAAAAAGTTGTAGTCGAGGCGCATCCCGGCCATGACCACCAATTTGCGGTCGATGATGTAGCTGTACTCGCCGAAAATGCCCGGCACCGCCTCGTGAACGGTGCCATTGGCTGGCGTGTTATGAATCATGCAGGTGAATAAGTCGTACTGCACGCTTCCACCCGCCGTAAGTTTGTGCCGCTTTGTTTTTCCAAATTTGTTGGAATACAAAATGTTGAGATATGCGCTGTGCTGCTGGGCCTCCACCGTGCGCAGTCCGAACACTCCATGGGTCCAGGTGCCGGTGTAGGAGGCGATGGTGCCGATGCTCTCGTTTGCGCCCTTCAGCAGGATTCCGTTCTTGGTGATGATGTCCAAGCGCTTGTTGTCCAGATGGATGCCGTAGATTTCCGATGAAAGGTAGTCCTGTTTCCAGTTGTAACTTTTCTGTCCGCCCACGCGGTTGTCCCACACAAATCCCACCATAGTGCGGCCGTTCAGCTTGTCGGGAACCGTGTAGTCCCAGCGGTTCATCACGTTCACCTGCTGGTTGCGGGGCACATCGAGGAAGCCGTCCTTGTTCATGTCCATCTTGGCGAACTGGTCGGCGGCGCTGAGCAGCAGCATGGTGCTGGCCTGCTGTTTTTTGCCCACGTTGAATCGGGTGTTGAGGTTCAGCTCGCCGCGTCCCATCGTGTTGCCGTACAGGTTGAGGAAAAACCGCTCCTGGTTGGTCTCGGGCTTCTTGAAGTCCACGTTGATCTGTCCGGTGATGGCCTCGTAGCCATTGCTGACGGAGGCGACGCCCTTCGACACGCTGATGCTCTCCATCCACGCACCCGGCACGAAGCCGAGTCCGAACTGCTGGGTGAGCAGGCGGATGTAAGGCACATTCTCAAGGAGGATCTGGCTGTAAATGCCGGAAAGTCCCAGCATGGCAATCTGCTTGGCGCCGGTCACGGCGTCGGAGTACTCCATATCGACCGCCACGGTGCTCTCGAAGCTTTCCGCGAGGTTGCAGCAGGCGGCACGTCGCAGTCCCTGCTGGGTGATGACGGAGGTGAGGATCGGCTCCACGGAGATGTACGAGCCGTCGCGCGACACCACCCTCACCTCGTCGAGGGTCTGGCCTTTCGACAAGATGAAGGTGAGGTCGTTCTGTTCCCTCCCGACTTTCAACGTTTCGGTGGAATAGGCGGCGTAGGAGATGACCAGCGTGTCGGTGGTGGTGCGGGGCAGCACAAAGGTGCCGTCATCACCGGTGAACGTGCCTACAGAGGTGTTCATCCATTGCACCATCGCATACACCACAGGTATAGTATCTCCGTTCTCGTTGATTTCCAGAATCCTGCCACGCAGGTCTTGGGCGGAAATCCCGAGGGTGATGAACAAAACTAAAATGCTGAGTGCCAGTTTCTTCATTGCTACGGGCGCTCTGTGGAAACCGTCAGATTACTCTGCGCTGAGGGTGGCATCCACAAACACGCGGGCGCTGAGCTCTTTGTCGAGGGTGTACATGGCAGCCTTGTCCTTCTCGATCATCTTCACCTTCTCCAGCAGCTCTTCGGCATTGGCTTCTTCTTCTACCTGCTCGTCAACGTACCAGTTGAGGAAGTTGATGGTGGCATAGTCGCGGATTTCGTGGGCGGTGTCCATCAGTGAGTTGATGAGACCGGTGACCACGCGTTCGTGCTTGAGGGTCTGCTCGAAGATGGCCTGCACGTTTTTCCACTTGGTATCCACAGCCTTGATGGGTTTCAAGGTCACCACGCCGCCGCGCTCGTGAATGTAGCGGAACATCTTCATGGCATGGGTGAACTCCTCCTGATATTGGATGTACATCCAGTTGGCGAAGCCCGGCAGGTTGTTCTGCGTGAACCATGCCGACATGCTCAGATAAAGGTAGCCAGACCACAATTCAGCGTTAATCTGTTCATTGATCTCTTTTTGCATTCTTTCGTTAATCATAATGTTTTGATTTTAAATGGTTAATATTTTATTGGTTTATAGTCTAAAATCCTCACTCCTTAACTTCTTAACTTTAAACTCTCAATTTTCAATTTTCATCCCCTAATACCCAAAAATCTCCTCCAGCGTCAGTTTCTTCACCGGTCCGAATTTCTCCTCAATCTGCTTCAGGTCAATTTCATTTTCACGCCCTAATACCATATAGATTTTGGGTTGGCCTTTGATATACTGGTGGTTGAAATCGACGACATCCTGCAGGGTGAATCCGTCGAGGGCTTCGTAGATGTCCTTGCGGCGGTCGTAGCTGAAGCCGAAACGCTGGTTGGTGATGTAGGAGGTGAGAATGGCTGCTTTGGTAGTGCGGTTGGTGGCGATGTTGGTCTTGCTGTTCTGCTTGGCCAGTTCGAAGGCGGTCTCCGACTGCGGCATTTCGTTGAACAGCTCGTTGAAGGCGGTCCATGCGTCCACCACCTTGTCGTTCTGGGTGCCGATGAAGGAGTAGTTGTAGGTGTAGTCCATGGGTTTGGAGGAGATGATGTAGGCCGACTGGGCGGTATAGGCGAGGGAGCGTTTCTCGCGCATCTCTTGGAAGACGATGGCGTTCATGCCGCCGCCGAAGTAGCTGTTGTACATGGTGACGATGGGCATCATGGCGCGGTCGTACTGCGGTCCGCGGCTGTAGGTGACGAGGCGGGCCTGCTTGGCGTTGAAGGGCACGAAATAGACCTGGTCGGCGAGCACGGGACGGTTCTCAAAGTCGGAGGTGACTACAGAAGCGTGGTCGCTGTCGGGCAGCTGGTAGTGGGTGGCGAGTGCCTTGCGCACCTGCTTCACGGTGAGGGGACCATAGTACAGGAATTCGGGGGCGCACTCCAGCAGATGGTGCAGCTCCTCGGTTACCATCTCCGGTTTCAGGTTGCGCATCTCGTTGGGTTTCAGTGAGAAATTGACGAGTTCGGAGCCGTATTCGCCATACACGCGCAGGGCCGCCAGCACCTTGTCCTGACTCTTCTTGGCATCCTCCATGTTCTTGATGCGGTTCTCTATCATGGTGGTGAAGGTGGCGGCGTCGGGCTGCCCGTCGCGCAGCACCTCCAGAGCGAGGGCCAATGCCGGCTCGAAGTTGTCGCTCAGGCCCGACAGGTAAACGTAGGTCTCCTCGTCGCCGCACGACACATTGAAGTTGCAGGCCATTTGATAGAAACGGGCTTTCACCTCTTCGGCGGTGAGGGTGCTGGTGCCCAAATAGTTGACGTATGACGTGGCGATGGGCAGCTCACGGCGCGTCAGCTCACCCTCCTTAAACACAATCTGCAGACTGAAAAACTGGTTCTCCACATTCTTCACGCAGTAGATGTGTGACTCGATTTTTTTGTCCAGTTCTCCGCTCTGGATGGCTTTCTTGAAATCTACAAAAACGGGTTGTATTTCAGATACTTTTCGTTCTTTCACCATTTTGAGATAGTCGGATTCCGCGTCGCGGTTGACCTGTATGGGCGTGATGGGCGGCTTGGCCACGGGATGCACCTCTTCGGGTTCGCCCTGCGTTTTGTAGATGGTGATGTGACCGGTGCCGTCGAAGTATTTTTTGGCGAAATCGACCAGCTGTTGCTTGGTGATGCCGGCGTAGATGTCGATGGACTTGCAGGCGTCGCTCCACGGGATGGCGTTGGTGAAGGCGTTGAGCATCTTAGAGGCGCGGGCGCTGTTGCTCTCCAGCTGGCGCATCTCCTGCAGCCGCATGTTGTTGATGGCGCCGGTCATCAGCTCGTCGCTGAAGTCGCCGTCGCATACTTTTTGCAGCTGTTCCATCAGCAGGGCTTCCACCTCCTTGAGGGTCTGTCCCTTCTTGGGTTTTCCATACAGCACGAAGGAGGAGTTGTCGCACAGCACATACGGGTAGGCGGATGCGTTGGCAGTGAGTTGTTTCTGGTTGATGTTCAGGTCGATGAGACCGCATTTGCCGTTGCTGAGCACGTAGTCGAGCATGTGGAGCAGGTAAATCTCCTGTGCGTTGGCGGGCTTGCCGATGCGGAAGGCGACGCTCACAAACTCAGCTTCCTGGCCCACCACGGTGATTTCGGAAGAGCTTTTCAGCGGTTTGGTTTCTGCCTCGGCGGGGACGGCCAGCTTGGGGAATCGCTTGGCTTCCATCTTCCCGAAGTATTTCTCGATGATGGCCACGGCCTCGTCGGGGTTGAAGTCGCCGGCCAGCACGATGGCCATGTTGTTGGGCACGTAGTAGGTGCTGACGAAGCGTTTGATGTTGGTGATGGAGGGATTCTTCAGGTGCTCGGGGTCGCCGAGGGTGGTTTGGGTTCCGTAGGGGTAGGAGGGGTAGAGGGCGGCGAGCATGGCTTCGCTGGCCTTGCGGCTGTCGCTGGTGAGCGAGCGGTTTTTCTCTTCGTAAACCGTCTCCAACTCCGTGTGGAAGAGGCGGATAACCGGGTCGCTGAAGCGTTCGCCCTGTATCATGGCCCAGGTCTCAAGCTGGTTGGAAGGGATGTCTTCCACATAGACCGTGTTGTCGTTGGAGGTCCATGCGTTGGTGCCGTTGGAGCCGATGTGCTTCATCAGCTTCACGTATTCGTTGGGGATGGCATAGCCGCTGGCCTCGTACGAGAGACTGTCGATGACGTGGTAGATGGCGGCGCGCTTGGCGGGGTCGGTCTCGGTGCGGTAGATTTCAAACTGTTGTTCGATCTGTGCGAGGATGGGTGCCTCTTTCTCCCAGTTGGCGGTGCCGATGTGGCTCGTGCCTTTGAACATGAGGTGTTCGAGGTAGTGGGCGAGGCCGGTGGTCTCTGCCGGGTCGTTCTTGCTGCCCGCCCGTACCGCAATATAGGTCTGGATGCGCGGAGCATCTTTATACACAGACATATATACTTTCAGTCCGTTCGACAAAGTATAGATTTTAGTGCCGAAGGGATCGCCTTCGATAGTTTCGTAACGGTAGGTTTTCTGCGCGGTGGCGCTGAACAGGATGCCAATCAGCAGAAGGAGGGTGGGGATGATTTTTTTCATAAAAGATAATTTTTACGGCTGCAAATTTACAATAAAATTGTTTTTTGAAAGAATGTCGTGAAATAAAAATGGCATTGTTTGGGGTGGCTGAAAAAAACTTATTGTTAGTATGTGATTTATAAAAAAAATTTTGTACTTTTGCACACAAATTTATAGCTTATGCCTAAAAAGAGGATTTTGTATGTAGCTCCGGAGATATTGCCTTATCTTCCAGAAAGTTATATGTCAAATATTTGCAGATTTCTTCCGCAGGGAATACAGGAGAGGGAGAATGAAATCCGCACTTTCATGCCGAAATTCGGCTGTATCAACGAGCGCAAGAACCAGCTTCATGAGGTGATCCGTCTGTCGGGACAGAATATCATTCTGGACAACTCCGACCACCCGCTCATCATCAAGGTGGCCTCCCTGCAGGTGGTGCGGATGCAGATTTACTTCATCGACAGCGACGACTACTTCAAGCGCAAGCAGCTCTACCGCGACCCGGAAGGTGTTTTCTTCGCCGACAACGACGAAAGGATGATTTTCTTCGCCAAGGGCGTCATCGAGACGGTGCGCAAGCTGGGGTGGGCTCCCGACATCATCCACTGCCACGGCTGGATTACGGCCATGGTTCCTCTTTTTATCAAAACCTGCTATAAAGACAATCCTTTGTTCCAAGACACACGCTTGGTGTACTCCGTCTATAACGATCAGTTTGAAGAGCCGCTTGCTCCCGACTTCCGCAAGAAGCTGGTGGGCACGGGCATTGAGGAGCGCTTCGCCGAAGGGCTCGAACAGGCCGGCTACCCCGAACTCATCGGCAAGGCCCTTGAGTTCTCCGATGCGGCCGTCATCGCCCATCCCGACTATGACACCCGTCTCAACCCTGCCCTCGACGCCTATCCCCGCGACAAGTTCGTGCACCCCACCACCGACGACTATGTGGACCGCTACAACGACTTCTACGATACCTTGATGGAAAAGACACCCCTGACTTTCTAACCTTCTCGCTTTCATGAAAAAACGCGCTTCAATCCTGCTGGTCGCCCTATGGGCGATGTGCTTTTGCAGCTGCAAAAAAGATATCGACGTCATCGGACTGAACCTTCAGGATGACGACATCCTCGGTGCCGACTTCACCGAGGTTTCCATTTCCGCCTATTCCATGCTGGAAGACTCGCTGCCCACCAAAGGGCTGATCAACAACGTGGTGGGCACCATCAACGATCCGGTCTTCGGGCAGACGGCCGCCGGCTTCTGCACGCAGTTCACGGTGTCGGGAAGCAACACGGTGTTCCCCAAACAGGCTGAACTTGACTCGGTGGTGCTCAGCCTCCAGTATTCGGGCTATTTCGGCGATACCATGTCGCCCATCCGCTTCAGCGTGTACGAACTCGCCGAAGCCCTTTCCGCCAGCACTTACTACAGCAACTACGACGACCCGCAGGTGCTTCCCGCCGACCTCGTCAACAACAGCGTCTATGTGCGTCCGCAGCCTACCACTCCCGTGCGGCTCGACACCGCCACGACGGCCGCGCACCTCAGACTGCGCCTTACCAACGAGTTCGGCGAACGGCTGCTGCACATGACCAAGTCGCAGCTGGTCAACGCCACCGCCTTCCAGAATGCCTTCTACGGACTCTGCGTCCGCGCTGAGGCAATGCCCGGCCGTACCGGCAACCTCTGCTATATGAGCCTCACCTCGGCCATGACGGGTATCACCCTCTATTACAGGGTGGGACATGAGCGTAAGAAATACAATTTCCCGGTTTCCACAGACTGCGTGCGGTACAACTTCTATAGCCACGACTACACACAGGGCAATATCGACTTCCAGCGGCAGGTGCTGCAAGGCGACACCACGCTGGGACACCACACGCTCTACCTCCAGCCCACCGGCGGCGTGAAGACACGTGTTACATTCGACAATCTTAACGAGACCTTTGGCGGCAAAAATGTAGTCATCAACCGTGCCGAGCTGGTGCTTACCAACATTTCCGCCGACGAGGACTACTTCTTCCAGCCCTATAATCTTGCCCTGCAATTGATTGAGTCGGATGGCGGCACCACCATCACGCCCGATGACGCCTCCCTTACCTCCAGCAGTTACTTCGGTGGCATCTATGATGAGAAAAGCCATGAGTACCGTTTCCGCATCACCAACTTTGTGCAGCAGCATCTGAAAAAGCCGGACGGAGACAAGGGGATTAACATTGTGGTCAGCGGTGCGGGTGTGCGTGGCAACCGCCTCGTGTTCAGGGGTACCGACGCCATCTATTCCGACCGTGCCCGACTTGAAATCTATTATACTGAATATTAGACATTTCAACCATTTACCATTAACCTATCATGTGTGGAATTGTTGCTTATACGGGATGCAAAGAGGCATACCCGATTTTGATTAAAGGATTGAAACGATTGGAGTACCGCGGCTACGACAGTGCCGGTGTGGCTCTTTCGCAGCAGGACGGCATCGCCCTGTACAAGTGCAGGGGCCGCGTGGCCGACCTCGACGAGATGTGCGCCAACAAGGATGTCTCGTCGCACACGGGTATCGGCCATACGCGCTGGGCCACCCACGGCGAGCCCAACACCGAGAACGCCCACCCGCATCTCTCCTCCGACGGCAAAATCGCCCTCATCCACAACGGCATCATTGAGAATTACCTCGTGCTGAAGCAGGAGCTGATCAGCCGCGGCTACACTTTCAAAAGCGGTACCGATACCGAGGTGCTGGTGCATCTGGTGGAGGATATCTTTAAGAAAGAGGATGTTACGTTGGAAGAAGCGGTGCGCATCGCCCTCTCGGGCGTCGTCGGTACCTACGCGTTGGCCATCCTTCATGCCGATGCTCCCAACCAGCTTATCCTCGCCAAGAAGGGCAGTCCGCTGCTCATCGGCGTGGGCGACAACGAGTTCTTCATCGGTTCCGACGGTGCCCCCATCGTGGAATATACCAAGAAGGTGGTCTATCTGGAAGATGGTGACGTGGCCGTTGCCATTCCGGGCAAGAAGTTGGAAATCAGAAATGTAAATGAAGAAGGCAAACAACGCCGTTACCAGCAGAAACTTGTGATGAACCTCGAGCAGCTGGAGAAGGGTGGTTTTGAGCACTATATGCTCAAGGAGATTTTTGAGCAGCCCAAGGCCATCAAGGACAGTATGAGAGGCCGTTTGAATGTGAAGAAGGATGTGGTTTCTCTGGGTGGAATCATTGAATATGAGACCAAGATGATGAACGCCCGTCGTTTCATCATGGTGGCGTGCGGCACCTCGTGGCATGCGGCCACCGTGGCCGAATATCTCTTTGAAAGTCTGGTGCGCGTGCCGGTGGAGGTGGAGTACGCTTCCGAGTTCCGCTACCGCAACCCCATCATCTACGAGGATGACGTGGTGATTGCCATCTCGCAGTCGGGCGAAACCGCCGACACCATCGCGGCGGTGGAGCTGGCCAAGAGCCGCGGCGCCACAGTCATCGGCATCTGCAATGTGGTGGGTTCCACGCTGGCCCGTGCCACCCATGCCGGCTCGTACACCCATGCCGGTCCCGAAATCGGGGTGGCCTCCACCAAGGCTTTCACCGCACAGGTCACCGTGCTCACGCTCATGGCCCTCTGTCTGGCCCGCAAGAAGGGCACCCTCGCCCTCTCCGAATACCACGACATCGTGAACAACTTGGAGGAAATTCCCGCCAAGTTGGAGGAGACCCTCAAGTTGAACGACCAGATCCGCGAGATTGCCAAGAAGTTCGTGGACAAACGCAACGCGATTTATCTGGGCCGCGGCATCAACTTCCCGGTCGCCCTCGAAGGCGCCTTGAAGCTGAAGGAAATCTCATACATCCACGCGGAAGGCTATCCGTCGGCGGAGATGAAGCACGGTCCTATCGCCCTGATTGACGAGGAGATGCCCGTGGTGGTGCTCGCCACCGAGCAGGAGACCTACGAGAAAACCGTCAGCAACATACAGGAGGTGAAGGCCCGCAAGGGACAGATTATCTCCGTGGTGACCCGCGGCGACGAGCTGGTGAAGCAGATGTCGGACTACTGCATCGAGATTCCGCAGACGCAGGAGCTCCTCACCCCGCTCATCTCGTGTGTGCCTTTGCAGCTGCTGGCCTACCATGTGGCCGTGCTGCGCGGCTGCAACGTCGATAAGCCCCGCAACCTTGCCAAGTCGGTGTCGGTGGAGTAGGGGAGAGATTTTTTATGAAAAAATCCAGAGGACATTGCCATTATTGTGACGATTTTTGTACTTTTGCACCTCGAAAATTTTACCATCAACCTAAATAAAAACATACATCAGCAATGAAAAGAATTTTGATTGTTGGAGCTTCCGGACAGATCGGTTCCGAATTAACTCCCGCCTTCCGTAAAATTTACGGCAGCGACAATGTGGTCGCCAGCGATTTGATTTACCCCCTTCGCCCCGAACTGGCAGAGGCCGGTCCCTCGGTGAAGATCGACGCCACCAAGGCGCAGGACATCGCCGACGCAGTCAAGAAATTCAATATCGACACCATCTTCAACCTCGCCGCCATCCTGTCGGCCAAGGCTGAGCTCAACCCGATGCTGGGTTGGAACGTCGGTATCGGCGCGCTCATCAACTGTCTGGAAGTGGCTCGCGAGTGCAACACCGCGGTCTTCACCCCCAGCTCCATCGGCGCTTTCGGTCCCGAGACCCCGCACGACGGCACCCCGCAGGACACCATCCAGCGCCCCAAGACCATCTACGGCGTTACCAAGGTCACAGGTGAACTGCTGAGCGACTACTACCACAAGCGCTTCGGCGTGGACACCCGCTCGGTGCGCTTCCCCGGCATCATCTCCAACGTCACCCTCCCCGGCGGCGGCACCACCGACTACGCCGTGGAAATCTATTACGCTGCCATCAAGGAAGGCAAGTTCGTATGCCCGCTCAAGGAAGGCACCCTCATGGACATGATGTACATGCCCGATGCCATCCACGCCATCTGCCAGCTGATGGAGGCCGACCCCACCCGTCTCATCCACCGCAACTCCTTCAACGTTACGGCCATGAGCTTTGGTCCGGAAACCATCTATGCCGAAATCAAGAAGCATCTTCCTGATTTCCAGATAACTTACGATGTGGATCCGCTCAAGCAGGGCATCGCCGACAGCTGGCCGAACTACATGGACGACAGCGCCGCCCGCAACGAGTGGGATTGGAAGCCCCAGTACAACCTCGAAACCATGACCGTGGATATGCTCGAGGTATTGAAGAAAAAACTCAACAAATAGTTGTTTTTTAATTGGTTACATTACATTGGCTGCGGAGTTTTCTCCGCAGCCTTTTTTTTGTATTATTGTGAAAAAATGCCGCTGCCGAATGAAAAAAAATCCGTAACTTTGCCCTTGCCTATTTTGTAAATTGGTATTTTGTGTAAAATATTGATTTACAGAGTGTTTTATTGTTGAATTTTATCAAAAACATTAACAAAACTATCAAACAATGACGAAACAGTACAAGTGGACGAACATTATTCTCGGATTGCTCGTGGGCATTCTGGCATGTGTGGTGTACATCATGACGGCTGAACCTACCGCCTCATGGTGGGATTGCGGTGAATACATCGCTACCGACTATAAACTGCTGGTGGGCCATCCGCCTGGAGCACCCACTTTCCAGCTCTTGGGCCGTGTGGCCAGCCTCTTTGCCGCCGGTGATGTCACCAAGGTGGCCTTCTGCATCAACTGCCTGTCGGCTATCTGCAGCGGTCTCACCATCATGTTCCTGTTCTGGACCATCACGATGCTGGGACGTAAGCTGGTGGCCAAGAGCGGCGAGATGACCACGGGTCGCATGATTGCGGTGTTCGGCTCCGCCCTCGTGGGCAGCTTGACCTACACCTTCACCGACACCTTCTGGTTCTCGGCTGTGGAGGGCGAGGTGTATGCCATGTCCTCCTTCTTCACGGCACTGGTGTTTTGGTGCATCCTGAAGTGGGACTTCGAGTACGACAACCCCAAGCCCGGTGCCAACCCGCACCGCTGGATTGTGCTGATTGCCTACCTGATCGGTCTTTCCATCGGAGTTCACCTGTTGAACTTGCTGACCATCCCGGCCGTGGTGCTGATTGTCTATTTCAAGCTCTGTAAAAAGGCTGACTATACGGGCGTTCTGCTCACCATTGACATTATCTCGGCCATTGCCGCCTTCTTCTTCCCTGTGACGGCTATGTTCGCCATCTGGCTGCTGGTGACGGTGCCGCTGACGGTGGTGTGTGTGAAGAAAGGAACCTTCCGGTCGCTCGCCAACTGGGGCGTGCTGTTCTCGCTGGTGGGCTCTTTCGTGCTGCTGGCCGCCGTGCTCTACTTTATCATCCCCAACGTGGTCAACTTCGCGGGTATCTTCGAGAGAATCGCGGTCAACAACATGCATCTGCCTTTCAACTCGGGAACCATCATTTTCTTCGTCATTTTGGCTGCTGTCATTGCGGTGGGCCTTTTCTTGGGTTATAAGAAGAAATCTACGGTTACCCTCGCGGCATTCTATAGTTTCTTGTTCCTTCTGGTGGGCTACTCCACGTTCTTTGTCTTGGTGATCCGCTCCAATGCCAATCCGACCATCGACGAGAACAATCCGGAGGATGCCGTGGCCCTGTTGGCCTACCTCAACCGTGAGCAGTACGGCGACACGCCGGTGCTGACCGGCCGCACCTACAACTCCAAGGTGGTGGGCTACGAGAAGGACGGCGATGTGTATGTGCGCGATGAAAAGGCGGGCAAGTACATTGTGACGCAGACCAAGCAGAAACCCATCTATAAGAGCGGCCACCATGTTTTCATGCCGCGTATGTACGATGCCGGCCACAAGAGTGAGTATGTGAGCTGGGTGGCTGGTGGCGACCCGCAGCTGGAGCAGCGAATGCTCAAGTCTCAGAAGATTCCGTCATACAGCGAGAATATCACCTTCATGCATCGCTATCAGTTCAACTACATGTATTTCAGATATTTCATGTGGAATTTCGCCGGACGGCAGAACGATATCCAAGGGTTGGGCGACGACATGAACGGCAACTGGATCTCTGGCATTCCTTTCATCGACAATGCCCGTCTCGGCGACCAGCCGACCGATGTGGCTTCGATGAAGAACAAGGGTACCAACAAGTACTACATGCTGCCTTTGCTGTTGGGTATCATCGGTCTCGTCTTCTACTCTGTGCGCGACCTCAAAAACTCGTTTATCGTGCTGATGCTTTTCCTGATGACGGGATTGGCTATCTCTTTCTACCTCAACATGTACGCCTACCAACCGCGTGAGCGTGACTATGCCTTTGCGGCCTCGTTCTATGCGTTCTGCATCTGGATAGGCTTCGGGGTGTATGCCATTTATTCTTTGTTTGAAAAGATGAAGAGCAAGGTGGTGCAGATTGTGGCGCCGACGGTGGCCACGCTGGTGTGCCTGCTGCTGGTGCCCGGTGTGCTGGCCAAGGAGAACTGGGACGACCACGACCGCTCGAACCGTTACACGGCGTTGGCGGCTGCCAAGGCTTACCTTGACTCGTGTGCGCCGAATGCCATCCTCTTCACAATGGGCGACAACGACACTTTCTGCATCTGGTATGCACAGGAGGTGGAAGGCTATCGTACCGACGTGCGCAACTGCAACCTGTCGCTGCTCTCCGCCGGCTGGTATGTCGATCAGATGAAGCGCAAGGCCTACGAGTCGGAGCCGCTGCCCATTGACTTTACATGGGAGCAGTACCGCGACGGTCGCCGCGACTTGGTGATTGTCAGCAATGACGAGTCAAATCCGGTGGCTTTGAAGGACTTTTTGCAGGAAGTGAAAAACGCCTCCAACAATCAGGCACAGGTCAACATGACGGCTTTCGGCAACCGCTTTTATATCGATGTTGACAAGAAGCGTGTGATTGAAAACGGCACCGTGTCGGGTCCCGACACCGCCAACATTGTGGATCGCATCTTCTTCACCTATAAGCCGAGCGACAAGTCGGCTGGCGAGGCTTACTATATGACCCGCAGCGACCTGATGGTGCTGGAGATGGTGGCCAACAGCAACTGGGAGCGTCCGCTCTACTTCGCCTCCTCCACGCTCCGCAGTTTCGGTTTCGACGATTATCTGCAGAACGAAGGCTTTGCCTACCGTTTGGTGCCGGTGCGCAAGGGTGCCACCTCCAACACTGACATTCTTTATGACAATATCATGCACAAGTTCGACGACCACACCCGTCCCGATGTGGTGAAGAACCCCGATGCGTTGAAGAATCACACCCCGTACCAGTATGCGTGGGGCGGTATCAACGACCCGAGGGTATATAACTCGGAGGACAATGTGCGTCTGGCGCTCTCCATCATCACCATGCACACGCAGGTGGCCAGAGATTTGGTGAACGAGTACAATTCGTTCCTCAGCGCGTACGAGCGTGCTGGCAGGGGCGAGGAGGCTGCCGAGGGCAACCTCTACAAGCTGCAGCGTGCGCAGGAGGTGTTGGACCACCTGCAGACGGTGCTGCCCGATGAGTTGATGCCGTATAAGAACCAGCGTTACAGCCAGTACACGCTCTACTTCCTCGATGCGGCCAACACCTACCAGAACATCGGCGAGGCGTATGCGAACGCGTGCGAGAAGTATCCTTCCATCAAGGGCAAGTTCGACGGTGCCAAGGCTGGCGAGTCTGCCAAGAAGGTGCGTTCCATCATCTTGGGACATGTTGCGGATGAGCTGAATTTCATCGAGAAGAGCAGTCATCGCGACAAGGTGACCAAGGCGCATGAAGAGAGTCTTGAGATGATTTACCAGCTGATTCTGCCCGAGCTTTCGGAGTGCAGCAGCGAGGAACTGTCGAAGCTCCCCGTCGCCTCTACCTGCAGCCGTTATTTCACGGAAGCCAAGCAGCACTTGGAGGATCTGGAGGCTGATATGAGCCAGATTAGTAGGATGATGGAGGATTACAAAAAATTTAATTTCCCATCGGCAATGGTGGACGGCAAGCAGGTATGGGTGGGATTGCCCGACAATGTGCCCGGACTGGCCGAGCGTTTCACGTCCGACCGCAATGCCATCGAGAACCGTTACAAGTATGTGCACAAGCCCAGCAGCATCTATGCCTCCTCGCTTTACACCGATGCGTGTCTGCTGGAGGTGCTTTCCAAGACGCAGTCGCCGCTGGCGGCCGAGGCCGGCAAGCTGGTGAAGCGCTTCGAGACATTGCAGCAGCAGGTTGACGATGCTTGGGATTTGGTGAAGCGGGTGAAATAACGATGCGATACGCTGTAGAGACGCGATTCATCGCGTCTCTACCACCAAACAGGCGAATAATCATTTGCTCCTCCAATAACGACAATGTACGGGCGAATCATTATTCGCCTCAACAATAAAGAATCAATGTACAGGCGAATCATTATTCGCCTCATTCAAACCATACCACCATGAAAACACCAATCCCTTTCAAATCCCTCCTTCTCCTCGTGCTGCTGGTAGCGGCGGGCTATCTTTTTCAAAGTTGCAATAAGGAGGTGGAACGATGTACTTCAGTATGCCAAGTTTATGATTTATCCCAATGCCATTGTCATTGTCTCATACCTGCTGATCATTCAGATACATTGATTTTGGTTAACAGCATGCAGGAATTATCCAATTTCGTTACTTGTAATGACCAAACACTTCCGCAAATAGACTTCGAATGCTATAGTTTAGTTATCGCAAGTGGAACTGTTGGTGGTGGAATTGCAGAATTGAATTCCAGTATTGCATTACAAGATGATACATATATGATTAATATTTCTATTCTCAATGACATAACTGCAGTCGCTTCAGACCGATATATCACATGTTTTGTCATTGATAAGATACAGGACATCTCAGATGCTCGATTTGAAGTAAGCAAAACATTCAAACTTTATGTACTTGAGAGTAGTTTTTCAGGCTGTCTTCCAGACACATTGTCAGGGGATACAGTTATTATCCAACACAATGGGTCTATGCTTCATTTGCAGCATCGTCTCACACTCAACTGTGCCGCAACCACTGTAGATGTAGAGTCTTCCATCACTAACAACACCATCAATATCGTCTATCATGTGGATGACAATGTTTCTGCCAAATGTGTCTGCCCCACTCAATTGGAATATTGGGTTGGAGAAGTGCCTGAAGGGAATTGTTATAATGTAAATTTCTGGTTGGATGGTCAAATCATTCATCAGGAAAACTATTTTTGGTGATAATGTCTATAATGTTTCTTTTTGTCATGATGTCGTTACTGTCATTACTTATTTTGAATTCGAGATTAAACAATCATTTATGCTGACGAAATGAAACACTTGAATTTGTTATTGCTTTTCTGTCTGTTTGCAGCTCATTCGTTGTATGGGCAGACCTCGTATTATTACTATGGGAACAAGCGTATCGCATTGGAAGAGGTGCCTGATAGGAGTTTTATCCTATTGAATCCGGAAGACACTAACTCCTTCCTACAATCATTATCTGAATCAGTCAGCCGACAGATGTCGTTCAACAAGATGACCATGCCTATAGTGAGGTACGGCAATGCTCATTCAACGGACTGCTGTTGGAGTACGACAAATAGTGGAGACTTATCCCCCAACTTTCAAAATTACATTTACAAATCTTCAGCTTATTGTATCTCACAAAGTGATACGTTATTTTTATCTCATTTGTTTTATGTTAAGCTAAAAAAAAATGAAGACCTTGATTTATTGGCATTAATGGCAGATAGTATGAGGGTCACTATTTTAGGTTGTAATGCATTCATGCCACAGTGGTATATTCTTTCATGTACGAAACACTCTGTTGGCAATGCTTTACATATGTCTAACCTTTTTTGTGAAAGTGGTCTGTTTGCAGCCGCTGAGCCAGATTTGTTTAGTGGTTGCGCGGAAGAAGACTGTGTCAATGACACATATGCATCAGACCAGTGGGGATTGTGTAATACCGGTCAGGATAATGGAATCGAAGGAATTGACATACGCTATTGTCAGGCAAGAAATATTTCTCAAGGGAATGCCGATATTATAGTTGCCATAGTAGATCAAGGTATAGAATCTGACCATCCGGATTTATGTAATGTATCCTCTGTAAGCTATGATTCAGAAACTGGACAATCTCCGAGCTCGATTTATGGGAAACATGGAACAGCCTGTGCTGGTATAATAGGGGCCAATTCAAATAATAATATTGGAATAGCTGGAATAGTTCCTCAATCCCTGTTGATGTCCATTAGTAACAGAATGAATAGTTTTCCCGGTTCAAGTGCCAAAAGAGCTGACGGCATTAATTTTGCATGGCAAAATGGCGCAGCTGTAGTCAGCAATTCATGGCATAATTCAGTAGTTAGTAATTTAGTTGACGATGCTATTTGCGGTGCTTTAGATTATGGGCGAAATGGTAAAGGATGTGTACTTGTTTTTGCATCAGGGAATGATAGTAAAGATTCAGTATATTATCCAGCCAATTTGGCTGGTGTCATATCTGTTGGTGCTATCGACAGATGCGGTTCTAGAGCAGGCCGTTCCGATTCCGTTACTTCTTCGTGTGACCCATGGTGTATAGATTGTCAACCAGGTAGTAATTACGGGAACAAATTGAGCATTGTGGCTCCAGGAACAAACATTTTTACGACAGATCAGCAAGGAGTATCGGGGTATAATACGTTGCCAAGTCCCATAGGAGACTATTGTTCGGATTTCAGTGGCACTTCCGCAGCCGCTCCTCACGTGGCGGGTGTGGCTGCTCTGATTTTGTCTGTCAATCCTTGCTTGACCCATGAGGAGGTTACCTATATTTTGGAGTCCACTTGCACAAAAATCAGACCTGATTTATACATTTACGGAAACAATCCAGACCATCCTAATGGCACATGGAATATAGAGGTGGGACATGGACTGGTGAATGCCTACGAAGCAGTTCGTCTTGCACAACAAATGGGTGGATATGTTTTTAGAGGACAGGACACTATCTCGGCAAATACATTGTGGGACACTGCTTCATTGATTAGTTCAGATCTCATTATCGACTCTCTTGCCACACTTACCATCACCGACACTTTGTACATTGCAGGAGGGCATAATATCATCGTCCGTCCCGGCGGTAAGCTCATCGTGAACGGCGGCACCCTCACCAACGCGTGCGATGGCGAGATGTGGCAGGGCATCATCGTGGAGGGCAACGCCAGCATCCGGCAGGCTGCCCTCGCACAGGGCAGCGTCATCCTCAACAACGCCACCGTCGAGAATGCCCTAAATGCTATCTCCACCCGCAAGGCAGGCAGCGACCCGATGTTCGAGCACACCGGCGGCATTGTGCAGGCCACCAACACCCTGTTCCGCAACAACTGCCGTACCGCCGAGTTCCTGAAGTATGAGAATCATACCACCGGCGGCAATGTCACCGACAATGCCAGCTACTTCACCCGCTGCACCTTCACGGTGGACAACGACAACCTGTTCGCCGCCAACGGCATCTCTTTCCTTGAACATGTCTCCTTGTGTAAAGTACGTGGCGTGAAGTTCAACGGCTGCACTTTCCGCAACGAGACGGGCAGCCACAGCGGCAAGGCCATCTATACTGAGGAAGCAGGTTTCACAGCGAAGCGGGTGTGCCCGCAGGTGTCGAACACCGATCCGTGCGTGTGCAATAATTATGGTAACGACACCGTAAGGCGTTGTACATTCAGCGGCTTCCACACGGCCGTGCATGCCGCCAACAACAACGCCAGCTATGCCGTTACACTCGACAATTGCGACTTTGTCGACAACTATACCGGCGTGTCGCTCAACGCTGCTGACAACGCCCGCGTGAGCTTCTGCGACTTTGACCTGGATTATACTTCAAACGCAAACACAGGAGTATATCTGAAAAACAGCACGGGCTATACGGTGGAAAGCAACGGTTTCCACCGCACACACTACTCCGCCCTCACCTCTGTTGGTGTGTGTGCCGACAGTTCTGGGACGGCAGAGAATGTGATACGGCTGAATGATTTTGCCAAGCTCACATACGGGTGCTATGCATGGAACTGCAATGCGGTAATTGGAATGAAAACAAGGGGCTTGCAATACGTTTGCAACAGCTACGACAGTTGCAAATACAGCATCTATGTCAGGTCAGCGGCCAAGATACGCACAGCACAGGGCAGCCCTTCAGTGGGTGCCGACAATTCCTTCTACAACAACATCGGTATTGGCAGGAGCATCACCATCCCTTCTGACCACACCAATGTCAGCTATTACTATTACAACAGCGGCAGCCATGCTCCGATGGGCACTTCCAACTACACCCCCCATCTGTCCACAAGCGCCAACAGCTGCACCTCTACCTTGTGCGGGGGCGGCATGGTGAATCCCAAAGGGACTCTCGCCCTGTCGCAGTATGCTGCCCTGGCCGATGAATATGCAACCCTTGCCGCCGAGTACGAGGGGCGGGAGTCCGAAACCGAGGAAGATGCATCAATCCTATTGGACCAGATGTCCGACCTGTCGGCGCGGATGGGCGACCTTGCCCGTGCAGAGATCCGCAACATCCTGAACGACAGCGTGCTGGATATGGCCCTGCTGAAGGAATGGTACCAGGCCATCACGGCCGCCGCACCCGCCGCGGGCGACATCCCCGTGTCGGCCTACCAGCTGGCGGAGGTGTACAGCGAGGAGGGCGACCTGTCCGCCGCCCGCACGTTGCTGTCCGCCCTGCCGCAACAGTTCATAGCCGATGAGGCCGCCCGCAACGAATATGCCAACTACATGTCCCTGCAGCAGCTGCGGGAGACAGTCGCCGGCAATTGGTACCTGATGACCGACAGCGACATCGCCGCCATGCAGCAGGTGGCGGAATACGACAACGGTCGCGCCGCCCGCATGGCGAAGGAGATCCTCTGTTTCTTCCACCACATCTGCTACGAGGACGACCCGCTGTGGGATTTGGACGGCATAGGGGAACGCAACCTGTCGGGGGGACGCGTGGTGCACCGCGCATCCACAACAACGGTGGACGATGGTCTGGTCATTTACCCGAACCCCACCGGCGGCACCCTGACGGTGGAATCGGCCAGCCCCATCCGCGAAATCACCGTGTACGACCTGTTGGGCCGGGTGGTTGTTGAGGCGCAATATTTTGCGTCCCCACAACCACAATATACCATCAACGTATCATCCCTGCAAAACGGCCTCTACCTTCTGAAGGCCGTGACCGACAGCGGCGTACAGACGGCACGGTTTGTGAAAAATTGAAAATGGAAAGCAAAAAATTATTCAACCTATACAATAATTATTAAAAAAAAGAGATATGGAAGAAAACAAAGAAAACATGGAACAGGTAGAACCGCGTGAGGAACACCTCGAATTCATTGAGGATACGCAGAAAGAGGAAAAGAAACAGTGCGCCGCTACGAAGGGCAACTGCAATATGATCCACTGGATTGTGGAAGGTGTGTTGTTGCTGGCGGTCATCGCCCTTTTCATCCTGCATTTTGCAGGAGGCAAGTGCTGCCAGTCCGCCGATGGCGAAGTTGCCGCAGTGAAGGTGGCTACCAAGCCCGGCAACGGCAACATCCTGTATGTCAACCTCGACACGATTTACGAGTGCGACCTCTTCGAGGAGAAACAGGCCGTGCTGGATGAGGAGTCGAAGAAGTTGGAGGACGCCTTTACCACACGCCAGAAGAAACTGGAAGCCGACTACACGCAGTTCCAGAAGAACGTGCAGGCCGGCGTGCTCACCGAAACCCAGATGCAGTACACCTACCAGCAGTTGGAGACCGAAAGCGACAAGATTCGGCAGGACTACCAGACCGCTATGGAGTCGCTGGCCCAGAAGCAGGCAGATCTTACCAATGAGATGCTCGACGCCCTGCGCGAAGCCGCTGACCGTGTGAATGCCGGCGTGGAAGGCGATCCCGCCTCCTACGTCATTACCTACTCCTCCAGCAACCCTACCGTGGTGGTGGTGGATCCCAACCGCGACATCACCAAGGCCGTGGTGGCGGAACTGAACAAGAAATGTACCAAGAAATCTGATAAATAATGAAGAGAATCCTGTTTGTAATGCTGGCTGCGCTGGTCGCATTGTCGGCCTGCAGCGACTCCTCCAAGAAGGAAAAGAAGAAGAAGGTGATGGGGGAGAAGACCACCGTATTCTTGAAGGACGACCCCTACAAGGATATGCCCCGCATGGTGGAAGTGCTGCCCGACAGCCTGAAGGGTACCTCTCCCGTGAATGTGGACAGTACCGCCTATATTCTGGAACTGGATGCCAATGGCCAGCCGACGGGCAATGTCAATTGCAAGGTGTCGTATAGTCAGGGTAGGGTTTATGTGGTTGAAAATCTGAAAGATGGAACCCGTGACAGTGTGTGCACCTCCTACTATCCCAATGGTCAGCTCTGGTCGGAGGAACACTATCGCAACGGCGTGCAGGTAGGGGAGGAGAAAGCCTATCAGGAAAATGGATATCCTTATTATATAGGCCATTATGATGACCGAGGCAACTGTTGCGGCATTTGGCGGTACTATAATGAGAAGGGGGAGCTGGACAAGTCGGTGTCGGTGGATGACAAAACGATACAGTGCCGCCATTGCGACAAGTGTATCCGTTTGCAGCGGCAGAAGATGGGAAATCGGAGGAGATAATCATTTATTATAATAAAATCAATCAATATTAATAACAAATAAATCAATTAGTTATGGAAATTCCTTTTGCAGAAGCGTGGAAAATCAAGATGGTGGAACCCATCAGAAAATCCACTCGCGAAGAACGCGAAAAATGGCTTGAAGAAGCCCACAACAACATCTTCATGTTGAAGTCTGACTATGTGTATATCGACCTTCTCACCGACTCCGGCACGGGTGCCATGAGCGATCGTCAGTGGAGCGCCATGATGATGGGCGATGAGAGCTACGGCGGCGCCCGCAGCTTCTACCACATGAAAGACACCATCACCGAGCTCACCGGCTTCCCCTTCGTCATCCCGACGCACCAAGGACGCGCTGCCGAGAACGTGCTATTCTCCTACCTCGTGAAGCCCGGCATGATTGTGCCTGGCAACGCCCACTTCGACACCACCAAGGGACACATCGAAAGCCGCAAGGCCTTCGCCATCGACGTGACCTGCGACGAGGCGAAAGACACCCAGCTGGAAGTCCCCTTCAAAGGCAATGTTGGTCTGGAGAAATTGGAGAAAGTTTTGAAAGAGAACCAGGGCAATGTGCCTTTCATGGTGCTCACCGTCACCAACAACACCGTCGGTGGACAGCCCGTCAGCATGCAGAACATCCGCGAGACCTGCGAGCTCTGCCACAAGTACGGCGTGCCCGTCAACATCGACTCCGCCCGTTTCGTGGAGAATGCCTACTTCATCAAGACCCGCGAGAAAGGTTATGAGAACAAGAGCATCCGCGAAATCGTGAAGGAGATGTTCAGCTATGCCGACAGCATGACCATGAGCGCCAAGAAGGACGGTCTCGTGAACATGGGCGGTTTCATCGCCACCAAGAAAGAGGACTGGTACGAAGGTGCCAAGCTTTTCTGCATCCCCTTCGAGGGCTTCCTGACCTACGGCGGTATGAACGGCCGCGACATGGACGCGCTGGCAGTGGGTTTGAAAGAAAACTGCGACTTTGACATGGTGGAGACCCGCATCAAGCAGGTGCAGTACCTCGCCGCCAAGCTCGATGAGTACGGCATTCCTTACCAGCGTCCTGCCGGTGGTCACGCCATCTTCGTGGATGCCGACAAGGTTTTGACCAACATCCCGAAAGAGGAGTTCCCCGCCCAGACGCTCACCTGCGAGCTCTACCTCGAAGCCGGTATCCGTGCCTGCGAAATCGGCTACGTGCTCGCCGACCGCGACCCCGTAACCCGCGAGAACCGTTTCGGCGGCCTCGACTTCGTGCGCCTCTGCATCCCGCGCCGCGTCTATACCAACAACCACATGGACGTGATTGCCGCCGCCCTCAAGAATGTGTACGACCGTCGCGACACCATCAAGCGTGGTCTCGAAATCACTTGGGAAGCTGAGCTGATGCGTCACTTCACCTGCCAGTTCAAGAGATTGAAATAATTGATATGCTGATAGTAGGAAATGTAATTGTTTCCGATGAACTGATTCGGAATGGCTTCTGCTGCGACTTGTCGGCCTGCAAGGGCGAGTGCTGCATCGAAGGCGATGCCGGCGCCCCGTTGGCACCCGACGAGATTGCAGATCTGGAAGACAATTTTCCGATTTTCAAAAAATATATGTCTGAAGAAGGTGTCCGTCTGGTCGAGACAGACGGCACCTTTGACTATGACATGGAGGGCGAGTTTGTGACACCCTTGCTGTCGGATGATGCCTGTGCGTATGTGTATTACGAGGACGGCATCGCCAAATGTGCCATCGAAAAGGCATTTTTGAACCATGAAATCGATTTCAGGAAGCCGATTTCATGTCATCTTTACCCCATCAGAATAAAAAAGCTTCCTGATTATGATGCGTTGAACTACCATCGCTGGTTTGTGTGCGAAAGCGCATGCGAGCTGGGCGAACAAAAGCATATACCGGTTTACCAGTTCCTCAAGGAGCCGTTGATACGCAAGTATGGGGAGGAGTGGTACCATGAACTGGAGAAAGCGGTTGCGGCTGAGAAGCCCTGACCGGATTTTTTAACCTAAATCATTAACCAATAACCATGTACAGCAGTAAAGACAAAGACAACGGCAAGCAGACGCGCAAGAGCGCTCCGCCTCGCGATAAGGGGAAATCCTCCAAGATAATCAAGACCTTCTGGATTCTGTATCTTCTTTTTGTCGTCGGGTTCGGCGGCGGCATGGCGCTCACCTTCTATCTGTTGTCGCGCAACATCCCGTCGCTGGAGCAGCTGCAGAAAGACATCGCCGACAACCAGCAGGCCACCATCGTGTACGACGCCAACGGCGCGGAGATGGGCCGCTATTTTGTGGAAAACCGCTCCAACTGCCGCTATGCGGACCTGTCGCCCAACATCGTGCACGCCCTCATCGCCACCGAGGATGCCCGTTTCTACAAGCACTCCGGCATCGACCTGCGCGCGTTGGGCCGTGTGGCCATGGGACTGGTGTTCCACAGCGACAACGGCGGTGGCAGCACCATCACCCAGCAGCTGGCCAAGAACCTCTATCCCAGAAAGAAAGGGGTGAGCTTGGTGAAGTCGAAGCTGCAGGAGTGGATTGTGGCCATCATGCTGGAACGGGAGTACTCCAAGGATGAAATACTCACCCTTTACCTCAATACGGTGGACTTCTCGCATCAGGCGATGGGCATCGAGACGGCGGCGCACCGCTATTTCAACACCACGCCTTCGGAGCTTACCGTGGAGCAGTCGGCCATGCTGATCGGCATGCTGAAAGCCCCCGGAAGCTACAACCCGCGAAGGAATCCCGACAAGGCCAAAGGACGCCGCAACGTGGTCATCGGCCAGATGCAGAAGTATGGCTTCCTCACCAAAGAGGAGTGCAAGATGTATCAGGACAAACCGCTGGTGCTGCAGTTCATGCAAGAGGACCATACCACCGGACAGGCTACCTACTTCCGCGAATATGTGCGCACCTACCTGCAGGACTTCTTCAACGACCCCGAGCACTTCAAGCCCAACGGCACACCATATAATATATATACCGACGGTTTGAAAATCTACACCACGATTGACTCTACCATGCAGGCGTACGCAGAACGTGCTGTGTATGAGCATCTTTATGTGTATGATGAGGTGCATAAGATTTCCGGCTTGCAGGCCCGTTTCAACAAGGAGCAGCAGTCGAACCCCAACCATCCCTTCTATCGGCTCTCGAAGGAGCAGACGCAGCGCATCCTCAACAATGCCAAGCGTTGCTCGGACCGGTATCGCGCTGCGGTGGCCGCCCACAAGTCGGCTGCCGAGATTGAGAAGGAGTTCAACACCAAGGTCAAGATGTCGCTGCCCTGCCAGGACGGCTCCGGTGCCCGCAAGGAGGTGGTGATGACCCCGTACGATTCCATCCGTTACATGAAGTCGTTCCTGCAGTGCGGGTTCATGGCGATGGAGACCAACACGGGCCGTATCAAGGCATACGTGGGCGGTGTGAACTACGAGGTGTCGCAGTTCGACCATGTGATGCTGTCGCAGCGGCAGGTGGGCTCCACCTTCAAACCCTACGTGTATGCCACCGCCATGGAGAACAGCAACGGCGAGCTCACCCCGTGCAGCTACGTGCCCAACGAGGTGGTGTCGGTGCCCCGTCCCGACGGCAACGTGTGGACGGTAAGCCGCCAGTACACGGGGGCATCCTCCCTGACTTTGAAAGAGGCGCTTGCCCGCTCGCTGAACAACGTGTCGGCGCGCCTTATCACCACGCCTGAGTATGGCGGTCCCGCTGCCGTGGTGGACCTCGTGCGCAAGATGGGCATCAAGTCACATATTGATACCGTTCCGGCCATCTGCCTTGGCGCCGTTGACCTTACGCTGTACGAGCAGGTGGGCGCCATCAACTGTTTCCCCAACCAAGGGGTGTATGTGGAACCCTATTTCATTGTCAAGATCTGCGACCGCGACGGCAATGTCATCTTCGAGAAGCATCCCGAGAAACATGATGCCATGAGCCAGCTGCTGGCCTTCCAGACCGCCAGCATGATGCGCGGTGTGGTGGAGCATGGTACCGGTGCCCGTCTGAAATCGGCCGCATGGTACAATCTTGACTTCCCCGTGGCTGGCAAAACCGGTACCACCAACAACCACTCTGATGCTTGGTTTGTGGGCTATACGCCTATGCTTACCGTCGGCGTGTGGGTGGGCTGCGACGACCGTAGTGCGCATTTCCGCTCCATGGACAACGGACAGGGCGGACGTGCCGCCATGCCTATTTTCGGAAAGTTCATGAAATATTGTTATAGCGATCCTAAACTTCCTTATTATGAGGTGGTTAAGAAACGTGATGCCAGCGACCCGCGCTACACTTTCTCGCCGCCGGAAGGCTATTCCGCCAGCGAATATGGCTGTCAGGCCGATCCGAATGCCACGGCTTCTTCATCACCGGGATTGGAATTTTAGTTTAACATTCATTAATATATTTATTTTATTGATTGTTAAAGTGTTATGCTAATTTTGCAAAATTATTCATTGCTGTTTTTGGAAATAGTTGTAATTTTGCACCCGATTTTTTTATTAGGGATATTAAAATATTAATATGAATAAATTTTTACGGTCTGTCGTAGTTGTTTTGATTGTATGGGCTGCCACAACGACGGTCTCTTTTGCACAGAATTACGTTTTTTCGGGAACGGTTTACGATCAGGATGGGGGTGTGTTGCCCTGTGCTGAAATCAATTCCCCTTGCCTCGCTGCACCGGCTTCTGCCGATGTGAATGGTAATTTTGAGGTGATGGTTAATTCTGCACGATGCACTTTTGTGTTTTCTTTCCCCTTGTATAAATCTGACTCTGTAAGTGTTATTTTCTCTGCACGCAATCCTAAAGTGATGAAGAAGGTGAAACTTCAGTCGGAGGCAACGGTGTTGGAAAACTTGGTGGTGGAAGGGGAGAAGCTGGACAATGATCCCGCCACGTCTACAACTTCCATCGCCATCATGAGTCCGGAGGATGCAGGCGTGATTTCTCCTGACAATGCGGGCGAGCTGGTGGACATGATGCCGGGTGTGGCGGTGGTGGACAACGAGCCGCAGATTCGTGGCGGCAGCGGTTTCAGCTCCGGCATGGGTAGCCGTGTGATGATTCTGCTCGACAACATCCCGTTCCTGCGTCCCGACGCGGGCCGTCCCATGTGGAGTTTCATCCCGATGGAGGATGTGAAGAGCATTGAGATTTACAAGGGCGCTTCATCGGTGCTGTTCGGCTCTTCCGCCCTCACCGGTGCCATCAACGTGTTGACCGCCTATCCGGGCCTTCAGCCCAAGACCAAGGTGACGCTTCATGCAGGCATCTACGACAATCCGAGGGACAGCTATAAAAAGAGCTGGGGAAATGTGAATCCGATGAAGTGGGGTGCTTCGTTCCTGCACAGCCGTATCATCCACCGCAACTGGGATTTGGTGATCGGCGGCGAGTATTTCGACGACCAGAGCTATATCGGCCCTGAGTACCCCGTGTCGCAGGGCAAGACCAATGAGGGCAAGTATGAGATGCGCGCGCGTTTGAATTTCAACCTGCGCTATCGTGCCCAGAAGGTGAAGAACCTTTCGGCATCACTCTCCGGCAACTTCATGTACTCTGAGAATGCCCAGTCGTTTTTCTGGTACGATTCCGACACCAACATGTATCGCACCTACGAGGGCTCGCTGTCGGTTTTCAAGGATTTCACGTTCTATATCGACCCCTGTGTGAGCTACATCTCTCCCGACGGCAGTCAACATGATATCCGCAACCGTATCACTTACAGCGACAACCGCGAGGCCACCGGCGCGCAGGATGCCCGCTCGATGATGGTGTACGACGAGTATCAGTTCACCAAGATGATCCGTAAAATCGGACTGGGGGTCACTGCGGGCATCGTCAACAACTACACCCGCTCTTACGGTTGTGTGTTCAACGGCCAGCAGGGCTCGCTGGAACCGGGACTGATCACGATGGACAACCTGTCGGTATATGCGCAGTTGGAGAAGAAGTTCTTGGAAAACAAGAACCTGTCGTTGGTGGTGGGTGGTCGTTGGGAGGCCTTCTTCGTGGGCAAGGAGTTTGCACAGATGCCGGTGTTCCGTGCCGGTATCAGCTACCAGATTCCCCGTAGTATGACCAATTTCCGCGCCTCCTTCGGACAGGGCTACCGCTATCCCACCATCGGTGAGCGTTTCATCTCCATCTCGGTGGGTAACTACGGTTTCTATCCCAACAAAGACTTGAAACCCGAAAAAAGCTGGAATGCGGAGTTCGGTATCGCCCAGCCCTACCGCGTGGGCCCCTTCGAGGGTATCTTCGATGTGGCTGCCTACCATCAGGAGTTCAAGAACTTCATCGAGTTCGCTTTCGGCAACTGGGGCAATAAAGGCGACTTCTTGCATGATATGGGATTTATGTACCTCAATACGGGTCCGGCTTCTGTCACCGGTGTGGATGTGTCGTTGGTGGGCCATGGAGAGATTGGGGAGAATGTGGACATGACCTTCTTGGTGGGTTACACGTATAGCCATCCTATCACCAAAAACAAGACGGGGGTCTATTATAGCCAAGCGACATCCGATACGACTTCAAAGGATTATACCTACATGACAACGGCTTCCGATCCCTCCAAAGGCATTCTTAAATATCGCATCCAGCACAATGCCAAGCTGAACATTGGCTTCCTGTTCTGGAAGAAATTGGGCTTTGAAGCTTCCTGCACCTACTACAGCGCGATGAAGAATGTGGATAATATTTTCTATGAAATGGATTGCCTGAATGAAGAGAACTCTCCTGCGACGATTGCTTTTTGGTCGAATATGGGCACACTTCCTTTCACTGGCTACGCCAATTTCGCTAAGGCGCACAATAAAGGCTCCTTCACCCTTGACTTGAGCATTTCCTATAAGATTCTCGAACAGCTGGAGGTTTCGTTCGCCGTGAAGAATGTGCTGAACAACGAATACACGCTGCGTCCGATGTATCTGGAAGCTCCGCGCAACTATGTGCTCAAAATCGTGTACGGACTGTAGGACAATGTACAATTAACAATGTACAATTATTAATCGCATAACCGAATAACCGAATAACCGTATAATCGCAAAATCGAATATTAACCATTAAATTTTTTATGATATGAAAAAAATGATTTTTCCCATGCTGTTGTGCGCCGCTTTCGTGTTCATGGCAGTGAGTTGTGAAAATCCCAATGAACCCGAGCCGGATCCGACTCCGGTGGACACTACCGACACCGACCTCGGTTTTATAAAGCCCGAGTGCGAAGCGTTTGTACACGACATTGTGGATGGTGGTTTTGAAAACTGCTGGTACAAACAGGAGATGTCGAATGAGATTTATGTAGAGTATCAATCTTCTGTTTTTTATTCATTGAACAGCCTTCATGCTTTGTTGGATGTTCCGGCGATGATGCTGAACTCTTCACCCATCACGGCTTATCGCGATAAGAGCGATCCCCACAGTGGAAAGTCGTGCATGAAGTTGGTGACGGGCTTGCTCACGGATGGCGGCGGGCAGCTGCTCATTCCCGGTGCTATGGCCCCGCTGGATGAAAACTTTGTGTATCAGTTCCTTCATCCTGATGAATATCCGGAAGGCATCAATATTAAGAAACCTTACACCGATAAACCCACCGCTCTCAAGGGATTTTTCAAATACCATCCTGTCAATGGCGATGAGGGTTCTATCTGTGTGGAATTGTACAACGGCAGTGAAGTGATTGCCCGTGGCTACCAGCGTTTCACCACAGACGAGACACAGTGGTCTTCTTTCAATATTCCGATTGACTATACCGTCAATGGTGGCAGCCTTTCCACGGCACAGCCCACTCACATTTCCATTGTTGTCTCCTCCAGCGCTGACTACAACTTCGCCGACCTGACGCATTGCCAAGGCCAAGTGGGCTCTACTTTGTGGTTGGATGATATCTCATTTGAGTTTTAATGTTGTTTCGTCAAATATGGCAGTTTTAGTTAAGAATATCAAGAAGTTGGTGCAGGTAGAAACTGCACCGCTTCGTTTTAGGGCGGGCGCAGAGATGACCCAGCTGCCCTGTATCGACAATGCTTTCCTGTTGGCGGAAGGCGGCAAGATTACGGCTTTCGGTCCCATGGCGGAGCTTACCGATGCGCTGCTGTCGGGCGTGAAGGAGCCAATAGAGACGGTGGACGCCACCGGCCGCATGGTCTTCCCGACCTTCTGCGACTCGCACTCGCACATCGTGTATGCCGGCAGCCGCGAGATTGAGTACATCGACAAGATCAAGGGACTGAGCTACGAGGAAATCGCCAAGCGTGGCGGTGGCATCCTCAACTCGGTGGACCGTCTGCGGGCGGCTTCGGAAGACGAGCTGTTCGACAGCGCATGGCAGCGCCTCGAAGAGGTGGCTTCGTTTGGTACGGGCGCCATCGAAATCAAGAGCGGCTACGGCCTCGATACCGAAAACGAACTCAAGATGCTGCGTGTTATCCGCCGCCTCAAGGAGAAGTCTCCGCTGACCATCAAAGCCAACTTCTTGGCTGCGCACGCCGTGCCGCGCGAATATATCGGCCGTCAGACCGAGTATGTGGATTTGATCATCAACGAGATGATCCCGCTGGTGGCTGCCGAGGATTTGGCCGACTATGTGGATGTATTCTGCGACCGTGGCTTTTTCACGCCGGAAGATACCGAGCGCATTCTCATGCAGGGCATGAAGTACGGCCTGCAGCCCAAGATCCATGCCAACGAACTTGATTTCAGCGGCGGCATCCAAGTGGGTGTGAAGTACAACGCCCGCTCGGTGGACCATATCGAATATACGGGCGACGAGGAGATAGCGGCCCTGCTGGGTTCGGAGACCATGCCGACCATTTTGCCCGGTGCGGCCTTCTTCCTCGGTATGGTGTATGCGCCCGCCCGCAAGATGATCGAAGCCGGACTGCCTGTCGCCATGGCCGGCGACTACAACCCGGGTTCCTGTCCGTCGGGCAACATGCAGTTTGTGCTCTCCATGGGCTGCATCAAGTACGGCATGATTCCCGAAGAGGCCATCAACGCGGTCACCATCAACAGCGCCTACGCCATGGGCGTGGAGGAGGAGCTGGGCACCATTACCAAAGGTAAAATTGCCAACTTCTTCATCACCAAGCCCATTTCCACCATCGAGTTCATGCCCTACGCCTACGGCTCCAACAAAGTGGAACGCGTCTATCTGCGCGGCGAAAAAGTAGTGGGATAATCCCCACATCCTCGTATCCTCGTATCCTCGTATCCTCACTCACTTCTCAACTTCTCAACTCCTTAACTCCTTCACTCTCAACTCTTAACTTTCAATTTTCCCCAAAATGAACACCAACAGTAATCAAGGCGGTTTCACGTCGAGTTTCGGAGCCATTGCGGCTGCAGCGGGTTCGGCCATCGGACTGGGCAACATCTGGCGTTTTCCCTATACGGCAGGTGCCAACGGTGGCGGCGCTTTCCTGCTGATGTATTTCATCTTTGTCTTCCTGATCGGTGTGCCCATCATGATGAGCGAGTTTGCCATGGGACGTCGTACCGGCCAGAATGCCGTGGGTGCTTTTCGGACATTGTCGCCGCGCGGCAAAGGTTGGATGTTCGTGGGCTTCTGGGGCATCCTCACTACCTTCTTCATCTACTCGTTTTATAGTGTCATTACCGGCTGGACTTTGGACTATGTGGTGTTGAGTTGCAGCGGCGGACTGTCAGGCAAGACTCCCGATGAGGTGAGTACGGTGTTCAAGGAATTCGCCAGCGGCTCGTTCTGGCCCATCTTTTACCAGATTATTTTCATGCTGCTCACCATCTTGGTCATCCTGATGGGGGTGCAGAAGGGGATTGAGAAATCCTCTAAAATCCTGATGCCCGTACTGTTGGTGCTGATGGTGGTGCTCTGTGTGCGTTCGGTCACTTTGGAGGGAGCAGGAGAGGGGCTCTCTTTCTTGTTCAAGCCCGACTTCAGTAAAGTTGACGGCAAAGCGGTGCTGGATGCACTCGGACAGGCCATGTTCTCCCTCAGCATCGGATTGGGCGTGCTCATCACTTACGGCTCGTACGTGCGCAAGCAGGATAATCTCTTCAAATCCAGCCTCATTATCGCCTCTGCCGACACCCTAATTGCAGTGATGTCTGGTGTGGCTATCTTTCCGGCTGTATTTGCATTCGGACAGAATCCAGCCGAGGGTCCTAGCTTAGTGTATGAAACCCTCCCCAATGTGTTCAACAGTATGCCGGGCGGGGTGGTGTTTGCCGTCGCCTTCTTTGTGCTGCTTTCCATTGCGGCCCTTACCTCCACGGTATCTATGCTGGAAACGATTGTGCATTTTGTGATGCAGGAGTTCAAACTGAAACGCTGGTCGGCGGCTCTTCTTTGCACGGCTGCCACGTTGGTTCTCGGCATCCTCTGCACACTGTCGTTCGGACCGCTCAGCGATGTTACCCTCTTTGGAAAAACCATCTTTGATATTTTAAACACAATGACCGCTACCTACATGCTTCCGTTAGGTGCGTTAGCCACCGTGATTTTCTTGGGTTGGTTCTGTCACAAAAGTGATGTGAAGGCTGAGGTGACCAATGAAGGAACGCTGAAGGCGGGATTTTTCAAGGTCTATTATTTCATCGTCCGTTATCTCGCGCCGATTGCGCTGTTGTGTGTGTTGGTGGCTGGAATTGTGGCGAGCTTTGCTACCCCAACATCATAACGGCTTTTTTTACGGCCGCCACCAGCCGGTCGATTTCTTCTTCTGTATTGTAGAAGGCGAAGGAGGCACGCAGCGTGCCGGGGATGCCGAAATGCTCCATGATGGGCATCGAGCAGTGGTGTCCTGTGCGCACAGCAACCCCCATCTGGTCAATCAGCGTGCCGATGTCGAAAGGATGTATGCCGTTGACATTGAAGGAAATAATGGCTGATTTCTCGGGGGCGGTGCCCACAATTTGCAGGCCATCAATCTCCAAAAGTTTTTCGGTGGCGTACTGCAGCAACCGCTGTTCCCGCTCGGCCATCACTTCCGGTCCGATGCTATCGATGTACTGGATGGCGGTATGCAGTCCGATGACGTCGCCCACAGCGGGTGTGCCGGCCTCGAACTTGAAGGGCAGCTCGTTGTAGGTGGTGCGGGCGAAGGTGACGGTCTTGATCATCTCGCCGCCGCCCTGATAGGGAGGCATCTCGTTGAGCCACTGTTCTTTCCCGTACATCACACCCACTCCCATGGGAGCGTACATCTTGTGCCCAGAGAAGCAGTAGAAGTCGCAGTCGAGGGCCTGCACGTCGATGGGGAGGTGCGAGGCGGCCTGCGCCCCGTCAATGAGCACGGGTATGCCTTTTGCGTGTGCTTTCCGGATGATCTCCGCCACCGGGTTGATGGTGCCGAGGGTGTTGGAGACGTGGTTGACGGCCACGATGCGGGTCTTGTCGGTCAGTAGGTTGTCCAGCTCCTCGATGCGCAACACGCCGCGGTTGTCGAAGGGCAGCACGCGCAGGGTGGCTCCATGCTGTTCGCAGGCCAGCTGCCACGGCACGATGTTGGCGTGATGCTCCATCTCTGAAACCACCACCTCGTCGCCTTTTTTCAGGAAACGGCGGCAGAACGAGCTGGCAATCAGGTTGATGGACTCGGTAGTGCCGCGCGTGAAGATGATCTCGTGGGCATGCGGGGCGTGGATGAACTGCTGCACCGCACGGCGGGCTTCCTCGAAACGGTCGGTGGCCACCTGACTGAGGTGGTGTACCCCACGGTGGATGTTGCTGTTGATGGTGAGGTAGTATTGGCTCAGCGCGTCAATCACCGCCTGCGGTTTCTGCGTGGTGGCGGCATTGTCAAGATACACCAACGGATAACCGTTTACCTTTTGGTCGAGGATGGGAAAATCTTTGCGAAAGTCGGGCATGTAAGGGTGGCTTTATGTTTTTTTTTGCCTAAAAATGAAAGAAAAAGGCGCCACGAGGGCGCCTTTATAGGGAATGATAACCGATTACCAAGCGAAGAGCGGACGGTTCTGCATCATCTCATTCACCTGACCGCGGGTCTTGGCGATGAGGGCTTCGTTGGTCGGATCGCTGAGCACAGCGTCGATCATATCGACGATCACGCCCATCTCGTTCTCTTTGAGACCGCGGGTGGTGATAGCGGGCGTACCGATACGCAAACCGCTGGTCTTGAAGGCGCTGCGACTGTCGAACGGAACCATGTTCTTGTTCACGGTGATGTCGGCGGCCACGAGGGCGTTCTCGGCTTCCTTACCGGTGAGTTCGGGAAACTTGGTGCGGAGGTCGATGAGCATCAGGTGGTTGTCGGTACCGTTGCTGATGACCTTGTAACCCTTGTTGATGAAGGCCTCGCACATGGTCTTGGCGTTCTTCATCAGCTGCTGGATGTACTGGTCGTAACTGTCGGTGAGGGCTTCGCCGAGGGCGACGGCCTTGGCAGCGATGACGTGCTCCAGCGGGCCGCCCTGTGTGCCGGGGAATACGGCGCTGTCGAGCAGGGCGCTCATCTTCTTGATCTCGCCCTTCGGCGTGGTCTTGCCCCACGGATTGTCGAAATCCTCGCCCATCAGGATGAGGCCGCCACGGGGACCGCGGAGGGTCTTGTGGGTGGTGGTGGTCACGATGTGGCAGTATTTGACGGCGTTGTTCAGGTAACCCTTGGCAATCAGACCGCTGGGATGGCTGATGTCGCCCATGAGGATGGCACCGATTCTGTCGGCGATTTCACGCATGCGTGACCAATCCCAGTCGCGGCTGTAAGCCGAACCGCCACCGATGATGAGCTTCGGACGGTGTTCGAGGGCCTTCTTCTCCATATCGTCGTAATCCACCATGCCAGTCTCTTCTTTCACTTGGTAACCCACCACTTTGTAGTTGATGCCGCTGAAGTTCACTGGGCTGCCGTGGCTAAGGTGACCGCCGTGGTTGAGGTCCATACCCATGAAGGTGTCGCCGCTGTTGAGGCAGGCGAGGAAAACGGCCATGTTGGCCTGTGCGCCGCTGTGGGGCTGCACGTTGGCCCAGCAAGCACCGTAGAGCTGCTTGGCACGCTCGATGGCGATGGTCTCGCTCTGGTCAACAATCTGACAACCGCCATAGTAACGCTTTCCGGGATAACCTTCGGCATACTTGTTGGTCAGCACGCTGCCCATGGCTTCCATCACCTGGTCGCTGACAAAGTTTTCAGAGGCAATCAGCTCAATGCCTTTGGTCTGGCGATTGCGCTCCTGCTGGATCAAATCAAAAATTTTGGTGTCTCTTTCCATTGTTTTTAATTATAATTAATTGATAAATGATATTTTACAAAAATAATGAGCTTAAATTTTGTGCCTGCAAAGATAGTATTTTTTTGTGGAAAAACATCTGAAAAGATTTATTCTTTATCGTGGGTCTTTTTTGCACAATGTTTCGTATCTTTGCACGTTTTTCGTATAATGTGTAAAATCTTCTCAAAATGAATAAAATCAAGACTTTGCTACTGGTTGTTGTTTGCGCTTTGGGAATGAATGTGATGACCGCGCAGACCAATCCCTCCTTCGACTCGGGGATGAACACCATGAAGTATTTCTTCACTGTGCTGGACCGTTTCTATGTGGATACGCTCAATTTCAACACTTTGTCGGAAAAAGGCGTGAAGGAGATGGTCACCACCCTCGACCCGCACTCCATCTATACCTCCGCCAAGGACGTGGCCGCCTCGCGTGAGCCGCTGCAGGGCTCGTTCGACGGCGTGGGCATCACCTTCCAGCTTATCAAAGACACCATCAACGTCATCGAGGTGATCATTGACGGTCCCTCTGAGAAGGTGGGCATCCTGCCGGGCGACAAAATTGTGAAGGTGGATACGCTTGATGCATGCGGCAAGTCGATTAACAACACGTGGGTGCGCGACCACCTGCGGGGCAAGAAGGGCACCAAGGTGCAGCTTGGCATCAAGCGCGGCAAGAGCGATGAACTGCTCTACTTCACCGTCACCCGCGGCAAGATTCCGATGCACAGCATCAACGTGTCTTTCATGATTGACAAAACCACCGGCTACATCAAGCTCGACCGCTTCGCCCAGACCAGTCTCGGTGAGTTCCAGCAGGCTCTTGGCAAGTTGCAGGAGCAGGGGATGAAGAACCTCATCTTCGACCTGCGCGGCAACGGCGGCGGATACCTCAACACCGCCGTGCAGATTGCCAGCCAGTTCATCGAAGGCAACAAGCTGCTGGTCTATACCGACAACTTCCGCAAAACCGGCGAGACGCTCAAGTCGCTGCCCAACGGCATGTTCCGTGAAGGCCGCCTTATCGTCCTTATCGACGAGAACTCCGCCTCAGCCAGCGAAATCACCGCCGGCGCGGTGCAGGACTGGGACCGCGGTCTGATCATGGGTCGCCGCTCCTTCGGCAAGGGTCTGGTGCAGAAGCCCGTTGATCTGCCCAATGGCGCTGAGGTGCGTGTCACCATCTCCCACTACTACACACCCACCGGCCGCTGCATCCAGAAGCCTTACGACGACCGCGACGACTATTTCAAGGACATCTCCAACAGATATTCCCATGGCGAACTCTTCTCGCCCGACAGCATCAACTTCCCCGACTCGCTCAAGTACAAAACTCCGGCCGGCAAGACCGTGTATGGCGGCGGCGGCATCATGCCCGACATCTTCATCCCCCTCGACACCACCAACTACTCCTATTTCTACAACGAATTGGTGCGCAAGGGCGTGGTCAGCAGCTTTGTCATGAATTATCTTTCCGAAAATCGTGAAAAAATCAAAGCCAAATATCCTACTTTCGAAGATTTCAAAAAACAGTACACCATTACCGACAAAATGTATAATGATTTGGTGGAATATGCTAAAAAAGAGGGAGTTGTAGATAGCGCTAAGCTCTATTTCGCCGCCAATCTTGAAAAATTTGCCAAAGAAAAGAAGGCCGAGCTTGATTCCATTTATGCTTCGGTGGATGATTTGAAGAAGATGGATGTGCTCGACAAGATGGTTTCCGATTATGTGAAGGAGGCGTATAAAAAGAGTGTGAAGGAACGCAACTCCGACAAGGCTCCCCGTCTGGTCAAGACCTACATGCTGTTTGAACTCGCACGCAACCTCTATTCTTATAGCGATGCCTACCAGTACATCCTTCAGGAAGACCAGACCTACAAGGAGGCCTGCAAGGTGATCAACGAGAACAGAGTTTTCAGAAAATATAAGATTTCCGACGGACGATGATCACGCAGAAGTGCATTGATGAGATTAAGATGGCCGCCCGCATCGAGGATGTGGTGGCGGACTTCGTGCCGCTGAAGCGGGCGGGCGCCAGCTACAAGGGCGTGTGCCCGTTTCACGACGACCATTCTCCATCCATGCACATCACCCCGAAACTCGGTATCTATCACTGCTTTGTGTGCGGCGCGCATGGCGATTCCATCAAGTTTCTGATGGAATACCAGAAGATTACCTATCCGGAAGCGCTGCGCTATCTGGCGGGCAAGTACAACATTGCCATTGAGGAGGAGAAGAAGGAGCTGACGCCCGAGCAGGAGGCCGCCAAGAACGAGCGCGAGGCCCTGCTGAATGTGAACGCCTACGCCGAGAAATTCTTCACGAGCCAGCTGTTCGACACCGATGAGGGTCGCAACATCGGTCTCACCTACCTGCGCGACCAGCGCGGCTTCCGCGAGGAGACCATCCGCAAATTCCGCCTCGGCTACTGTCCCGACACATGGGAAACCTTCGCACAGCAGGCACAGGCAGACGGCTACAAGGCCGACGACCTGCTCACGCTGGGTCTCTGCCGCAAGTCGGAGAAGACAGGGAAACTGTTTGACTTTTACAAGGGAAGGGTTATTTTTCCGATTCTCAACGCTTTCGGTAGCACCATCGGCTTCGGCGGCCGTGTGATGAGCAAGGAAGCCAAGGGTCCTAAGTATTACAATTCTCCCGAAAATCCCATCTACCACAAGAGCGACGTGCTCTATGGGTTTTATTTCGCCAAAAAGAAAATCCGCGAACTCGACAATGTATATCTGGTGGAGGGCTACACCGATGTGATTTCCATGTCGGAGTCGGGAGTGGAGAATGTGGTGGCCTCGTCGGGTACCGCCCTTACCGACGGGCAGATCAAACTCATCAAGACGCAGACCAACAACATCACGGTGCTGTACGATGGCGACAATGCAGGCATCAAGGCCTCGCTGCGGGGCATCAACATGCTGCTGGCCGCCGGACTGAATGTGAAGGCGGTGCTGCTGCCCGACGGCGAAGACCCCGACTCGTTCGCCAAGAGCCATCGAGATTCGGAGTTGAAAGAGTATCTGGAGCAGAATGCCGTCAACATCATCCAGTTTGAGGCTGAAACCCTTCTGAAGGGTGTGGGCAACGACCCGCTGAAGCGCGCCGAGGTGGTGAACTCCATCATTGAGACCATCGCGGAGGTGAACGACGAGGTGCTGCGGGCATTCTACGTGCGCGAATGTGCCGAGATTTTCCAGTTGTCGGAGGAATCGTTGCAGGTGAATCTGAAGCGGGCCGTGTGGAAGCGGATGAACACGCCCGGTCCGAACCGGAATATCGGACAGCAACAGCCTGCTCAACAGTCTGTTAATCAGCCGTTGCCGAAGGTTGTGACACCGGAGGAGGTGCCCCAGCAGCAGCTGCCGCCCACCGACCCCATCAGCGATGTGGAGCTCAACATTGTGCGCCTCATCCTGAAGTACGGTTCCTTGGAGACCAACGTGCGCGAGGTGGATGCCGACGGCGAGGAGGTGTTGCGCCGGATGCGCGTGGACCAGTATGTGTTCAACGAGTTCCATGCCGAGGAAATCAGCTTCACCAATCCGCTCTACCAGCGTTTCTATCAGGAGTATGCTCGTCTCGCCCAGCAGTACGAGTCGCAGGACGATTTGTGCAAGGCCTTCGCCAACCACGAAGATGAGGAGCTGCAGTCGCTCTGCATCCCGATTCTCACCGAGCTGACTCCGGAGTGCAGTCCGGCCTGGGAGCAGCGTTTCGACATGGACACGCCGCGTCCCGACACCGACATCGAATGCCTCAATCAAGAGCTGTCGGGTTGCATCAACCTTTTCAAGATGAGACTGATAGAGCGTTGTAAGAATATGTTGATCAAGGAGCTGGATGATGGGCTGACGGAAGAGCAGCAGCGCGACATCATGGCGCGCATCAATGAGTTGAATGTGCGGGCCAAGGAGCTGGGCAATTTGCAGCGCATTGTCATATCATCGCAATATTAGTATGAGGTATTTCATCGAGATGGCATACAACGGAACGCCCTTTTCGGGCTGGCAGGTGCAGCCGGGACGGAGCACAGTGCAGGGAGTGTTGGAGAATGCCCTGACGCTTTTGCTGCGCGAGCCGGTGGCGGTGACAGGCTGCGGCCGCACCGACACAGGCGTTCATGCCCGCCAGTTCTTCGCCCATTTCGACACACAGCTTGCCTTCGACCCCGACAGGTTGGCCGACAAGCTCAACAGTTTTTTACCTAAAGAGATTGCCATCTATCGCATCTTTCCCGTTGCCGACGACCTGCACGCCCGTTTCAGTGCCGTGTCGCGCACCTACCGCTACTATGTGGCACCCCATAAGGAGTGTTTCCGTTTCCCCTACACCTGCCGGGTGTTTCAGTCGTTGGATGTGACGAAGATGAACGAGGCGGCGGCCATTCTGCTGAAGACGGACGATTTCACCAGTTTCTCGAAGCTGCACACGCAGGTCAATAACAACCGCTGCAAGGTCACCGAGGCCTGTTGGCGCGAGGAGGACGGACTGCTGGTGTTCACCATCACCGCCGACCGGTTCCTGCGCAACATGGTGCGTGCGGTGGTGGGCACCCTTCTGCAGGTGGGGAAGGGGAGTGTGACGGTGGAAGGTTTCGGACAGATTGTGGCACGCATGGACCGCTGTGCGGCGGGCGACTCTGCCCCCGCACACGCGCTTTTCCTCGAAAGGGTGGAGTATGGGGACAAATTAGATTAGCAAAATATTTCATCAAATGGTAAAGTTAAAAAAAGTATTCCTTTTCGTAGTGACAGTAATTATCTTTTCTGCGTTGGTTCAAAAGGCTGAAGCCCAAATTGTCGGCAAGTGGGATTTCAACGGGGATGGCAAAACAGAAACCATGTATTTTGTCGCGCCCGAAACAGACGATGAGTCTTTCGATTGCAAGGGAGAGTGCAAGTGTGTGATAAAATTCTCGGACAAAAACCTTCCTGACATTGTTTTGGAGTCATGTATAGGCGGCGAGCCAGATATTTTGGGCGATTTAGACGGCAATGGCACGGTGGAGATAGGCATATTGCCGCAATGGTGGACAAGCTGTTGGCGTAGTTACCTGATATTCACTCTTGAAGGTGGTAAATGGCAGTATTTTGTAGATCCTATACCCACACATTGCAACCTGTTTGAGGAACACGAAGGTCCCATCATTGAAAAGGTCAAAGGCAAGGAAGACCAATACAAAATATATTACTCCGAGTTTGACAATGAAGACGGTATTGTGACAAAGACAAAAATTGTGAAAAAAAGAAAAAACAGCAGTCTGTAAGCCGGGTTCTGTCGAGTTCCGCCATTTATCTACTCCGGTCGTCGCCGGCCGGCTCTATCAACCTACCCTCCGAGTCGGGCGAGCCACCCTCAAGCCTCGGTTTATTTGGTCTTTCAACCCGTGGGGTTTACCATCACCGGCATCACTGCACGGCGTCGTGAGCTCTTACCTCGCGTTTTCACCCTTACCTGCAAGCAGGCGGTATCTTTTCTGCGGCACTTTCCGTAGCCCTCGCGGACCCCTTCCTGTTAGGAAGCACGGTGCTCTGTGTTGCCCGGACTTTCCTCTCCCCCTCGCGGGGCAGCGGCGGAACAACTGCTGTTTTTCTATATCTATGGCCGACTAATGCGTCAGCACGTATTGCAAAATGTTGGCCCCCATCTTCAATGCCTTCTGGTGGGTGGCTTCCGAGTCGTGGTGTACCCCCGTGTCCTCCCAGCCGTCGCCGAGGTCGCACTCGTAGGTGAAGAGGCACACCAGCCGTCCCTCCCATACCAGTCCGAAGGCCTGTGCGGGCTTGCCGTCGTGCTCGTGAATCTTCGGCAATCCGTTGGGGAACGGATACTTCTGGTGGAAGATGGGATGGCTGTAGGGGAGTTCCACAAAGTCGAGCTCGGGGAAGACCAGCTTCATCTGCGTGCGGACGAAGTTGTTGAGTCCGTAGTTGTCGTCGATGTGCAGGAACCCGCCGGAGAGCAGGTACATGCGGAGGTTCTGCGCCTCCTCCTGCGAGAACACCACGTTGCCGTGACCGGTCATGTGGATGAAAGGATACTGGAACAGGTCGGTACTGCCCACCTCCACCGTGGCCGGCTTCGGGTCGAGCGACATCGACAGGTTCTGGTTGCAGAAAGCGATGAGGTTGGGCAGTGAGGTGGGGTTGGCATACCAGTCGCCGCCGCCGCGGTACTTCAGCAGGGCAATCTGCTGCGCGCTGCCGGCTGTGCCTGCCATCGTCAGGATAAGGAGGAGTAAGATGTTCTGTATCAGTTTTCTCATGCTTTGCAGGATATTGATTTAGTAGCCGCCGCCCCATTTGCGCATGAACCATTCGATGTCGAACAGCAGCACGATGACCAGCAGGTAGATCCAGCTGTCGAGGAAGGGCGTGTATTTCTTGTGGTAGGTGACTACGGGTTTGATGTTTTCGTTGGCAAGGATGGACTTCGACAGTTTGTCCATATCGCGGATGGCGACGCACTGGCCGTTGGTGCTTTTCGCCATGGTGCGCAGCAGGTCGTGGTTGGCCACGAGGTTCATGCTTTCGAGCAAGATTTCCTGCACGCTGAAGTGGCCGGACTTCGTATAGGTGGCGGTGCCCACGGTGGTGGTCGCTTCCCATTCGTAATCGCCCACGGGCAGTTTGCCGAGGTTGAGCGAGTAGGCATTGTTCTGCTTCGAGAACTGCGAGGTGTACTCTTTCCCTTCGCCATCGGTGAGCCTGAGGCGCACGTCGGGGGTGTTGATCAGCTCGTGGCTTTCGTTGTACACCTCGGCGGTGAGTTCCACGGGCGTGTTCTCGCTGAACAGTTCGGCGGCATGCACGCGGAACGGACTCTGGTCGCCTTTCGCCGACAGATAAAGGGCCATCTTGTTGACAATCTCGTCAAAACCGTCGAAGTTCTGCGTCTTCAGGTAGTTCTGCATGCGCCAACGCCAGAGTTCGGTGCCGGTAATCACGCCGATGCGCGTTTGGTTGTGCTGGTAAAAGGTGATGAGGGGGTAGTTGCTCTCTACATTATTGATTTTCTGATAGAGAAATACGTTGGCCCCCACGGCGGTGTTGTAATTGCCGAAGAAGGTGGTGAGCGGCGGGTAGGATTTCAGCATCTGGCGCGCCTCTTCCGAGAAGGTGAAGGTGAGGAAGTTTTCGTTGAAGTGGGGCATCGACTCATTGAAGAGCGTCTTGCCGCCCTGCACGCTCTGCGAAATGGAAACGCCGGTGTTGAACTGGTTGAAAGCATTCAGGTCGGTCTGTTTGCCCACGATATAGAGAATGGAGGTGCGGCTTTGGCGAATCTGGTTGAGCAGGTTGCCGGCCGCTGCGGTTTTGGCGGGAAGCTGGTGCAGGATGAACAGCGAATAGTCGTTGACATTCTTGTTGAAAGCGTCGGCGGCAAAGACATCCACCTCATACTTGTCGGAGAGTTCAAGGGCCTGACGGATGGCGCCCACGTCGGGATGCGGGGCGTAGTACACGATGGCGATTTTCTCCTTCTGGTCCACCACCTCGATGAAGAAGGTCTGCGTGTTGTTCTTGTGGGTAACCTCTCCCTCCAATGGGGTGAGTTCCACGCGGTATTTCTGCATCCCTTTCTTGTCGGCCTCAAGGGTGAACTTGACGGTTTCGAAATGCTGGTTGCCTCTTATTTCAATATTTTTGGTAAAGATTTCATCTTCGCCTTTATAGACGGTGAGGGTGGCTTTCTTTCCGGCGAGGTGGGTGGCCGAAACCTTGATTTCCACGGGGAAGTAGTTGCCTAAGTAGGTCTGACGGTTGTGAAGGATGTCGGTGACGAGCAGGTCGGTCTGCACGCTGGTGTCGCCAGCGGCAACAGTGTAGATGGGGTATTTGGCGCGCTCGGCGGCATACTGCGGGTTGCTGCCCGTGTTGAAGATGCCGTCCGACACCAGCACCATCGCGCCGATGTTGTGGTTGGCGTAAAGGTTGTCCACCTCATCGAAGAGAGAGGAGAGGTTGGTGGTCTTGCCGTTGAAAGGCACGGCTTGGGGTATGGCACCCTCCTGAAGGTCGTTTTGTTCGCCCACCAGATAAGTCTTGATGTCGTACTTGTCGCCGAAATCCTCGATGAGCTTTTGCAGCTGTTTTGGAAATTCGGTGCGGTAGTAGGCTGAGTCGCTGGTGCTGACCATCGATTCGGAGTTGTCCACCGCGACCAGCAGCAGGGGCTTGTCCACCTCTTTCACGTTATGCTTCAAGAGAGGGGAGAGGAGAAGGAAGGCGATGAGGGATACGGCGAGTCCGCGCAGGATGGGCATGGTCCAACGGGCGCGCTTGTCGTAGTCGATGTCGCGGTTCCGCAAGTAGAGGAAAACCGCGTAGGCTGCGCCCAGCAGAAGGCAGAGAGGAACGAACCAGAGCGAGTATTCAGTCAGTATGGACATGCTTTCGATTTTGGGCTGCAAAAATACAAAATTTCTTTGCAACAAACTCCCAACAAAAGTTGTATCTTTGCACCCGAATAAAATATTTTTTGAAAATTGCAGTTATAATCTCGTTATGCAAAGAATAATAGACTTTTTCCGTCCCAGCGGTCTCGGGTTCCATTTCCTGATAGCCATTGTCGTAATGCTGCTGTTGCTTGTTGCGGCGAATTTTTTCATGAAGGAATTCACCCACCATGGCGATGAGGTGAAGATGCCCAACTATGTGGGGAAATGCTACACCGACTTGATGAACTCCGCGAGCGAGGATTTCACTTTTGAGGTAAGCCGCGTCAAGATTTTCGATGAGTCGAAGCCCGACGGCACCGTTGTGAAGCAGGAGCCGCTGCCGGGCGAGAATGTCAAGCACGGCCGCAAGGTGACCCTCACCGTCACCACCGCCACTCCGCGCACCGTCAAGATGCCGCAACTGGCCGGCAACATCACCCTCCGCCAGGCCAAGCACATTCTTGAGGATTCCGGCCTCGAGGTGGGCACCGTGGTGGAGACCGAGAGCGACTCGCCGGGTCTCGTGCTCGGTCAGTACCGCGAGAAGACCGGCAAGCCCATCGCCGCCGGCACCGAAATCAAGCAGGGCGAGAAAATCAAACTCGAGGTCGGCGTGGCCCGCCGCAACCCGGTGGACTACGGGGCGGACGGCGATGTGTTCGACGACACCGAAGTCGATCCCCAGAATGTTTTTTAATTTTTCCACAATATACTCATTATGAAGAAATTATCACTTATTTTCCTCCTCCCGCTTTTGCTCCTTCTGTGCACTACCCTCTGCGCCCAAGAGGTGCTCACCGGCCTGTCGGTCAACAAGCAGGTGGCCCGCGAGGCTGCCAAGCCCCGCCCCGCCGCCGCCCGCACCGCCCTGCACCTGCCCTTCACCGATGACTTTGCCAACTATACCGGCCTGCCCAACCCGTCGCTCTGGCAGGACAGCTACGCCTACGTCAACCGCTCGTTCGCCATACAGCCGCCTACCATGGGCGTCGCCACCCTCGACGCGTTGGATGAAAACGGCCGTGTGTATGCCACCGCCACCCACGAACCTTTCCGTGCCGATTATCTCACCTCGCTGCCCATCCGCCTCGACTACAACTTCGCCCTCAACCGCGACATGCGCCTCGGCGACTCGCTCTACCTCAGCTTCTACTACCAGCCCGCCGGCGGCACCCTGTCGGGCACCGAATGGGAACGTATCGGCAACTGTCCCGAGGGTTACGACTCTTTAGTGCTGGAATTTGGCTACGCCACCGGCAACGTGGTCTTCATCGGCTACGAATACTGCGACTATTTCCTCGCCGACGATGAGATGTACCTCGCCGGCGACACGCTGTTCAACCCCTTCATCCCCGGACAGGACTACATTTTCGAAGCCCCCGCCTTCCCGGGCGACCTCATCCCGCTGCCCTGCGACTCGCTCTTCGGCGACGAGATGGTATGGGAGACGGTATGGAGCACCCCCGGACAACGACTCGACGACTGGCTTACCGAAAATCCGCTCTGCTTCTTCAAGCAGGTGATGGTGCCCATTAACGACCAGCGGTGGCTGATCAACAACTTCCAGTTCCGCTTCCGCAACTACGCCAGCCTCGAAGACAATAACATTGTGGGATGGGCCAGCAACGTCGATCAGTGGAACATCGATTACGTCAGACTGGATGTCAACCGCACGTGGGACGACACCACCCAGAACGACCTCGCCTTCGTGATGCCCACCACCACCATCCTGCGCGACTACCAGTACATGCCTTGGAGCCAGTACCGCGACAGCGAGCTGGACGACCATTTCGAGAATGTGCTCATCAACCTTTCCAATACGGTCAAAAACAGCGATTATACCTATAATATCAGAAAAGTGGGCGGCGGACAGGTGGCGACCTATACCACCAACAACCTGAACGCGTATCCTTACTGGACGCATGGCTTGCACAGCGATCAGCCGCATGCCAGACCGGCTTTCAACTTCGCGTCGCTGCCGACCGACAATGCCGACAGCGCCACATTCATCATCACGCATGTGTTTCAGGAGGTGGGTGCCGCCAGCCAGAACCGCAGCAACGACACCTGCATCTTCTACCAGAATTTCCACAACTATTTTGCCTACGACGACGGCACTGCTGAGGCCGGCTACTCGCTGCTGTCCAATATGACCAATCCGCAGTCCTACTTCGCCATGCGTTTCCGCCTCAACCAGCCCGACACGCTCCGGGCCGTGCGCATGTGGTTCAACTCGGTGGCCGAGGATGCCAACCTCGCCAGTTTCACCCTGATGGTGTGGGACGACGACAATGGCGAACCGGGCGATGAAATTTACTCGATGCCCGCGCAGATGCCTTACCATGCCCAGCAGTTCGAGGATTTTGCCACCTATTATCTCGATGATCCGGTGTATGTGGAGGGCGCTTTCCATGTGGGTTTCTTCCAGAACCATAACGTGCAGCTCAACCTCGGCTTCGACCAGAATACCGATGCACGCGGACAGTGGATGTACAAGACCACCTCCCAGTGGAATGAGTCGTTTCTGAAGGGCACCCCGATGATCCGTGCCGTGGTGGGGAAGGAGATTGACCACTCGTTGGTGCCTGAAAACCAGCTTGCTAACTGCCGTATCTATCCCAATCCCGCCACTGATTTCATCAACATCCAGCTGGACGGTAACAATGCCGCCACGATGTGCAGAATCTTCGATGTGTCGGGTGCGCTGGTGTACCAGCAGTCGGTGAGCGGTTCGATGACCACCGTGCCGTTACATGCGCTGAAAGCCGGAATTTACTTCATTCAACTATCTGATAATCAAAAAATAATCGCCAACGGCAAGTTCATTAAGCCATAAAATGGCTGTTTTTGACAATTTTTTGCACAAAAATGCTTTTATAATAATCTGATAATCAGAAGTATGCAAAATTTGATGCAAAAAAGTTAATTTTTTTATAAAAAAGAGCATTTTATTTGAAAAAATACTTTATCTTTGCTGCGATTTTCTAACTAAAACCTGTACCATTATGAACGAACAAGAAAACAATGTGAGCTTCTTCAGATTTGAAGACTTGCGAATCTATGCTAAGGCACTCGATTACATTACGTGGGTGCATTCTGTAACTGCCAACTTCCCTGAAAGCTGCCGTGCTACTGTGGGAGAAGCTTTTGTTAAATCCGCACAGGGCATTGCCATGAACACTGCTGAGGGTTCAGCTCGCAACAAGGCCCAATTCATCTACTATCTCAAAATGGCCAAGAGTTCCGTTAGAGAATGTGTGGTTTACACCGAAATCGCTTCCCGCCTCAATGTGATGAACGACAGCGACAAGGAGTATTCCAGAAACCAGTTGATGGAGCTTACCAAGATGATCGGCTCCCTCGTCGCTTCCCTCCAGCGCACCGTCAACCCGCGCGAAGAGGAAGAGGCCATGATGGAAGACGACATGCCCAACATGATGATCTAATTTCCAGAAATTTTGTTGGATACTACCGCGGCAAGGATTCCCTTGCCGCTTTTTTATTTTCACCCCATCTCATATCCCCTCATCCTCGTATCATCTCATCCTCATATCCTCTCATCCTCGTATCCTCTCATCCTTTCCTCCTATTCAGCGCTGCCTGATACTTGCGGGCATTCTTCAAATGCTCGCTGTAGGTCTTGGCAAAGTTGTGCGCGCCCGAAAAATCCTCCTTCGCACACATATACAAATAGTCGTGATGCTCATAGTGCAGCACGGCATCAATGGCTTTTGTGGAGGGAATGCGGATGGGACCGGGCGGCAATCCCTTGTGAATGTAGGTGTTGTACGGCGAGTTGTACTGGAGATGCTGGTTGAGTACCCGCCGGATGCTGTAGTCGCCGATGGCAAAAATCACCGTCGGGTCCGACTGCAGCAGCATGTCCTTGTGCAGGCGGTTCATGTACAGTCCGGCAATGCGGGGCTGCTCGCCGGCACGATGGTTCTCCTCCTCCACAATCGAGGCCAAAATGCTGACTTCCATCGGGGTGAGTCCGATCTCTTTCGCCAACGCCTGCCGCTCTTCCGTCCAGAAACCGACATAATAACTGTACATCTTTTCAAAAAACTGCTTCGCCGTGATGTCGTAGTAAAACTCATACGTGTCGGGACGGAAAACCGCAATGGCTGTTTCCGGCGTGAGCGGTTCGCCGAAGGGTTTGTAATTTTTGAGGAAGTTTCTGTCGTTTAATAAGTTGGATAATTCTTCCCACTCGAAATAGAACTCCTGCTTCGACAGCTTTTCGATGAGTTGCTTTTGGGTACGCACATTGTTGAAGGTGAATTTCACGGGATAGTGCTGTCCTTTGCGCAGTTTCTTCACCATCGAGAAGTTGCTTTCGCCCTTTTTGAATGCATATTTGCCGGGTTTTACACTTTTGTAAAACAGTAATTTACAGGTTAATCGGAAAGACGACTCGTTTTTCAGCACCTGATCTTGCTGCAGTTTTTCGATGACCTGCTCGTAGGTGGAGTTTTGTGCGATGATGACGGTGGAGTCTTTCAAGGTGTTGCCCGAAAAGAGCATATAGGCGAGCACCAATGCCGCGATGGCAATGAGGCCGATGATGCCGTAAAAGGTGTGTCGGATGTTTTTCTTTGAGAGTTTCATGGGCGGACATTTGAAATGGGTGGGGCAGCCTTGACTTTCATTTCGCATTTTGCGCAGTCAAACTCCAGTTCGAATCGGTGGATGGTGTTGGTGAGGTATAGCGGCTCGGGGTAGGGAAGTGCTTTCCCGTTGCGGCTACAGTAGCCGAGGGTGAAGCGGATGCAGTGCTTGCAGGTCATCAGGTCGGCATCGGCGACGGGAGCCACCTCGAACGCCGGAGCAGTATGCGCTGCACCGTGCTGCCGGTAGAACGCTTCCGCCCTGTGGTTCATGATGTTGGCGCGGTAGTCGGCTGTCCCGCCGGCGGGAAGCGGTATCGCCACCTCCGACTCCGGCTGCGGCGTGCGACCGGCCGGGCGCACATGGGCCGCCAGCCGCTTTTGTACCAGCAGCTCCACCGCTTCCCGCCGCCACCCGTTGACCGCGGAGGCTGGCAGGAAATAGGGCTGTTCAAGGTGCAAAACCACTTGCCGGGCGCTGAACGGCGTGCCGCCCAGCTTCGCAAGGTTGCGTTTCAGGTTGTCGGACGCCGCCTCGCCCTGCCGTGCCGCCTCTTTGGCGGCACTTACCGCCAGCTCGGCACGGATGCCCTCCTCATCGGTGAGGTCCAGCAGGAAGCCGTCCGGCGTTTCGCTCAGGGTGATGTCCACCGCCATGCGCCGTGTGGCCGACTCGCCCTGCAGCAGCTTGTCGAAGGCGGTGTCGAGGTTGCGGAACAGCGGCGTGCCTGCCGTCAGGTCGCGCACCGCCTCCAAGGTGGTGAGGCAGTCGCCGGATACGCTGTTGATGCGGAAGCCGCGCAGCTCGTTGCCCTCCGCCACATAGCTCAAACCATCACCGTTGTGCAGTTCGCAGCGACTGTCGGTCCAAATTTTGTTTCCGCTGATTTTCACTACCTTGCCGATGGGCTCCCCGATGGATTTCGGCGTGTCGGGCTCCACCATGATGTTCTCCCTGCCGTGCAGGAAGTATTCCGTGCTGCCACGGTTGAAGGTCTTTTGCGGGTCGGGAGTGAAGGTGGTGGTGACGTGGCCTGCCGAGGCGGGACCGTATTTCGCATCCTTTTCGAAAATCGCATCCAGCTTTTGGCGGTAGAAGGCAGTGATGTTTTTCACGTAGTCGATGCCCTTGAGCCGTCCTTCGATTTTGAGGGAGGTGATGCCGGCGTGGATCAGCTCTTCCAGACTGTCGGCTCGGTTCATGTCCTTGAGCGACAGCAGGTGGCTGTTCTCGCGGATGATCTTCCCGTCGGCATCGGTGAGGGTGTAGGGAAGACGGCAGAACTGGGCACAGTTGCCGCGGTTGGCGCTGCGGCCGGTGCAGGCCTGGCTCATGTAGCACTGTCCGCTGTAACTCACGCACAGGGCGCCGTGTACGAAGGCCTCCAGCTCGATGGTGGTCTGACGGCGGATGCCGCGGATCTGTTCCAGCGAGAGCTCTCGGGCGAGGATGGCACGCTGCAGTCCCATCTTCTCCCAGAACAGCACCTTTTCGGCTGTGCGGTTGTCGGTCTGGGTGCTGGCGTGCAGCGCGATAGGGGGCAGGTCGATCTGCAGAAGTCCGGTGTCCTGCAGGATAAGCGCGTCGGCGCCGGCCTCGTAAAGCTGGTAAACCATTTTGCGGGCTTGCTCCAACTCGCTGTCGGTAAGGATGGTGTTGAGGGCTACATGCACATGGGCATGGTAGAGGTGCGCGTGGCGGCAGAGTTGCTCGATGTCGTGGAGCGAGTTGCCGGCGGCGACGCGCGCACTGAAGGCCGGTGCCCCCACATACACTGCATCCGCACCGTGGTGGATGGCCGCGATGCCGCATTCCAAATCCTTGGCGGGGGCGAGCAGTTCGATGGCGGTGCGCACGGCTACTCCTCTTTGGGTACTTCGTTGTTGAACAGCATCTTCACCGCCTTGGCGTGGTCGCCCTCGCTGATGACGGGCTCCTCGGTGGCCGGCGACAGCGTCACCTCAATGCGGTCGGTGCCGATTTCGCGGTAGCCTTTGATGGCAGGGTAGCTCACCGCGTAGGTGGGACTGATGATGCAGAAATCCACAAAGTCCACGTAGGTGAGCAACTCCTCGAACACTTGGTTGCACATTATGCTTTTGCCGTTGTTGCTGACCACGCGGGTTTGGTTGCCCTCCTTGTGGAAATAGGCGATGTTCTCTTGGTTCATCTTCTGCCATCCGCCGATATTCAGGAAAAGGTAGGTCTTTTGCAGTTTTCCATTCTTGAATTCCACCGACTTGCGCGGATTGCCGTTTTCATCATAGTATTTCCATTCGCCAGTCTCCAAGCCGAAGAGGTAAGTTCCTGTGTAAAATATTTTTCCATTGGGGAAATAGCTGGTGAACGGGCCGCTCATCTCGCCGTTGATGTACTGGCTTTTGGTGCTCACCTTGCCGTCGGCGAAGTAGGTGCTGCGGTCGCCGTTCAGCACGTCGTTGTCGTAGTGGCTCTCTTCCAAAAGGGTGCCCGTTTCGGAGGAGTAGGTCTGCCACGTGCCGTGACGCTTTCCGTTCTTGTAACCTTCTGTCTTGATGAGCGTTCCTTTGGGATTATAGTAGTTCCAGATGCTGTCTTTGAGCTGGTCAACGAAATTGCCCTCTGAAGCCAGCTTCTCGTTCACATCGTACATGGAGGTATGCACCTTGTGAGTCCCTTCGATGAAGAGGGTGGTGCTTTTCAATTTGCCGTTGCTGTAATAGTAGTGGAAAGTGCCCACGGGAACGCCATGGTTGAAGTTCCCTTCGTAGAGCAGATTCCCTTTATCGTCGTATTTTTTCCACAGCCCGTGTTGTTTGCCCTTGCTGTCGGTTTGGTTGGTTTGGGCGAAAAGGCCTATTGTGGCGAAAATGATGATGAGGAGTGTTGCTGCTCTTTTCATGGTTGAACGTTTTATAGAAATAACGGATGAAAGTCGCTTCTTATTTCTTTTTATTGAATTTTTCTCGAATCATTCTGATGAAGAAAAAGGCGAGAAAGGCCGCCACGCCGCCGCCCACAACTCCGAAGTACATCTGTTTTTTGATTTCAGGATTCTCTTCAGGGTAAAGATAGACGAAGGCGCATAGCACCACAATCACAATGACGAGCTTTATTAGGTCCTTTAAGCCTTTTTTCATAGTATCATTTTGTTTTGATGATTTTCTGAATGCAAAAGTACTATTTTTTTTCGTAAGTTTGCATATCATTTTTCTTACATATTTATTGATTTAAATTTTTGATTATGAAAAAGTTGGCTTATTTATTGATGGCTTTGGGCCTTGTTTTCTTCGTGTCATGCAACAAAAATTCTGGACAGGGTAGCATGGATTCTGAGAAGACGCAAGTTGCTAATAAATGGCAGGGAAGTCCAGCATTCGTCGAATATATGACCTTTTTAGATGAAATAGAAGCGAAAGTCGAAAAGTGCAAGAGTTGTGACGAATTAGAGGATTTGGGTGATGAATTTGACGAAGGAATAGAAGCCTTGGAAGAAAAGTACCCGGATTATGAACCTGCAGGAAAGGAGAAAGAGCAAATGTCTCAAAAGGCTCACCATTTGTTCGACTTAATCGTAGAACAAGAGAAGAAAATGGGTTGTTGGGATGAGGAGGATCTTGATGATTTGTGGTCTGACCTAGATTAGCATACGCGCTTTTTATTTATTTCCCCATGCGGGTATGATAGGCATCTGCCGTCAGGTACTATCTTCCTGTCAGCGAGCGGTGGTAGGCTTTTGTGAGATTAAAAGGGACAATTCTGATAAACATCATCTTCGTGTGAGATTTCTCCGAAACCGGCACGATTGTAAAAGGTCATACGTACATCGCCCGTACTTCCAAAACTGTTCTTTACCACCATGATGTCGGCCATGTTTTCAGATATAGAACCATCTTTAAATGATTCAAGTTTGTAGTAGTCAGGACGATAAATCAGCATCACCGTCGAGGAAAATGTCTCAATTTGGCTCCAACCATTTAAATCCCCTAATTGTGGACGTTTGTCACCTCCCCTTGTCTCCACCAAACGG
>JBGURX010000056.1:0-5200 GCA_045132235.1 Bacteroidales bacterium
TGGATATTTCAGTGATAACCACCCAGGCATTTCGGCGATAACCACCCACTTGAGTTAACGATTCAAGCCTGGCGCGGCAAAAATAAAATTATTTTCTCATACTGTCACCTTTTAGTTCAAAACGATGTGCGGTTTTCGCAAGCCTGTCGAGCACGGCATCGGCCACGGTGGTGTTTTTGGCGAGCACATCGTACCAGTTCTTCACCGGCAGCTGGCTGGTAATGACGGTCGATTTCCGGGCATGCCGGTCTTCGATTAGTTCCATGAAGTCAAGCAGCTGCTGGCCGTCGAGCACCTTCATCCCGAAGTCTTCGATGATGAGGAGTTCCACGTCGGCCATGCGGTCGAAGAACTTTGCCGTCTTGGCCTCGATGCGGGCCATCTGGGTGTCTTCAAGGAGCTTGCTCATGTTGTAGTAACGGACTCTGAAGCCGGAGAGGCAGGCCTGGTAGCCCAAGGCCGTGGCGAGGTAGCTTTTCCCCACACCGGCAGGACCGGTGATGAGGACGGAAGCCCCCTGCCGGATGTACTCGCAGGAGGCGAGCTGCATGATGCGGCCCTGCTCGCGGCCTCGCGCGGGGTCGAAGATGATCTGTTCGATGCTTGCGTCATAACGGAACCGGGCTTTCTTGATCAGTCTGGCCGTTCTGTTCGCGGAACGCTGGTCGTGTTCGGCCTGGATGAGCGTCAGGAGCCCGTCCTGCAGGGCTATCTCCTGGTGCTTGCGTGTTTCTTGCAGACGCTGCCAGCATTCGGCCATGCCTGACAGCCGCAGACCCTTGAGGTCTTGATAGATTTGGTTTTCCATATTATTGGGGTTTTAGTGGGTTATTGGAAGTATTCTTTCCCTCGGATGTTGTCGTGTGTGGCTGGGAAGAGCATGGGGTTCTCGTCCCCCGCAGGGAGACCTGCGCACTTGCTCTCGATCAGGTTCTTGATGAACCCGTAGTTGCAGCGGTCTCGCTCCAGTGCCGCCATGCACGCCCTCTCGAACAGCTTCGGTTCCGTGCTCCTCTGGAGGCTGAACAGCCCGTCGCAGGACTTGTAGTAGGTCTCCGGCGGCACCGACGTGTTCTGCCTGAACACCCCGCGTATCACTTCGCCGAACAGTGGTGAGACACTGTCGGCGCGGTGGATGTACCTGTCGGGGGAGAGCTGGACGTAGTCGTTGTAATAGGAGGGCATGTGTGTCTTGTCGCAGACGTACTCCCCGATCCTGCGGGAGCGGTTGTGCGTGGCGACCCTCTCGCCCTGCTGGGAGTAGATGAAGACCATCGTCCTGGTGTAGATCACCTTGACCTTCTGCCCGATGAGCCGGTACGGGACGGAGTAGTAGCTCTTCTCGCGGCCCAGATAGACGAAGCTGTTGGGGTTGACCTGCAGCTCGCAGCGGTACTTGATCTCGAAGCGCTCTGCCCGCAGGGGCTTCAGGGCGGGCTTGTCTATGGAGATGAAGCGTTCCTCGCGGGTGAAGGGCAGGCGCTGCATGCGCCGCTGGTTGTGGAGCCTCATCTGCGCGGCTATGGCCTGGTTGAGCTCGTCAAGTGAGAAGAACTGTCTGTTGCGCAGCGGGGCGTACACATCGTGATAGGTGAGCTTGACGTGGTTCTCGACCAGTGCCTTGTCCTTCGGCTTGCCCGACCTGGCGGGTATGGCGACACAGCCGAAGTGCTCGGCGAAGTCCTCAAGCGACCGGTTAATCTCCGGCGCGTAGCGGTCGGCCTTTACGACCGCCGCCTTGAGATTGTCCGTCACGATGATCTTCGGGACGCCGCCGATGTGCCTGAGGCAGCATTCCAGGGCGTGGAGGAAGTCGTCGATTTTCTGGGAGTGGACCGCCATTGCGAAGCCGTAGTCCGACGCGGGCAGCGTGGCCACGAAGACCTGGCACCTCACCTCCTCCCCCGTGTCGAGGTCGACGTAGGAGAGCGTGTCTCCGGCGAAGTCCACGAACAGGTACTGTCCGCCCTCGCGGTCGTCGGAAAGAACGAAGGAGGGCTTCTGCGCCTCCGTGAACTGGTTGACATGGAAGCAGAACTGCGTGTAGCCGTAGCCGTCGGGGTCCTCCCCACGGTATTCCCGCCACAGCAGGTACATCGTCACATGCTTCCGTTGCAACTCCGATATGATGTATGGCAGCCTCTCCTTGAGAGCCTGGAAGCGGTTGTCGCTGTAGGCCGGGTTACCGTTTGTCAGCACGCGCTCTATCTCGGGCTCCTCCATCGCCAGCAGCGCAGGGATGGGGATGCCGCAGGCCTTGGCCATTTTGACATATTTGTTGACCGTGCCCTTGTAGATGCCCAGTTTCCGGCCTATCTCCCGGTTCGATTCTCCGTCTATATGAAGACGTAACGCTTGTTTGATCTTGTTCATTTCTTTGCATTTTCCTGCCATAGCTTGCTCTTTTTGAGTTCGAGCTGCAAAGTTAACAAACAAGTGGGTGGCAATGCTCCGAAAAGCCTTGATTGCCAACGGTGTCCTTTTCAAAAATGGGTGGCGATGCTCCGAAATGGGGCGGCTTTTTGCGCCTTTCCACCCTCCTCGTCTGCGGCTGGGTGGCAATGCTCCGAAAAACATGGCCCCGGACAGCCTCGCAAACGCATTTTTTAAGGTTTTAGCACCGTTTTTGGGTGGTCATGCTCCGAAAAACTACTGGCTTTTCGGCCGTGAAACTGGGTGGTCATGCTCCGAATTATCCATTTTAAGCCTCAATATGGCATGATGCTGTATGTCGAGGCGGGCGCGAATGAAGAGGTCAACGAGTACTTTCACAAGAATATGGAGAAGGTTGTCAACATTTTGGGCGAATCGTTCACCTATTTGCCCGCGATGTTGGACAAGCTGGCGCAGATTGTGGAGTACAACTGGCCGGAAACCGATTCCGCATGGATAGAGAAGGCGAAGTCCGATCCGTCGTGGATTCAGGATACGTATCGGGAGATCCTCTCCTACAGGATAGACAAAGAGGACGAAATGCCCGAATTGCCTTTGCAAATCACGGAACCACCCCTGCTGATGCGCTATGAAGAGACCTCTTTAGACGGCCATGTTTTCACGCTGTTTCCACTTCTGTACAGTAACGACACCCAATTCGAGCAATTGTTGACGGCCATCGCGCAGGTGCCTCGTCCTGATTCGAATACATTTCATAGTACGCTTATCGAACAGCCCCTGCGTTATAGCCGCTTGCGGGAGAACGTGGACACAGACCCCAGAGACAACGCGGACCGGGGAAGAATCGATGTGCTGGCGGACGAGATCCGGCAGCGCATCGAGGAAATGCGCTTGATTGGGGTGTCCGATTTTGTCATCAAGAAACTGATCGCATTGCCCGATCCCAAACTGAGTACGCTTCGCATCACCAAGGATTACGGCATCTACCTACCCGACTACAACGATATGGAAATCTCCCTGCCGACACTCTCCAAGGTGGTCTATTTCTTCTACCTGCGCCATCCCAAAGGGTTGAGGTTCAAAGAGTTGGTGGATTGCCGCGAGGAGTTGCTGCAGATTTACTATCGTATTTCGAACCGTGATGATTCGGCTAAAATGGAGCAAAGCATTGACGATTTGGTTGACTCCACCGGCAATTCCATCAATGAAAAGTGCAGCCGCATCCGCGCCGCCTTTGTGAGCCGCTTCAGCGATGATTTGGCCAAAAACTACTACATTACGGGATCTTCCGGTCAGGCAAAATACATCCCCCTCGACCGCAGTTTGGTGATGGACGAGGCAGGAATAATCACAAACAAGCTATAACACAGGGGTGCCGAAAACTGGAGAATAGAGTAGGCATGAACTAAAACTATCAAAAATGAAATTCAACAAAGTAGAAATGATTGCCATTATGAGCATGGCTAATGCTATGATTATGGCAGATGGAAAAGTGGAAGCTGCGGTTTTCTATATGGCGGCTAACGATTAAAGAATTGAGGCTATGGGTTTACTTCGAGATTTGTTTGGTATCGGTTCTTCTAAACCCACCAAGGATGATTCCGCAAAAGAAAATGTGGTTAATGTGTATTCAAACTTGACCTATAATCAGAAATTGGCAGCAATGAATCTTATGATGGTGTTTGGTGGTTCTTGTTCTGGAACAGCACAAGAATTAAGTAAAATTAATCATATAATGACTCAAGAAGGACGCATGTTGGGTGTCACCGCTACAGAAATGCATGCAGCAACATCGCGTTTCTCTGGGATGAAAGGAATGTCAGATGCATTGATAGGTGCTGATAGAGGAGCTTTGGAAAAATTGTTTTGGGCTTTTTATTGTATTGTTGCTGCGGGAAAGAATGAGCAAGCTGTTCGTGTTTTGTTGGCTGTATATGAAGACCTTGGATTCTCTGAACAAGACTGTTTGAATATTTTGAACAAAAGAACGGGCATAAATTTTGAAGACTTATGATTTGGGTTATTATTGTTATATTAGTTGTAGTACTTGCATTCAAATTAGGAAATAAAACAGGCGAGATAGTCTCAAGTTCCAGTAATGCAGGTGGAATGCGAACCAAGTATGCTAAATTATTAGGATACATTTTGAATGGACATCCTGAAAGTAAGATAGTTGTAGAAACTAGAACATATATTCGTGCAGGGGTTTCAAATTATGGAGGAACTACGATGTTTCATATTCAACAAAGCACCGGTGGTGTAGTTTTAATTGATTATGATGTTTCTCACAACCCCGCTGTTCCAAGTTTTACGCTTCATTTTTCTTTCCGTGACGATATGGACCAAGAATTGATGTATGAAAAAATATGTATGGGGGTGCAAGAAAAGATGCAACAAATATTTGGATCTTAAATTACTACTGTCGCGATAAATTTTTAACTTAGGCATTTAATTTATTGACATATAATAAGATACAGGCGTTCTTTGATTTTTCGATTTGAAATGATGGAGTAATTTTGCGGTCTAAAATCGCAAAGAATGAATTTAGGTCGATATGTTTTTGCTCAAGTGGTGGATTTTGTCCCCCGTTATCTGTTTAACAAGATAGTTTCGAAGTATAAGGGAGACTTTCACGCCAAGGAATTGAACAGTTATGGCCAGTTGCTGCATCTGCTTTTCGGTCAGCTGACAGGTTGCTCGTCCTTGCATGAAATCTGCCTCTGTTTGTTGGCTCATTCCGACATCCTATACCATCTTGGCATAAGGAAAACTGTTCGGATTTCATCGTTGGCTCGCGCCAATGAGA
>JBGURX010000057.1:0-28944 GCA_045132235.1 Bacteroidales bacterium
GTTTTATTGCTTTTGTTCGTTAATTCTAGATTCTCCAAAATACTATGAGTTTCGTCAAGCTTCCTCTTTTTGTTTATATTGGCGGTCATCATTTTTACAATTTCTGTTTTTTGATCGTCAGAGCCTTTTGAGGCAACCACAGATAAAAAACCAGTATTATTTTCATATTGTGATGAATTGTTTTGACTAAAACTATTTATAGCTAATCCAAATAAGGATGGTGGAAGTGTATTTATATAATTTGAGTCTCGTGTCTTGATGGTATCTATAAATAATTGTTTCAAATAATCATCTTTAATTAGACTTTCTACCAAATCAGGTATTCTTGGCTTTGAAATATTGTCACACAAAGATGCCACCTTGTTGTTGATTTTTTTACTGTCAATCAGGAACTCTCCGTCATCACTTTTTTGTAAAATACAAAACTCAAGTAATGGAAATAAGAGTTCTGGAGAAGATTCATACTTATTGTCATCAATTATTATATCCCAAAATGGTTTTAAGTCGAATTTTTGTTCTTTCAATTCTAGCAATTTTGAATAGGTATATTGTTTATCAAAAGATACTATTTTCTGTGCTTGATTGACGGTAATTGTTCCGTTGTTTATTTTGTATATTCTAATGACTACATCAATAATAAAATGGCCATTATTCATGTCTCCATTATACTCATCCAACAAACAAACAGTTCGATTATTGACAATTCTTTGCCAGAGCTTTGAATTCAAAGTAGAAAGTTCAGCTATATTAGAACAATCTGGAATTAATAGTAGAAAATTCGCGACATATTTTACCACAGTGAACATTTGAGTTTTATCCTTATTCACAGTATTTCCTACTAAATTATTGAGCCGACCACATAACTTGGAATAAGTGGCCAATTCTATATGATCTTTATTTTCTAATAGCCAAAACAAATCACTCGTATTATTATCCCCTATATTTATTTTTTCAATAAAATAATGAATTAAATCATTAGAAAAGAAAATTTCTTTTTGATCTTGGGAATAATCAATTTCTTTATATATGCCAAACTTTTTAAATAAGGGGACTGTGGTTGTGCACAACCGTTCAGAATCCTCTTTCGTTCTAAATTTGACTAAAACAGCTTTTATAAGATGTTCATCAAATTCATTAATCTTATTCTCAGCATTAATACCTGCAATGTGTGCTAATATGTTGTTCTTTAAATCCGAAAGGGCGTACTCATCTAGCGTTAATGCAAATTGACAAATATTTTCCAACTTGGATTTATTAATCTCAGGCAATAATGAATTATATTTATCCCTGAATAAATCATCTATTTCTACTAGTATAGCATTTGAAAACCCAACAGAACATGAAAGCTCTGAAACGAACTCAAGACTATTGATGATTTGCGCATCAGATTGAGATTTGATATCTTCCTTAGCATTCTTTTTTATCAAATCTAATACGACTTCCTTATTTTCTGAATGAGAGTTGATATACTCAATTGTTTCTTTTATATCATACGATTTAATCCCGTTCTTTATGTCAGTTGGAATACCATCAAAAATGGCATCACTATTTGTTAAAATATGAAGTACATCTGCCATTTCTGTTTTTTGAATAGTTGTATCTGCTATTCTCATAAAAGCAGATAATTGCTTTTTTTTATCATCATCTTTATACTCGTATTTTTTCAGTTTATTTGCATCATTCACTATTTCTTGATAATACTCATAATGCTCTTCTCTCAGAATTAATATAATGCAGATCATTGATTCATTTTTCTTGGCGAAATCCTCTGGATATAGACTTAGTTCTGATGCAAGGTTATTAAATAACTGGATGATTCTTCTGGGATTTGTAGCAAACTCTTTACTACACAAGGCTACAGTATTCTCATTAAAGCCCAGGTTATATTTATGATTTAACGCTTTTGCAAACGTATTAAGTTCGGTAAATTGATGTGGTTTGATTCGTATAGTTACATTGAAAAATTTTCGTAAAAACTCCTCTTTTTCCCTGCTACAGTCCTGATCTTTACCATGTCTATCAAATAAATTTCGTTTTAATGCTTCATCATCTACAGGTATTATAAAAACAACATTCTTCTTTTCATCACTTAAGAATGTTTTGATATCTGTAAGTAATTGATAGGCCATTTCACTATGACATCTATCGATATTGTCAATTATGATCACCAACTTTTCAATACCAGTGGCAGACTGGGGAAGCAATTTTACATACTTTAGTGCTTTTACTATGCAATTATCTTGCTTAAATGCGGCTGATGTCATTTCGTTAAAACAATGTTCAAATTGTTCAGGAGCAAATAGGTGTGGTTTGCTTATCTGGACTTTTAGTTTTTGAAATACACCATTATAAACGGTAACTAACAATCCCAATAATGATACTATTGAAGAACATGCAATTTTCAACAAATCCTTTATTGGAAGAAGATTAATAACTACCAATATTATTAATAAGATGAGAAGGGCTGCCCATAATCCATGTTTAGAAATGTATGTCTTAGGCTCTGTTTCTGCAGTCTCGGACTGGTAAAACCGCTGCATTTCTTCAGTCTGTTCGTATTTCAATTCTTCTTGAATCTTTAACAAAAACATTCGACGAAAAGAATCATTTGCATATTTCCAAGCATCGTATGTGATAAACTTCACCTTGGATGTTTCCATTTTTTCACGAACTGTTTTTATTATTGAAGATTTCCCCGTTCCCCAACCACCAAATAGACCAATGGTAAATACCTTATCTTTTGGAGAATTAGAAACAACCTCAGAAAGAGTATTTGCATACACTTCGGTTTTCAAAATATCATTTCCATTTGACAATGATATTTCTTCATCAACGATAAAATTCCTTTTCATGTTTATTGCGTTATTTTTTTATTAATCTTTTTTATTTCCCTTCCACCACCTCAATCTCCTCTTCCGTCAACCCATACAACTCATACACCTTTTTATCAATTTCCTTGTCGGTGGCGGCGATTTGGGTTTTGAGGGACTGACATTCGGTTTTGTATTGGTTGAAATAATCTTCCCATTCGTCTTGCTGAACAAGGGTAAGTTTGATTTTCTGTTTCTTGAGTTCTGCCACAAAGCCTGCAAAATCGAGATTGTCGAAAGTTTCCAGTGCTCCGTTGATCTTGATTCCCGGCATATTGTCCTGCAAACGACGAAGAAAACGACTGCGCTTGGCTTGCAAGTCCTTATTTAAAGCAAGCATCGCGTCTGCTAGTTCAATAAACGGCTGTTGGTCTGCACATTCGGGAATAGGCAAACTGCCAACACCAACCTCAAAATATTCAAACACGCCACTTCCTGTCTGCTTTCCAATAGACTTATATCTGTAATTCAACAATGAGGAATTTAGCAGGGCCAAAATATATTTAAGGGATATATTTGGATTAGAGCCAAATATAACGGTAGTATTTGTTAAACCTATATAATCCGTTGATTCATCGAGAACAAACTCATTAGCTTTTGCTCTATATGAACACCAAATTTTGTGTAATCCATAGTGTTCTTTGTGCATAGGTCTTGAATATCTCCACCATATGCGCCCTTCATTTTTACATGTGGCTCGATTCATCAAAACTTCCTTGTGCAGATTTAAGTGCTCTTGAATAGAGATCGGCAAATCTTCAAAACGTTCTACATTTTCGAAATAGAGTATATATTCCTCTTTTGAACGCAAATTATAGCGGCTTATTATTTCTCCACACATTCTGCGTTTGATATATTCTTTAGGGAATTGAGCAGGATATTCAGAGAAACAGAAGACATCATTTGCGGCTGTTTCCATTCCCTTACCGACAACTAATAACTCACGCAATTTCTTATGATTGCCGTCAATTTTCTTATTTAGGTTAGCTATATTATTATCTACTAAAGCAAATACATTATCCCTCTCCAATTCAACAGAGATGGAATTTTGTTCGTTAGATATATAATTGATGACATCTTCCGTCTTATATTCTTTATCCTTCAACACGAAGGCCTTTATATCTTTGTGTTGTTTATTAAAAATAGTAATACATGATGTAATTGAAGCATCTGCGAAGACTAAATAGCGTTCAAAATTCACTATTTGACTTAAACGCCCATCATCAATTATTTTATTTCTTAATTTGCGTGCTTTATCAGAGAACAAGAACGCATTAGATACGATAAATCCTACTTCTCCTTTTGAAATCTTCAATGCTTTATTAATAAAGTAGAACAAAATATCACTTTTATCTTGCCATATATCTGAATATTCATTTTGAATGTATTCTACCTGTTTTGACTTTGCTCCTAATGTCTGAATATTAAAGTACGGCGGGTTTCCAATCACCACATCAAAGCCGCCTTTTTCAAACACTTGCGGAAATTCTTTCTCCCAATCAAACGCCTTTTCGCCGGCAATGGAAGGGTCGGAAATCAACGAGTTGCCGCATTTAATGTTATTATTCAGCGAGTTTAGTTTGCGATGCGGTTTGGCCGTACGCAGCCAGAGTGCCAATTTGGCAATCTCCACACTCTCTTCGTTAATATCCACTCCATAAAGGTTGTTCTCCAAAATGCTGTTTTCCACATTCTGGAACACAATCGAGCCGCCTGTAACTTTGGTTTCCATCTCGTCAATGAGTTTGTGCTCATTAATAAGGAAAGCCAATGCCGCATTGAGGAAAGCACCCGAACCGCAAGCAGGGTCGCAAATAGTGATTCCGAGCAGCCACTCGCGATATGCCTGCAGTTTTTCCATCAATCTTTTCTTGGTTGCCATCTGGCGGTTCTTGTCCGCAAAATACTCCGCTTCATCAATTCCCATTTCGGATTTCTTCTCTGCACACAGCCGCCCAACGGTATTTTCAACGATGTATTTTGTGATATACTGCGGTGTATAGAAAACCCCGTCACGCTTTCTTTTAGAAACCACAGGCGCCTTTTCGCCACTATTGATCTGTGCCGTCACCTCTTCTATCTCATTGAGCGAGTTCTCAAAAATATGTCCGAGAATATTCACATCCACCTCGCTGGCGTAGTCGTATTCCGACAACCGGCGCGTGAAGCGGGCCAACAATTCATCGCTAATCTTCAACCCGTCTAATATCTCGTCCGGTTTGAACAATCCGCCGTTGTAGGAGAAAATCCCCTTTTCTTCCTTGCCTGTATATAGGTATCCAAAATATTGCATGATACGAGTATATAGAGGTATCACTACATCCAATTCCTTCAGTTGCTTCCACTCGTTGATAACTTGCAACATCATATTTGGCGGCAGCAGTCCGCAGTCCTCGGCAAAGAAGATGAACAGAAGCCGGTCGAGCAGCTTTTGAGTTTTCTTAAACAACAATAGAATATGTTCTTTGGGCGTGTTCTCGTCCGTGTTATTGGCTACTATGTCCGCAAAAATCTCACGCTTAAATGCCGAATAGTCCTTGTATAGTTGTTGCGTAATCTGGTCTTCCGAAGAAACCGACTCGCTTTTCAACTTCAACGCGACACCCTTATTTACCTGTGTCCAAGCGATGCAGAGATACAACTCGTTGAACTCGTCTTCGGTCATGGCAAAGAGGTTCCACTCGCGAAAATCAACGGCGTTGTCTATATAAAGCCGCAGTTTTTCAAAATTGGAAATAATCACATATCTGGCATCGCGGTGCTGGCTCTTATAGCCGAACGCCTGCTGCTCAATCTTGCTTAAGTCGGTGGTTTTATGGTCTTTCAACTCAATAACCCCAATCACTTTGTCGTCAAGCAGAATGGCACCGTCGGCTTTCTTTGAATTGGTCTCGTTCTTTTGTTCGGTAATCAGATTGTAGTCGGGCGAAGGATTCAGCGTATATCCCAACACCTTTACAAACAATTCCCGAAGGAAACCTTCTTGAAACTGCTCTTCTTTGCTTTGCTGTATGTTTGACTGAATATCGGGGTTAAGAAAGTAACTTTTGTACTGACTCCACGCCTGATTGATGTCCTCCAGCGGCAAAGTGGCAAGATATTTTTTGATAATATTCTTTTGAAATAACATAATTGAATGATTTTCTAATCTTTTTTCATTGAATTTTTATACATGTCTTACCCCCTCAAACACTCCACCAGCACAGATGCCGTCAAGAAAACCTTCTCCGACGAGCGGATGTCGCGAATGCGTTCAAGAAGTTCTTTCCAATAGCCACCTTCGCCAAGGTTCTTCAGACGGTTGTCGTCGAGGGCATAGCCTTTTCGGATGTATTCTTTCAGAACACGTGTCGCCCAGATCGTTTCTTCCTTTACCACAACCTGAATCACTCCTTCTTCTTCAGGAAGTTGGTATAATATGAATTGTGTTTCGTTGCTCGTCATATTGCATTCTGTCGTTTGAGATTCTTGGATGACTGCCAATCAGTCCGCAAAGATACAACTTCTTTATCAGAATACGGGAGCCAAAGGCTATTTTTTTACAAATAATTAATAGTACACATCTCTGTTTGAGAACTTGGCACGTTTTTGTTTGGGAACCTAGCATTTTCAGCCCGCAAAAAATATTTTTCAAAAGTAAAGTTGGATTTCAAAAAAAGTTGTATTTTTGCACGCTTTTTTCAAAACCATCAATCAAGACATTATGGCATTAGAAATTAACAGTGGAAACTTCGAAGAAGTCATCAAAAGCGACAAGCTGGTGATCATTGACTTTTGGGCAACGTGGTGCGGTCCCTGCCGCGCTTTGGCTCCGATCATGGACGAACTCGCCAACGAATACGAAGGCAAAGTCGTCATCGGAAAGTGCGACACTGACGAGAACAACGACATTGCCATGCAGTTCGGCGTTCGCAACATCCCGATGCTGGTGTTCTTGAAAAATGGCGAGGTGGTGGAAACCTTGGTCGGCCTGCAGCGCAAACCCGACCTCGTGAAACTCATCGACTCGTTGATGTAGCAACCCTGCCCGGGTGGCGGAATGGTAGACGCGCTCGTTTCAGGTGCGAGTGTCGAGAGACGTGCAAGTTCGACTCTTGTCCCGGGCACATAAAAGCAGCCCTTCAGAATTCTCTGAAGGGCTGCTTTCTTTTTCTCCCCACACACCTCCACAAAAGTTGCAGATTAATGGCGGGCGCTATTTTTCATAAAAAATTTGCCGTTGTTAAAAAAATGATTATTTTTGCCGCACATTTTTGAAAATTCCCTTTTGAGCCGACGACATGATGGCATATAACCATGTCTTAGTACGATGAAAAAAATTATGCTGATGCTTTTCGCCATCACCATGACAGCAATGAGTTATGCTGCTTCAACCTTCAATGTCCCCGATGAACCACAAAACAACGTGGAAGTTATTTTCACCGTAAATGGTGTTGAATGTAACGAGGGCGTTAGCTATGAAGTCTATTGGTACTCAACCTTGGAAGAGTACGTCATCAAATTCTACAACAACACCGACAGCTACGTGTCGATTACCTACCAGTACCGCGTGAAAGACGGTGAGTACAGCAGTCACTGGCGTGATGGGTATGCAGGCTGTACATCAGGCGGCACTTCCGACTACAACCCTGCTGGCGAATGGGGAGACGTGCGTGACGTGGAATATGAGAAGAAATAATATCAAAACTTTAACATACAGGGTTTTATGGCAATAATTGTCAAAATTGGCCGAGGACAGAATAACGATATCTTTATTAATGATCCCGCAGTATCGTTGAACCATTGCGAGATTTCGCAAGACGACAATGGAGAATTCCATATAACAGACCTAAATTCCACTAACGGCACGTATGTCAATGATACTATATTATTGAATCCTAACACGTTACTTCGGAGCAGCGATGTGGTACGCATCGGCAATACCATCTTGCCGTGGATTGACTATTTTTTGCCTGCTACCCCATACCAGTCTTCATATCAGCAGCCTTACCAACAGCCATTTCCACCCGCTCCTGCTCCGCTTGTCCGTTCCAAAAACGGCATGGGCATCGCCGGCTTCGTGCTCAGTTTGCTCGCTTTAGGGATGTGCGTGGTCCCGGGTGTTAATGCAATTCTCTTTTTGCTAGGTCTTATCTTCTCAATCATAGGGGTTTCGAAGAAAAACAGAAAAAAAGGTTTGGCCATCGCAGGCCTTGCCATATCGGTTGTTGTTATCATTTGCTTAATTTTTGTGCGGATTGAGGAGAAGAACAGACAACTTGGTTACTAAAATCCACATAGCCTAAACACACGAACGACACCCGCTATTCCCTAACATGGACCACCTATATCTTTTTGGCATTCACATCTTCTACTACCTGCTGGCGGCAGCTTTCTTGTTGCCCCGCATCCCCGTGGTGGGCAAGTTCTTCAACATCATCAACACCCTCATCCATGAACTGGGACATGCCATCATGTCGCTGCTGCTGAGCGGCAAAGTGTCAGCCATCAAGATATTCCAAGATACCAGCGGAGTCACCACCACCAAGTCCGACTCGAAATTCAAGGCCTTTTTGGTGAGCCTCGCGGGCTATCCCTTCGCCTCGGGAGCCGCCTACCTCTGTTTCTTCCTTCTGAAGATGGGCTACTATAAATGGATTCTGATAGGACTCCCCGCCCTCTTCCTCCTCATGCTTCTCTTCTGGATCCGCAACGGCTACGGCGTGGCATGGGTAATCATCTTCGCCCTCCTCAACGCCGCACTGCTCTATTTCTGGCGCAACGAAACAGTGAACGAAGCAGTGGCATGGTTCTACAGTCTGATGATTTTGGTGGAGTCGGTATGGTCCACATGGGTGCTGGTGGTGCTGTCGGTGAAGAGTCCCGACAAGGCTGGCGATGCCACCAACTTGCGCCGTTTCACCCACTTGCCTGCCGTAATCTGGGCCGTGCTGTTCGCCCTTTTTGCCCTCGCAATGGCCTACCTGAGTCTGGTGCAAGTACACATTCTTCCTTGGTGGTTTTAATTTTAAATGATGAAAATAGGAAATCAGAAAACGGGATTTGTGCTGTGGCTGCTGCTTTTGCTGCTGCTCTTCGCCCCGATTGTGCTTTCCTTTTTCCCTTCGTTGTCGGGCGAAAAACTTTACGGCGTGTCTGATGACGAAGCCGTGTCCTGCTCGTGGCGCAACATCCAGAAACACGAGTGGCAGAACTCCATCGAAGATCAAGTAAAGCATCATATCGGCTGTGCGAATAGTTGGGTTAGACTTCATAATGAATTGAATTTCAAATTATTCAGACATACCAATGCAGAAAAATTGGTTTTGGGAAAGAATGATTGTTTTTATGAAGAGATGTACATCACCGAATATCTCGGTCATAATTATATTGGAAAAGATTTTGTAGATAAAAAGGTGGAAAATCTGAAGCGGCTGCAAGCCCTTCTGCATGAAAAGTACGGGATAGAGTTGCTGCTGGTATTCGAACCGGGCAAAGCGCATTTCAGTCCGGAGAACATCCCCGACCGCTACCAGCCCGAGGTGAAGACCACCAGCAACTACGAGGCTTTCACGGCGGCCTGCCACCGCGCCGGCGTGCACTACCTCGACCTCAACGGCTACTTCTCCCGCCTCAAGGCCACTTCGCCCCACCCGCTCTACTCCAACTACGGTGTGCACTGGAGCAGCTACGGCCTCTGGCAGGCCGCCGACACCCTCGCCCGCTACATCGAGCACGAATGCGCCGTCAACCTGCCCGACATCGTGTTCGACGGCGACAGCAACTCGCGTTACAACAAGGATTTGGACTTCGACATGGAGCCCGCCATGAACCTCCTTTTCCAACTCCCCCACGAAACCCTCAACTTCCCCATCTGCCATTTCCGCCACGATGACAGCACCTTCACCCAGCCGCGCGTGCTCACCGTGGCCGACAGTTACTACTGGAGCGTGTGGAACAGCGGCATCGCCGAAAACCTCTTCTCCGAAAACCTCTTCTGGTATTACAACATTACCGTCTATCCCAACATCTGGGATCCCATCGAGTGGGTGGACAAAAGCACCCTGAAGGAAGTTATTGAGAACAAAGATATTATCTTGCTGATGATTACCGATGCCAACCTTTACAACTTCGGCTGGGGCTTTGTGGAGGAGGCATTGGCGGCATTGGATCCCGACTGGCACATCCAACCCGACATCGAGGCACTGAACTGCATCATGAACACCCGCGAGGACGGCAAACACCAGTGGTACCTGAACCTGCTGGAACGGTCGCGCCGCAAGCAGATCCCCTTCAGCAGGGTGCTGCGCGAGGAGGTGGAGAGAATTGAAAATTGAAAATTGAAAATTGAAAGGTGAAGGGTTCTACCCAAAATTTTGTATTTTTGCAGCCAACAAATTTGGCTTTTATGAAAAACACAAAATCATTGCTGGTCCTTGCGACCGTGATGCTGACCGCTTCGTGCGCAAAAAAACAGCAGCCCGTTCCCGAAGTACAGAAACCCAAAGACCCTAAAATACTGGTGCTCTATTACTCACAGACCTCCAACACCAAAGCAGTGGCGCAGGAGATTGCCACAAAACTCAACGCCGACATAGAGGAAATTGTCATGGTGGAGCCCTACAACGGCGACTTCCAAGCCACCATCGACCGCTGCATGGTGGAGCGCGAGCAAGGCATAATTCCCGACATCAAGCCGGTGGCCGCCAAGATTGCCGATTACGACGTCATCTTCCTCGGTTACCCGGTATGGTTCGGCACCTACGCACCGCCCGTGCAAAAGTTCCTCTCAACCACAGATCTGAGCGGCAAGAAAATCGTTCCTTTCTGCACTTTCGGCAGCGGCGGATTGGAATCCAGCATGAAGGATTTGGCGAAAGCGGCGCCGAAAGCGACCATACTGGACGGCTACGGTGTTCGCGCCGCCCGTCTGGATGCCATGCCCTACGAGGTGGACCAGTTTTTGAAGTCCATCGGCTTACTGCAAGGCGACTACAACCATCTGGAACCTTTCCCCGCACAGCGCGAGGTGAGCGACAAGGAGGAGGTTATCTTCAACACGGCGGTGGATGGCTATCCGATGCTGCACGCCAAAGCCAAGACCTTTGCCAGCCGCAACATCCCCAACGGTGTGGAGTACCTGTTCTTCGCCGTTGACCTGCCCCGCAAGGACAACCCCAAGATGCCGCCCGCCGGCGAGCTGCAAGTATATGTAACCGTTGAAAACGGCAAGGCGCCCGTATTCACGAAAGTGATCCGTTAGTGAGAATTTGAAAAATCAATCATTATAAAATACAGAATATGAAGAAGTTGCTTTTCTCCCTCCTTTTTGTTGCCACTGTGTTCACCCTTTCCGCACAAGACCTGTACAATGCCCGTCAGGACGGACATGTGGACAGCGTGTATGCCGGCATCAACCTGCCGGATTCCTACACCGGCCGCGGAGTCATCATTGGAGTTACCGACTGGGGTTTTGACTACACGCATCCGGTATTTTACGACACCACCGGCACGCAATACCGCATTCTGCGGGCATGGGACCAGTTCCGCACGGCGGGTCCTGCCCCGGAAGGTTTCGACTACGGCACCGAGCTGGTGGGACAGGAGCAGCTGTTGGCCGCTGCCTGCGACACCACCAACTTCTACGGTCACCACTACCACGGCACGCACGTGGCCTCCATCACGGGCGGCAGCGGCGCAGGCACCATCTACCGCGGTGTGGCTCCCGAGGCTGAGTTCATCTTCGCCTCCTTCCGCGCCGACGAGCAGTCGGTAATTGATGCTTTTGAATGGATGTACCGCGTGGCACAGCAGGAGCAGAAACGCCTCGTCATCAACATGAGCTGGGGATTGTACTGGATGGACAATTTCGACGGCACCGGCCCCATCGGTCAGAAGATGCAAGAGCTCAGCGACCTTGGCGTGGTGTTCGTGACCAGCGGCGGCAACAACGGCGATGAGCAATTCCACCTCGGCCACACCTTCCAGAATGACACACTCCGCAGCCGTTTCCTGTTTCCGGCCGACAACAATAGTCCTTACTACTGGGGCACTTCCCTCTCCATGACCAACAGTCCCGGCAAACCCTTTGCCGTGAGCCTCAACTGGTGCAACAACCAGTACCAGACCATTGACGCATCGCCTTTTTTCTGCACTGCCGACGGCGACCACTACACGGAAGGTTACCTCACCAACGGTACCGACACCATCATTTATAACATTGAGCTGATTGCCAGCGACGAGAGCGGCCGTCCGGAAGCCCGCCTGCGCGTGAAGAAACCCTCTAACATACCCACCACATGGCGGTTCGGCATCACTGTAGCCGCTGCGGAGGGCGACTTCCATGCATGGAATGTTGCGGAACTCACCAGCGGTGTCGGCAACTGGGGTGCCAAATGGATGGGGGTAAATGTGCTGGGATGGAAATACGGCGACTCGCAGTATGGCACAGGCACCCCTGCCAATGTGGATTGCGCCATCACCGTGGCCGCCCACCAGTCGGGAAGATGGGAAGATGAGGTGTGGCATCCCGGCGACATCTGCTACTTCTCGAGCTACGGTCCCACCATCAACGGGCGCGACAAACCCGACATCTCCGCTCCGGGCTACAACGTCATCTCCGCCACCTCCAGCTATGCCGACGAACACAACACTGCCGTCGCCACCGTCACCTTCGAGGGACGCGAATATACCTTTATCAAACTGTCGGGAACCTCCATGTCGTCGCCCTTCACCACCGGCGTGGTGGCACTGCTGTTGGAGGCCAACCCCACCCTCACCGCCCATCAGGTGAAAGAGGCCCTGATTTTCTCGGCCACCCACGACAGTCTGACCGAAGCCCGCGGCATGGTGCGTTTCGGCCACGGCAAGGTGAACGCCTACCAAGCCGTACTGCATGCCCTCTACCATGTGGGCACACAGGAGTTCGCCAGCAATGCCAACATCTACACCCTCTTCCCCAATCCTGCCACCGACCAGATTTTCATCTCCACCCCCAACAGCGAATGTCCTACCACCGCCACCCTTTACGACCTGAATGGCAAGATGGTGAAAACAATGACCATCTCACAAGGTGTGAACACCATGGATGTGAACGCACTTCCCAACGGGACTTATATCCTGAGAATTGCCAATGCGCAATATACAGAAAGCAAGAAGGTGGTGATTGCCCGATAACGGAGTCTTTTCCAAATCAGGCATTCCGCCTTGTGACATGTAGCCCCTCTATTATCAGTTTCCAACTTTCACCTCATAAAAAAAGCACCGGCAAATGTCGGTGCTTTTTCATATCTATAATAAGATAGTTTCGCATGATTAGCGGCGAGGACCACCTTCGCGGCGGGGCGGACGGCCACCGTCACGGCGGGGAGCGCCACCATTGCCTTCACGACGCGGTCCGCGCGGACGGGCTTCGGGCTCTTTGTAGCCTTCCGGCTTCGGCAGCAGGGCACGGCGCGACAGTTTCAGCTTGCCGGTCTTCTCCTCGATGCCGATGAGTTTCACCTGCAGGATGTCTCCCACCTTGATGAGATCCTCGAGGTTGTCCACACGCTTCCAGTCGTACTCGGAGATGTGCATCAAACCGTCCTTGCCGGGAAGAATCTCGATGAAGGCACCGAACTCGAGGATGCTCTTCACAGGGCCTTCGTACACCTTGCCCTCTTCGGGAACCTCAGTGATGCGGTTGATACGCTCCATAGCGGCGTTGATGTTGTCCACGTTGGCAGCGGCGATGTCGATGATACCGAATTCGCCCACCTCCTCGATGTTGATGACCGTGTTGGTCTCACGCTGCATCTCCTGAATAACCTTGCCGCCAGGTCCGATGACCGCGCCGATGAACTCGCGCGGAATCTGCATCTGGACGATACGCGGCACGAACGGACGGTAGTCCTCGCGCGGCTCCGGAATGGCCTGGTGCATCTTGTCCAGAATATACAGACGGCCTTGACGGGCCTGCTCCAGCGCCTGTGCCATGGTCTCGGCAGAGAGACCGTTGACCTTGATATCCATCTGGCAGGCGGTGATACCGTCGGCGGTACCGCACACCTTGAAGTCCATGTCGCCGAGGTGGTCCTCGTCGCCGAGGATGTCGGAGAGGATGGCGTAGTTGCCAGTTTTTTCATCGGTAATCAAACCCATGGCAATACCGGCAACCGGTTTTTTCATCTTCACACCGCAGTCGTACAGGGCGAGGGTGCCGGCGCAGACGGTAGCCATGGAGGAGCTTCCGTTGGATTCGAGAATGTCGGAAACCAGACGGACGGTATAGGGGAAGCTCGGATCATCGAAAGGAATCATCGGCTTGAGGGCACGATGAGCGAGGTTGCCGTGACCGATCTCGCGACGGCCGGTGCTGCGGATGGGCTTCACTTCGCCGACGGAGAAGGGCGGGAAGTTGTAGTGCAAGATGAAACGGCTGCTGCCTTCCACAATGGCGCCGTCGATGGTCTGCTCGTCGAGCTTGGTGCCGAGGGTGCAGGACATCAAAGACTGGGTTTCACCGCGGGTGAAGATGGCGGAGCCGTGAGCTGACGGCAGGTAGCCGGTTTCAATCCAGATCGGACGGATCTGGTCGAGCTGGCGACCGTCCAGACGGATACGCTCATCCAGAATCATATTGCGCATGGCGTGGTACTGCACGTCGTGGTAGTAGCGGGCCACCATGTATTTCTTCTCTTCGCGTTCCTCTTCGGGAATGGTCTCCATGAACTCGTCGAGAATCTGGTCGAAAGCGTCGTTGCGCTCGTGTTTGCCCATGAACGATTTGGCGATGGCGTACACCTTGTCGTAGGTTTCGCGGTTGACACGCTCGCGGATCTCTTCGTCGTTGGTTTCGTGGCAGTACTCGCGTTTCGGGTTGGCTTTTTCCACCTGGGCGGCGAGGTCGAGCTGGGCCTGGCACTGCACCTTGATGGCGGCATGGGCGGCGTTGAGGGCCTCCACCATGTCGGCTTCGGAGATTTCCTTCATCTCACCTTCCACCATCATGATGTTGTCGATGGTGGCGGCGACGATCATGTCGATATCGGAATTCTCCATCTCTTCCACGGTGGGGTTGATGACCATCTTACCATCCACACGGCCCACGCGCACTTCGGAGATAGGGCCGTTCCACGGAATGTTGGAGACGGCGAGGGCGGTGGAAGCTGCGAGGCCGGCAAGGGCGTCGGGCAGGTTGTTGCGGTCGCCGGAGATGAGGGTGACGAGCACCTGCGTGTCGGCGTGGTAGTTGTCGGGGAAGAGCGGACGGAGGGCGCGGTCCACGAGGCGGGCGATGAGAATTTCATACTCGCTGGGACGGCCTTCGCGTTTGAAGAAGCCGCCGGGGAAGCGTCCCACGGCGCCGTATTTCTCCTGATATTCCACCTGCAACGGCATGAAGTCGGTGTTTTCCACGGCCTCTTTCTTGGTGCAGACGGTGGCGAGCAGCATGGTGTCGCCCATTTTCACGACGGCGGATCCGTCGGCCTGCTTGGCCAACACGCCGGTTTCGATGGTCACTTCACGGCCATCGGGGAGCTGGAAAGTTTGCCGAGCTCCGAGAGGTTTATTAGCATTGTACATAATTTCTTGTTTTAATAAATCCAAAACAATCACGCCGTGCGGGTAGAGTGAGTCCACAGCAGTGATTGCTTTTTTGAATGAAAAGATAATGATTCAAAAAAAGGCAATCGGGGGAATTGCCTTTTTGAAGCGTCGGAGATTATTTTCTCAAACCAAGTTTCTTCACAATAGCTCTGTAGCGCTCGATATCCTGCTCTTTCAGATAGGCGAGCATTTTCTTTCTCTTACCCACGAGCTGCATCAGGGCACGCTTGGTGCCGAGGTCTTTGTGGTTCTCTTTCATGTGTTCGGTGAGGTGCTTGATTCTGTAGGTAAACAGAGCAACCTGGCTTTCCGGGGAACCGGAATCGAACTCGTTCTTACCGTTTTCTTTGAAGATGTCTTTCTTAACTTCAGTTGTCAAATACATAATTTTCTTCTCTTTTTAAAATTTTCTAACGTCTTATTTTTCGGGGTGCAAAAGTACAAAATTTTTTTAAGATGGCTTATCTCTTTTTCTTATTTTTTTTGAAAATTCCACAACCACATAAAAAGTCACCTTTTCCGCTTTTACAATGTGATGTTTTTCACAAAAAAATCTTACTTTTGCAAGCTCAAAAATCAGAACATGATCAGGAATTTTTTAGAAACAATAGGCGAATATTTCCTTTTTCTCAAAAAGGTCTTTTCGAAACCGCCGCGTACTTCCGAATTTTTCCGGAAAGTGGTGGACGAGATGAACGCGATGGGCGTCGGCTCGCTGCTGATTGTGTGCATTGTGGCGGTGTGTATGGGTAGCGTTATCACCACGCAGACCGCGTTGCAGATTGAGAGTCCGTGGGTGCCGAAGTGGACCCTCGGCTTCACGGTGCGCACCTCCGTGGTGATGGAGCTCTGTCCCACCATCATCACCCTGATGCTGGTGGGTAACCTCGGCTCGCGCATCACCTCGGAAATCGGCAGTATGCGGGTCACCGAGCAGATCGACGCGCTGGAGGTGATGGGCATCAACCCCGCCTCTTTCCTCGTTCTTCCCAAAATCACCGCTGCCCTTTTTGTCATCCCCATCCTCACCATCATCGCCATCTTCTTCGCCCTCATCGGCGGCTACATCACAGTGATTGTCACGCACGTTTCCTCTCCCTACGAATTTTACGACGGACTCACCTCCTTCTTCCGCATGTACGACCTCGTGTATGTGCTGACCAAGACGGTCATCTTCGCCTTCGTGCTCTCCTCCGTCGCTTCCTTCTACGGCTACCGCATCCAAGGCGGCGCGCTCGAGCTGGGTAAGGCGAATGTCAACGGCTTCATCGTATCGTCATTCCTCATCCTTGTGCTGAACCTCGTCATCACCTCAATCATGTTGTAATTTTCTGAGACCATGATAGAACTCATCAATGTATCGAAATATTTCGGAGAACGGCAGGTGCTGAAAAACATCAACACGCAGTTCGAAGACGGAAAAGTAAACCTCATCATCGGGCGGTCGGGCTCCGGCAAGACTGTGATGATGAAGAACCTCATCGGGCTGCTGGCCCCGGAAGAGGGGGAGATTTTATACAACGGCCGCAACTTCAACAAATTCACCGACAAGGAGAAACAGAGCATCCGCACCGAGATGGGCATGGTGTTTCAAGGGGCGGCACTGTTCGATTCCATGACCATTGAGGAGAATGTGATGTTTCCGCTCACCATGCTCACCCACCAGAGCTGGGACGAGAAACTCGAAAGGGTGAACTTCTGCCTGAAGCGGGTGGACCTCGAGGGTTCCAACCATCTTTTCCCCGCCGAGCTGAGCGGCGGTATGAAAAAACGCGCCGCCATCGCACGGGCCATCGCCTGCAACCCTAAGTACCTCTTTTGCGACGAGCCCAACTCCGGCCTCGACCCCAAGACCTCCCTCCTCATCGACGAGCTGATTTACGAAATCACCCACGAGTTCGGCATCACCACCGTGGTCAACACCCACGACATCAACTCGGTGATCACCATCGGCGAGACCATCTCATTTATCTATCAGGGAAATCTGGAATGGCGAGGCAGCAAGGACAATGTGCTCTGCTCCGACAATCCGCGGCTCAACGATTTTATCTTCGCACAGCCCCTCACCCAGCGCATCCGCGACCTGAGTTAGACATTTTTCAAATAAGAAATACGGAAAACTACACCGACACCTCAGCCTTGATGTGCGGGTGCGGGTCGTAGCCCTCCAAGGTGAAATCTTCGTAGTGGAAGTCGAAGATGGACTTCACCTCGGGGTTGATGCGCATGACCGGCAATTTGCGCGGCTCGCGGGTAAGCTGCAGACGAGCCTGCTCCAAGTGGTTGTTGTACAGATGCGCATCGCCCAATGTGTGGATGAAGTAGCGCGGCTCCAAACCGGTGACCTGCGCCACCATCATCAGCAGCAGAGCGTAGGAGGCGATGTTGAACTGCACGCCGAGAAACACATCCGCGCTGCGCTGGTAGAGCTGGCACGACAGCTGGCCGTTGCACACATAGAACTGGAACATGACATGGCAGGGCGGGAGCGCCATGCGCTCGATCTCGCCCACATTCCACGCGCTCACAATGAGGCGGCGCGAGTCGGGGTTGGTGCGGATGTCGTGAATCAGGTTGGAAATCTGGTCCACGGTGCGGCCGTCGGCGCAGTCCCACGAACGCCACTGGTGACCGTAGATGGGACCGAGTTCGCCCTCTTCGTCGGCCCATTCGTCCCAGATGGAAACCCCGTTCTCCTTGAGGTACGCGATGTTGGTGTTGCCCTGCAGGAACCACAGCAGTTCGTGGATGATGGAGCGGAGGTGCAGCTTCTTGGTGGTGAGCAGCGGGAATCCGTCGCGCAGGTCGAAGCGCATCTGGTAGCCGAAGATGCTCCGTGTGCCGGTGCCGGTGCGGTCGCCCTTGTCCACGCCATCCGCGAGGATGGTCTGCATCAGGTCGAGATAGGGTTTCATAAACGGGAATTAAAGGGATTGAAGGAAAGTCATCATCTTGCGGATGGCGCGGCCTCGATGGCTGATGGCGTTCTTGTCGAAGTCGCTCATCTGGGCGAACGACTCGTTGAAGCCGTCGGGCATGAAGACGGGGTCGTAGCCGAAGCCGCTGCCGCCGACGGGCTCGGGCAGGATGATGCCATCCACGCGCCCCTCGAACTCGTAGCGCTGTCCGTTGAGGATGAGTGCCACCACCGTTTTGAAGCAGGCCTTGCGGTTGGTTTCTCCCTGCATCTCTTGCAGCAGCTTGTTGACATTGTCCTCGAAGGAGCAGTGCTCGCCGGCATAGCGGGCGGAATACACACCCGGGCGGCTGCCAAGGGCTTCCACCTCGAGGCCGGTGTCGTCGGCAAAGCAATCCACATGATATTTTTGAAAAACGTATTCGGCCTTCTGTTTGGCATTACCTATCAGAGTATCAGCGGTTTCGGGTATTTCATCGAAACAGCCGACATGGTCGAGGCCGAACACGACACAAGAAGCACCCGCTATTGCGACTGCCTCTTGTAACTTGTGCCGGTTGTGCGTGGCAAAAACTAATTCCATCGCTTCGGCGGGCTTCATCCAAGGATTAGGCCTCAGCGCCCTTGATTTCGATGGCCTGTCTGTCTCTGTAGTATCCGCATTCAGGGCAGATTCTGTGAGTCAGGATGACCGCACCGCAATGGCTGCAAGTGGTCAGCTGGGGAGCGGTGATGAAATCGTGCGCTCTTCTCTTGTCTCTTCTCATTGCTGAGTGTCTTCTTTTCGGATGTGGCATAACTTACTATTGTTTAGTTGTTCTACTTTATTTGATATTTTTAAGGGCCTCCCAGCGTGGGTCGATTTCGTCGTCTTTCTTCGCTTCGCTGGAGTGCTCTTGCAATTTTTTCAGAATGTCAGGGTTGCAGGTGGAGTTTCCGTTTTCATCATCAGGATGAACCACTTGGATGGGCAGGGCCAGCATGATGCTTTCATACACAAAATGGAACACATCCAGTTCATACTCGTTCTCATCCACCAGCCACATGTCCTCCTCCTCGCGCATCTCGCCCAACAGGGGCACCAACTTCACCAAAAGATGCTCCGAAAAGTCGAGATCCACCTTGACGGGATCCAGACAACGGTCGCAAGGAAGCATCACATACCCCTTGAACTGGAAGTCCAATTGGATCATTTTTTCAGAAATCTCCATCTCGATTTGCAATTTCAACATCCCTTCGTGCAAATCGGGAATCTCTGCAAGCTCAAAGAACCTGTTATCACAATCTATTGAAAATGAATGTTTTCCGAGCTCAACTCCAGAAATCCTCAGCTTAAATTCTTCTTTTTTCGGGTCGATTTTCACCTTCTATAAATTGGGCTGCAAATATACAGCTTTTTTTAAGTCGCATCACACCCATTTGTTTTTTTTCAAAAAAAAGAGGGGAAGGGGTGCTTCACGCCAGAATTTACAAGGCGGCGGTGGAGGTTCCGTTGCCTCCTATCGTCGGCAACGGAATGGCGGAATCCACACCCGCGCCCTGAAAGGGCGCCAGAACACAGCCGTAGGCAAGGCCGTAAGGCCGCCGCCTGCGGGAACGGATGCCCTCCCCATGGCAGAATGGAATATGCCGACACCGTCCCGAGGTTCTGTCGCGGCAGGGATAGAAGCGGGCACGAGCGAAGCGAGTAAAGCGGATAGCCCGACGGCGACCGCAGGGAGCCGGGCCGCCCAAATGAAAAAAAGCTACATATATAATATAGTACGATTAGTACTCCTCTTCGAAGAAAAGCTGGTAGTAATTCAAGCCGGTCTCGGGGTCCACACCCTTCTTGATGCGCTTGGTGTCGCCATGCACGTAAACGTGGAAGTTTTTGTCTAACTTGATGACGCTCTTGAAGTTGCGCGACTGCTTCTTCAGCGCACTGTCGGAAATGCCGAAGCTGTCGGGCACCACCATGTCGTTGGCCTGCTGGAACTCCTCCTTGTAGGTGTCGAAACTCTCGATCAGCTTCTCGTTGCCGATGACCTCCTGCTTGAATTCCTCCATCTCGAAGGTCTTGTTTTCCTTGAAAAAGTTGACCGAACGGTTGAGGATTTCGGCCTGGTCGGCTTTGGAAACCTCCTCGAATTCACCTGGCATATAATCAGTTACAAACTCCTTGCAGAGGGTAAGCATGCTCTGGGTGTTGTAGAATTCATCCTTGCGCTGGCGGCAGTGCAGGAAGTCGTCCATCCAATACTGCGCCTCCCCTCCCCTGTTGGTATTGTCCACCACGGCCAGCACGTAGCCGCGCTCCTTCTCCGTGTTGAGAATCAGACAGCCCTTGTCGAGCTTGTTCAGTCCGAACCCGAAGTCGCTCTCTACCACAAATTTATCATCCTCCTGATGGATTTTCAGGAACGAGTCTTTGGTCTCGGCTTTGAAAAGCCCGACGGCATCCACCTGCTCGTCCTCGAAAACGCAGTCCTTGAAATAGACCACATAGAACTCGCCGTCCTTGATTTTCGGGTGGGTGCACTGGTTGTAGAGGTGCTGCGCCAAGTAGAGCGACTGCTCAAGCAGGTCGTCGGGGTTGTCGAAAATGGCCGCGGCACATTTGTACACCTCGTTCCGGTCAACGCCATCCTCGTCGAACAGCTGGAAATACTCCTCCGACTTGAAGGGAAAGAGGAAATAGGTTTTCAGCATGTTCTTCACCTCATCGCTCACGTTGAGCAGTTCATGGGAGAGGGTGAGGGGCTCCTCTAACTGTTTGTTGCCGACGGCGTGTACGGCGAGGTGCTGGATGATGGTGTCTGCAAGGTGCATGGTTTTGTTTTTTTTATTTTTGATGATGGATAACGGTTGAGACAAGGCATGCCATGGTTGAGACAAGGCATGCCTTGTCTTTACCGTTAGCCGACAGAGTTTTTCAATGATATGGAGAGCAGCTCTTGTGCCTCGGCGGCAAATTCGAGGGGCAGTTTCTCGAGCACCCCTTTGGCGTAGCCGTTGACGATGAGGCTGACGGCCTTCTCGACGCTGATGCCGCGCTGCTGGCAGTAGAAGAGCTGCTCTTCGGAGATTTTTCCCGTGGAGGCTTCATGTTCGAGCACGGAGCTGTTGTTGTGGCAGTCGGCGTAGGGCCATGTGTGGGCGCCACATTTGTCGCCCATGAGCAGCGAGTCGCACTGCGAGAAGTTGCGCGAGTTGACGGCGCTCTTGTTGATTTTCACGAGGCCGCGGTAGCTGTTCTGGCTGTAGCCGGCGGAGATGCCCTTGCTGATGATGGTGCTGCGGGTGCGCTTGCCGATGTGCACCATCTTGGTGCCGGTGTCGGCCTGCTGGTAGTTGTTGGTGACGGCCACGGAGTAGAACTCGCCCACGGAGTCGTCGCCCTGCAGCACGCAGCTGGGGTACTTCCATGTGACCGCCGAGCCGGTTTCCACCTGCGTCCACGATATTTTGGAGCGGTTGCCTTTGCAGAGGCCGCGCTTGGTGACGAAGTTATAGATGCCGCCGTTGCCGTCCTTGTCGCCCGGGTACCAGTTCTGCACGGTGGAGTACTTCACCTCCGCATCTTCGAGGGCCACGATTTCCACAATGGCCGCATGCAGCTGGTTTTCATCGCGTTGCGGTGCGGTACAGCCTTCGAGGTAGCTTACGTAAGCCCCTTCGTCGGCCACGATGAGGGTACGCTCAAACTGACCGGAGTTCTTGGCATTGATACGGAAGTAGGTGCTGAGGTCGATGGGGCAGCGCACGCCCTTGGGGATGTAGCAGAAGGAACCTTCGCTGAAGACGGCCGAATTCAGGGCTGCGAAGAAGTTGTCGCCGGGCGGCACCACGCTGCCGAGGTATTGCTTCACCAAGTCGGGGTAGCGTTTTACCGCCTCGCCGAACGAGCAGAACAGAATGCCCTCTTTCTCCAGCATGTCGGAGTACATGGTCTTCACCGATACGGAGTCGATGACCGCGTCCACGGCCACCATCGACTCCTTCTGTTCTTCCTGCTGCTTCGCCTGCGAGAAGGCATTGGCGTCCTCGTCGAGCGAGATACCGAGCTTGTCGAAAGTCTTCACCACCTCCGACATCTCATTCTTTTTAGGAATGGATAAATAGATAATATCCTGATAATCAGGTTTCTTATAATGAAGATGTGCCCAGTTGGGTTCCTTCATGGTCTGCCATTTGCGGAATGCGTTGAGGCGGAATTCGAGCAGCCACTCGGGCTCTTCTTTCCTGCGGGAGATCATTCTGACAATCTCCTCGTTGAGGCCTTTCGGGAACTCCTCCACCTCGATACTCGACACAAAACCGTGCTTATATTCTTCTGAATTGAAATTTTTAATGATGTCTTCTTCCATGCTTTTCGCACTAAAAATGCAAGCTGCAAAAGTACATGAATTTTGCGAATTGGAGCGTTGGAAAATGAAAAAAGAAAGTATGGAAATCCGATTTTTTTGTATAAATTTGCCGCTGAAACTGCATAGAGTGTAGTTTTATATAATTTATTGAAAATAAGATATTTATAAATAGAAATAGAAGGTCGGATATGAAGAAAGTAGCCATCATAGGTGCAGGACCCGCGGGCATTGAGGCCGCATCGGTGCTCGCTGCCCACGACTGCGAGGTAATGCTGTTCGAGAAATCGGCTGCCCCGCTCTCCAATGTGCTCGACAAAGCGTTTCTTTTCCCGGATTTCTCCTCGGCACAGGAGCTGGCCAAGCAGCTGGAATCCAAACTACTGAATGACAATATCAAAGTCCACTGCCAGAAAGAAATCGTGGATGTGAAGAAGGTGGACGGGGAATTCAAGATTTACGATTTGGAGGGGAAGGTTTACATTGCGGACTACGTGCTCGTCACCACGGGTTACACGCTGTTCGACGCGCACCGCAAGGAGGAGCTGGGCTACGGCATTTACAAAGGTGTCATCAACTCTTTGGATTTGGAAAGAATGATTCTGCACCAGCAGATCACCAACTCGATGGGCGAGCCGGCACAGCGCATTGTGTTCCTGCAGTGCGTGGGTTCCCGCGACGAGAAGTCGGGCAACAACTACTGCTCGAAGGTGTGTTGCGTGACAGCCGTGAAGCAGGCCATCGAGGTGCGCAAACTACTCCCCAATGCCGCAATCTATGTGTTTTACATGGACTTGCGTATGTGGGGAAAGGGGTTTGAAGAGATGTACCGCGAGGCGCAGGAGAAGTACGACATCCGTTTCATCCGCGGGCGTATCTCGGAGGCGTCGGCCACTTTCGACAACAAGGTGCAGATCAAGTCGGAGGACACCCTCATCGGGCAGCCGCTGAAGATGACCACCGACCTGCTGGTGCTGATGGCCGGCATGGAGCCGTCGGCGGGCACCCGCACCCTCGCCGAGAAATGCGGCATCGAAGGCCAGTACCATTTCATCGCCACACAGGGCCCGCACCTCGGCGACAACCTCACCGCCGTTGACGGCCTGTTCGTGGCCGGCACCGCCAAGCAACCCATGAGCATCCGCGACACCGTCACCGACGCCGTCGCCGCCGCCCATGCCATTCTTTCAAAATAAAAACATCACTCAATACTAATGGACAAAAAAACAATCATCGGACTGCTGCTCATCTTCGCCGTCTTCATCGGCTACAGCTTCTACACCTCGCATACTGCGAAGAAAGCCCGCGAAGAGCAGATAGCCCAACAAATGAAAGAGGAGGCCCAAAAGAAGGCCAACGACAAGAAAACCGCACAGCTCGCCGACACGCTGGCAAAGGACACCTCGGCATTGGCCGTTGACACGCCCAAGGTGGCTGTCCCCACACCGGAAGCCACAGCTACAGCAAAGAAAAAGAGCTCTCCCATCTTCTCCTACACCGACACCAACAAGACCAACGACTTCGTGGTGCGCACCAACAAGGCGGAATATCGCTTCTCGCGCTACGGCGGGTACCTCAAGTCGGTCAAGCTCAACAAAATATATAAATATGCGCCGAAGGGAGCGAAGAAAGAGGAGTTCTACATGCACGAGGCCGGCCACCACAAGATGGCCCTCACCCTGCACACCCTCGACTCGCTGCGCTCGTATGTCTCCACGGAGAACTGCTACTTCCGCGCGGAACAGGACACCGTGGATGTGAAGTCGAAGACCGGACACCTCCGCCTCTACCTCCATCCCTACAAGTTCGCCGACAGCACTGCGGCTGAAGAGACAATCGACACCAACGCCTTCATCCTCTTCGACTACACCTTCAATGCCGACGACTACATGCTGGACTTCGATGTGAAGTTCCAGAACATGTCGCCCTACATCGTCAAGAACTCCACGGGCATCAAGTGGAATGCCGAACTTTATACCGCTGAGAAAAACATCGAGTACGAGCGCAGAAACTCCACGTTGTACTTTATGGACAACGGCGGCAAGGTGAAGAATTTGGATGAAATCAAGTCCGAATCGAAAGATGTGACCACCACCATGAAGTGGATCTCCTTCAAACAGCAGTTCTTCACCTCCATCCTCATCGCCAAAAAGGACAATTTCAAGAAGGGCGAACTGAAGGTGGATGTGAACAACCAAGGCGAAAGCGACCCGCTGCTGAAGAGCATGAGCTCCAACCTCTCCTTTGACGTGAAGGACTACGACAAGGGCAGCTTCGCCATGCAGATGTACTACGGTCCCAACCAGTACAAACTGCTGAAAAAGTATCAAAACGAACAGGGCGAAAGCATGGGCTTCGAGCGGCTCATCCCGCTGGGATGGGGTTTCTTCCTGCTGCAGTGGATCAACCGCGGCGTGATCATCCCGATTTTCAACTGGCTGGATGCCTACGGCCTTAACTATGGTATCATCATTCTGATTCTCAGTATATTCATCAAGATTGTCATCTTCCCGATGGCTTACAAAACCTATCTCTCTTCCGCCAAGATGCGCGTGTTGAAACCGCAGATTGACGAAATCAACGAGAAGTATCCGAAGCAGGAGGATGCCATGAAGAAGCAGCAGGCCACCATGACCTTGTACAAGAAGGCCGGGGTGAGCCCGATGGGCGGCTGTCTGCCGATGCTCATCCAGATGCCGATCCTCATCGCCATGTTCCGCTTCTTCCCCGCCGCTTACGAGCTGCGCCAGCAGAGCTTCCTCTGGGCGGAAGACCTCTCCACCTATGACTCCATCCTCGACCTCAGCTTCAGCATCCCGTTCTACGGCGACCACGTCAGCCTCTTCACCCTGCTGATGACCGCCGCCACCCTCGTCTATACGTGGCTCAACAACCGCATGATGATGGCCACCAACGGCGACCAGATGAAGATGATGAAATGGATGATGTACCTCATGCCCATCCTCTTCCTCCCCATGTTCAACAGCTTCTCCTCCGCACTGCTGTACTACTACCTGCTCATCAACCTCATCACCTTCTTCCAGATGTGGATTTTCCGCATTACGATCAATGAAGAAAAATTGCTCAAGAAGATGCAGACCAACATGGTGAAACCGGTGAAGAAGAGCAGATGGCAGGAGCGCATGGAGCAGATGATCAAACAACAGCAGCAAATGCAGCAGAAGAAAAAATAGACACCGCCATGCTTGTCAAGGAAGTCATCAGGAAAGACCGCGGGATGCAGTACGTTGTGGAAAACGTGCTGGTGTGTTCCTCATGGGGCAGAACGCTCCTGCTGAACCAGAACTTCCTGACCGACGCAAAGCTGTTGCAGCAGAACCTTGACCGCATTGAGGTGCACACCCGCTTCCTGCAGGAGCATCCCGACGCCGCCAAGGAGCTGGTGATGGTGCTGCACGACATCAACGACATCACGCAGACGCTCCGCAATCTCAAGGAACTGCATGTGCTGGACGATATTGAGTTTTTCGAACTGAAGAAGTTCGCCCTCGCCGCCCAGAAAATCCGCCAGATTCTGCTGGATGCCCACTACCAGCAAGAAAATCTGTACGACCTCTCAAAGGTGATTGACTTCCTCGACCCCGAGGGCAGCCGCATCGCCCATTTCTACATTTATTCGTGCTACCAGCCCGAGTTGGAAGGTTTGCGGAAGCAGATGAACCAGACCGAGGACGAGACCGAGCGCGAGAAACTGCTGTGGGAGGCCGAGCAGATGGAAGATGCCGTGCGGCAACGGCTGACCGAGCAGTTGCAGCCCTATACCGACAGCCTGATGCACAACCTGCAGCATATCGGTGCGCTGGATGTGCTGAACGCCAAGGCACAGATGGCGCTGGCATGGAACCTGTCGAAGCCAGAAATCTCGGAGAGCGAAACCCGCTACGAAGGGCTGTTCCATCCCCAACTGGTGCAGCTGATAGCCGAACGGGGCGGAAAGTTCCAGCCCGTGGACATCCGGCTGGAGCAGCAGCCCTGCCTCATCACGGGCGCCAACATGTCGGGCAAGACCGTTCTGCTGAAGTCGCTGGCCATCGCGCAGTACATGTTCCAGTTCGGCTTTTACGTGCCGGCACAGCGCGCCACCATCATGCCGGTTCATGAGGTGTTCAGCGTGATCGACGACCAGCAGACCGAGCAGCACGGGCTCTCCTCCTTCGCGGCGGAGATGCTGGCGGTGAACGAGATTCTCACCCGCTCAAAGAGCGACAGCCGCATCCTCGCCCTCGTGGACGAGCTGGCGCGCACCACCAACCCCGACGAAGGCCGCCGCATCGTGAACGCCTTCGTGACCATGATGCAGAAATACAAGGTCATGTCGATTGTCACCACCCACTACAGCGGCGTGGCAACTACCTGCAGGAGGCTGCGGGTGAAAGGTCTGATGACCCACAAGATGGGCGACCACATCACCCCGCGCAGCCTGAGCCAGTACATGGACTACACCCTCGTGGAAACCACTTCCGACGAAGTACCCGCCGAAGCCCTCACCATCGCCCGCATCTTCCATGTGGACGATGAGTTTCTGCAATTAGCCTCGCAAAATCAATCATAAAAAAAAACATATCATGAAAAAAATCTTCACCCTGTTAACCCTCATCATCGCAGTTGTGACCCTGAATGCACAGTCGGGGCAGACCAACAAAACCATGCAGTACGGCGGCGTGGAACGCCAGTACATCGAATACATCCCTGCCAACGTGCAGTCTCCCGCACCGGTGCTTTTCGTGCTGCACGGACTGGGCGACGACATGAGCAACATGTTCAATAGCACCGGCTTCAAGCAGATTGCCGACCAGCATGGCTGGATTGTCATCACCCCGCAGGCGTTGGAAGCCTCTGTCATGGGCTACTCCATGGGTACGGCCTGGAACTCGGGCATCCACGCATCCCTGTATGGCATGGATATCAATGTCAATGAGGATGTGGACGACTCCGGTTTCATCATGGCCATTCTCGACGACCTCCTCGCCAACAGCAACGCCGATGCCAGCCGCGTGTATGTGACGGGCTTCTCCATGGGCGGCTTCATGAGCAACCGTCTGGCCATCGAGCACGGCGACCGCATCACGGCCATCGCTTCGGTGAGCGGTACGGTGGGCAACGTCGTACAGGGCAACACGCCTGTCGGCCACGTGAGCGCCATGCACATCCACGGCACGGCCGACGGCACAGTGGGCTACGCCAATGCCGACTTCAACCTCAGCGTTGCTTCCGTGAGCGTGGGTCTCGGTGCAGAAGCCACCGTTGAATACTGGCGCAGCTACAACCAGTGCTCCGCCACCCCCACCACCTACAACTATCCCGACAACATGAACGACAATCTCACCTTTGAACGCTACGAATATACCGGCGGCACCGAAGGCACCCGCACCGTCTTCATCAAGGTGAACGGTGGCGACCACACTTGGTACTACACCCCCAACAACGACATCGACTATACGACCGAAATCTATAACTTCTTCGCCGGCAACCCCGTCAGCGTCTCCGAGAACGAGCTGACCGCCAATATCTTCCCCAATCCTGCTCAGGACATTCTCCATGTTGAAGCCGAGAATTTCAGCGAAGTGAGCCTTTTCAATTCTGTGGGTCAGGAAGTGCTGGTAAGCAACAGCAGCGACCTCAACGTGAGCCAGCTGCCCGCCGGCTTCTACACCGCCCGCATCCTGTTCAGCAACGGACAGTCGCTCAACTCCAAAGTCATCATCCGTCGCTAATTTTCATTATTTCGCAAATAAATTAAAAAATAATATATCGTGAAAAACACTCCTATTGACCAAAGCATTGTTGAGCAAATGCTTGCCCAAAACGGCATCAAAGAGGTGGGCAAAGCCTCTATTCGTGAAATCAAACGCCTCATCAACGACATCGAGAACGCCTCCGGCATCAAGTTCGTACGTATGGAGATGGGCATTCCGGGCATTCCCGCCTGCAAAATCGGTGTGGATGCACAGGTGAAGGCGCTACAGGACGGCATCGCCACCATCTATCCCGACCTCGACGGAACGCCGGAACTGAAGAAAGAGTCGTCGCGCTTCATCAAGAACTTCATTGACCTCGACATCTCTCCGGAGTCCTGCTTCCCGACCGTCGGCTCCATGATGGCCGGTCTCATCAGCTTCATGACCCTCGCCCGCCGCGAGAAGCAGAAAGACACCACCCTCTTCATCGACCCCGGCTTCCCCGTGCAGAAGAACCAGCACAAGATCCTCGGTCTCAAGTA
>JBGURX010000058.1:0-5338 GCA_045132235.1 Bacteroidales bacterium
TCCCGGCGGTGTGGGACCGCTCACCATCGCCATGCTGATGAAAAACACCATGGAGTGCTTCCTCTGCCATGCCGAGTCGAGCACCGACGTGTCGAAACTCTGGGCCACCATCATCAAAGCCCGTATCGGCGGAAGTGGGGAGTAGGGGAGAAAGCTTTTTTTCAGAACATTATGAAAACAAATTAAAATATCAACCTTTAAAATTAAAAATCAAATGAATCAAGGAGTTATCGCTATGGGTCTCACCTGCCCAATCATCAGAGAAGGTGACAATCTTGCTGCTATCGTAGTGGAAAGTGTGCTGGATGCTATCCGCATGCCCAACAACCAGTACGACATTTGCGATCGTGCGGTGGTCGGCATTACCGAGTCGGTGGTCGCCCGCTCGCAGGGCAACTACGTCACTGTGGATGACATCGCTGCCGATGTGAAGGCCAAATGCGGTGAGAATGCCACCATCTATATCCTGAACCCCATCTATTCCAGAAACCGTTTCGCCATCATCCTCAGGGGTATCGCCCGCGCTGCCAAGAAAATCGTGCTGGTCATGCCCGAAGAGGACGAGGTGGGCAACGTGCTGCGCAACCATCCTTTCACCAAGATGAATTATGATGAGTATTATAAAGAGATCTGCGAACAGGAGAAGGCTGCCGTTGAGGTGCGTGCCGATTTCTGCGGCGCTGCGGCCAACGAATGGGTGATCTTGGGTAATCTGCATGATTATGAGGAGAAAAAACGTGCGATGGGCGGCAAAAACGTCTTCACCCTCGCCGACATTTTGTCCGACCGCTGCCAGTATGGTCTGCTCGGTTCCAACAAGACCGATGAGGAGCGCATCAAACTGTTCCCCAAGACCGCTGAGGCTTTGCAGTTGGTGCAGAAAGTACATGATGAGTTGAAGGCCGTTACGGGCAAAGACATCATCGTGGGTGTTTATGGTGATGGCTGTTTCAAAGATCCCAAGGGCGGAATTTGGGAATTTGCCGACCCGATCACCATGCCGGCCTATACCCATCCTGAAATCATGGAAGGTACTCCCAATGAGCTGAAAGTGAAAGCTTTGGCTGATGATAAATTCGGCAACCTGAACGGTGCTGAGTTGACGGCTGCTATCGAGAAAGAGATTGCCGCCAAGAACTGCAACCTGATGGGTTCCATGCAGAGCCAGGGTACTACCCCGCGTTTGTATCGCGACCTGCTGGCCAGCTTGATGGACCTCGTAAGCGGCAGCGGCGACCGCTGCACGCCTATCATTTTGATTCGCAATTATTTCCACTAATCTAAAATATTTATCATGGCATTTATTCAAGATAAAATTCAATTTGACGGTCTCACCTTCGATGATGTTCTGTTGCTGCCCGCCTACTCGGAGATCCTTCCGAAGGAAGTGACTTTGGGCACTCGTTTCAGTCGCAACATCCGTTTGAATGCTCCGTTTGTGTCGGCAGCCATGGACACGGTGACGGAGGCCAAGATGGCCATTGCGATGGCGCGTGAGGGCGGTATCGGTGTGATACACAAGAATATGCCGATCGCCGAGCAGGCTCATCAGGTGACCATGGTGAAGCGTGCCCAGAACGGCATGATCAACAATCCGGTGACCATCACGCCCGACAAGACCGTGGGCGACGCCCAGCGTATCATGAGCGAGTACCGTATTGGCGGTATCCCGGTCATCAACGAGCAGCGGGTGCTGGTGGGCATCGTCACCAACCGCGACTTGCGTTTCGAGACCCAGATGTCGCGCCCCATCACCGAAGTGATGACCTCCGAGCACCTCATCACCACCACGCATTACGACGATATGCAGGAGGTGATCGAGCTGTTGCAGAAGTACAAAATCGAGAAACTGCCCGTGGTGGACGACCAGTATCGTCTGGTGGGGTTGATCACCTACAGCGACATCACCAATGCCAAGGACAAGCCCAATGCGTCGAAAGATGCCAGCGGTCGTTTGCTGGTGGCGGCGGGTGTGGGCATCTCGCACGAGACGCTTACCCGCGTGGAGGCGTTGGTGGAGGCCGGCGTGGACGCGCTGGTGCTGGATTCCGCACATGGCAACTCCGCAGGCGTTATCAATGCGTTGAAGGAGGTGAAGCGCCATTTCACGAGTGTGGATGTGGTGGTGGGCAACATCGCCACGCCCGATGCCGCCCGCCGTCTGGCGGATGCCGGTGCGGATGCCGTGAAGGTGGGCATCGGTCCCGGCTCCATCTGTACCACCCGTGTGGTGGCCGGTGTGGGCGTGCCGCAGCTGAGCGCCATCTATGCGGTCAGCAAGGATCTGAAAGGCAGCGGAGTGCCGGTGATTGCCGATGGCGGTCTGCGCTACTCGGGCGACATCGTGAAGGCCCTGGCGGCCGGTGGCGACACCGTGATGCTGGGCGGCATGCTGGCCGGTGTGGAAGAGGCGCCGGGTGCAACCATCCTTTACAACGGTCGTAAGTACAAGACCTACAGAGGTATGGGCTCTCTTGAAGCCATGCAGTGCGGTTCCAAGGACCGTTACATGCAGAGCGATGTGGAGGATGCCAAGAAGCTGGTGCCGGAAGGCATTTCGGGACGTGTGCCGTACAAGGGCACGTTGTATGAGGTGTTCTACCAGATGGCGGGCGGTCTGCGTTCGGGCATGGGCTACTGCGGTGCTTCCACCATCGAGCAGCTGCATGAGGCGAAGTTCTGCCGCATCAGTTCGGCCGGTGTGGTGGAGAACCACCCGCACGACATCACCATCACGAGCGAGTCGCCGAACTACTCCAAGACCTTGTAGTAACGATTTACCTGCCTGCCGGATAGAATCTGGCGGGTACAACCAACGGGAGGCACGATTGTGTCTCCCGTTTTGTGTAATCCGTTGTATAAATATTGATGGTCGTAGGGCTGCCATATTATGACGTCTCTGTGGCTGTCCAGAAATTTGGAAAAGTGTAAAAAAAACACCCCGATTTGGTGTTGGAAAAGTGCAAGATTATGCCAAAAAATGCTATTTTTGCAGGTTGAATAATTTAGGGCAGAAATATGACCAAAGAACCGCAAGAGGGATATGTTTACATCCTCACCAATCCCAGTTTCCGTGAAGATTGGGTGAAGATTGGAATGACGCAAAATATGGAGGAAAGGCTAAGGACATTGGATACTACGGCTTTGCCTTTGCCATTTAAAAAGTACGCTACTCTGAAAACTGTAAAGTATCAAGTGGCAGAGAAACATGTGCATCATTATATTGAAACTTTTACGAATTTACGTATTAGGGATAAACGGGAATTCTTCAATGTGAAACCTGAACAGGCATTGAAGATATTCTGTGAGGTGGCAGAATTATTGGATGATGCTGTTGTGACGAAATTTGATGATGATGGACATCCTTCAATCGTATATCCTCTTTGCTTGCCGGAGCATAGTAATCTTGTTCAATGCAAGGTTGAGAAAAAACAGGAGGTTAAACAGAAACAAAATGTTTGGCTTATTCCTAGTAACCAGAAATTTTTTGACTTAAAAAAATGTTTTAAGAAAGAGGGGCAGGTTTTCTGGCAAATCAAAAATAATTTTAAAAGAGTAAAAGAAGGCGATAGAGGTTATATTTATTCTTCACGTCCCGATAAAGCAATACTGTACAGTTTTGTTGCGGATAAAGTAAATCTGCCGTATAGTCATGAAATGGACAGGGAGGATAAGTATATGACAGTTGGGAAGAATGAAGACTGGGGAAAAGAGGGAGGATTGTTTGCATTATTGAAATTGGCTGAAGTTTCAAATAAGAAAAGTTTGACTTTGGACTTTTTGAAGCAAAACGGTCTCAATGGTGCTCCACAAAGTGCTACACTTCTTTCTCAAAAGAAATTCGAGTCTTTGTTGGCATATATTGAGGGGACTCCGGTTCAATCTGTTAAAGAAGGAACAGAAAAGAAAATCAGACAATCATTTAAATTTTCTATGGTGGGGCTGAAGCAAGGTGACATTATCACTTTCAATCCGACAGGCGTTCAAGTAATAATATCGGGCGATGATAAGACTATCTTGTACAACGGCGATAGTTATACTTTGACGGGCTTCTGTAAAAAGCACCTTCCTTCACAAATGCGTACAAATAGCAATGCTTACTGTGGACCGAAATATTTCAGTTATCAGGGAAAAACTTTGTGGAAAATTAGGTTGGAAAGGGAGAAATAAGTTTTATTTTCCCCAATAATGCTAATTATGAAACAATTAATTTTAACCATTTTGCTTTTTGTCCTGACTGCCTTTTGCTATGCTCAGGATATTATTGTCACTACAGATTCAAAAAAAATTGAGGCAAAAATTTTGGAAGTTTCTGAATCGGATGTGAGATACAAGGAAATGGACAATTTAGAAGGTCCCACTTTTGTTTTATCTACACGGAAAATTGATTCCATTGTTTATTCAAATGGGAAAGTGTCGTTTTTTCAAGATATGTCAATAGTGGATACGACAAATCTGATTCAGGAAACCGAGCTGGCTTATCTCACGCGTTTGGGTGAGAAATACATCTATCAAGGTCATGTGATGAGCAGCGATGTTTATGCTAGCTTTTTGAATGATAATTGTCCGAGTGCTTTTCAACTTTACCATAAGGGCCACACCATTGCTTATGCAGGATGGATACTCTTGTCTGCTGCTATAGGCATGGAAATAGGAACTCTTATTGGTGGAGCAATTGCGGGAGGGGATTATTCGTATGCAATGCCGTGGATGTATTGTGCACTCGGTTTCTCTATTGCAAGTATTCCATTGTTTGTTGTTGGATACAATAAAATGCACCATAGTGTTGAGGTTTTCAACCGGGAATGCATACAGACCAATCGTACACAAAGCTACTGGAGTATTGGCGCAAGCAGAAATGGTATTGGATTGGTTTTGAATTTCTGATATTTTCTGTTGCCCCAAAATTATGTTTCTCGTGCTTGATGATCGGAGATTAGTTCTCTGAATATGGCAGGTAGATTTCGTCACCACTGGTGACAAAATTGCAAGCAGAGTGATAAAGGAGTCTTGGTATCCTTCACCCGACAGCATAAAATCTTGCAGAATACTTCGTTGCTGGAAACTCCGCCAGCCGCTGGCGGAAGGGCACTCCTTACACCGGCTTGATTTTCCTTGCGAGGCGGGCGCACAGGCCGGGGAAGAACCGCTTGATGTACACCATCACCAGCTCTTTGCCGCCTACCAGCACCTCCAGCTTGCCCTTGTCGATGGCGCGCACGATCTTTTTGGCCGCCGCCTCGGCAGAGAGTCCGTTGGCCTGCCCGGGGTCCATCACCCCGCGGCGCTGCCCGTTCTTGTCGAGCGAGTTCAGCGAGATGTCGGTCCTTACACGGCC
>JBGURX010000059.1:0-16093 GCA_045132235.1 Bacteroidales bacterium
TGGCAGGCAGGTGTCATCCTGCTGCCCATCCGCTCGGTGGGTGTCATGGGCGATGAACGCACCTACGAGAACGCCGTCGCCCTGCGCGCCGTCACCTCCACCGACGGCATGACGGCCGACTGGGCCGACCTGCCCAACGACTTCCTCCGCGCCGTCTCCAACGAAATCATCAACAAGGTGCGCGGCATCAACCGCGTAGTCTATGACATCAGCTCCAAGCCCCCGGCGACGATTGAGTGGGAGTAGTTGAGAGTTGAAAGTTGAGAATGGAGAGTGGGGTTAAGGAGTTAAGGAGTTAAGAAACTAAGAAACCAAGAAACCAAGTAGGAAGAGGTATTACCTGCTGGTTGCGCAGGGGATGATTTTCCTTCCACATTGTGATTGCAGGGCTGGCATACATTGCAGGGCTGTCATACTATGGCAGCTTCACGGTTTTATGATTTTTTCTCCTCCTCCAGCTTCTGCTCCCAGAAATCGGCATTCTTGATGCCCAATTGCTGCGGATTGAACACCGGCTCCTTGCCCGCCTTCTTCTGCTTCTCGTAGTCGCGCAACGCCTTGATGGCCTTCGGGAACAGCAGCAAAATGGCGATGATGTTGATCCACGCCATGGCACCCACGCCAATATCCCCCATATCCCATGCCGCCTTCGCCTCTTTGAGCGATCCATAGAACACCGCCGCAATGATGGCAATCCGTAAAATCCAAACCGCCACATGCTCCTTCTTCCCTCTCCCAAAAAGATAAACGATGCCCGTCTCGGCATAATAGTAATAGGCCATGATGGTGGTGAAGGCGAAAAACGCCAACGCAACCGCCACCAAGATGTTGCCCGCCGAACTGCCCAGCAGCGTGCCGATGGCCGTGGACGTGTATGACACATCCGGCGCGCCCAGCATGTACGGCGACGTATAAAGCATCTCGCCCGTGGAGGCATCCACAACATTGTAAGTCTTTGTGGCCAGTATCATCACAGCAGTGGCGGTACACACCAGCAGCGTGTCCACATACACCGAAAAGGCCTGCACCAGTCCCTGCTTCACAGGATGCGACACCTTGGCAGCACCCGCCACGATGGGTCCCGTGCCCTGTCCCGCCTCGTTGGAGTAGATGCCGCGCTTCACACCCCATGCAATGGTAGCACCCAATATGCCACCGAACACCTCATGTACGCCAAAGGCACTCTTGAACATGTCGGCGAAAACGCCCGGCACCGCCGGCGCATTGCACGCCAGCACCACCAACGCGAGAATCACGTACAGAACCGCCATGAAGGGCGCCACAATCTCGGCCACCCGCGCAATGCGCTTCACACCCCCGATAATCACCAACGCCAACACCGAAGCCGTGACGGCTCCGATGATCCACGGGCGCACCCCCAGCGAATTGGCGAACGCAATAGCAATGCCGTTGCTCTGCACCGGCGGCATGAACAACCCGCAGGCCACCACCGAACAGACCGCAAAAAGCACCGCCAGCCACCGCCATCGCAAGCCCTTTTCTATGTAATATGAAGGACCGCCGCGGAACTGCCCGTTGTGTTCCTCCTTGTAAATCTGCGCCAAGGTGGCCTCCACAAAAGCGGAGCCGGCACCGAGGAAAGCGATAATCCACATCCACACAATCGCGCCAGGACCGCCGTAGCCGATGGCCGTGGCCACCCCCACAATGTTGCCCGTGCCCACACGTCCCGACAGCGCCATGGCAAACGCCTGAAAAGAGGAGATGCCCGTCTTCTGCTTCTTGTCGGTGGAAAAAAGCAGCCGCACCATCTCCCCGAAACGACGCACCTGCACGAACCGCGTCACCAGCGAAAAGAAAAGCCCCGCACCGAGACAAAGAAACACCAAGGCAGGACTCCACACCCAACCGGAAATCGTGGATACTATTTCTTCTATACTGATTTTGAGAATAGGAAAAACCATAAAAAGATTTTGAGGCGCAAAGATACACAAAATTTCAATCTGCATACCCATGCGTCCCAAAATTCAGGCGGAAAGCCGGAAATCGGCTATTGGAAAAGGGTCTCAATGAGATCCTTGTAGTGTGCATGCACCAGATGGCGCTTCACCTTCAGGGTCGGGGTGATGAGGCCGTTCTTCATGGTCCACGCATCGGGAACCACCTCGAATTTCTTCACCTTCTCGGTCTCGCCGAAGAAAGCGTTGTACTCATCCACCACGCGGGCGAAACGTTTCAGCACCACCTCGTTCTTCACAATCTGCTCGGGACTGGTGAACTCGACCTCGTGGCGCTGGCACCAGCTCTTGAGGAACTCGAAGTCGGGAGAGATGATGGCCGCGGCGAACTTGCGGTTCTCACCCACCACCACCATGTTCTCAATGAACGGCGACTCGCAGAACTTCTCCTCGATCATCTGCGGGTTGACATATTTGCCAAAGGAGGTCTTGAACAAGCTCTTCAAACGCCCCGTGATGACCAGCTGGTTGTGCTCGGTCCAGCGGCCGAGGTCGCCGGTGTGGAACCAGCCGTCGGCGTCGATCACCTCGCGGGTGCGCTCCTCGTCCTTATAGTAGCCCATCATCACGTTGTGGCCGCGGCAAAGCACCTCGCCGTTTTCGGCCACCTTCACCTCCACGCCGGGCAGCGGGAAACCCACCGTACCGGCCTCGCGGGCATAGGGCAAACGGCTGCTCACCGCAATTACCGGAGAGGTCTCGGTGGCACCATAACCCTCGAACACCGGCATGCCGATGGCGGAGAAGAACGATGCCAGACGAGGCTGGATGCTGGCAGCACCCGACACGATGATGTCGAAATTGCCGCCGATACCTTTGCGGATCTTGGAATAGATGAGCTTGTCGGCGATTTTCAGACGGAAGTTGTACCACCACGTGCGCTCGGAATCCTGAATGCGGTACTGCTCGGCCAGACGGAACGCCCAACGGAAGATCGCCTTCGGGATGGGCTTCATGTTCTTGCTGGAACTCCAGATCTTGTCGGAGAACTTCTCCAGCACGCGCGGCACAGCCGACATCATGGTGGGGTTCACCTCCTTGATATTTTCTGCAATCGTTCCTAAATTCTGTGCATAATAAACCGACATTCCCAGATATTGGTACAGGAACACCAGCATACGCTCGTAGGCGTGGCACAGCGGCAGGAAGCTGAACGCGCGTTTCGACCACGGAGCGGGCGTCTGGCGAAGGTTCAGCAGCTGGTTCACGATGTTGGCGTGCGACAGCATCACACCTTTCGGTGCACCCGTGGTGCCCGATGTGTACATGATGGTGGAGCAGTCTTCCGGCTTCACCGCGTCGCGGCGGCGCTGCAGCTCTTCGGGCTGCTGGTTGTCGGCACCCAGCTGGATGAGCTGGTCGAGGTAGGGGAACTCCTGACGGTCGATAAACGTATAGATGCGCTCCAGTTCTGGACAGTCGGAACGGATGGCCTTGATCTTGTTCATCACCTCGGCACCCTCCAGAATCACAATGCGCATCCCCGAATGGGAGATGATGTGACGATAGTCGGATTCGCTGATGGTGGGATAGATGGGCACCGTCATGGCACCGATCTGCATGATGGCCATGTCAATCATGTTCCACTCCGGACGGTTGGTGGAGATCAGTCCCACACGGTCACCGGGCTGGATGCCCAGATTCATGAGCCCGTAACTGATATTGTCGGTAATCTCTTTGTACTCTTTCGGTGAAAAGGTCTTCCATGCGCCGTCTCTCTTGGCGGCCAACGCAACTTTCTGCTCCGGCCACTTTTCCTCGTAGCGGGTCAAAATGTCGAAAAGTCTTGAAATTTCTTCCATAAATTGATATTTAGTTAATGGTTCTTTCAAAAATCGGCGGCAAAAGAACGATTTTTTTTCATTTTTTTGAATTTTTAGTGACATCAACCCCCGCTTAGGGACGAAATTTTGCATTTTGGGACGAATTTTCAAATTTTGGGACGAATTTTCACATAATTTTACTCATTCAAAAAAAAGTAGTATTTTTGCAGCCTCAAAAATGGCATGAGATGAACAGGGAACTTCCCTCCTATTTACTGAAAATATCAACGAACGTCAAAATTCTTGCATTTGTCGCGCTCTTCTCCATCGTTTTCGTGTGCGTCTATAACCCCATTGCCATCTTCCAGTTCATCCCTCAGGACATCTCCCAGCCGAAAGAATTCCTCTATTCTTCCATCATCATCATCGCGGCCACGCTGCTCCTGCTGGTCAGCCGCTGTCTGATGTGCCTGATGTTTCGCAAAAAAGGCTTCACCCTCTTTTCATATATAATATGGTTAGTGGCAGAAGTGGTTTTCCTTGCGCTTTCCTACTCGGCATTCGCCATTTTTGTCGCCAAGGACAGCCGTTCGTTCTATGAAATCCTACGCGGATCCTTCATCTTCATCCCCTCCATGCTCATCCTGCCATACGCTTTCTCCTATCTCTATTTCGCATTAAAAATCAAAAACATCAAAATCAACGATTTACTCTCCTCAATGAAAAAAGAATCCACCTTCTCCATTGAGGAACCGCTCTCCTTCTATGCCAACGACACCACCATCAACCTGCGCGATGCCAAAGACGAACTCAAGCTCTCCATCCGGCAGGAAAACCTGCTTTATGCAGAAGCGGCCTCCAATTACACCATTGTTTATTATTTAAAGAATGACAAAATAGAACGTCTTTTGCTGCGCAGCACCTTCAAAAAAGTGGAGGAGCAGTTGACCCCGCACGGGTTCGCCCGCTGCCATCGCGGCTACATCGTCAACCTCCGGAAAGTGCAGCTGGTACGGAAGGAAAGCGACGGATTTTTCCTCGACATGGAGCATAATGTCAACGGCATTCCCATCTCGCAAACCTACGCGGGAGACATGATTATGCGCTTCACTTCAGGGGAAAATTAGAAAAATCACAGCAAGATACAATTGTATCTCTATTTTTTGTAATTTTGCAGGCTAATTTTTAAAGTCATTATTTCATAATAAAATACGAAAGAAAATGAGCGGTGGTCTTTATTCGATGGATCAAAAGGACTTTGATCAGACTTTAGACTTAACGAAAGTAAAGCCTTACGGTGACACCATGAACGACGGCAAAGTGCAGGTGAGTTTCACGCTGCCCGTGCCCTGCGGCGACGAAGCCGTGGAGGCTGCCAAGCAGATGATGAAAAAGATGGGCTTCGAGAACCCGCTGGTGGTGTTCCACAAGGAGTTGGCCGAAGGATTCACCTTCTTCAACTGCTACGGTTCCACCATCCATACGGTGGACTACACCGCCATCCATGTGCCGAAAGTGGAATCCACGGTCATGGACATGCACGAGACCGACGAGTTCATCCGCGAGCATATCGGCCGCAAGATCATCGCCATCGGCGCCAGCACCGGCACCGACGCCCATACCGTCGGCATCGACGCCATCATGAACATGAAAGGCTACGCAGGCCATTATGGCATAGAGCGTTACGATATGTTTGAAGCCCTCAACATGGGCAGTCAGGTTCCCAATGAGGAGTTCATCGCCAAGGCCATCGAGATGAAAGCCGACGTGCTGCTGGTGTCGCAGACCGTGACGCAGAAGGACGTGCACATCAAGAACCTCACCGAGCTGGTGGAGATGCTGGAGGCAGAAGGCCTGCGCGACAAAGTCATCCTCGTGTGCGGCGGCCCGCGTATCTCGCACGAGCTGGCACAGGAGCTCGGCTACGACGCCGGCTTCGGCAGCGGTTCCTACGCCGACGATGTGGCCTCCTACGTGGCACAAGAACTGGATCGCCGTCTCAACCATCACTAAGCATTGCAACGCGTCATCGTTTCCGTCAGCAACGACCTCTACAGCGACCAGCGGGTGGACAAAGTCTGCAACTCACTGGTTGATATGGGATTTAGTGTTTTGTTGGTGGGAAGAAAACTGCCCAACTCCCCTGCCCTGCCTGCCCGCCGCTACGCTACCCGCCGGCTGCGGCTACTCTTCAAAAAAGGGTTTCTTTTTTACGCGGAGCTGAATTTCCGATTGTTCCTCTTCCTCCTGTTTCACAAGTGCAACATGCTGGTGGCCAACGACTTGGACACACTTTATCCCAATTTTCTCATCAGTAAAATAAAAAGAAAAAGACTGGTTTACGACAGTCACGAATACTTCTGCGGCGTGCCGGAGCTCAACAACCGTCCCCGGGTGCAGCGTTTCTGGCGCAGAATTGAAAAAAGATGCTTTCCGCACCTGAAAGATGTGATCACCGTATGTAATTCCATAGCAGAGATTTACGACCAAGAATACCCGCGAGCCAACAAGGTGAACGTGGTGCGCAACGTGCCCTCACGGCAGCGTTTTGCCATCACCAAAAGCCGTGCCGACCTCGGTCTTCCCACCGACTGCAAGCTAATTGTGATGCAGGGTGCCATCAACCGCGACCGCGGCGCCGAGGAGCTGATCTTGGCCATGAAAAAGATCCCCAATGCGCAGCTGCTCATCATCGGCAACGGCGATGTTGTGCCGCATCTTAAAGCGCTGACAGCGAGAGAGTCACTGGAGGAAATCGTCCATTTCATTCCCAGAGTATCGCCTGAAGAGCTGGCCAACTACACGGCATTGTGCGACATCGGCTGTTCGTTGGAGAAGGACACCAACCTCAACTACCGGTACTGCCTGCCCAACAAACTGTTCGACTACATCAAGGCGGGTATTCCGTGCGTGGTGAGCAACCTGCCCGAGATGGCTGCCGTGGTGAAGGAGAGCCAGGTGGGGCTGATTGTTTCGGAGCACAACCCCGCATCCATCGCTGCCGCCATCAACATGTTGTTAAACGACAGCGAGTTATACACCTCCTGCAAGGCTGCGACGGAGCGGGCGGCTGAACGCTACTGCTGGGAGCGCGAGGAGAAGAGGTTGAGAGAGATTTATCTAAGTGAGGAACCATAGCAAAAAAAACATAAAATACTTTATATCAATAATATACGGCTAAATTGAATTAAAACCTCGCACTATGAAATTGAAAATGGCCTGCTTAATCATCTTAGCAGTAATCGTCTCAGGGCGCATCCATGCCAAATCTGTAGATGAAACTACTGCTTGCACGGTGGCCTCTCACTTTTTTGCCCAAAAATTCCATTGCGACCCCGCTTCCCTCAATCCCGTAGTGGCTTACACTGCATCCTCACTGCGTGGAGAAAATGGTTCAGCCCCCAGCTTTTACGTCATCAATTTCAATGCCGAAGGCTTTGTCATCGTAGCGGGCGACGACCGTTCTCAACCCATTCTGGCTTTTTCCGATGAGGGCTCCTTCGTCACGGAGAACATCCCCGCCCATATACAGTTTTTCCTTAACAGTTACACTGAAGAGATTCAGTATATTATTGACAACCAGCCGTATAACAATGAAACCGTCCTCCAACAATGGGAGGCACTGCTGGCAGAAGATGCCATTGTGCCCAAAGATGGGGATGTGGTCGTTGGCCCTCTGCTGGGCAACAACCAATGGAACCAGACCAAGTACTACAACAACTTATGTCCTGCAGATGCAAGCGGCAACTCAGTCTATGGCGGCCACGTTGCGGTGGGGTGCGGGGCTATTGTCATGGGGCAAATAATGCGCTACTGGCACTATCCCACCACAGGTTCAGGAAGCCACTCGTATAACAGCAGTTACGGCACCCTTTCCGCCAACTTTGGAGCGACAACCTACCATTATGAGAACATGCCTGACAAACTTTCCGTTGTCTATCATCCAGACAGTTGCGTAGAAGCCGTTGCCACTTTGCTGTACCATTGCGGGGTAGCCGTCAACATGAATTACGGTCCCTCAGCAAGTGTGGCCAATTCCAACAACATAGTGTCAGCCCTCTCCACCTATTTTCGCTATCCCACTACTATACATTACATTGAGAGAGGAAACCTATCGTCTGCAACATGGCTCAACTATTTAAAAAGCGAACTTGACGAACGGGCTCCCTTCATGTACGGAGGAAGCGGCAGTTATGGTGGTCATGTATGGACTTGCGACGGTTACCAGGACGATGACTTCTTCCATTTCAACTGGGGATGGGGCGGCCAGCAGAACGGCTACTATGCCTTAACCAACTGCAGCTCATACGGGTTCAACAGCAACCATGCCATCATCATCGGCATCCGCGGGCCGGAATTACCTGAAACCATCGGAGAGAATAGCCTGAAGAACCTCAAGGCTTTTCCCAATCCCACCGAGGGTATTGTACGAATGCAGACCGAAGGGCAACCTGCGATAGAACTGCAAGTTTTTGACCTATTCGGGAAAATGCTTTTCCAGAAAAGTGTAGGCGAAAAAGAGTTTTCAGTTGATTTATCCAACTATGCCGCTGGCACTTACCTAATACGAATAGTCACTGAAAGCGGCAGTGAAACCATCAAAATCGTCAAGAATTAGACCTTGACAGTGAGCGGAGTTCTTCAAACCGATCAGGCACGGATTTCGCAGATTAGACGAAATTTGCTCACATGATGAAAAAAAAACTTTCCAAGGCACACAGACAAAGAAAAAAAGTAGTATTTTTGCCATCCTGAAATTATAAGACTTAAAAGGAGACAAAATGAACATTTTACTTGCTGTTGACACGGCGCTTCTGTTAGGCATTCTTTGGAAGGCTGTGCTGATTTTGGGTATTGTAGGCCTTGTGGCTGCTGTAGTGTTATTCTTCATTGCCAAGAAGTTCCATGTGGAGGAAGACCCCCGCATTGATCAGATTTGCGAGCTGTTGCCCGGTGCGAACTGTGGCGGATGCGGCTTCGCTGGCTGCCGCAACTTGGCAGAGACGATGGTGGCGCGCGGCACCATGGAGGGCTGCAGCTGCCCGGGAACTCCGAAAGAGAAGAACGAACAGATTGCCGCCATCCTCGGCATCGAGGCGGCCGACAGCACCCCGAAGGTAGCTGTGGTGCGCTGCCAGGGCTCTTGCGAGAACTCGCCCGCCAAGGTGAGCTACGACTCCGAGATTTCCTGTTTCTTCGCCAACAGTCTGTATGCCGGCGAAGGCTTGTGCCCCAACGGCTGTCTGGGCTGCGGCGACTGCGTGAAGGCCTGCAACTTCGGTGCCATCACCATCGACCCGGCAACCAAGCTGCCCGTGGTGGATGAAGAAAAATGTGTGGGCTGCGGCGTGTGTGCCAAGACCTGTCCGCGCAGCGTCATCGAAATCCGCCACAAAGGGCTGAAGAACCGCCGCGTGTATGTGGCCTGCAACAACAAAGAGAAGGGCGCGGTGGCGATGAAGAACTGCAAAGCCGCCTGCATCGGCTGCGGCAAGTGCGCCAAGGTTTGCCCCTTCGAGGCCATCACCGTGGAGAACAACCTCGCCTACATCGACTTCACCAAGTGCAAGATGTGCAAGAAGTGCGTGGCCGAATGTCCGAAGAACGCCATCGTGGCGGTCAACTTCCCGGCACCGGTAGCCAAGCCTGCCGAGAAACCCGCCGAAAAGCCTGCCGAGAAGCCCGAAGCCGCACCGCAGGCCGAAGCTGAAGCCGCTACTCCCGCACAAGCCTAACCATCCCATTCTTTTACATACAAAACTCTATCATTCAATTTTTTAAGCAAACAAAAACAACAATATGTCCACCGATATTTCAAACGAACTCAAAAAAGAAGTGAAAGCCTTAGGGAAAAAGACCTTCCACATGGGAGGTGTACACCCGGAAGCCAACAAAATTGCCCACAACCAAGGGATTGAAGAGTTTCCCCTCCCCGATCAGGCTGTGGTATATATGACCCAGCATCTCGGCGCACCTGCCAAACCGATAGTGCAGAAGGGCGACAAGGTGAAGGTGGGACAGCTCATCGGCGAGCCCAGCGGCTTCGTGAGCGCCAACATCCACTCCCCCATCTCGGGCACCGTGAACCGTGTGGACATGATTGCCGACATCAGCGGCTACAAGAAGCCCGCCGTCGTCATCGACCGTGAAGGCGACGAATGGATGGAGGACATCGACACCACCCCCGACATCGTGCGCGACATCAAGCTCGGCAAAGATGAGATTATCGCCCGCATGAAGGACAAGGGCATTGTGGGGCTCGGCGGCGCATGCTTCCCCACCCACATCAAATACATGCTCAAACCCGAGCAGAAGTGCGAGTACCTCATCATCAACGCGGCCGAGTGCGAGCCTTACATCTCCACCGACAACCGCATGGCCATCGAGCATGCCGAGGAGTGCATCATCGGTATCGAGGCTGCCCTGATTGCATCGGGAGCGGACCAGGCCATCATCGGTATTGAGGACAACAAGCCGGAAGCCACCGCCAGTCTGGTGGCCGCCGCCAAGGGACATCCGAAAATCAAGGTGCAGCCCCTGCGCATCAAATACCCGCAAGGTGCTGAGAAACAGCTTATCAAGGCCATCACAGGCCGCAGCGTTCCCAACGGCGCGCTCCCGATTTCGGTCGGCTGCATTGTCAACAACCTCACCACCACGTATGCCATCTATCAGGCTGTTCAGAAGAACATGCCCATCGTGCAGACTTTCACCACCGTTTCGGGCAAATCGATACCGGCCGACAAGTGCCGCAACTTCCACATGCGCCTCGGCACGCCCATCCAAGCTGTGATGGACGCGGTAGGCATTCCGGAAGACACCGGCAAAATCATCTCCGGCGGCCCGATGATGGGCAAGGCCATCACCAACCTGAACGCCTACGCCGTGAAGGGCATGTCGAGCCTGCTGTTCATCCGCGAGCAGGATGCCAAGCGCGGCCCTATCAGCAACTGCATCCGCTGCGGCAAGTGCGTGGAAGCCTGTCCCATGGGACTGGAGCCGTACCGCCTGCACGCCCTGTCGGAAAACATGCGGTTTGAAGACTGCGAGAAGGAAGGCATCATGAACTGCATCGAATGCGGCTGCTGCCAGTTCACCTGTCCCGCCAACCGTCCGCTGCTGGACAACGTGCGTATCGGCAAGAACAAAACCGGCGCGATGATCCGTGCCCGCGCAGCCCAGAACCAGCAAAAATAGTTGGCCATGAACGCACTTGTCCGCCTCTTTCTCCCCGCCCTGTTTGTCATTGCCCTGCTGGCCGCCGGCTGCACGCCCAAAAACCAAACGGACGAAACAACTCCAGCACCGGAGCAACCCGCCAAAGAGCAACAGCAAGAAGCTGAAAATGAAGGACCTAACACCATTGGCCTACCCAAGGAGGAAATAGATTTCTCGAAAGTGCAGGTGGTGGACGAGAAACGTTTCATCGAAGAGGTGTGCGAATTTGACAACGGACGATATGGCTTCAAATGCAAGCGTCCCATCATCATCGACTTTACCGCCGGATGGTGCGGATGGTGCACGAAACTATCGCCTCACCTTGTGGATTTAGCCCAAAAATATTCCGACCAAATCGCCATCTACAAAGTGGATGTTGACAAATGTCCCAACATCGCCCAAAACTTCAAAATTGAAGGCTTGCCCACACTCGTCATCGTCAAGCCGCACCACCAGCCCGAAAAAATAGAGGGATACGTGGAAAAAGCCGAGTTGGAGAAGATTATCCAAGAAAAACTGCTGTCTGAATAATGTGTCTATCGTTGTTCATCCGCAAAACGTCCGCCGCCATTTTCCTGGCGACGGTTTGTTTTTTTGCGGAAGCGCAAACCATTGACTGTCAGGTAGCGGAAGGCTTCACCGACCGTATTGAAAAGCAGAGCAGGGTTATCAACGTGGAGGATCCCGAATTGGTCACCCTGCATTATATTTTTGTTACGGAGATGCTGGATTCGGTGAAGATTTTCCAAGACGAATTTCTTCCCAACCTCCATTACTGTCCGCAGATTGACTTTTTCGCCACCCTGCACCAATGCAAGGCATTGGAATACAAGCTACAGGGACTGAAGGACACGCTGGAGGTGCAGCGCCGGCGGGTGGACACCCTCTTCTACCTTCAGGCGGTGGAGGAGCTGAACTTTCACGACACGGCGATGTGCGAGTACTATCTGGACCGCTCACTGCAATTCAACCGCGTGCAGACCAACGCGCTCCTCCTGCGGCTGCAGCTCGACTATGCGCACAGAAACTTCAACGAATGCCTCTCCACCCTGCGCATCCTCTACCACGAAGCCACCCTGAACCGCGAGCAAGAGAACCTGCTTTCAGACTTTAACATACAGTTTTACAGAGAGTTGTACAATGCAGGAGATGCTTTGGTGAAAGCAGGGCACGAAGCCGACGCGCTGGTATTGTTCGAGACGCTGGAAATCTTCTGCCACGACCTGCCCTCCTCCTACTGCAATGATGACTACTACCATGGCATCATACGCTCAAAATCAGGAGTTTACGAATCATACCTCACCATTGCAAAAGTCGCATGGGAGCGCAAGCATCCCGACTTGGCCTTCAAGTTTTTAGATTATGCCAAGGCCTATCGTTTAGAGAATGAAGACGAGGTGTTGATTCCGGAGCAGTTTGTGAAATTCATTGAAGAGATGGAGGCGCGCCGTCCCCGTTATTCCAACACCAGCACGCCATGAGTACCCATCCTTTTTTTCAGAAAAAGACCTACCTGCACACGCCGTTGCTGCATATTGCCTATACAACCGTCTGTCTTTTGGCGATTTACAGCCTTTGCCGGTTGGTTTTCTATCTATTCAACCTCTCCCATTTCCCGGAGGCACGCGCCGCCTATTTCTTCTACGGCCTGCGTTTCGACTTGGCGGCCATCATTCTCCTGAACGCCCCGTATTTCCTGTTGTTGCTGCTGCCGTTCAAGTTCGTAGGCAGCCGTCCCTGCCGCATCGCCGCCAACCTCTACCTCATCCTTGCCAATCTGTTGGCCGTCGCCGCCAACCTGATCGACACCTGCTACTACCCCTTTTCCATGCGCAGGATGACCTGCGACATCTTCAGTTTCGCCGGCGAGACGGGCAATTTCGCCGACCTGCTCCCCCTTTTCCTACACGACTATTACTATATGATATTCATCTTCATCGGCTTTGTACTGCTGGTGATGGCAATGGTTTATTTTTCAAAATTCATTGATTATAAAGAATTTATACAAAAAGGGAAAGCCATTCTCGTACAGATAGCCATCCGCATTGTCGTGATAGGACTTTTGCTGCTCGGCATTCGCGGAGGCTGGCAATACCGTCCGCTGTCGATGGTTTCGGCAGGTGAGTATGGCGGAGTAGAAAATGCCGCCCTCATCCTCAATTCGCCCTTTACACTTCTCAACACCCTGCACAGCGAACAGCTTCCCGAACAGACCTACTTTACGGAAGAAGAGTGCGAGCAAGACTTCCCTGTTAAACGAGAAATCTTTGACAACCAATATTTTATCCCGCCAAAGACCGACAATATCGTACTGATTATTTTAGAAGGAATTTCCAGCGAATACAGCACGGCATTGGCTGACGAGCCGAAAGCGATCGCGGGCTACACGCCGTTTTTGGACAGCTTAGCGGAGCACAGCATCACCTTCAGGGGGATGGCCAACGGACAGCAGTCCATTGAGGCGGTGGCCTCCATACTGGGCGGCATTCCTTCGCTGATGGAAAAGCCGTTTTGCCAGTCGCAGTACGCCACCAACTATGTCAGCTACCCCCTGCCGGTGCTCAAAAAGCAGGGCATGACCACGCATTTCTTCCATGGCGGCACCAATGGCACGATGGGCTTCGACCGGATGAGCCGCACCGCCGGTGTGGACCACTACTACGGGATGGATGAGTACCCGTACCGTCGCCGCGACTACGACGGCAGCTGGGGCATTCCCGACGTGCCCTACCTGAACTATGTGGCGCAGGAGTTAGACCATATCGACGAACCGTTTTTCGCCACGCTCTACACCCTCACCTCGCACCATCCCTTCCAAGTGCCGGCAGAGTACGACCAAAAGGTTGCCAAAGGAGACTTCCCGATGCAACATACGGTTGCCTATACCGATGAGGCGCTGCGGCAGTTCTTCGCACAAGTGTCGCAAACCGACTGGTATAACCGCACCCTGTTCGTCATCACCGCCGACCATTGCACCTTTGAAGGCGCAAAAAATGTTGACTACCAACGTCATCGCTATTCAGTGCCCATGATTTTCTTCCACCCCGCACAGCCAGAAGTGTTCCATTCCGATGAAATCATGCAGCAAGTGGATATCATGCCCTCCATCTTCGGCTATTGCGGCTTCAGCGGAGCATTTGTCTCTTTCGGCAACAACGTGTTCGACAGTTCCACGCCGCGCTTCGCCATCAACTACCTTTCGGGCACCTATCAATTTTACATCTCCCATTATCTAATTGAATTTAATGGAGATAAAATATTGAAAATATGGGATTTAGAAAAAGAAGGAAATCTACGGGACATCTCTTCCCAATCCATTCCACAGGTTAAAGAATATGAAAGACTGATGAAAGCCGTCATCCAGCAATACCATGAAGGCCTTCTTCACAACAAATTAAAAATCAATTAGCGGCGGTTGTCCACCTCAATCCTGATGTAGGAGATGAGGGAGCCCTGCTCCAGCCATTTCTTTTCGTAAAAAGTCTGTATTTCAGTCAGAAACGGATGATTTGACGATGCATACACGTCCTCGACATTGTCGGTGATATGCCACTGTTCCTCTGCGGCAGTTTCGAGTAGATACTCGTACAGCAGGCGGCTGTCGGTCTTGAGGTGCAGCACGCCCGTTTCACCCCACACATTGCGGTAACGCTCCACGAAGTTGGGCGACACAAGGCGGCGGCGCGCTTTTTTGGGCTGCGGGTCGGGGAAGGTGACCCAGATTTCGGAGACCTCGCCCGGGGCGAAATAGTGCTCAATATCATCAATTTGGCCACGGATAAAGGCGGCGTTGGCAAGGTTTTCGATGGTGGCATCCTTGCAGCCGCGCCAGAGGCGGGCTCCCTTGCGGTCCATGCCGATGAAGTTCTTGTCGGGAAAATGGCGTGCCATGGAGACCGTATATTCACCGCGGCCGCAGCCCACCTCCACGATGATGGGATTATCGTTATGGAAATATTCTGCATTCCACTTGCCTTTCAGCGGGAAAGCGTCGTTGCGCACATCATAATGATGGTGTTGGAAAAGGTTGGAAAAAGTCTCGTTTTCAGCGAAACGCTGGAGTTTGTGTTTGGCCATGTTATCGGTAGTTGTTGACTTCTGCTAATTTGGAATATTTGCCGCCGAGGGCGATGAGTTCGTCGTGGGTGCCCTGTTCCACGATGCGGCCGCCGTCGAGCACCACAATCTTGTCGGCGTTGCGGATGGTGGATAGGCGGTGGGCGATGACGATGGTGGTGCGGTTCTGCATCACACGGTCGAGGGCTTCTTGCACAAGGCGTTCCGACTCGGTGTCCATGGCGGAGGTAGCCTCGTCGAGGATGAGGATGGGCGTGTTGCGCAGCACGGCGCGGGCGATGCTGATACGCTGCCGCTGTCCGCCGGAGAGGCTGAGGCCGCGGTCGCCGATGACGGTGTTGAGGCCGTCGGGCATCGCCTCGATGAACTCGGCGGCGTTGGCCGTGCGGGCGGCGGCCATCACAGCCTGCTTATCCACCTGCTCGCGGCCAAAGGCGATGTTGCGGGCAATGGTATCGTTGAAGAGCACAACATCCTGTGTGACAATGGAAAACAGCGAGCGAAGCGAGCGGATGTCGCACTGGCGGATGTCCACCCCATCAATGAGGATGCGACCGCCAGTCACGTCATAGAAACGGGGCAGCAGGTCGGCGAGGGTGGACTTCCCTGCTCCCGACGCGCCCACGATGGCCACCATCTGTCCTTTTTCCACCGTCAGGTTCACATCATGCAGCACTTCGGCCGTGGCATACGAAAACGACACATGCTCCATCGTAATCCCACGCTCAAAACCGGTCAGTTTCACCGCATCCGGCACATCTGTAATTACCTCCTCGGCATCCAGCACTTCGTAGATGCGGTCGAGCACGGCCATGCCGCGATGGTACTTGGCAAGGGCGGTGCCGATATTCTTGGCGGGATTGACAATCATGGCAAAAAGGGCGATGTAGGTGATGAACATGGGAGCCGTGAACGATGACTGCCCGTTCAGCACGAGCGAGCCGCCGAACACGAGAATGATCATCACCACCGTGACACCAAGGAACTCGCTCATCGGGGAGGCGAGGTCGCCACGGCGGGTGACACGGCGAATCATTGATGCCACCGTCGAGTTGT
>JBGURX010000060.1:0-2903 GCA_045132235.1 Bacteroidales bacterium
TGTCCGTAGAAAATAAGGGCTGCCTGTGTGAAAAATTTGTGTCTCTTTTCGCTTTCTTCAATGGGAAATGCGGGCTGCATGATATTCTGCTCTCCTAGTTCAGTGTGGACATTCCCTAAAAAGGCGTTCAACAATTCCTTGTAACCTTCTGTGAGATAAACAATTTTCTTTCCTTCAAAATGTACGGGAGGACGGAATTCCACAGCCGAATCCAGAGTGGTGAGGGTGCTGAATTCTTTGTAACTATCAGGGATTTCCTTTGCTTGTTTAATCTCCCACAGAGAGCCCTGAACAATGAAATAGGGCTCTTTTTTATATAGATCTTTACCCCATTCTGAACCCGCATCGTCCAGCGGTTGGTAGAAGGCGGAAAACACTTTGTGTGCCTCTGCCACGTATGGGTCTGGGGCCTCATTTTCATTGGATTGTACCTCTTCGGCCCATTGGTCAAAGAATTCAAACAGCATTTTGGTGGAGTACTGTTTATAGGCTTCTGTCAGCAACTTGGCTTGTGCCTCGCTTTGTGCTGTAGCAGACAGCGTAGTGGCGAAAAGTAAAATCGGGAGGAATAGTGCTTTTTTCATAGGGCAATGGATTTTTTGGGGAGTGCAAAAGTAAAATAAATTTCAAATGTGTGATTGATGTTTGAAAAAATATTCGGAATTATGTAAGCTGTTCATTGATGAAAACATACGGCCGCCCCTATTCTTTGCACATTCGTTCTAGCAATTCCCCGTGCTGCGCGTACAGTCTCATTATATGTATTTGGTATATAGTGTGTTATAGTTTCTGTCCCACTTTTTTCTGCATCACGATGGCGCATGAGGCGTCGCCGGTGACGGACATGACGGTGCGGCCCATGTCAATGATGCGGTCGATACCGGCGGCCACGGCCACGCACTCCACCGGGATGCCCGCCGAGGCGAACACCATCGCCATCAGCGCCAGACTGCCGCCCGGGATGCCCGGCGTGCCGATGGAGGCCACCGTGGAGGCGAACGCGATGGCCATGTACTGCCCCATGGTGAGGTCGATGCCACAGCAGTTGGCCATGAATACGGAGGCCACCCCCAAATAGATGGCCACCCCGTCCATGTTGATGGTGGCGCCCAGCGACAGTACAAAGCGGCCGATGTCCTTGTTCACGCCCAACTTCTCGGTACACTGCATGGTGTAGGGCAGCGTGGCCACCGACGAGTCGCTGGAGAAGGCAAACAGCATGGCCGACTGCATCCCCTTGAAGAACTTCAGCGGGGAGAGGCCGCCCAGAAACTTCACCGCCGACGAATAGACCACTCCCGCATGGAGGACAAAACAGAGGTAGGCCAGTCCCAACAGGGCGGCGTACGAACCCAGCACTGCCGGACCGTTGTCCACCACCACAGGCGTCAGCATGCAGAACACGCCGATGGGCGCCAACGCCATGATGTACTCCAAAATCTTGCAAACCACGTCGTTGAAGCTGAGCGTCACCTTGCGGGCCATCTCGCCTTTCTCGCCCACATGCACCATGGCAATGCCGAAAAACAGGGCGATTACGATGACCTGCATCATCGCCATTGAGCTTACTGGCGCGAGGATGTTGCTGGGAAACATGTTGACAATCTGGTCCATCACCGACAGGTGTGGCGTATCTATGGTCTCCGCTGTGGCGGCCGTGCTGATGTGGATGGTGGGCAGAACGCCCTTCAGCAGACTGGGAACAACCAGCCCTAACGTCACCGCAAAGAGGGTGGTCGCCATGAAGTAAAGCAGGGCGCGGAGACCGAGTTTCCCCACCTTCGAGACATCGTTCATCGACAGAATGCCCGCCATGATAGAGAATAGTACCAGCGGTACCACAATGAATTTCAACAGATTAAGGAAAATGACACCGAAGGGCTTAATGTAGGTGTTGACGAAATCGGCATGATGGCCTAAAAGGATGCCAGCGATTACGGCCAGCACCAAGGCGATGCCAATCTGGGCGGTGAGGGAGAGCTTCTTCATAGTTTCACTTCAGGATTTTTTATTTTTGCAAAAATAAAAAAAATACCGTTTTATCCACTCATTTTGGCATCGCTTTCAATCCCGCTTCAGTCATCAACCCGCATTCCATCAGGTGGTGGCAGCGTTGCAGGTTGAGCTCGGTCCAGTGGCTGCTCTTGCGGCGGGGCGAGAGGCGTTGGGCGCACCGTCCGTCCGGCAGGCGCTTGACGGTGCTGTCGATCCAGCCGAAGCACAAGGCCTCCTCCACCGCCTCCACGTACGGGATGCAGTCGGTGCGTGGCTGCTTGCCGCGGTTCACCGTCACCCAGCACTCCTTGGCGGTATGGTGATTCTCGGTAAGCCACTGCCGCAACTGCGTGCGGGAGGTGTATTCTAACAGGTGGGTGATTTGCATGATTTGGGATGTCTTGTGACTGGTTTATTGATGGTTAGGTTGTGGTTCTGGTGGGGATGCCTCGGTGATGCCAACACGTACGGACAGCGGGCATCTCGGAGAGATGCGACAATCCTACTTCCACTCAAAACTCCCTTCTCCGGCGCCGATCTCGAAGTGGCATTTGGCGATGCCGAGGTCGATAGGGGCGTAGCTGGCAAAGATAGCGAAGCGTTTCCGTGCCTCCACCTTGTTGCCGTCGTGGAGGATGAAGGTGAACTTCTGCTGGTTGACAGCGGTGGGAGCCATCAGGGCAGCTTCTACGCCACGCACAAACCACTCGGGGAAAGGCTTTCCGTGCTCGGATGTGCGATGGTCTTCCGTTACATCGGCGAGGGTCCGTTTCTGCGGGTGCGGCACCCCTTGCGTGGCACCGTAGCCGAGCGACACCACACAGACTAACGTCTCGTCGCTCTCCACCTTGTAACGGTCGGGCTGCTTGCGGTAGGAGGCGCCCACCCAGCAGGTGTTCAGCCCGAGC
>JBGURX010000061.1:0-6365 GCA_045132235.1 Bacteroidales bacterium
TTGCCCCGTTGTATTTTCAGATTCTGTTGAAGGGACTTGCAGGGTCTGGAAGTATGTCTAAAAAAGATTAAAAATAGAAGTCCCCTAAATAACAATGAGCAACGATAACACCACAAACAGCTTTGAGGAATTAACATTCCCTTTTTTGTTGAATAAATATGACAAGATACTCATACCTATGATTCAAAGGGATTATGCCCAAGGCAGAACCACCGACAAGAAAGCGCAAGAAGTTCGAACGAATCTCTTGAATGACATTTTTGATGAAAAGAAGAAATGTGTTCACTTCGATTTGATATTTGGGTCTTGTGAAAAGAGAAATGAAAACGATGGCGAAAAACGCTGTTTTATTCCTGTTGATGGTCAACAACGATTGACAACGCTATTTCTTCTGTATTTGTATGCACAGAATGTAAAAAGGCAGAAGAACGATTGGGATTTATCAAAATTCAGTTACGATACACGCCGTGCCGCCGCTGATTTTTGTAAGGAAGTGACTGCTACGCATTGGGACGTTAAATCAAATGAGAAAGTATCTGATGTAATAAAAAATTCCGTATGGTTTATGAACTATTGGGGAAACGACCCAACAGTGTCTGGGATGCTCAATATGTTGGATGCTATTCACGAAAAAGCAAATGTAGAAGGAACTGCCTTCCCTAATCTTGACAAAGTAAATTTCTATTTCTTTGATTTGGAATCAAATGGTTTGAACGAGAATCTTTACCTAAAAATGAACTCTCGCGGCAAGCCTTTGACGGCTTTCGAAAATCTAAAAGCATCTATAGAGAAGATATTGCCAAACAATATTGAATCAGATAACCCAAAAAAATATTTTCCAGAAAATGCAGCTTCACCAAAAACTTTCAAAGACAATTGGAAGTTTTTTATGGATAGAGATTGGACAAATGCTTTTTGGAATAGCGAGAAACCAGGACAATTGGATGTAAACATCACCGCATTCATTGTCAGATTTTTGTCAGGATACTGGTTTGCCTTTGGGAACGAAAGCGACAACCAAACCTTTGATGAACTCAAATCCATCAACAAAAAAGAGAACTATGCAGAATTCATCCCATTTGAACCGATAAAGAAAGTATTAGAGACACCTGAAGCTTTTACAAAATTAGCTTACGCTTTAACAACGTTGGCAAATGATTCTAAAATAAAAGCATATTGGTGTAACGATAGTGAAACTATTGAAGCGTCTAAAAAAGCAGGATACACAATCATTGCTGTCATATTTGCTTATGTGATATTTGATGGAGATGAAAAATCCATGCGATTTGCTTGGAATATGGCAGAGAATTATGTGACCGGATTAGATAATTTTATAAAATTTTGCAAATATGTTAAAGTAATCCATGATTATTCTACAAAAAAGAAAGTTGGCGTTTATCAAACACTTACAGAAATGAACTTCGAAGACCCATCTGCTCAGCTAAAAGAAGAAATCGACAAAGCCAAGAAAATACTAAGCGACAACGAATGGGAATCCAAAATCATTGAAGCCGAAAAATACGCATTTTTCAAAGGTGCAATCCGTTTCTTGTTTACTGATGGAAACGGAGAAATCAATTGGGAAGACTTTGATGCAAAATGGGAGAATGCTCAGAAGTATTTTGATAGGGATGGAGTAAAAAATAGCGATGGGGATCGAAGTATTTTCATAAAACTACTTTTATGTATTTCTGAATTCAAGCTTCTATACGAGTTTTATTATGATGATTCCATCAAGAATTGGAGACAACATATTCTATTAAATTCTAATCTTGCAAAGTGTGTTAATGACCTTCTTCTAGACTCAGAACCTGCCGACAGAACAATTTGGCCCGATTCTCAACAAGCTGTCTTTTCAGATTTGACAGAAAGTGATTTTTTGTTGGGAATTCCAGAAGACTTTGAATTGGATAAACAAAGCGACAAGTATCTTCTTACTAAAAAAGGGAAAGGAAATGGTCAGGAAAATAAAAAATACTTTATAGGAATCATTAGAAATCATTTGTTGTCTAATCTTTTTGGTGGTAATATTACCGTTGAAAAAAATAACGAACAAAAAATTTTCACCGATCAAAAGAACACAAAATGTGATTTCTTTTGGGGATGGAATATCAACTTCAAGTATCATAACCATTTCTTCCAATGGTACGGTAATCCCCAAGATAATAACCCGAATAATGATGGAAGAAAGGAATTGGATGTATATCTTATGATCGAAAATTGGGACGATTATTGTCCACGTAAAGTCACAACATCTGATAAAAAAACCGAAAATGGCACTCACTATTGCTTCAAAGTAACGGATAATAATCCATCTTTATTCACGGATGCACTAGACTCACTTATCAACGAGGCAATTAAGAATGGTGATCTACAATCCATAGCAGAGCAATAACCTCACTCTACACTACCGTTTTTGACCTCACGCGATTTCCCGCTGACTGAAACCCTTATTGAAAACCTTATATCCTTTTGCCCTCCCACAGCACACACATCATGCCCTATCCCATCATCGAAATCACCCAAGCTTCCGAGCTGTTCCCGCCCTTGCTGCGGGCCATTGGCGAGGATTGTCCCGAAAGGCTGTGGCTGAGGGGCAACCTCGAACTCCTGAAGGCTGAGAAAAGCGTGGCCATCATCGGGGCACGGGCCGCCGATGCTGCTGGCTGCGCAAAAGCCTACAACCTCGCAGTGGAGTTCGCACAGAAAGGCTATGTGATCGTGTCGGGCTTGGCATTGGGCTGCGACACCGCCGCCCACCAAGGCTGCCTCGCCGTCCACGGGAAAACCATCGCCATCGTCGGCTCCGGTCTGGACATCGTTCACCCCGTGGAGAACACGGAGCTGCAGGATTACATCCTCCGCCAGCAGGGACTGGCCATCAGCGAGCAGCCCCTTGGCGTGAAAGCCACCCCGAAGACACTCGTGAGGAGAAACCGTCTGCAAGCTGCCCTCAGCCAGATGGTGGTGGTGTCTCAATGCCCCGCCAAAAGCGGCACCCTCTACACGGTGGACTATGCCCTCAAGTACGGGAAAGAGGTTCGGGCCGCACAGTTCCCCTACCACAACGAAGCCACCGCTGGCAACGACAACCTCCTGCGCGAGGGCATCGCCAATCTGATTTGAAAACCTCCGCGTTTCCCGCGGGGTGAAAACCTTGTTCCTTTTTGCCCCGCACCTTTCCATTTTCCGTTTTCCATTTTCAATTTGTTATGCCGTGTTTTGTCATACCTGTACCCTATTTTTGCCCCCGAAAAAAATTGTACCTTTGCCGCCTGAAATGTCGGCATCAAAAAGATTCGTATGAAAAACTTCGCAGCCATTGATTTTGAGACCGCAAACGGACAGCGCAGCAGCGTGTGCAGCGTCGGCGTGGTAGTGGTGCGCGACGGCGTCATCACCGACACCTTCTACAGCCTCATCCATCCCGTACCTAATTACTACGCATGGTTCTGTCAGGAAGTGCACGGCCTGGGGCCCGAAGACACCGACACCGCCCCCTCCTTTCCGGAAGTGTGGAAACAGATCTCCCCGCGCATCGCCGGACTGACCCTTGTGGCGCACAACAGCCCCTTCGACGAGGGTTGCCTCAAAGCCGTGTTCCAAACCTACCAAATGGAGTATCCCGGCTACCGGTTCCGCTGCACCTGCCGTGCCTCACGCCGGCACTTCGGCAAACAACTGCCCAACCACCAGCTGCATACCGTGGCCAAAGCCTGCGGCTTCAATCTGGAACATCACCACCACGCCCTCGCCGATGCCGAGGCCTGCGCCTGGATTGCCATGGAAATACTGTAAGAACGCAATTGCGCGGACGTCATTACGGACGCATGCGATGCGCTTCGACCCGTCGGGGTTGTAAAAATTCATGTATTTTTGCACGTCAAATTAATTTATAAACACCTCGGTTTTTTCGAGGCCAATACAAACCGTTTTTTATGAAAAAAATTGTATTATTATTATGTGCAGCTGCCCTGTTTGCTGTGGCTTGTGAAAAAGAAGACCCCATCCAGCCAGAAGACAATACAACTGAGGTAGTTGTGATCCCCAATGCGGTGACCGACATTGACGGGAACAGCTATGATGCGCTACAGATAGGCAAGCAGTGCTGGATGAAGGAAAACCTGCGTACCACCAGATACGCCAACGGCACCCCCATTTCTCAAGGCAACGGTACATCCACCACAACTGCCTATTGGTATTATCCGGATAACAATCCTTCCAATAAGCCCACCTACGGACTTTTGTATAACTGGAAGGCGGTGATGGGTAGTTCCTCATCCAGCAGTGCCAATCCGAGTGGGGTGCAGGGCATCTGTCCCGATGGATGGCACGTGCCGAGCGATGCGGAATGGACCCAGCTGACAGATTATGTGGGTAGCCAGAGCCAGTATGTGTACGGCAGCGACAACAGGTATATAGCCAAAGCACTGGCGGGCACCACGGGGTGGCACAGTTGCACCTATATCTATGCCGTAGGCAACACGCCCAGTCAGAACAATGCCACCGGCTTTAGTGCGCTACCCGCTGGCTCCTACCGCAGCGATTACCTATATTTCGGCGAATACGCCGTCTTATGGGGTGCTACTGAGAACAACAGTACTGGCGCATACGCCCGCGCCCTGAGCTACGGTGACGCCATCGTCTCTCGCGGCAACTACTATAAGGTCAATGGTTGTTCAGTCCGATGTTTGCGCGACTAACTAACGCACGAAGGCAGAGGATGGCGGGCGCAACGTGTGCCCCGACCCGATAGCGTAGATTTTCCCAAATATTTATTGTATCTTTGCCGCCGTTTTTAATAACTCTATTAAACTAATTTATTAAACATGGCAATTGATACGAAAACCCCTTATCGTATGGGGGTTGACATAGGGTCCACCACGATGAAGGTGGCGGTGCTGGATGCGGATGGAACGCTGGTTTTTTCGGCCTATCAGCGCCATCAGGCCGACATCAAGGGCACGGCAGCCGACATCGCCGCCCGGCAGCTCGACACCTTGGAGGAGATTGTGAGTGCGCTCAACTCCGTGCCGATGGATTACCGTGTTTATTTTCAAAACAACAACATGCGTTGGCAGAAGGAGGAGGAATAAAGGGTGTCCTTCCAACACAATTTCACGCTGAGAACCATTGCGAAAGTATCAACTGCTATTGGCGTGGATTTGATTACAGTGAAGCAATTGCCCCCTCAAAAAAGCAGACGTTAGAAATTGCGCCCCATGTCGGCGATTTCTTCGTCGCTCAGGCCGTACAGGATTTTTCCGGCCTGCAGACAGTTGTTGAAGGTCTCGGTGTTGCGCAGCCGCTTGTAGCAGGTGAGCTCGCCGGTCCAGATGTCCCAGATGTAGTCCATGCCCTGCTTGGCGGTGTTGTAGGCGGCGAGGGCCTCCTGATAGCGTTGGGCGTTGGTGAGGACCTTGGCATACAGCACCCAGTAGATGGGATCGTCGCCGGTGTAGTCGATGAGTTGCGAGATGTATTGCAGGGTGGACTCGGCGTCGCCGGTGCGGATGGCGTGGCAGAGCTGGTGGTAGAGGACGAACCGCTTGTCGCCGCCGATGGCTTCGAGGTCGCCGGTGAAGTCGGTGGAACAAGCGTGCAACCCGATGGTATAGAATTTGTAGAAACTTGTGAACTGCTGCAGCTGGCTCTTCTGTTCGTTCAGCAATTTCCACATTTGCTGGTACTCGCCGTTGGCGCAAAGGGCCGTCACGGTAATCATGTTGCGGGCCTCTTCGGTGGGACTGTCGATGGTCATGAAGACGTTGAGCATGGTCTCGGAGGCGATTTTGTCGGACAAAAGGGAGGTGATGGAGTAGAGGAAGGCATCCTCGATGACGGCTTTGCCGTTTTTGAATCCCATCAGCAGGTCCTCGAACTGGAAGTTGCCGTTGCCGTCGTAGGTGCGCAGCACCACATGGTGCCGTCCGTTCTGCACGTAGGTTGTGTCGAAGCGGAAGCTGCCGCCCTCCTCCTCGATGCTGCACAGGTAATCGCCGAAGCTGCAGTTGCCGTAGAAAATCTCCATGCCCGCTCCGATGTCGAGGGCGGAACTTTTCTTCTCCACCGCCGCCTTCAGCGCGACCGTGTCAACGGCATGGTTGAGAAAATCCGCCTTGCCGTCGTGCACACTCTTTTCGGCCTCTTTGACGAAGGCGGCCACAGCCTCTTTTTTCTGCTGCTCGGTCAGGGTGGCGGGCTTCTCAGCGGGTTGTTTCTTTTTGCATGCGCCGCCTATCAGCGCCATGCACAACACACAGGTTATCAGTAGGGTTATTCTTTTCATAAAGGGATATTTTATTGTATCACAATTTATTTTCCACTATAAATCAATGAAGAGAAGTTGTCGGGGATGAAGATGC
>JBGURX010000062.1:0-59566 GCA_045132235.1 Bacteroidales bacterium
GTCTGTCCCGGCCTCGTCTTTTCGCTTGAGTCTCTCAAAAGAATCTCTTGAGTGTTTGCTACATCATTCCATTCATTCAAAGAACAAATCCCGTCTTCCCTTCGCCTCTCTCCGCCCCTTTCTGGGGCGCGTCTCCCTACTGGCGCGCCGTTCGTGTGACGCGCAAAACGGGATTGCAAAAATACTGCTTTTTCCATTCATACAACACTATAATGAAACTTTTTTTTGAAATTTATTCATCTTATTGTAATTCAATGAAATAATTTTCAAAAACACCCATTTTTCAACAAAAAAATGGCCTATTTTTGGCCAATTTTTGAATTATGGCCCATTTTTTTGGAGCACTTTTCGGAGAAATTTGCGCAAAACGGCAGAAAAACGCTTCCAGCGGCAAGAATGAATTCAAGGAAAAATCACTTGATCTTTTTCACCGTGGCATAATCGCCCTCGGCATTCAGCGTGATGGCATATTTGTGCCTGCCGTCCTTGCTTTGGGTATAGCGCACATTACCCTCCGCGTACGGGTAGAGCGGCCGCGTGCCATAGATGGCATAGCCGTTCTTTTTCAGCCACTCTCCCATCTCACGCATCCGCTGCAAGGCGGCGGCGGGAAGCTGTCCGTCGGCATCGGGACCCACGTTGAGCAGGAAATTTCCACCCTTCGCTACTATATCTATTAATATATGTATAAGCTGCCGGGTGCTTTTGTACTCGTCGGTGGACACGTACGACCAGCTGTAGCCCATACTCATGCAGGTTTCCCACGGGTACGGCAGCAGCGTGTCGGGCACCTGCTGCTCGGGGGTGCGATAGTTCTCGTACCGGCCGCCCACGCTGCGGTCCACGATGATGAGGTCGGGATTGTTCTCGCGGGCCATGGCGGCGATGCGGGGCATGTCCACATCCTGAATGCGCTGGTAGCAGCCGAGCCACTCGCGGGTTTCATCGTTCAAACTCCACTCCGGTCGCACCCAGCCGCCGTCGAGCCAGAGGATGTCGATGTCGCCGTAGTTGTGGGTGAGTTCCTGTATTTGGTTATAGGTAAAGGTTTTGTATTTCTCCCAGCGGTCGGGGTGGGCAGCGATGTCGTAGTTGACGTTGCGGTCGGGGGTGGCCCACTCGTGCGCCCAATAGTCGTCGCAGTGCCAGTCGGGTTTGGAGAAGTAGAGGCCGATCCACATATCCTGGGCGCGGAAGGCATCGACGATGGCGCGGGTGATGTCGGGCTGCGGAGCGGTGTGATAGGGACAGTCGGGGCCGGCCACGCTATAGTCGGTGTAGCGGCTGTCGAACATGCAGAAGCCGTCGTGGTGCTTGGTGGTGAATACCATATATTTCATACCGGCCTCTTTGGCGGCGGCGGCCCACTGGCTGGCGTCGAACTTGGTGGGGTTAAAGGTTTTGTTGAGGGACTGATACTGCTGTTTGTACTCGTAGTAGTCGGCGCCGTCGCGGTTGATCCACGGCTCGTTGCAGATGCTCCACGATTCCACCACGCCCCACTGGGCGTACATGCCCCAATGCACCATGAAGCCGAACTTGAGGTCCTGCCACTGGTCGATGCGGTGGAGGATGACGGGGTCTGTTTCGGGCTGCGCGTCGGGCTGGGCGAAGGCGAGGGTGTTGATTGACAAGAGAGAAAGAAGGAGGAGGATGGAAAGTTTTTTCATATTATCTATTTTGTCTCATTCATAATTATCAAATTGCAAAGTTCAACTATAACCATTTGATTTTGAGCTGCAAAAGTAAGAAAAATTCTCAATTTACAACAGAAAAATTCTCAAAAGTAATGAGCAAATTTCGCAATTCTATCTGATTTGCGTCTTAATTTTTCAATCATTTTATAGATTTACAAAAAGATACATCATCCCTCCCGGTTCTTCCGCGGCATACTACCCGGCAGGTTCTATCACACTGTCGGCGTGCCGCGGGTGGCGGGAGCAGTGGGGATTCCGTTGCCTCCTGCCGTCGGCAACGGAATGGTGGTCGAACTGGAATACAATAAAATGGTGAAGATGGGCGGCGGGCGAGAGAGCCCCTACCCCCATGGCAGAATGGGATATGCCGACACCGCCCCGAGGTTCCGTTGCGGCAGGGATTGGAGCGAGCACGAGCGAAGCGAGTAAAGCGGAAAGCCCGACGGCGACCGCAGGGAGCCGGGCCGCCCTAAAAAAGAAAAGCATGAAGATGAACAACTTGACAATTGTGTGCAAATAATTTTTGTATTTTTGCGGCCTCATTTTTAACATATATATTATATGAGCAAAAAAATTGTCCTTTTGATATGCCTTACTTTGTGTACCGGCATGATGCTTCAGGCGCAGAACGACCAAAGGTTTGTGTCGCGCGTGTTTGACAACATTTCCGTGCAAAGTGAAATACAATACAGCGAGGCCGCACCCGTGGGCTCCGACGACCCCGACCCGCTGTACTTCGACTTTTACGAGCCGGCCAACGACACCATGGCCTACCGTCCGCTGGTGATCACCGTTTTCGGCGGCGCCTTCGTTGCGGGCAACCGCTCCTGGTGCGACATGGTGGCCTACGGCGACTCGCTGAGCCATTACGGCTATGCCGTCGCCTCCATCGACTACCGGCTGATTCCCGTTTACCGGATTTCGGAGACCAACTTCATACGGGGCGCCTATATGGGCGCGCAGGATGTGAGCGCCGCCGTGCGCTTCTTCAAGGGCAACTGCGAAACCTACCGGATTGACACCAACCGCATCTTCATCATCGGCAACTCGGCGGGCACCATCGCCTCGATGCACTGCGTGTGGATGGATGACGATGAAAGACCGGAGGAGACTTTCGAAGATGAAGGCTTTTTCGGCATCGGCGGGCACAGCGATTTGGGTGGCGTGCACACCTCCGGCTTTCCCGAATACCTGTCGTACTCGCCCAACGTAGCCGGACTGATTGCCCAGTGGGGCGGCATTCTCGACACCAACATCGTCGGGGACGATGACCAGACCCCCATCTGTCTCATCCACGGCACTGCCGACGAGACCGTCTCCTTCTATTATGGAGCGCCCTACGAGGAGAACTTCCTGGGAATCACCTCGTTGATACTGCCCGACATGTACGGCTCGTATTACATCAACCAGCGCCTCGGCAGCCGCGGAGTGGACCATGAGATGCACGTTTTTGAAGGGGAAGAACACTGTTTTTACATCGATGGCTTTACCACGCTGATTCCGGAGAAATTCGACGCCTGTTTCCGCATTGCGCTGAACTTCATGGCCCAGCACCTGAACTACCCGGCGCCTCCTATCATCGATCCGGAGGATGGCATCGCCGAACAGGAGCAGCCCTTCTTCACTGTTTATCCGAATCCGGCCAGCGAGGTGCTACACCTCCAGCTTGCGGAGCCGAACCAGCCTTTCACCTGCCGCCTGTACGACCTGCAGGGGAGACTGCTACTGCTGCAAGACAATGCCACCACCCTGAACGTCGCCCCGTTCCCGGCGGGTGTGTATGAGGTTCAAGTACAGAGCGATAGCGAGATTTACACAACGAAATTCGTGAAGCAGTAAACAGGATTAACGCACTCTGTAGGGCTGTCATAATATGGCAGCCCTACAATATTTTACCATTACCTGTAATGTCCTGTCGGCGGCGATGATCATTCACCCCTCTTCAGCTTCTCATTCACCTCCCAGTCGGCGGGCAGCCACTGCACGCTGTCCAGCTCATTGGGCGAAAGCCATCTGGCGGCCTCGTGCTCTTTGAGCGTCAGATGACCGCTCTCCACGTGGCATAAAAAGCAATGCATTGTCAGGTGGAACTTGGGATAGTCCCACTCCACGGTTTGCAGCAGCTGTTCCACGCTGATGCGGGTTTCCAGCTCCTCCCAGATCTCGCGCTTCAAGGCTTGTTCGGGCGTTTCGCCGGGCTCGATCTTCCCGCCGGGAAACTCCCACCAGTCCTTCCAGTCGCCGCTTCCCCGCTGCGTGGCGAAGATGCGGTTCTCGGAATCGACAATGATGGCGGCTACAACTTCTATCTGTTTCATAATGAATACAAAATTACAACAAATTTTCAATGTGCACTAAAAAAAGTGCACATCGTCAAAATTATCGCTAAACCATTGAAAATTACAAAATAACATGTAACTTTGCACTCTCAAATTTCCCTACCATGAAAAAAAGAGGAGCGCTTTTATGGTTTTGTATGATCTGTGCGATGGCGGTGTGCGGACAAAACACGTCTGTACTCCAGCGCTTTGGCGTAAAAACCGATGCCGCACACCAGCGGGCGGAAATCAACCTGGACGGTGCTCACACTACCTTCGCCCTTGCTCCCGACGGGAAGTGCTGGCTCGTTTCCAGCAGCGGACTTCCCTATTGCACCTCAGACATCTGGTGGGAGGACTGGCATTGTGCCTCTCCTATCTGTCCGGAAGACAACCTCGACTGGTATAACCACCAACTTTTTTTCTTCAGCGCCGACACCGCACTATTGTGCCCCAGATATAAATATGAATCCAGCTACTATCTCACCACCGATGGCGGAAACACTTGGATGAAAAAGAATTTTGGAATTGAAGTCTATATAAAGGATGGTTGCGTGGATGAAGAAAATCGGCTGTGGCTGATCAACCATAACACCCTCCTCTACACAGAAGACTGCGGACAGACCTTCCATGTTTTGCAAATGCCCCTCGAAGATAAGTCTCCACCCGACTATGTATTTTCCCTCGACATGCACGACGGCGGGTACGGACTGGCCGCTTTGAACAACTTTTCTCAAAAACAACTGATATACACCGACAACAATTGGTCCTCCGCACACTGTGTGCCATTTCCACCTGATGCCGACCCACACTGGCAGATTGATAAAGTATTGATATGGAATAATTTCTGGGTTATCAGACAGAATCAGAAGGTCTTTTATACCCCTGCCGATGAGGTGGCATGGCAGCATTTTCCGATTCCCGTGGTGGATTTCTTCCCCGACAGGGAAACGGGCCGTCTGATGGCGGTAACCGACTCGTTGCAGGTGGTGGTTTTCAGTTCGCCGACCGACTACCGGCTGCTTTGCGAAGAGACCTTGCCCACACTCCCGGTTGAAGGAGCAGTGCAAAACGGATGTCTGTACGTGTGGTGCCGGTACAGATACCTCTGTAAGGTGGATAGTACCGAGGTGACACCCAAGTCACAGTTCTACACCAGCGAACTGAACAACAGACCGACCGAGGTATATGAGGGAGAAGAGATACGATGGGGAACTGAATGGAAGAATGGCGGAACGTATCTTTATGCCGCCGACAAACAAGGAAGCGAGTGGTACCAGCATCTCAGACTACCTCTATTTTCACGCGATTTTCAGCTGATCAACGACAGCGTAGCGTTATACTGGGGCAGAACCAGTCATTTCACCCTCAACCTCATCAACGGCGAAACAAAGCCCACCACGCTTGAAAACCCACTGCAGGACTTCCTTACCGCCCCCATCACAGAAGTGTTAATTAGTTCAAGCTCAGCAAACTACCGAGAAGACATCCTCCGGCTCACTGCCATCAACGACAGCACCTTACGGGTGGATCGCGCCCTGCATACCTACTGTCAGAGAACACATGTGCGCAAGCATATCCCCAAGCGGTGGTACAAAGGGAAATACCACTTCAGGCCACAACGGGCAAGGCAGAAACGCCTGCACTACCGCCATGACGCAGACTCGAGGACATTAACCTCCATTCTTGCCGACATTAACCAACGCTCCGAACAGATGCCCTCCATTGCGGAATTCAACATCACCGCCGCCGACAAAAAACGCTTTACAGAGATGGTGAACCACTCCTCATTCTATGAAAAATTCTATTATTCTGAAGATCCTGCCGAATGGCACAAAGACTTTGCCCAAATAAAATCCTTCTATCTTTCTGTGCCAGAACATATTGACACCATTGGTGAGACCACCTTACAGACCATTCTAAGCGAGGTTAGGGCTGGTGTACTTGAAGAAGATTACTACCTTGTACGCATCACCAACAGAAATGGGGATACGTTGTGTTTCTTTGACTCCTACTATCCCTTTCAAAGTCCATGGATTCTCCCGTGGGTCGTCGGCTACGACAACCTTCATTTCACATGCTACCTTCCTGCCTTGTCGCAATGGATAGCAGAAGTCGTTCCCGAAAACTTTTACGGGAGAGAGAGGTTCGACAATGCCCTCCTCCTCATGCGGGTGGCCAACTATCTGTGGAGGGAGCGCTTGAAACAGGTGAGTCGATAATTCTGCATTATGCCTTGTACTCGGCGGGCGGTTCGGCGGCGACGGGCAGCGAAGTTTCCTCCGGCCAGTCGTAGTGGGTGCGTTTGGGCTGCAGGGCGGCGAGGAAATTGCTGAGAAGACGCTGCTCCACATGCAGCATCGTAGCCTCCAGCTTTTGGGCTTTCAGCTGGCACTCCCACACCACAATCACCTGCCAGCCGTTATCCTGCAGGGTCTGGTAATTCTGCTGGTCCCGTTCCTGGTTGCGGCGGATTTTCGCCACCCAGAATTCGCGGTGGGTTTGCGGGATTTTGCAACAGGGGGAATTGTTCATTGATTGTGGAGACGCAAAATTTTGCGTCTCCACATGGTGTCCGTGCCAGAAGCAGCCGTTGACGAAAATGGCGGTTCGGTATTTCCGCATCACGATGTCGGGTTTGCCGGGCACACCTTTCACGCACAGGCGGTAGCGGTAGCCGTGGTTCCACAGCCACTGCCGCACCTTCAGCTCGGGCTTGGTGTTGCGGCTGCGGATGTGCGACATGCAGCGGTGGCGCTGCTCCGGTGACATTGTGTCGGACATGGGGCGGGAGGAAGTTACGGAAGGGCAACGGCAGTTTTACAGCGCCACCGCCTCGCGGCCGTAGTCCTGATAGTAGCGGGCGTTGAGGCCGTGCTGGCCGACATACTCCTTCAGCTGGGCCTTGCGGGCGGCCTCGCGGGCAGCCTGATCAGACTGTACCTTCTGGAACTTATCGTAGTACTGGCCGAAGATACGCTTGGCGCTGGCCACATTGCCGGCGCCGTCCACGGTCTGCTCGAACGAGGTGACGGTCATGGGCGAATCATTATTCGCCCTTACGAGGGTGATGCAGCCGGAGTGGTTGCCGCCGGAGACGGTCTTGAGGGTATCGCCTGCGAGTTTGTAGTTGAAAATCCAGAAGTCGCCCCAAACACGCATCTGCTCTGCATCTTGGTCTTCAGTGGCGACCCGTGTGAGGGCGGGGATGCAGACGTCGCCCTGTGCGTACTGACTGCCGATCTCCTTCACCAGGTAGTCGCTGATGGCATCGTTCAGGAGTTGTTCCGGCGACTTTTCCGTCACTTGCGGCTGTTCGGTAGCCTGCTGCTCTGGTGCGGCCGGAGTATTCTGTTGGTCTTGGGCGTTGTTGCATGCCGCAAACAGGAGGGCGGCACAGATAAGGGTGGTGATTCTTTTCACGATAAAATGGTTTTGGTTATTTCAAAATTTCTAAATGGTCAATTTACGGGTGGCTAATCCCTATCCTTGTTAAGGATGATGAGAGCGCCGATGACGCCGGGCACCCAGCCGATGGCGGTAAGGATCAGCACAATCAGGAAGGAGCCGCAGCCCTTGTCAATAACCGACAGCGGCGGAAAGATGATGGCTAAAAGGACACGGAGGCAGGACATGGGTTATTTTGATTTTATCACATATTTCATTAGTTCAACCATAGAAACACCTCTTGGTTCAGCACTTAAATGACCTTTTTTGATAATTCCGTCATTTTCCATTCGAGAAGTATCCCATTTGACATCCTTGAACTCATCTTCAGCTTCGGATGCACTTAAATCGAACACAACATAATACAAAGTAGAAGGCGAATACAAATTCCCGAAAGGCTTTTTCTCCAAATCCTCTTTTGACATAATCCTTGGTCCTTTGTCGCTCAATCTCAACAATAGTTGTTGGTCATCCCTATGCAACAACACATATTTTGCTGCAGTGATTTCCTGTTTCAAACGCAAAGAACCGTTTCTAGTGCCAGTTCTTGCGTTGTAAATCTTATTGTTGAGTATCCATTTAAGATGGTCCTCGTTTTTGTATGAACCCAACAGCACAAAGGTTTCTTCTGGTATCAGATTTCGATTTTCACCATACGGTTCAGGCATGGGTTCGCAAACCACCGTTGGCTCTGAACCATAGATTTCGTAAGTGTGATACGACATGCGCTCCCGCTGGGAAGCTCGGTTCTGCAGGTGTTCAACAATGTCTTGCAAGAACAATTCCAATTCCCTTGAGTCGTTTTCAACACTTTTTGGATTGAGGCAAAAAGCTCCTAATCCTGGCAGAATTTCATGAAAACCTTTTAACTTCTTAGGCTCAACATTCCCCGGATAAAGAATGTATGCCCCGCTGGTCCGCCGGATGGCGTCTTTATAAGCATGCATTTTCAGCAAATCAACCCGTTTGTAGATGCCTTTTTCCTCCTCCCGCTTTTCACAATTCATCTTCAACTCCTCTTCGGAAAGGCCCTCTTCGTCATCGCTGAAAGTGTGCGTTTCATCGTTATCTTGTTCGTTCAGCAGGATTTTGTTCAGTTTATATTTGGCATCAAAATGGATGTGGACAATCAGGTCTTGTTTTTCCGCATCCTCTTCTTCGATGTTTCCCGGCCAGATCGACAAAGTATAATCGGGACGCATGGCGGTGGTCCAAGAACCGCTTTCGTTCAACTGGCTCGTCGTGCCGAACGTTCTGTTGTAATACAACCGCACCTTTAATGTTCGCGTGGGCGTTCTATGAATTCCGCCAATCATTTTTGTATGCCCCTGCCTGAGTTCAAGGTTGATGTTGTCGTGGTCGGTTTTGACCAATTTTTTTTCATCTTCTTCGGTCAGCTCTAAATGGAATGTTTCTTTAACAATGTCAAGCAACTTAAAGAACACCCAATACTCGTATAGTGCGGCCACATTCCGCTTTCCGGCCTGATACACATTGTCACCGCCTTTCCAGGTAATTTGTGCTGCCAGCTTCGACATCATCCACGCCTGTAACACTTCGCGATAACCCTCTTTGCGTTGTAATGCCGGACTGTTTAACGTCATGGTCTGCAAATTGGAAACATCATGGAAGAAACTGCGACTCAGCCATCCGTTCAGCTTGTTGGCTGTCAGTTCGGATTCGGTTTTCAACCTTGCATTGGCGTTTGGGCACTGTTGAATGGTACTGCAAAAAGAGGCGAATGATTGTAAGACGAACTTCACGAAACGGTTTTCCGCTACATCAACAGTATCTTTTTTATACGAAACCGACAATCTTCGGGGCACGCTGTCAATGTGGTCGCCAAGTGGGTGGTCGTCACCCAGCGGCAGCCGGTTCTTGCTTGTTGCAATCTGTTTTAACTCATGACGGCCTAACCGCTTCACGGAACAGATCTCCTTTTCGATGGTTGTACCTGTCCATTTATGGATGGGATTATAGAGGATTTTGTTCAGCGCTTCTTCAAACTCGTCGCTGTCCACCAACGATTTCATAAAAGCAAATTGCTGGTAGAGTGTGCGACTGTCTTCATTGAAATCCACCTCAAAGCGTTGTGTGACAGGGGCTCCTTGCATCATCACCAAATCTGTGAAGTGGCAGGTGATGTCATGCAGCATGCTCCGGTAATCTTCTCGGTAATCCATTTTTACCGAGCGCACCTCAAAGCTTATTTCAGTTTCAAAACCAGCATTGTCGGTAACGAGAAGCGGTAAACAGCCGACATAGATGCCCGTTTTAATCAAACCTCTTGAAGTAGTGCATTTTGAAGGACGGACAAGCTCATGTTCCTTAAAACTGTATGTGCTGTCACTGAACTCATACTCATATTCCTCCCCCTCTACCAACTGCCATCTCGATTCCCCGGAAGACAGGTCACCTTCCTCAAAGAGCTTGGCTTTTGAGGACTGCGGATAAACAAATAGTTTTATGTCGCCAGCTTTTCCTGTAATTGGTATTTCGAGACGATCTAACATTATTACTTCTATGTTTTTATTCTTGGATTTAGCAACTCCAGCAAATTACCGGCAAATTAAATATGGATTCGTATTACATTGATTTTATTGTATTTACATAAATTTTGCGCTAATAATCCTTCTCTTTGGCAAATTACCAGCAAATTAAACAGAGGCCCATATTGGAACATAACGCATATACCTTTTGGCAGTTTGAGGATCAAGTGCTTTTATCCTGTTTTTTTCCACCGCATCCTTTATTAATCTTGAAACACTTCCAGCTGATGAATCTTTGAGTCCAAACCTGTCTCGCAATGAAGTATTTGTCAGAGCATCTCCCTGAATATACATCAAACATGCATGAAGATAACATGACCATATCTTGTCATCTGCCGGAATGTTTTTGTACTCCATTTCAGAGAAAATGGTGACCTTCGTCGATTCTTCAAAAATTTCTATCCTTGGTGCAGGCAAATATTGTATCTCACATGCCAAAACCATCCTGTCCCATCCTCTTCCCAATTCTTCGCACATTTTCATTCTTCGCATAAGGGATGCCAATCTTTCATTTCGTGACTTTGGAGGATTGTCAATGATTCTCATTATATCAACCAGCGGGGTGCCGGGATTGGTCACTTCTATTCGGTTATCGAAAACTTCTACCACTGGTCCAGCACCTGTTATATATAAATCTTGGTGAATTAAACTATTGGCTATAGCCTCTCTTACTGATGGCAGGGGATATTTGCTTTTTGTTGTCAATGCAACAGTTACAGCATCTTCACTGCTCGGCAACAGAGCACCTACGTATCTTACTATGTCTTCGAAACATATTGCATAACCGACATTGAAAGTCTCTTCTTTTTGTATATACAATCTGTTTTTCCCTTGGTATTGAATTACTCGCATAGCTTTACGGCCCAATCTTGAGAAAGCGTTCAAGTCTTTGGCAAATAAAATCGCCCCTAAATTCGTAATACCATAAAGCCCATTGTCAAGTCTAACAGCAACTCCATCTTCCAAAAGGTAATGCATTACCTCTTTTTCTTCTGTAGGGTGAGGGAGTTTTAGCATAGTGAAATAGGCACCGCAATCAATCATCCGCAGCACATCAACATATCTCAAATCCTTTGCAGAACACACATCTTCAAATCGGCTGTTGCGGAGTTTGTCCCATAGCTGAGCCATTAGTTCGGTTAAATCGTTCAATTTTTTGGTGTAGCTCCCACTGCGAATGTACTCTACCTTTTCAAATGCCACAGGAGTATGTAATGCTTTATGAATTCTGATCACTTCAATATGATTGCCGTCAATCTCAGTTTCCAAGAACTCAAAATTCGCATTTTTTGACAATTGGTGTCTCAGCCAGTTCTCCAACTCCTCCTGACCCCTTTTCTGCAAAGTCAAGCGAACCGAAGTGCCAAGAATATTATGCGTAGTATCATCAACACCCCAAACCATATAGGCAAAATCGCGGTCTTTCAAAGTTGCCATGTTAGCAAGAGCACTAATGTCTTCACCTATCATCTTCGGTTCATCATTGTTGTGCTTAAACTCCACCCATCCTGTCTCCTTGGGCAATTTGCATAATTCCTTAACAAGTATGTCGATATTTCCTTCCATGGATTTTTTGCTTTTTATTTATCTTTCAGCTCTTAACAATCCTTTACGCCTCTGCAAAACTGGTGAATCCGTTGTCAATAACGGCATGATACATCCGTTGAATCTTTTCTGCCGATTCGGGATACTTGAAATCGTCTTTATTGAAATCCGCTTCAATCTCTTTTGTTATGCCATCTTTTAGGCAGAGTTTCCACATGGCAGCAAGCACAGGCACAAGCTTCTTTCTGGAGCCATGCAGTTTGGGCAGCAGTTTTTGCAAAATGGCAGTATCAATGGCTGTGTCGGCTTCCAAATCTCCATTGGCAAAGTGAAGATAACGGCTGATTTCGTTCACGGTGCGATAGCCAAATTCAGCATTCACTTTTTTCAATTCCCTGAAGAATGAGAGCAAAACATCCTTGTTTTTATCGTCCTTTTCAACTTGACTATTAGCCTTGTTTACAAAATCGACGGCCATATCTGCACAAGCAGAATAGGCACTTTCAAGGTTGATATTGATTTTTTTACCCAAATATTCATCCATCTCGTCAGCGGCGATTTTGAACTCAATTACATTGGCGCGGTCGAGCACCTTCGGGCTGAACATATAGGTGGTTTCATCCACATTGATGGTGCCGATGATGAAGACATTCTTGGGTAGAAGTATTTCTTGGGGGACATCTTCACTCTCATGATCCCAAAGTTTGATAGCTTCGCCCGACTCCATGGCACTGAGGAAATCGGCGAAGTAGCGTTCCACCACGCTGAGGTTCATTTCGTCGAGAATCAAGAAATAGGGTTTGTCTGGGTCTTCGTTGGCTCGCATCAAAAGTTGCAGTACACCGCTTTCGGGCTTCACATATTCTTCGCTTTTCAGCGCATTGGGATAACCCAGCAGCGGTTCCCGGTTGGTCCAATCGGCGCCGATGGAAACCGTGCAAACCTGCTCTTCGATGTTCTCGCTCAAACACTTGGCAAAAGCCAAGGCCAACTGTGTCTTTCCCGAACCCGCCAAACCACTAAGGATAACGAAAGGCTTGGCCATCAGCGAATAGGCAAGTCGTTTAATGAGAGTGTCGGAATAGATGAGGCCGGTGGAGAGGATGGTTTGACAGATTTTATTAATAGAGAAGTCAATACCTTGAAGTTGAATATTTTGGCGAGGAGTCTCTTTATTATCATCATCTTGTTCCGATGATTTTGGACTAAAACTCTTTGCGACATCTTCAAGTTTACTAATCGCATTATTCAAAGACGATTCGTCTAATTCAATAAATTCATCAGGATTTATACCATTTAACCTCGGTTGATTCCCCCACATAATCACTTTGCTTAATGTGGAAAACAACGGTTTTGTTTGTACTGTAGAATTTGCATTCGCAACTGAATCTGTAAAATATGCGGATCCATTATCTCTCCATTCTTTTTCTTTATATTTTGTCAAATGGCAGAAAACATCTAAGTGTTCTAAAATATCTTTTAATGTCTGGAGAATATTATCAAGACCTATTTGAAAGTATTTTATACCACCTCTTTTACCAGAATTGCTAAAGGTGACAAATCCTCCTCGTTTGCTCAATTCAGCATTAAAATCACTATTTTGAGATACATTCTCAAGAAATGAATACAAATCGTTCATATTCGCTTATTTCATTAATTGTTTCACTATTTCTTCTGCGATTCTTTTAATAACAGGAACAGCCACACTGTTTCCAAATTGATGATATGCTTCTTTTTTAGAAACGACTATTTTGAATTCAGGATTGGAATCATTATAGTTTTGATTATCTGCACACTCTTGGTGCTCCCAACCTTTCCCAATAATTCTATATCCTTGTAATCTACCAGCCTCAACAGGAGTTAATGTACGAGGATTAAGCCCTTTGTCCGACTGATCAATTAAAATCTCACTACCATCTTTCCAATAACGAGCAGAAATAGTACTGGTATAAACACTATCCCCGTTGAACAAAGAATAACCGAACCCCTTTCCTTTCATTCGGTTTCTCTCTTTGCGCGCTTTGTGTCCTTCCCACATTCTATCACTAATTGTAAATGAAGGATCCATTGTCTCAAAGGGTTCGAATATATCTGATACTTTTGTCGGAAAAGTGCCTTCTTTCAATTTTTTCTTATCATAAATAGTGCTCCCATCTTCTGCAATACCGTAGGGAAAATGAAAAGCATTGATATCGACAAGTTTTTTATACCATGCAATAATAAATAATCTTTCACGATTTTGTGGAACACCAAAATATTTAGCATTTAGCACCTCGTATGAATACCCATATCCTAACTCCTCCAATGTAGCGAGAATTACTTTAAGCGTATTTCCTTTGTCGTGGTTTTTAAGCCCGCGTACATTTTCCAAAAAAAGTACTCTTGGAGGATAACCAGCTTCGATTTTCTCTTTAACAATGTTGGCAATATTAAAAAACAATGTTCCTCTCGTGTCTTCAAAGCCTTTTTTCAGTCCAGCAACAGAGAAAGGCTGACACGGGAATCCTCCGCAACAAATGTCAAAGTTAGGAATCTTTTTGGGGTCGGCGTCGTTGATGTCCTCATTAAAATACAAGTATTTTCCTTTCTTGTTCTTTTTGAACAATTTCGGTTCAACATCTTTGTAATTTGCCTCGTAAGATATTCTCGCATTTTTATCCCATTCACTTGCAAAAACGCATCTGCCACCAACACTATGCAGTGCTGTGTGAAAACCGCCGATGCCCGCAAACAAGTCAATAAAACGGAACTTTTTACCCAACAATTCCATTACATTAATGCGAACCTTCATGTTTTCATCTGTTGGTTCACACCTCATTTCCTTGTTTATGGCTTCACGTATAACGTCCTTTTCATCGGAGACAACCTTTACGTTGTTGGATTGTAATATGTCAAACCAGAAATCAAATATGGATTCTCCTAAACTCCAAAATGTATGAGGAACACCAAAACCAATATTGGAAAGACGAAAATGCTCATGGACTATCTTGTATTGGGTTCCAACATTCATCGTGTAACCATCAATGCAAGTTTTGTCGTCAGAGAGTTCCTTGATCTTGTCTCTTATTGTTTCTAGAGTATGTTTTTTCATCATTAAAAAACAACATAAATATAAAACCTTATAATACTGCAACTAACGAAGCCAACATGCTCTTGTTTTCCGTTCGGCTTTTTTTATGATAACCAAGTTTTTGGCATACATCCTCGATTTTTTGGCAAAAAATATCTACGTTTACTTTATCCATAGAAAGATCTCCTGTTGCTGAATCTCGATTAGTTGTATGCCAAGTCACCTCGTCGTGTAAAGGATGTCCGGGTCTGCAAGGGGGAATGTTGAAAATTTTACTATCAATACTAGTTATCCAAGCGGCTCCTACTTCAATAAGGGCACCCCATGATTTTTCCGAATATTCGCTCGTAATAAACACAACGTACATTTTTTGGTCAGAATAACTGTCCACAAAAAATTTTTTTAGATAATCATATACTGGGATGTCCTCAGGGACTCTACAGATTTCATCCTCACAATTTGTATAAATGATATGCTCGGCAGGAACATTATTAAAAACGAGCATTTTATATATAATATCAGCTAAAGGGCAATCTTTTTTTGTATGACTAATTAGTATTTTCTTTTTTTGCGAATCAATAGTTGGCTTAATACCAAGCGTAGAAACATTCTGCTCAATTGCTTCGTTGATAGCATTCCTGACATCCTCTGTAGAAGCGGAAGGTATCAATTTAGAAATATCGGAAGTTACCTGTGCGGATGTGTTCTTTTTAAAATCTATAACAGCTTTACGAAACTTTTCTTCATTTGTCAATTGATCCGAAAGATCCTTTTTCTTTTTTTCTTTGTTACGCATATCCGTATAGGTGGTTCTCATTTCTAAAATATTGGCTAAGAGTGTGTCTCTAACATATTTTATGACAACTTCATATCTGGGGTCGTCTGTTTTATATCCTTGCCTGTTGCTTAGAGCCATGTCGGGCAATTCTGATTGTTCAAATAAATCAACAAATAACTGGCCAACCACATAAACTTCGTTCAATTTGTTTTGTCCCACCCGTGGCAAAATATTGAATTCGCCCATTTTGTTATTTGCATACAAGGAAATAAAATTATCAGGAAAGTCTAAAATATCAACCTTGCGACCTCGAACAGATTTATATGTGCCTATCCACCCATTTACGGATAAAGTATATTCTTGTGAATCCCCCTTGTTGTCTTTTAGAGTAATAGGTACTGAATAGGTTTCCCTTTGCTCAACAAGAGAAGATCGTATTGTAGGAAATTCATCAGGAACTAAACTTGCCAAACGTTTAAAATTGTCACCCAATGTAATGATTGTACATAATTGTGATGCATATGTTTCATCAGAACAATCTAATGATGCCTTGTCTTTATCCCTAATTATATGTATCACAAAATCCTTATCCACCAAAGGGAATATTTTAATTAGGTTTTTCTTAACGACTTCTAGGGATTTATGCAACTGATACTGGGGCTTTTCCATGACAATGGCCGTTCCGTTTTCTTTAATACAGGAAAAAACGATTTCATTATCTGGAATTGATTGTAACTCATTCCCAGAAGGGTGTCTAGACATAATAAATCCTGATTTTTCTCCATTTCTATTTGTCATCACCTTCACTATTTCCGAAACAGATAATGCTGCCAGTTTGCCTACTCCTTTTCTGCCCATCTTTCTTCGATGCAAGACAGAAGTTATGGAGTCCTCTTCGTTTGTCCTTGATACTGCTGCGACATTTAAAAATTTGTCAATGTCACCTTCGGAATAAGACATTCCACGTCCATCATCTTCTATGGTGATGTTGCCTGAGTTTACAATGATATAAACATTGTGTGCATCTGCATCATATGCATTAGCGATAAGCTCTGCTAGTACATAATAAATATTGGTGTATAGATTTGGACCAAGTAGTTCTAGAATTCTTGGATCAATTTTTAGTTCATATTTCTTTTTATCCATATTTGCAACTAATGATTTCTTATATGTTGTATAATGCTTTCTGCAATTACTTCACCTAGTCTTGGTGGTACAGCATTCCCAATATATCGAGATGCTTTTGATAAAGACACCTCCTGTTCATTCGGGAAGAATTTGTATGTCAAGGGAAATGTTTGGAACAAGGAGGCCTCGCGAGCGGAGATGGCTCTGTTTTGAACAGGATGCCCAAAGCGGCCGTTACCTATTCCTGTACAAAGAGTTGTCATGGTGGGGGCGGGCTCGTCCCATACCATTCGACCATAAACGCTGCCGAAACTCTTCCCTCCCTCCTTTTTGTGGCAATCCAACAACAATTCCTCCGGCCAATCTCTCCAACTTCCTCCGTATGGCGTTGCCATCATTCTTCGCATATTCAATGGGGATAAAGCGCGACATCTGTGCAAGGGGTCTGTAGGACAACCTTGACCTGCCACTAATGCAGGAAGATCACCAATTGTATCTTTCACAGTTACATAGTTGTCTTTAGTGTGTGTGGGGGGAATCAGCTCTAACTTCCCGAAACGTGAGGCTAATAAGACCAAGCGCTTTCTAGTTTGCGGGATACCATAGTTTGGACAGTAAACCACTTTAAATGAAACAATGTACTGTTCTGATTCTAATGTTTTTACAAAATCTGACAATACAGACTTCAATTTAAAAGAGGCTATGGCTGGCACATTTTCCATGGTAATAATATCAGGATGAACTTCTTGGACTAACCGGCCAAACTCATATAATAAGTTATACTTGTTTTCATCCTTGTTTTTGTTTTTGAATGCATACGAAGAAAACGGTTGGCATGGTGCGCACCCAGCAAGGACACGAATAGTGTTTTTTTTCTTTGAATAAAGACTCTTGATTTCGTCACCCGTCACCGATTTCACATCTTTGTAAAAGAACTTTCCACCCGTGTTTGTTTCGTATGCATATTGGCAAGTCCGATCCAAATCATACCCCGCAAGAATATTAAAACCAGCAGATTTCATGCCATAACTTAAGCCACCTATTCCACAGAAAAGGTCAACAACCTCAATCGTAGGCTGTCGTAATGACTGTTTTTTAGTTGTTTTTTCTTTAACCATGCTTTTAATTAATCGGACAAAGTCTTCGTCATCCCGCCCCCGCCGCAGAAGAAGTCTATCGCCTTGAATGATTTTGTAAGCTCTTTATTCACAATTATTTGAGAATTATCCAATATACCATAAACTAACCTGCAAATATACACCTTTTCCGCGAATTTCCAAAGCAAAATTCTAAATTTTTACAAACTTCACAATCCCACCTTCACTTCGTCAATCATAATCCACGCTTTCTCTCCGGCAGCGGGATGCCATGCGGGCAGCTGCTCCACCGGCTGCGCCTCGATGCGGATGGCTTTCACATTGCGGGCGGGGATTTTGTGGCGCAAGAGGCAAACCCGCGGCCTTTCGTTTTCCTGCAACACAGGGTCGAAGGGCAAGGCCACCGCCTCCGGCTGGCTGAACTTCTTGCCGTTGGTGGAATATGACACCATCACTTTCTGCGGCAAAAACACCCACTGCGCCGGATGATGCGCGAAACTCAAGGTAACATCCAGCGAATCATTATCATTCAGCAAATCAGCATCGTATGGATAGAATTCGTATAGGATTTTAGCCGCCTTCCCGAAATATCCCACCCATCCTTCATGAAAATCAGCGGGATTGCCGATACCTTTATCCAACAAGATCTTCTCCGCCTCTTTGTTATAGGGCGCATCGGGCTTGCTTTTCAAAGTAAGTTTCTGCTCTCTGCCGCAGAAGACTGCAGGATCAAATTCCGGGTCAAAATAGTAAAACCATTTCGACTTGTCCATAAACAGGTCGTTAAAGAACAGGTTTTCACCCACTTGCAACAGCAAATCAAAATGAATGTACCATTTGTTTTCCTTTACTAAATATGGGTCGGCAATGCCCGGACCACAAGTGGCAGTGCCCACTCCCGCTTGCTTAAGGTCAATGTTAAGAATATAATAATCAGTAGGTTGTAATTCATTGATATGCTGTGCCTGCTCAATATCTTCATCGGAATAGGGGTATATGCTGAACTGCAAGTTGTGTACGCCTCTCTTCTGGTCTGCACGAGTGATGGAGAGCATCCTCTTGTGATCTTGGTTGAAAAGCGACACATACCGCGTGGACATGCGGTTGCCTGCCGCCTGCGGACGCACATAGACATGGAACAGTTCATCGGTCGGCGCCTCGTAATGTCCTATATATCTACACGCTTTCCGGTCAGGATAGGTTTCCTGCGCGGCACCCACCCACTCGGTGGTGACCAGCGCTTTCGGCACCTTCATCTGCGCCCCGATTTTGGCGAATGAAGGCACCCATGATGCTGGGAAAATATAGTACAAAAGCAGAATATCTCCACTGCGTTGTATCCTATAATTTTCATAGACAGATAAAACCCGCTCCCCGTTCTCATTGAAGGCAGCTCTACTGAAAGAGAGCTCAAGCTCGCCTCTTGTTCTGGGGTAAACACAAACATAATTCACTTTCCAAGTCAGGTTGTCCAGCCCGATTCTGCGCCAAAGCAGCTCACCGTGCCCATCCACGCGGTCGTTGTCGGTGGGCGGCCGCCAGAAGTTGAGCCGCGGACCTTCCACCACCACGGGCTGACCGTCTTTTTCGATGGAGGTGATGACGCCCTGCACCGTGTCGAATACGATGAGAGTTGTGCCGATGGTGATGTGCAGTCCATCTCCCACTCGTTGAATTTGAATGGTATCGTCAATAAACCCGAAATTCGGCACATCTCCTTTTCGGGTAGGCACCGGCAACTTGAACTGCTCGTAGGCCGTAGCCGGATAGCTGTGCAGGGAATCGCGGGCGTGCAAATCCAGCATCCATTGTGCATCCTTTCGGCTAATCAGCATGAAGTCCAGCATCACATCCCGACCGGGCGGCACGGTTCCCAGCTTTTTTATTTCATCCGTAATTCTCTCAGGCAAAGTAAAATAGCCTGTGTCGTGTGGGGCAAGGTCGATGGGGATGCTCACCAAAGGATCGTGAATCGGTCGTTCCAGAAATTTGTCGGGGTGCACGGGCATTTCGTGCGCAACATCCTGCCGCAACATGCACGACAGGTAGTATTCGTTCAAGTTGCTGAAATCGAAGCGGTTGATGATACGAAATTTACCCTTCTTCCAATCCACCGTCTCAATCTTGATGGGCTGGTACACTTTCTTCACCTCGGCGAGCTGCGGGTGCGGTTTCCGGTCGGGGTCCACCAAGCCGTTGATGCAGAAGTTGCCGTCGGAGGGCACATTCTCCCCGAAATCGCCGCCGTAAGCGTAATACTCGCGGCCCTGCGCATCGGTGGCCAGCAGGCCCTGATCCGCCCAGTCCCAGATGCAGCCGCCCTGCAGCTGCGGGTACTTGTAGATGGTGTCCCAGTAGTTGGAGAGGCCGCCGCAACTGTTGCCCATCGCGTGCGCGTACTCGCACATGATGAACGGGCGGGTTTGCGGTTGGCGGGCGTAGTCGGCGAGGTAGTCGGCCGTGGGGTACATGATGGCCACGATGTCGGTGTTGCGGTCGTAGAGGGCGCGTTCGTACTGCACGGGACGGGTGCGGTCGTGCGCCTTCAGCCAGTCGTAGGCGGCCTCGTAGCATACGCCGTTGCCCGACTCGTTGCCCAGCGACCACGTGATGATGCACGGGTGGTTCTTGTCGCGCTCGTACATGTTGCGGGTACGGGCCACCGTAGCCTCCTTGAAATCCGCACGTTTCGCCAGCGACGTTTCGCCGTAGCCCTGCGCGTGCGACTCTGCGTTGGCTTCGTCAATGACATACATTCCATAGTAGTCACACAGGTTGTAAAACTCGGGGGCGTTGGGGTAGTGGCTGGTGCGTATCGTGTTGATATTGTTGGCTTTCATCAGGAGGATGTCCTGCTTTGTGCGCTCTTCGGAAACCACGTGGCCGGTCTGTGGGTCGTGCTCGTGGCGGTTCACTCCGCGGATGGTCACCGGCACGCCGTTCACCAACAGTTGACCGTTCTCGATTTTGATGTTGCGGAAACCGATGTCAACCTCCACCTCGTCAACAAAATTCCATTTGCTGTCTTCCAAGGTTATCCGCAGCGGGTACAAATGGGGATGTTCGGCGGTCCATGTCATCACATTGGGAATCAACATTTGTAAATGAACCTCTTCAGCATTTGAAATGTACGGATCAAAAACGGTGGTTTGTTGTAGATACGCAAAATTTTGCGTATCTACAACAAATTCATCATTATCCAATTCCACAGACACATGGAATATTTCGCTCATTCGGTCGAAATCCCAATTCACCACGGTCACCTCCACATCCAAAATTCCATTTTTATAGGTGGAATCTAAATCGGCAACCACCTTAAAATCATCGATATATGTTTTTGGTTGGGTGTAAAGGGTGATGCTGCGTTCGATGCCGCTCAGCCGCCAGAAATCCTGGCATTCGAGGTAGGAACCGTCACTCCATTTGAAAACCTGTAAGGCGATGAGGTTGCGTTCTCCAAATCGCACGAACTGGGTGACATCGAATTCAGAGTTGGTTTTGGCATCCTCGCTGTAGCCCACAAACCGGCCATTTACCCAGAGGTAAAAGCAGGATTTTGCCCCGCCGATATTAAGGATAACCTGTTGGTTTTCATAATTTTTGTCAATATTCACCCATTTGCGGTAGCTGCCCACGGCATTGCCTTTCACGGGCACTTTCGGCAGTTGACTGTTGTCGAAATCATTGGTGGTGTTCACATACACGGGCACGCCGTAGCCGTTCAGCTCCCAGTTGCCCGGCACGGGAATCTCACCCCAGCCGCTGTCATCAAAGTCGGTGCGGAAGAAGTCGGTCGGACGCTCGTCGGCGTTAGGGACATAATGGAACTTCCACATCCCGTCCAAATTTTCAACAAGCCGTGAATTGTTGACGAAAGAGCGGTTGTTTTGCGGAATATTGGCCCGCGGGTGGAGCTTGTTCACCTCGAACACGGCGGGGTCCTGCCATTCGGTAAAGGTCTGCGCGCCGGCGGTGAGGCAGGTGCAGAACAGCAGGAATGTGAGAAACAGGCGGGAGGTCATGGGATGGGATTTTATAGGGTTATAACGGGCGACAAAAGTACAATTATTTTCGGAAAAATTAATCCCTCACAACAGAAATATGAACCCTCACAACCTTCAATTTTCACCTTTCCATACTCCACTTTCCCTCCCCACAAAAAAGGGGCCTCGGTTTGCACCTCAGCCCCACAAAAAAACAAGGTAATTTTCAATTTAGAAATACAAATCCCGCTCCCCTTTCTTGATACGCTCAATGCGGGCCAGCAGCTCGTCGCGGAACTGCTCATCAACGTTGCAGAGGTTGTTCTCAATCACCTTCCAGCCCTTGGCGGCCACTTCGGGGGTAGCGTAGTCCACCAAGTACTCGCTGAGCGTGAGGATGGCGTTGGGCGTGCAATAGCGCTTGATGAAGCCCGGCACGCTGAACTCCATGAAATGCTCACCCGTGCGGCCCAGACGGTAGCATGCCGTGCAGAAGCTGGGAATGTAGTTGCCGTCCAACAGCTCTTCGATGATGTCGCCGAGGTTACGGTCGTCGCCGATCTTGAACTGCTCGCGGTGCAGGTTCTGGTTCTCCTGCTTGTCGCTGTTCTTCTCGGTCTCTTCGTGATGATATTTGTAGTCACCAATCTGGAGGTTGGTACCGCCATCAATCTGCGAAATACCGTACTGGATGGCCTTGGCGCGGAAGTCAGCGTTCTCGCGGGCGGTGAGGATCATGCCGGTGTAGGGCACTGCCAGACGGAAGATGGCAATGATCTTCTCGAAGGTCTCGTCATCCACAAAATACTTCTTGTCGATGTCCAGACCGGAGGCGTCCTTGATACGCGGGAAAGAGATGGTGTGCGGACCCACGTTGAAGCAGGCCTCCAAGTGGTTGGTGTGGCGAATCATGGCCATCACCTCGAAACGCCAGTCATACAGACCGAACAGGATGCCAAGACCGTTGTCGTCGATGCCGGCCTGCTGGGCGCGGTCCATGGCGGTGAGGCGCCAGTTGAAGTCACCCTTGATGGTGTTGGCGGGGTGGTACCACGAGTAAGCCTCCGGGTGATAGGTCTCTTGGAAAATCTGGTAGGTGCCGATGCCGGCCTCTTTCACGGTGCGGAAGCCCTCCACATCCAGCGGGGCGGCGTTGATGTTCACGCGGCGGATGGAGCCGTTGCCCTTGTGCACCGAGTAGGCGAGCTTGGTGGTGTGGGCGATGAACTCCGGTGAGTATTTCGGCGACTCGCCATACACGAGGATGAGTCGTTTCTGACCGTCATCTTCCAGAGCCTCAATATTATGCACAAACTCCTCATCGGTGAGGGTGGTGCGCACCTGCTCATGGTTGGAGGAACGGAAACCGCAGTACTTGCAGTTGTTCACGCAGTAGTTGCCCACATACAGGGGGGCGAACAGCACGATGCGGTTGCCGTAGATGCGGCGTTTCAGCTCGCGGGCACCCTCCTTGATCTCCTCCACGAGGGCGGGGTCGGTGGTGTTGATGAGCACGGCGGTCTCCTCCAGCGTGAGGCGCTCTTTGTTCAGCGATTTCTGAATCAGGGCTCGCACCCGCTCGGGCGTGCTTTTCGTGTTGTTGATGTAATCCCAGATTTCTTCCGGGTCGATAAAAGGTTTGCCGATTTCGTCGGGAATCCGACATTTTTCTGGATTGAATTTCATATTGGTTGTTTATTTGTTGATTTGTTTAATTGTTGATTTGTTGTAGGGATGTCATATTATGGCATCCCTATTATGGCGTCTCTACAACGTTTTCAATTTTCCGTTTTCATTTTCGCCACCATCGATTTCGCCTCCACGTCGGGCAGGCGGCCCAGTTTGCCGGTGAGGGCGCTGATCTGGTCGGTGGTGCCTTCGATGATGAGGGAAATAAACTGAATGCCTTTGTCGCGCAGGGGGAGTCCCTGGCGGGCCAAAATCATGTCGGCGAACTCCGAGAGAAGTTCGTTCACTTGGGGAACAATGTCGCGATGGCTGATGAGGATGCTGATGCTTCCGATTCTCTTTTCCATTAGATTTTCTTTTGGATTAGATTGATTATTAATATTTTACATTGATGTTTTGTTTTGGAGAAGAATCATCCGCTCCGCAAGAAAACAACGGTGCAAAAGTACAGTTTTTTTTAATATGGAAATAAAAAATTTACACCTCAATAACCTGGTTGTCGATCCCTAAAAAAACATTCTGCGGCAACTCCGGCGACACGTCCACATACTTGCCCAGCCGATGACTGACATGGGTGAGGTAGGCGCGCTCGGGTTTGATCTCGTCAATGATGGCCAACGCCTGCTCCAAGTTAAAGTGCGAATAGTGTTGTTCTCTTCGCAAGGCATTTATAACCAATACCTTGACTCCTTTCAGCTTTTTCTTTTCGGTTTCGGAAATGAAGCTCGCATCGGTGATGTAGGCGAAATTGCGGATGCGATAGCCGAAAATCGGCAGCGTCATGTGGCGCACCTTCACGGGAATCACCTCCACGCCTTTTACCTCAAAGGGTTCAGGCTGAATGGGATTGAGTACCAACTGCGGGACTCCTGGATATTGTTCGGTGGCAAAGGCATAAGAATAGTCATTCCGGATGGCCTTCATCACGCGGGGCTGCCCGTAGATGTTAAGCGGCTGTTTCATCAGGAAATTGATGGGGCGCACGTCGTCGATACCGCCGGTATGGTCTTTGTGCTCGTGCGTCATCAGGAGCGCGTCGAGGCGGGTGACGCCGCAGCGCAACAGCTGCTGCCGCAGGTCGGGACCGGCATCGATCAGGATGTTCAGCCCGTCCACCTCCACCAGCGCGGAGGTGCGCAGCCGGTGGTCGCGCTCATCGGTGCTGGTGCACACCGGACAGGTGCACCCGATGATGGGAATACCCTGAGAAGTCCCTGTGCCTAAAAGTCTTACACGCATTGCAGCAGTTTTTCTTTCAAAATACGCATGCCCACCGTAGCCTTCTCCTGTATGAACTCCACCCGCGAGGAATGCGTCTGCACCTCCTTCGGGTCAATCAGGTAAATCTTGCAGTCGGGACGGGCATAGTAGATGAGCCCCGCCGCCGGATACACATTCAGCGACGTACCGATGATGATCAGAATGTCGGCCTGCTCCACCGCCTCGGCGGCATCGGCCAGCAACGGCACATCCTCGCCAAACCATACGATGAAGGGGCGCATCATGCCGCCGTCGGCGCATCTCTTCCCATACTCATATTCCTCATAACCAATATCTTCCACACATTTCTTGCCACGATCGCTGCATACTTTCGTCAGCTCGCCATGCAGGTGGATGACATGGGTGGAACCGCCCCGCTCATGCAAATTGTCCACATTTTGGGTGGCCACTGTCACGTCGAAATACTGCTCCAGCTCACCGATAATCCTGTGCGCCTCGTTGGGCTGGGCGGTTTTCAGTTGGCGTCGGCGTTCGTTGTAGAACTGCACCATCAACGCGGGATTTCTATCCCACCCCTCAATGGTGGCCACCTCCTCCACATTGTAATTCTCCCACAGCCCGTCGCTGTCGCGGAAAGTCTTGATACCGCTTTCGGCACTGACGCCGGCACCCGATAGCACCACAAGTTTTTTCTTCATACTATATTATTATTTAAAGAATGAATTCATATTGTCAGAAACTACTCCGTCATATTCACCAAGAAAGAGAAATGCAATTTCCCGTATTTTCTAAGTTGATAGAAATTAGGATGTTGCGAAAAATCACGGTCTTTACCATGCTCTATGATGAGCCACCCGTCGGGTTTCAACAGGTTGCGCTCGAAGACAATCTGCGGCAGGCGCTCCACTCCCTCAAGGTCGTAGGGCGGGTCGGCGAAGATGATGTCCACTGGCTGGCGCAGCCGTTCCACGTACTGGAATGCGTCGGCCTTGACAGCGGTGACGTTCAGGTATTGCAGCTGCGCGGCGGTCTTCTTGATGAAGTCCACGCACCCCTGATAGGAATCGACGGAGGTGACGGAGACAGCCCCGCGCGAGGCGAACTCCAGACTCACATTGCCCGTGCCGGCAAAGAGGTCGATGACGGTGATGGCATCGAAGAAAAAGTAGTTGTTGAGGATGTTGAACAGGCTCTCCTTGCCCAAGTCGGTGGTGGGTCTGACGGGGAGCGTGGCAGGAGCTACGATTTTCCTGCCTTTGTTTTTGCCAGCAATAATGCGCATAGTTACTGAATTCCAATAAGTTGTATATAGGCAGAAGCGGGTTCTTTCTGCCCTTTCACGTTCACGATGTCCACCCCTTTGCCTGCACTCCGCACGCACGCCATCTGGCGGTTCAGCAGCTGCACGATACCCTTCAGCTCCGGCGTGTCGCCCGTGACCAGCAGGTCGGTTTCGTCGCGGCGGGCCGACTGCTGTTGCAGAATGTGCAGCACATAATAGAACGCATCCTCTTTGGTGGTGAATTTCAATTCATTGATAATGAACAACCGATTATTCTTCATCAAAATAAACCCCATCCTGTCGCCACAGAAATGCAGCAGCATCTTGTTGGGAAACTCCGACTCGCACTGTGCCAAATAGCGGTACAGCAACGTAGCCACATGGTTGAACTTTGGATTGCGGAGGGTGGTGCGCAGCGGCAAGGTCTTGCTCAGCGGCAGGGCGTAAATAGCGACATAGTCCCCGAGGTCGTCCTCAAACACTTCGTCGCTGTCGGACACCTCCTGCTGCATTTTCAGATACTGCGAGGCGGGAGGTTGAAACAGGGCTTTGGGCACGAGAAACGGCGCCGTGAAGTTGAGCGACACGAGGGTCTGCTCGGCAGGGGTGTCAAAAAAAGAGCCACACTCCCTTTGCAAAGTGGAGAGTGTGGTGCTTTTGTACGTTTCAACAATAAAGGGTCCCGAAGGTTGGCTTTTGAGTAGTGAGAATCCTGCGGGAGAATAGTGGATAGCGTGATGGACGGGATTAATGCGCGGCGCCATAAGCCGTGATTTCAAGTGAGTTGACTGTGGTGTCGCCTAACTGCAAACCCGTAAAATTGCGGATTTCACGCAAATCCTTAAGGCTCTTTTTCTTGATTTCAGGGTTGTACACATCATCCATGTGGCCATAGAAACCCTTCATCAGGAAAGATTTCGGCAGCGACTCGTTGAAGTTGGCCATCAGATCCTCGATGGGTACGTAAACGGCGAACTTGGTGATGATGCTGTCGGCAGCCGAAGTCTCGATTTTGTATTTGGTCTTGGTGTAAGGAATGTAGTAGAAGTTGTCCATGGTAATCAGGTGGCCGTCCTTCTTGGCATTTTTCTCGGCCAACTCGCTCTCCATTCTGGCCTTGACACTGGTTTTGGTGGTGTCGAAAACCACATAGCCGTGTTCCTCACGCTGTTTCATGGTCATATTCATGAATTTCTCCATGAACTTCTCATCACCGAGACTGTCCTGCGGGGGATTTTCTCTCGAGTTGATGGAGATCAGGTCGCCATTCTCGTAAAAATCAATCAAAGTGTCGATGTGGGAGGCATAGCAATGGTAACGCTCGTGGTAAAGTTCCTGCAACAGCAGGATGGAGGTAAGCCGGTTGGTGTTCAACTCGCAACGTTCATTGTAAACCGCCTCATACTTGGCAGGACGGAGGATAGCGCGCAAGTTCAAGAAGAGAAGACATGCCACCACAAGGCCCAGAAAGACAGTTAAAGCCACTTTACTTTTCATAGTATTTCGCTGATTTTATTTGATTCTTTATTCGTAAAAAAACTGACTGCAAAAATACTAAAATTTCAGATTGTGCCAGCACATTTTCTCGTTTTTGTAAAAAAATTTCATGTATGTTTGCAGTTCAAAATTCCGACCATGTTCTATCTGCTCAGAAAAGCTCATCTTTTACAGCTCTCCATCGGGGTGATAGTCCTGCTGGCTTGTGGGGTGATGGTATTCCTCAAACCTCTGGATGTCAGTATGTTCAACAACTCCCTTCCCTGTGCATGTACCTTTTCGCAATGGCTGTCGGTGCATCCTGTCGGCACCCAGTTCATCGCCCTGACATTCCTTTTGCTACAGGCTGCCCTGCTGCTCAGTTATGTCAGGATGAGCGGATTTTTGGACGAAGAAAACGTGCTTTCCATCCTTTTCTTCTGCGCTTTTTCACTCGGAATGGGCATCCTGCTTCCGTTTTCTCCGGCGTGGTTCACCAACACAGCCACCCTCGCCGTGCTGAACCTCATCAACCACACCTCCACTTCCAACAGCAAAACCGCCCTGCTCGTCGCCGGCATTGTGCTGGGCGCCGCCATCCTCTTTGATTTTACTGCCGTGCTGCTGCTCGTCTTTTTCATCCTCTACATCCTTATCAACCAAATCTACAAACTCCGCGACCTGCTGGCCACCCTCTGCGGCATACTCCTCCCTCATCTCTACCTCATCGTTCACCACTACCTCGCCGACTCTCTGCCCGCCTATCTGCACTCCTTCACCCAACTTCACCTCCACTTCCCGCTCTTCACCCAAACCCATCCCTCGTTCTACTCCCTCATCGCCATGGGTGTAGCACTTCTTCTCACCATTTATGTAATGGTAAGACTTAAAGTATTGTATAATAATAAGTTGATTGTTATCAGAAGACGATTCCTCTTCCTTTGCGTCCTCTTCTGCTTCAACATCGCCATGCTACTTTTCACCAACATCCCCTTCCCCTACTCCCTCGCCTATCTGCTCATCCCGGTCACGGTGTTCATCATCGCCTTCATTCCCGTGCGCAATTTCGCCATTTCCACCGAAATACTGCTCTCCCTCCTCACCGCATCCCTTGTGGTGATGGCACGAATGTAATACAACTTTCTTATTTACAGATTGATAAAAGAAAACACACCATGCTCGTACAGGGTGTGTGCGCCAAGGCCTATCAACACCACGCCCGCCGTGATGGAGGCCCACTTGGCTGAGATGGGGAAATTCCTTTTTCCGAGAAACACCCCCAACATGGCCGACAGAAAAGTAACGGCGGCAATCACCGATACCGTCATGAAGACTTGAGGCAGGGTGTTGTCCACGCCCAAGCCGATACCCACCACGAAGGCATCGATGCTGGTGGCCACCGCCAGCGTGCAAATCACCCAGAAACGTGATACATCGAAGTTGCCCTTGCCGTCATCTCCGCGGATGCCGTCCACGATCATCTTGATACCGACCGCCGCCAACAGCCCGAAGGCAATCCAGTGGTCCACACTCTCTATCAGGTGCTGGCACACATTGCCGATGAGCGCCCCCAACAGCGGGAACCCGCCCTGAAACAGCGCAAAAGTGACCGCCAGCAGCACCCCCCGCGAATAGCTGAACTTCGACTTCAGCCCGCAGGTGGTCGATACCACCAACGTGTCCACACACAACGCGAGACCTAAAACAACAGCTTCTACAAAAGTCATGACGGTTATTCAACAGGTTTTTTCTTGGGAAAAATCAGCGAGCCTACAATCGACAGCACCAAAATTCCCAAAATGATCAGCAGGGAGAGCAGGGTAGAAATCTCCAGATGGAAAAATTCATGCCCGATCATCTTCACTCCGATGAAGGTCAACAGCACGCCCAAGCCGTACTTGAGCAGCCAGAAGAGCGAAGTGACATTGCTGAGCAGGAAGAAAAGCGAACGCAACCCCATGATGGCGAAGATGTTGGAGAAGAAGACGATGAACGTGTCGGTGGTGACGGAAAACACCGCCGGGATGGAGTCCACCGCAAAGATGATGTCGCTGAACTCGATAACCAGCAGCACCAGAAACAGCGGCGTCATATAGTTCTTGCCGTCAATCTTGGTGAAAAAATCGTGGCCATGAACCTCCGGCGTGGTGCGGAAGTGCTTGGCGGCAAACTTCACGATAGGATGGCTGGCTGTGTCCACATTTTCTTCCGACTTTTTGATGAACATCTTGATACCACTGTAAATCAGGATGGCACCGAAGATGGCCAACACCCACGAAAATTTCTGCACCATGGCTCCCAATGCAAAAATGAAGGTGAATCGCAGGATGATCGCCCCCAAAATACCCCAGAACAAGATTCTATGATAATATTTCTTGTCAATGCCGAAGCTGACAAATATCATAATCATCACAAAGATATTGTCGATGGAAAGCGACTCTTCCAAGAAATAACCCGCCAAATACTGCGTGGTGATCTCTTTTCTATAAATATGCAAACTGCTCTCGTAATCCATCCCTTCCTTTATCACCTTCGACAGATCGCTGTTGCCCACGTAGGCCAGCAAATCCTCCATGTTGCCGATGCCGTGAATCCACTCGGCCTTGAACCACAGCAGTACCGCAAAGCCCATCGCCAGCAGCACCCACACCAGCGTCCATGTGGCCGCCTCCTTGTTGCTGATGGCATGGTCTTTCTTATGGAAAACTCCGAGGTCCAACGCCAACATCATGATGATGAAGGCCATGAAAAGGATGAAAAACAAGATTCGAGCCATAGTTTTGGGTTTCTAAAAAAACGGGCACATGAACATGTGCCCGTTTGCATGTCGTTTGAAAGATTATTGTCTCACCACTTTGGCCTTGCCGACCATTTCGTTGCCGTTGAAGATGCAGATGAAGTAAACGCCCGAAGTAAGCTGGCTCATCTTGATGGTGCTGACACCGTCGTTCACCGACTGGCTGTCCACCAGTTCGCCCATCACATTGTAGATGGCGGCGTGGGTGGCCTGACCGTTGATTTCGAGGGTGATGTCACCGGAGGTCGGGTTGGGATAAACTTTAGCCTGAAGAGCAGGATTTTCATTCACCAGCGAACCATCATCAATGGTCTTGGGCAGGATGTAGTAACGGGATTCCACGCGGGGTGAACCGTAACCGTTGGAGTAGGCGGCGGTACGCATGTTCACACCGATAATGTCGCAAGCCACGGTCGGAATGTCAGCACCCACCTGCGTGTCGTACTGGCCCGTGAAATAAACGGCCGTGTCGGTAGCACCGTTCTGGTTCACCGTGTAACGGATCTGCTTGGTGAAAGTGCCCGTCTCGTTGAAGGTAACATTCTCGAGTTTGATAAGCTGGCCCTGGATGCCATCCATATATTCCTGATCCTGCAGCTGTTCCAGCGTCACTACGATGGGGGCGGGAACAGTGGTGGGGAAGGCGTTGATGTCAGCATTGGTGATGCCCGACAACACTTTGTATTCCGTATAGCCATAGTAATTGCTGATATGGCCGATCACGTTGGTGATTTCCTGATCGAGGGAAACGTTGGTCAGGAATCCATCGGGGTCGTAGAGCTGGATGGCGCCGGTTTCGTCCTGAATCCACTTGGTGTAGCTGCCCGTCTTGAAGACCTGTGTCACATAGCCCTGTCCGGTGTATCTGTAGAAGGCGGTGGTGTCGGTCACGTTGGCGTTCACGTCGCTGTTGTCGATGAGGGCGCGGAGGCCGGCGATGGTGGGCACATCGGTGATGGCGATGACGGTAGCGGTAAGGGCCACGGTAGCGGTGTAGTCATCATTGGCGAGGGTGAGGGTGGCAGCGTAGGAGCCGGCAGCGTCGGCGCTGAAGCTGATCGGGATGGCCACGCCATCTTCGCTCATCAGGTCGTCGTTGGAAGCGGTGGTGGCGGTGGTGGCAAACTGCGTGTCACCGCTGATGGAGATGGTGGTGGTGCCGCCTTCGGTCAGGTTGTAACCATGGGCGGTCAGCGTGGAAGTGCAGGCCTGGTTGATGCCCACATTGTGGAAAGTAGTGGTGCCCTGCACGCTGATGGTCGGGTCGGTGGCGGCATAAATCGCGATGTTGTCGATGAAAGCTCTGGGGGAACCCTCGAAGCGGATGGTGGTGGCACCGCCGCCAGCAGCTATAATCTCGAAGGTGGCGAGGTCGCACTGCACATCATTGGTGGAACCGCTGTTGGGAAGACCTTCCACTGTGTATGCCGTGCTGTTGACGGTCACCGTCATGGTGCTGCCGTCGTTGGCGTTGTTGGTGTTCCAAGCCCGGGCCTCGAAGACGATGCGGATGCTGCCCACACCACTCAGGTCGATGGCGGGAGTCTCAATCCAGCCATTCTCGGAACTAGTGCCAACTTTGACTTTTCCATTGGCGGGATAGCACTTGTAGCTGCTCCAGCCGGGGAGTGCAGAGGCCAACGTAGTGTTGTTGAAGGCCGTGCCGCTGGCTTCGCACTGCTGCGTGCCGCTGCCGGTCACACCCGAAAAGTCTTCCGAGAAGATCGGGTCATTTTGCGCGCTGAGGGTGAAAACCGTCATCAGTGCAAGGACAAAAAGGGTAAAGATTTTTTTCATTTTTGAATGATTTAATGAATGATGAATAAATTAATATGAATTATCTTGTTGATTATTAATGTTTTCGTGAATAAAAGCAATGCGTTTCGCCAACCACCTCACATTTATATTGCGCGGATATTCCTTGGAAAGATTCTGGTAAATCTTCTCCAAAATTTCAATATCGGCCACCTCATCGAAAAATGTGCCCATCTGGTACTGCTGATAAAAAGCAGTAATGGTAGTGATGGAGCGGGGATTTTGTGCGATGAAGTTCATTAAGAAGTCACGATGATGCCCTTTGATGAGGGTGTAGGCATTGTTGATGAGCACGTGCGAACTGTCGTCATCGCTGTATTCATACCAGAGTGTGAGGTGTTCTGCCGAGTCGATGAAGCGCGACAGCCGCTGGTCGAGTTCCCACATCAGCTGCGCATCTTTGCCACCTTTCACTTTGTAACCGCGCACCAGCGTATCGGGGTTGGTGAAGGTAAACGTCAGCTCCTCACCGCGCCGAACCACCGTGGTGATGCTGTTTTTCTCGCCAAAACCGATCCTGTAAAACTGCGGTCCTGCATCTTCAGGAGCATGCTTCAGCGTGAAATTGCCATTTTCAATCACTCCATTGCTCACCCCTACATATTCCGCGCCTCCAGTGCCCATGGTGTCCACCGACAGCAGGTGCATATACAACGTTCTTCCGTCCCTGTTCCACACTTTTCCCTTCACCACCACTTTGGCTGCATCGCTGTTTTCCTCTTTTGCATCAGAGGAACAACGCCACAGACAAACTGCAAGCAACAGAAAAACAATAAGTTGTATTCTATTTTTCATACTTTGGTAAGAACTGCAAAAATAAACATTCTTTTTGAGTTATCACTTTTCTGAAGTGTGTTTTTATTTTTAAAAAATCAAAAAAAATGCCGTACCTTTGCACGCTCAATCATTTTGCACCCGATGACGAAATACAACTTCGACGAAATCATCTCCCGTAAAAACAGCAACTGTCTGAAATACGACAAAGTAGGCGACTTTTTCGGCAGCGAGGACGTGCTGCCGATGTGGATTGCCGACATGGACTTCCGCACCCCCGACTTTGTGCTGGATGCCCTCCGCCAGCGCCTCGAACACCCCGTGATGGGCTACTTCTTCCATCCCGATGCCTACTACCAGGCCATTGTCGCATGGATGCAGAAGCGCCACCAGTGGAACATCTCCGCCAAGTGGATCTGCTTCTCGCCAGGCATCGTTGCAGGTCTTTCGTTTTTGGTGCAGATTTTTACCGAAAAAAACGACAAAGTTCTCATCCAAACCCCCGTCTATCCTCCTTTTTATGAAGTGGTGGAGAAAAATGGGCGCGAACTGATTTTCAACCCGCTCGTGGTCAACGGCGACCGCTATGAGATGGATTTTAACGATTTGGAAGAAAAGCTGAAGCAGCATCCCAAGATGATGATTATCAGCAACCCCCACAATCCTGTGGGCCGCTGCTGGACGCCTGATGAGCTGCGCGCCGTGGCGGAGTTGTGCCTCCAATACAACTGCCTGCTCATCAGCGACGAAATCCATTCCGACCTGATGATGCGCGGCTACAAGCACACGCCCGTCGCCACCCTGTCGGACGACATCGCGCAGAACACCATCACCTGCATGGCGCCGAGCAAAACCTTCAACCTCGCCGGCATGTTCACCTCCGAGGTCATCATCCCCAACCCAGAGCTCCGCGCACGCTTCAAGTCGTTCATGAACGACACAGTGCATATCTACGGCAACATCTTCGGCAGCGTCGCCTCACAGGCTGCCTACACCCACGGCGCCGACTGGCTCGACCAGCTGTGCGACTACCTCACCGACAACGTGCAGTACTGCAAGGATTTCATTGCCCAGAACCTGCCCCAGCTCCGCACCTACCAACACGAGGCCACCTACCTGCTGTGGGTCAACTTCGGCGGGCTGCACCTCTCCCACGAACAACTCTCCGAAAAGCTCATCCATGAAGCCCGCCTCGCCTTCAACGACGGCAAGGCCTTCGGCACCGCCGGCGACAACTTCATGCGCATCAACCTCGCCTGCCCCCGCGCCACCGTGGAACAAGCGATGAACCGTTTATTAGAAACTTTTGGCAATCAAGCTGTTAAATAAAGACAAACCCATGAACCCTGAACTGACCGAAAAAGCATTGGACATCCTCCGCCACCCCGCGGACAGCAAGCTGATCACCCACCTCAACTCCTGCGTGCATTGCGGACTGTGCGGCACCAGCTGCCTCTTTTTCAAAACCTTCGACGACCCCAAATACATCCCGGGCAAGAAGGTGGACTTGGTGGCCTCGCTCTACCGCCGTTACTGCACCACCCTGGGCAAGGTGGTTCCCAAGCTGAACCATGCCCGCGACCTCGACGATGAGATGATTGCCGAGATGGTGGACTCGCTGTACGGTGCCTGCACCATGTGCGGCCGCTGCGTGGCCCACTGCTCCATCGGCGTCGATATCCCCTTCGTGGTGCGCACCGGCCGCCGCATGCTCGCCACCATGGGAATGGTGCCCCAGTCGTTGCAAGCCACCGTGGATGCCGCCGTCAACACCGGCAACAACATGGGCATTCCCGAAGATGAGTTCGTGGATACCATCCAGTGGATGGAAGAGGAGATGCAGGACGAAGAGGGCTTCGAAACCGCCGAGATTCCGCTCAACCAGCCCGGCAAAGACATCCTATACACCCTCAACCCCCGCGAACCCAAGTTCTTCCCGCTCTCCATCGCCGCCGCCGCCAAGATCTTCCACGCCGCCGGCGAAAGCTGGACCCTCTCCACCAAGATGTACGACGTGACCAACTACGGCTACTTCTCCGGCAACGACGAAGAGGCCACCCTCATCGCCAAACACATGTACGACGAGGTGAAGAACCTGAACTGCAAGAAGCTGGTTCTCGGCGAGTGCGGACACGGCTCCCGCGCCCTCCGCTGGGAGTCGCCCAACTACATGAAACAAAGTCCCGAATTCGAGATGATTACCCTTGTGGAACTTCTGGAGAAATATATCCGCGAAGGGCGCATCAAACTTGACAAGTCGCTGAACACCAAGAAATACACCCTCCACGACCCCTGCAACATCACCCGCAACGGCGGTCTGTTCAACACCCTCCGCTTCGTGGTGAAGAGTGCCGTGCCGGAACTCATTGAGATGGACCCCTACGGCAACGAGAACTTCTGCTGCGGCGGTGGCGGCGGTATGCTCGCCATGAGCGAGTTCAACGAGCGCCGTCTCAAAATCGGCGAAATCAAGGCCAACCAGATCCGCAAGACCGGTGCCGACGTGGTCATCACGCCCTGCCACAACTGCGTGGACCAGCTGATGCAAATCGACCACTACTACAAACTCGGCGTGGAAATCAAATCGGTGGCCGAGGTGGTGGCCGATGCCCTTGTGATGCAATAATTTTTAGTTTTACATAAATAATAATAACCGATATGAAAGACATTTTTGAAAGGATTAAACAATCCACCGGCGGCCCGATCGGCCAATACCGCAAAACCAGCGAAGGCTACTTCATCTTCCCGAAATTGGAAGGCGAACTCGGTCCCCACATGAAATTCAGAGGCAAAGACGTGCTGTGCTGGAGCTTGAACAACTACCTCGGCTTGGCCAACCATCCAGAGGTGCGCAAGGCCGACGCGGAAGGCGCCGCCCGCTGGGGTATGGCCTACCCGATGGGCAGCCGTATGCTCACCGGCCACACCGCCCTTCACGAACAGCTGGAACGCGAACTGGCTGATTTTGAGAAGAAAGAGGCTGCCTTCGAGTTCAACTTCGGCTATCAGGGCATCTTCTCCACTATCGACTCGCTCGTGGCCCGTCACGACGTCATCGTGTATGACGCAGAAGCCCACGCCTGCCTGCTGGATGGTATGCGCCTCCACATCGGCACCCGCGTCAAATTCAAACACAACGACATCGTGGACTGCGAAAAGGTGCTGGCCAAGGCTTGCGAGCAGGCTGACCGTCAGGGCGGTGGCGTGCTGCTCATTACCGAAGGCGTGTTCGGCATGACCGGCGCTCTCGGCATCCTCGACCAGATTGCAGCCCTCAAGAAGAAATACAAGTTCCGCATCCTCATCGACGACGCCCACGGTTTCGGCGTGATGGGGCCCCACGGCCGCGGCACCTCCGAACACTTCGGCGTGATGGACGACATCGACATCTATATCGGTGCCTACGCCAAGTCGATGGCCACCATCGGCGGCTTCGTCGCCACCGACAAAGAAATCATCGACTACCTCAAGTACAACATGCGTTCGCAGATGTACGCCAAGGCGCTCCCGATGCCGATCGTGGTGGGCTGCCTCAAGCGTCTCGAAATCATCCGCAGTGCCGAAGGCGACGCCCTGCGTGCCAAACTGTGGGAGGTGACCCGCCGCCTGCAGAAAGGTTTCCGCGACCTCGGCTACGAAATCGGACCCGCCGAAGCCTGCGTCACGCCCGTCATCCTCAAATGCGGCATCAACCAGGCCGCCAACATCGCCGTTGACCTCCGCGAGAACTACAACATCTTCTGCTCCATTGTCACCTACCCCGTCATTCCTCCTGGAATGCTCATCTTCCGCATCATCCCCACGGCCGCTCACTCCATCGAGGATGTGGACCGCACCCTCGACGCCTTCCGCGACATCAAGGAGCGCCTCGCCAAAGGCGACTACGACAAAGAGATTCCCGACATGGCGTCCATCAACAAATAAGGCTCTGTCATCGGATACTATTGTAGGGCTGTCATAATTGTAGGGCTGTCATATTATGGCAGCCCTACCTATTATTTCCCCCAAAAACAAAATCACTAAATATTTCCGAAAGATTGTGTATCTTTGCCATCCAAATCAACAAAACAGCTATGCAAAACCACATTGCAATGACGGCGCTCCTCCTATGGATGGGAGTCCTTTGTGGCTATGGTCAGACAGATTCGGTTGCCACACGCACAACAACCCATGATGAAATACAAGAAAACTACTTGGTGACGGAAATGGATTCCATTACAACTGAGCGCGTTCAAGACCAAATCATATTGCAACAGTTTGTGGAAAGCATACCCGAAATAAACGCCTCCTGTCCTACGACCTTATACGGCAATCTCACTCTGGATAGTCTCTCGTTCAGCCATCCGCAAGTTTGCTATCATGTATCCATCGATTCAAAAGATTACACACAGTCGAAAGAAGATGGGGCTTTGTGGATTATATTGTCAAGAACCACCCACTTTTTTAAAATCATCAAGAGATGCCATCTGGGACTTACCTATTTTGTCTCATTCAAAGATACAACGGGAAAAACAGAGGTTGTTTATGCTCCAGAAGAGATTTCCGACATCTTTTCACAAGAAGTTCCCAAAGAACGTGTCTTAAAATATTTCCACAATTTGGTCAAAGAGGTCAACGAGACTTTTCCCACTACTGTTGACAGACACATGCATATTGATTCGATGTCCATCGACAAAGGATATATGCAATATCATTACACAGTTTTCGAGGATAAAAATTTCAATATCAAGATGTTAAAGAAAAACATCGAGGCATTGAAAGCCAACACTGTTAATGTGATGATGGATGCTAATTCATCCCTGTTTCTAATCATAACGGGATGTTCCATCATGGACTACGGACTCATTTTCCGGTTTGTCAGTTCCACCAATAAAAGGAAACACGTTGATGTGGTGTTCACTCCCGATGAGGTTAATGAAATTGAGCTGTTCCGGCGGCTGTGGTGAGAGCTGACTGGTCAGCAACTTTGCCGCGGAAGAAGGGAAAGAGTGATAGGAGGAAAATACCACAAAAAAAGGGGATGCCCAACGAGCACCCCCTATGTATTGTCATATTGCAGATTATTTCACTGCATCAATGGCTTGCTTGATGAGCTGGAAGGTTCTCTCAGCATCGTTGTCCAAACCAACAGAGAAACGGATGAGGCCTTCGCTCATACCCATCTCTTTCTGGATGTCTTCCGGAACTTCGGAAGAGGTGGATTTGCCAGAGTTACTGAACAAAGTCTTGAAGTAGCCGAGGCTCACTGCGAGATAGCCCACGCCCAAACGCTGCATCTCTTCCATGATGGCGCTGGCCTTCTCAGCCGTACCCATGTCAATGGAGATCATACCGCCGAAGCCGTACTCTTCATTCATCATGGATTTGAACAGCTCGTGATCCACATGTTCGGGAAGTCCGGGATAGTTGTATTTGATACCGGTTTCTTTGAATCTCTTGGCCAGATACATGGCATTCTCGCTGTGTTTTTTCATGCGGATGTGCAAGGTGTGCAGGTTCTTCTGAATGCTGGATGAACGCATCGGATCAAGAACAGGACCCAGCAACATGGCGGTACCGTCGTTCACATTGATGAGCGAGTTGATGTAGTCGGCCGTACCACAGATGGCACCTGCCACACAGTCGTTCATACCATTGACATATTTGGTCATACTGTAAATCACCACATCGGCACCCAAACGGTAGGGTGAGAAAATCATCGGGGTGAAGGTGTTGTCAACCAACAGCTTGGCACCGGCAGCGTGAGCAATCTTCGAAAGCTCGGGAATGTTGGCGATGCGGAGCAACGGGTTGTTCATGGTTTCCGTGTAGAGCACCTTGGTGTTGGGTTTGATAGCCTTCTTCACGGCATCCAAATCTTGCATATTCACAAAATCCACCTCCACACCAAATTTCTTGATGTAGTTGTTCAAGAAAGCGAACGTACCGCCGTAGGTGGTCATGCTGGAGAGGATGTGGTCGCCAGCCTTCACTTCGTGCAGCAATGCAACGGTGATGGCGGCCATGCCGGAACCGGTAGCCCATGCGCATTCAGTGCCCTCCATTGCGGCCAATGCCTGGCAAAGAGCAAAGGTGCTGGGATTCCAGTGACGGGAATAAAGATAGTAACCTTCTGTCTCACCATGGAAAGTGTCGGTCATGGTTTTGGCCTGTTCGAACATAAAGGTTGCGCTGTCGCAAATGGCCGGGTTCACACCGCGGTTCAGGTCTTTTTGATCAATAGCTTGAATTTGGGTTGCGGGATCAAATTTTTTCATCTGAAAATATTTAAATGATTAATATGATAAATAATAAATTGTAATGCACATAAAGCGGTTGCAAAGATACGACTTTTTGTATTTCAAAATGAAAAATTTTCCTTGTTTTTCCACATTGATCATAATTTTGTTAACAAATGTTAAATATTGAATAAAAACTTGAAAATGACTTGCCCGCCATAGTACCTTTGCAGCGTTCTTTTTTTACTAACTAATTCCAAAACGATGAAACGATTGATTCTTTCCCTTCTGCTCCTCGCTCTTACAATGGTTTACGCGCAAACCCCTGTGAATGAAGAGGTAGTACGGCTTCAAAAACAAATCGAAGCCTCCATTATCCAACAGTACAAACAGGTGGAACCCTATTTCCAAGAAGCCTACCGGCTGTATCCATCGGTGCCGCGAGGGGTGCTGGAAACGGTGGCCTTCACCTACTCTCGCTTCCATCATCTTGTGCCCGACACCACCGCGTGTGATTCGAGCGACATTCCCGCCACTTACGGAATCATGGGCTTGACGCTCGACGGTCAGGGCGTGTTCCGCAACAACTTGCACCGTGTGGCCGAACTCTCAGGCTTTTCCGCAGACAGAATCATGCAGTCGCCGCACGACAATGTGGTAGCCTACGCCGCCGCCTTCTCAGCCCTACAGCAACAGCTTGGCATTCAGCCCAAAACCCTGCCCGATTGTTTCCCCATCCTCGACGAGATGTCGGAACTGCCCATCCCCACGTCTGCGGAGACACAATTTCCCGTCAACAGCCAGCACTACGCCTACTGCCTGTTTGTCAATTCCACAGGCTACCGAAAAGCCTGCCACATTCAGCTTCCGATGGTGGACATAATGCAAATTTTTGGCAGAGAGTTGCCGATTTTGCAAGCCCCGCAAATAAAAATAGAAAATGGTAAAAATATTGATAATGAAAATATTATCAACGAAAATGGTCATTCTGGCTTCAATACAAGAGATGGCGAAACGGATTACTCTGGTGCCATCTGGAATCCAGCGGGAACGTGCAACTATTCAAGCCGCAACGGACGTGAAATATCAGCTGTCACCATCCACTACACGCAGGGAACGTACGCTGGTACCATCTCATGGTTCCAGAACTGCACTTATAACGGGGTAGGAGCGCAGGCTTCCGCCCATTATGTGATTCGTTCCATTGACGGACAAATCACCCAGATGGTGCGAGAAGCCGACAAGGCCTGGCACGTCGGCAACTGCAACCCCTATACGGTAGGACTTGAGCACGAAGCCTACGGCGACATTGCCAGCTACTTCACCCCCGCCATGTACCAAAGTTCCGCCCTGCTCACCCGTGACATTTGCGACCGCAACAACATACCGCCCTACCGCATGTTCTACCGCGACACCCTCGACGATGGCACCGTGCTCAACAGCGGCCTGCACAGTCTCGGCGGCGAGACTGCCTGCATCAAAATCCGTGGCCACCAGCATTTCCCCAACCAAACCCATACCGACCCGGGTCCTTACTGGAACTGGAACCTCTACTTCAAACTCGTCAACCACGACACGCCCGTCACCACCTACAACACCACAAGTGGCACCCTTACCGATTCGGGCGGCCCGAATGGAAACTATGGAAACGATGAACGCCAAATCATCACCATAGAAGTCGCGGAGGCTGAAGCGATAGAACTGTCCTTCACAGAGTTTGTGCTGGAAGATAACTACGATTTCCTATGGATTTACGACGGAGCCTCGGTGTTCTCCCCCCTCATCGGCCGCTACAACACCCACTCGCCCAGCACCGTGCGCTCCACCGGCAACGCCCTCACCCTTGAGTTCCGCTCCGACTGCGCCACCACCGCCGCGGGGTGGATAGCCAACTGGAATGCCATCATGCCGCAGGATATCCCACCCATCATGACCGGTACTGTCAATGATGGAGACGGGAATGATGTGGATGAAATTTGCACCCCAATAGTATCCGCCAATTGGAATGTTGCCAGCTCTCCCCATTCCGCTGTAGTGGGCTATGAATATTCCGTCCACTGCACTACGCCATCGACCACAAGACCTTTACTCACAGGCTTCACCACCGAGACACGCTTCTCAGGACGGCTGAAGATGAAACAGCAAGAACACTACTACGTTACCGTGCGTGCACTGAATGAGAATGGACTTTATTCTCTCCCGCTACATTCTGACGGATTCATCTACCGACCTCGCGTCCCATCGCTAAAGCAAGAAACCACAGATAAACTCCTGATTAAGAATGTCGGGCAAACCGATGTCTTGATTCAAATCTACGACATGAAGGGGCGAAAGTTGATGGAGGAAACGCTAACAGACAACGACACGACCATCGACACCCGCAACTGGACTGCCGGAATTTACCTCATGCAAGTATGGGAAAACGGAGAATTATTGTCTGTGGAAAAAATCATCAAACCATAAACCATGGGTTGTTCCATGAGATTTAGTAAGTTATTTGAAATGAAGAATGAAATGGGTCCAAAAGCCTGTTTCATTTCTTCTTTTTTTTCCCTTCTTCCAGCCATTCAGGAAAGGCGTAGGGTTTGTCTTCAAGATTGAATTTGCCCCTTCGGAAGCCGTGCATCCCATAGTAGTTCTTCTCCAGCTCGGCCAAATCTTTCTCGTAATCGCCTGTGGGAAAGAAAGTAGGCAGCACACCGCCCCGCCTCGTACGGAAATCCAAGTAGCCGGGCACTATCGGCACACCGGCTTCCTGCGCGATGAAATAGAAACCACGCTTCCAATTGGGGTTCAGCTTGCGGGTGCCTTCGGGAGAAATCAAAAAAGCAATCTTGTCCTGCTTCTTGATGTACTCCGCAGCAAAAACGGGGAACTTCTTTACATTGGCACGGTCGATGGGGATTCCTCCGCACTTGCGCAAAATGGGGCCCAACGGCCAAAAGAAAGCCTCCTTCTTGATCAGCAGCGATGCCTTGAAGCCCATCACATTGATGGCCATCGTGCCAATTAAAAAATCATAATAACTGGTATGCGGAGCAAACAACAACACGCACTTTTCAATCTCCGGCGGAATGTTGACACAATCAATTTTATAACCTAACAACTTGAGAACAAAAGCATTGAACTTTCTCATAAGACTATGTTTGAGTGTTATTATTCGTTAAAAATCAAAGTTCCTCCGCCGGGTGCGACCGACAATGTAACCTTCGCCCCTAACTTCAGCGCGACATTGTGCTCGCCATGGCCAGTCGGAAACTGGTAACACACCGGATAGCTATACTCCGCACAGCAGGCCGCCACAATCTCCTCCGCCGTCTGCCCAAACGGATTGTTGGGATCCAAATTGTGCATGTCTTCCATCGTACCCACCACCAAACCAGCCAGCTGCGACAACTTGCCCGCACGCTTCAACGCCTGCATCATCCGATCCACATGGTACAAGTGTTCGTCCAAATCCTCAATGAACAAAATCTTGCCAGCAGTGTCCACATCAGATGCCGAACCCAACAACGAATAGAGGATCGACAGGTTGCCGCCAACTAACTCCCCTGCCGCAGTTCCCACTCTATTCATGCTAAAATTTGGCATAGTGTAAGCCAGAACGCCACCCGTAAGTGCTTGAATCATCGTGCGGTTGTTCATATTCTCCAAATTCTCCCTGTCAATTTTTACCGGCATGGTGCAATGAAGCGTGGAGACGCCAAGCTGGTGGAGGTGGGAGTGGAAAACGGTGATGTCGCTGTAGCCGCAAATCCACTTGGGATGATTCTTAAAAAATGTGAAATCGAGTCGGTCGATGATGCGTACCGAGCCGTAACCGCCACGCGCGCACCATATCGCCTTGATGTCAGGGTCGTCCAGAAAAGCCTGAAAATCAGCTGCCCGCTCCTCATCGGTGCCGGCAAACTGGAAATGCTTGTTGAAGAGATTCTTGCCGACAGCCACCCGAAAGCCCTGTTTTTCAAGGAAATCGATGGCGGGTTTCACCTCACTCGGGGAAATTTTGCGGGCGGGCGCCACAATGCCGATACAGTCGCCGGAATGCAGATACGGTGGGAAGGTCATGGATGGTGCATTTTGAAATGCAAAAATACACCTTTTTTTCGGAATACTCGCCTACGCATCCACATTCACCACCACCCGCACCGACTTGAAGCGCGGCATCGCGCGGAACTGCTGAATCAGCTCATCCAACTGCAACTTTTTGGCATTCAGCTGATGGTCTTTCGGGAATTTAATCCAAATATCCTTCAAATATTGCAACTGGATTTTCGAAACCAATGGAAACTCAGGCCCCAACACCCCGTTGGGAAACGCCGTGCGCAGACTTTGTGCCAGCACCAACGACGCTTCGTTGAGCAACACCTCATCCGTATGTTTGAGCGTGATTTTAATCAGGCGGCAAATGGGGGGATAGAAGAACTGCTTGCGCTCGGCAATCTGCGAACGGTACATCGAAGCAAAATCGTTGCTAACCACGTACTTGAGCGCAGGATGCTCGGGCTGGTAACTCTGGATGACCACCGTACCCGGCACCTCCTTGCGTCCCGCACGACCACTCACCTGCGACATGATCTGGAAGGCGCGCTCAAAAGCCCGAAAGTCGGGGAAACTGATGAGATTGTCGGCACTCAACACCCCGACCACCGACACGCGGTCGAAATCCAACCCCTTTGTAACCATCTGAGTACCAACCAGAATATCGGTCTTGTGCTGCTCAAAATCGGAGATGATTTTCTGGTGACCGTTTTTGGAACGGGTGGTGTCCATATCCATGCGCTGGATGACCGCATTGGGAAACAGTTCCGCCAGCTCGTCCTCAATTTTCTCGGTGCCAAAGCCGCGCATCTCAATATCGGTGCTGTGGCACGTGGGACAAACCTTCGGCACATCGATGGCATAGCCGCAATAATGGCATTTCAACAAACTGCTGCGCTTGTGGTAGGTGAGCGTCAGATCGCAATACTTGCAGGTGGGCGAGGTCTGGCAGGTATTGCAAATCATGCGCAGCGAATATCCACGCCGGTTCTGGAACAGAATCACCTGCTCTTTCCGCTCCAACGCCGCCGCGATTTTGTCTATTAAAAAATGTGAAAAAACGCCCGTCACTTTGCGCTGTCGCACACTTTCCGCCATGTTCACCACCCACACCTCAGGAAGAACACTCTTCGCAAAACGCTTCATCAAAGGCACATAACCGAACTTTTTCTGCTGTACATTGTAAAAGGTCTCCAACGAGGGGGTAGCCGTTCCCAACAAAACCTTCGCATGGTGCAACTGCGCCAGCATGATGGCACAGTCACGGGCATGGTAGCGCGGCGCCGGATCCAACTGCTTGTACGACTGGTCGTGCTCTTCATCCACCACCACAAGTCCTAAGTTACTGAAAGGCAACAACAAAGCAGAGCGCGCACCTAAAACCAGCTGGTACTTGCCCTCCGAGGCCTTGTCGCTGTTCAGCACCCGGTCCCAAATCTCCACCCGCTCGTATTCGTTGAAACGGGAGTGATACACTCCGACTTTATCTCCAAAATATTTTCTCAAACGATTGATAATCTGCGAAGTAAGTGCAATCTCCGGCAACAGATACAACACCTGCTTCCCGCTCTTTAACACCTCATCAATCAACTTGATGTACATTTCCGTCTTGCCGCTACCCGTCACGCCGTGCAGCAACACACTTTGGAAAGTGCCAAATTGCTGCTTAATCTGCTCCATCGCAGTATTTTGTGCCTCCGAAAGCTGGATGTTTTCCACCGACTCCTGCGCGTCGAAAGTCTCCAACCGGCTGATGACCACCTGCTTCTCTTCCAATACTTTTTTCTCAATTAACTTTTGTAAAGAAGATAGTGAAACTCTCTGATTTTCCGTTAATTCCTTTTTAGTGATACTTTTAGAAAAATCATTGAATATGCCATTTTTTTGCAGAATGCTCAAGAAAACGAGTAACACCTCCGCCTGTTTGGCCGACTTTTTCGAAGCCTCCAGTTCGTTGAGCAGGGCATAGAGTTTCTCCTCGTCGTGGGCGTAGGGCTCCGCCAGCGAAATATGCGTCTCCCGCTTGGGCTTATACGCATCGCGTATCTCCTCGTCGGTGAGAAATATCTGTTTTTCCACCAACGACTTGATATAGGGATGGATTTTTGGCATTTGCAACGATTTCGACAACTCGCTGATGGTCGTCATCTGGTGGTGGGCCACGGCCTCAACGATGCTCACCTCCCGTTCGTTGAGCACGGAAAGGTCGCCGTCGAAATCGGGATGCAGCTGAACATTGGTTTCGCCAGCCAACTTTAAAGCCGACGGCAATGCGCAGGCCATCACCTCGCCCAGCGTGCAGAGATAGTAGTCGGCCATCCATTGCCACAGCTGCAACTGCGACTCGGAAATCACCGGCACATCATCGATCACATCCAAAATATACTTGATGTTAACCGTCTGAGGTACAGTTTGATGCACTTTCAGCACCAATCCCGAGTAGAGTTTGTTTTTGCCAAACGGCACCACCGCGCGGATGCCGAATTTCACCCTCTCGTTCATCGCCTGCGGAATCCGGTAGGTGAACGTGCCTTTGAGGGGAAGAGGCAGAAGGATGTCAGCGAAGAGCGTTTCCATGGCGACGGTTTAGATGTTGACCTCTGCAAGAATCTTGTCGCACGCGCCAAGGTTCTCTTTCACAAAATCGGAACAGATGTGGCAGGTCTTCTGGTAAAAGTCGGGCTCCGCATGGAATTTTGCCATAATCTGGCGCATCTCCTCGGCATTCTTTACCGAGAAACCGCCCTGCCGACGCACCAATTCCACGGCCTCATTGAATTTTGCATACTTCGGACCGAAAAACACCGGAATGCCAAACACGGCGGCCTCCAGCGTATTGTGCAAACCTGTTTCAAAACCACCTCCCACCATCGCCACATCCGCATACTTATAAATGCGGCTCAAAAGACCAATCGTGTCGATGATAAAGAGGTTATACTCTGCTAAATTTTGGCCTGTTCTCTCTGAAAAACAGATGATTTTTTCTGTAGAAAATTGCGATTTTATTGCATTAATATGCTCTTTATTAATGACATGCGGTGCAAAAACGATTTTATACTCATTTTTGATGTCAGTGAGTATTTGTCGCACCACCGTCTCATCGGGCTGCCAGCTGCTGCCCACCACCAACAGTTTGGAATTGCCCTTGAATTCCTCCATGAAATCCAAAGCCTCATTCTGCTGCGAAATGGCATAAACACGGTCGAAACGGGTATCGCCCGTAATGGTAACATTTTCTATGCCAATACTTTTCAACAAACGGCACGACTCTTCATTCTGAACGAAAAAGCGGGTGCAGCTTTGCAACTGACGGGCAAACCAGCGGCCGTACGGTTTGAAGAAATACTGGGAGGGACGAAAGATGGCAGAGAGGTAGTAAAAAGGTATTTCTCTGTCTTTCAATCCTTTCATAAAATTATACCAATACTCATACTTCACAAAAAAAGCGGCCTGCGGATGAACGATGTCCATGAAACGGCGCACATTGCGGGGGTTGTCGGAAGGCAGGTAGCAGGCGATGTCGATATCGGGGTCGTTTTTCTTGACCTCATAGCCGGAAGGGGAGAAGAAAGTGACAAGAAAAGTGGCGTTGGGGCAACGCTGTTTCAGTTTCTGTATCAGAGGTTTACCCTGCTCATACTCGCCAAGCGAGGCAGCGTGCAGCCAGATGATAGACTTTCCGGCGCACTTTTCAGCCAGCAGGGGAAAAGTGGCCTTGCGGCCGCGATGCAGCAGACGGGCTTTCTCATTGAAAAGCGCTGCAATGGCGATGCCTGCATTGTACAGATGAATGAAAAAAGTGTAAAGCAGTCTCATGGTGCGGGTTAATACCGATAGAGCGTGAAAATTTTGCGTTTTTCATACAGCGGCACCACCCACCCGATTTTCGGTCCGATAAGTACGCTGAACTTCTTGGTTTCGTCTTTCCCACCCATCACGATGTTGAAGTCGCGGCTGCTTTTGCTCCAGATTTCCGACACTTCGAAGCCGGCGTAGAAGCTGCACACACGTCTTTTCTGCATGAAGAGGTAGCCCACGAACTGTGTGAGGCAGAAGCCGTTGCAGCGCTGGTCGTAGCATTTGCGGTAGTCGCCGGCGAGCTGGGGAATCTGGTCGTCGGGGTCGTTGATACGGATTTTATGCTCGAAGTAGCCGCCGTTGAGTTTGAGCCAGATGCCCGAGTTGCGCCATCGGCTCACCGGAAAGATTTTGCCTATGCCCATACCAATATTCCAGTAGCGTCCTTCGAAATAGATGGTGGCTTTCAGACCGTTGCCATCAATCAGGTCGCCGTTGGAGGTGAGCATGTCGGGACCCACCACAGCCGCTTGGTTGCGCAGTTTGGAACCGAAAAGGTAGTTGAAATCCAGACTGATCGTCCAGTTCATGTTGGTTTTGTAGGTCAGATCGGCACCGATGTTCATATTCGACTTGAAAGTCTCCTTAAGGGAACCGAAGGGCCATTGGTAGGCGAAACTGGGACTGAGCCAGATCATGTGGGTGGTGGAATCCACTTCGCCATTGCGCAACTCAATGTCGGCACCCTTCTGTGCATAGGCGGTAAAGTGGGTGAATGCCAAAAGCAATCCGATAATCAATACAAACTTTCTCATCTCATAAAAAATCGGCTGCAAATGTACGGGTTTTTATTGAAAAAAGAGCTCTGCGAATAAAAAATCAGGAATCGAATGGAAAATCCAAAAAAATAGTGTATTTTTGCATACTTTCGCAAATTTTGATAAACACTAATAATCAATCTGTTAGAATTAGAAAATGAAAGAAGAAGGAATGCAACTGTTTGAAGGGTTGAAGGAATTTTGCACCGGCGTGCTGTTTCAGTACGTTCCCAAACTGCTCTATGCACTGTTATTTCTGTTCATCGGCTGGAAGCTGATCAAATGGTTCACGGGATTTCTGCACAAGATTTTTGTCAAGAAAAAATTTGACAAGTCGCTGCAGTCGTTCCTGCATTCTGTCATCGACATCGTGCTGAAGACCCTGCTCATTGTGGCAGTGGCGGAGATGCTGGGCATCCAGATGACCTCGTTCATCGCCATTTTGGGTGCGGCCGGCTTGGCTGTGGGCATGGCGCTGCAGGGCACCTTGCAGAACTTTGCGGGTGGTGTTATCATTCTGATACTCAAACCTTTCAAAGTGGGTGATTTCATTGAGCAGGGCGGTCTTTCCGGCACGGTGAAGGAAATACAGATTTTCAACACCATCTTGCTTACCTTGGACAATAAAATCGTGATTGTGCCCAACACGCAGTTGGCCACCAACACCGTGACCAACTACACACGCAGCGGCAAGCGTCGGGTGGAGGTGAACGTGGGCATTGCCTACGGCGAGGATGTGAACAAGGCGCGTGAGGTTTTGGTGGAGATGACAAAAAAGCATCCGGCCATCATGCAGGATGAGGAGAATGCCCCCAGCGTGATTGTGACGGGCTTGGGCAGCAGTTCCGTTGATTTGCAAGTGCGGGCATGGGTGAAGTCGGAAGACTACCTCTCCACCATGGCCGAGCTGCAGCAGGACACTTACGAGACATTGGGCAAGAATGACATTGAGATTCCTTTCAACCAGATGACGGTTCACGTAAACAATAAATAATTATGGGGAAGAAAATATTAGTAGCCACTGGTGGCGGCGACTGTCCGGGCCTGAACGCGGTGATTCGCGGCATTGTGAAACGTGCGGCGCAGGAGCCTGACATGAAAGTATATGGCTGTGTGGAGTCGTTCAACGGGATATTGCGCGACACGGTGGACATCCGCCGGCTGACCGAGAGCGACGTAGCCGGCATCCACGTACAGGGCGGCACCATCATCAAGACCACCAACAAAGGCGGCCCATTCCACTTTCCGGTGCGACAGCCCGACGGCACGTGGGTGATAGAAGACCGCTCGCAGCTGATGAAACAGCGTTTCGACGAGATGGGCTTCGACGCCATCATCAACATCGGCGGCGACGGTTCACAGCGCATTTCGCTGCAGTTAGCCAAGATGGGCTTCAACGTGGTAGGTGTGCCGAAAACCATCGACAACGACCTCTCCTGCACCGACTTCACCTTCGGTTTCCAGACCGCTGTAGAGATCGCCACGGAGGCGTTCGACAAGCTGGTGACCACCGCTTCGAGCCACAACCGCGTGTTCATCATGGAGGTGATGGGGCGCGACGCGGGCTGGATTGCGCTGAACACGGCCATCGCCGGCGGCGCGGAGGTGTGCATCATCCCCGAAATCCCCTACGACCCGCGCATCATCGCCAACAAAATCGCCTCGCGCTACCAGAACAACTACGGTTTCTGCAACATCGTGATTGCAGAGGGCGCCAAGTCGTTGGACGGCAAGGTGACAGGCGTGGCCCCCACGGCTGTCGGCGACCAACACATCAAGCTGGGCGGCGTGGGCGAGAAGCTGAAAGCCGAATTGGAGGCCACCGGCATCGAGCACGACATCCGTGTGACCGTGCTGGGACACCTGCAGCGCGGCGGCACCCCCATCGCTTACGACCGCGTGCTGGCCACCGAGTTCGGCGTGAAGGCCGTGGAGCTCATCAAAGAGGAGAAATACGGCAACATGGTGGTGTACAACCATCCCAAAATCTCGTACGTCTCCCTCGAAAAAGCCCTTGAGACGCCCAACTTCGTAAAGCCCGCCACCAGCGACCTCGTGCGCACGGCCCGCGGAGTGGGAATTTCCTTCGGCGATATCCCCTGATGGGAAGTTGAGAGTGAAAAGCGAAAAGTAGAAAGTGAGATTTTAGATTATCAATAAACGACAACAATATGGACAATTTTATTGTTTCAGCCCGAAAGTACCGTCCGTCCACCTTCAATTCGGTGGTGGGGCAAGAGCACATCACCTCGACGCTGAAGAACGCCATCAAGACCCATCAGGTGGCGCAAACCTTCCTGTTCTGCGGACCGAGGGGTGTGGGCAAGACCACCTGTGCGCGTATCTTCGCGAAGGCGCTCAACTGCGACAACCCGACGCCTGACTTCGAGCCGTGCAACGAGTGCGAATCGTGCAAGGCCTTCAACGCCTCCGCCTCGTTCAACGTGTATGAGCTCGACGCGGCCTCCAACAACTCGGTGGAGGACATCCGCGCATTGGTGGAGCAGGTGAGGCTCGCCCCGGTAGGTGCCAAGTACAAGGTGTATATCATCGATGAGGTGCACATGCTGTCGCAGTCGGCTTTCAACGCCTTCCTTAAGACTTTGGAGGAGCCGCCCGCGTATGCCAAGTTCATCATGGCGACTACAGAAAAGCACAAAATCATCCCGACCATCCTCTCACGATGCCAAGTGTATGATTTCAAGCGCATCAAGGAGACGGACATCATGAAACACCTGCAGTATGTGGCTGAAAAAGAGGGAGTGAAAGCCGAGGAAGAGGCCCTGCGCATTGTGGCCACCAAGGCCGACGGCGCCCTCCGCGACGCGCTCTCCATCTTCGACCAGCTGGTGAGTTTCTCGGGCAGCAACATCACCTACGAAGCTGCCGTCACCAACCTCAACGTGCTGGATGTGGATAACTACTTCAAGATGATGGATGCCCTGTTCAGCGAGGATTCCACGCAGGCATTGCTGCTGTTCGACGAGATTTTGGCGAAAGGCTTCGACGGACAGAATTTCATCGCCGGCCTCGCCGCCCACATCCGCAACCTGCTGATGGCCCAGAACAGCCGTACGGTGGCACTGATGGAGGTGGCCGACACCATCAAGAAGAAATACATCGACCAAGCACAAAACGCCGACAAACAGGTGCTGCTGAGAGCATTGGACTTGACCACTCTTTGCGATTTCAACTACAAGGCTTGCAACAACAAACGCCTGTCAGTGGAGATTTGCCTGATGAAGATCAATGGCAATTTTGTCTGGAACAAGCAAAAGAGAGGGCCGCAGGTAGCTTTTGCGAGGCAATCACGGGAGTGCTGAAAATCCAAGTCTGTCCGCTCCGGCACAAGGTGCCATGGATATGCGGACCCCAGTGAAATCCTCGATGAGCTTTGTCGCTCCGGATGCAGTTGTCAAAGCCAGTCCGTCCATCAAGAACCTGATGAACGACCCTGTCCCGAAAGCCGCCCCGCCGGTTACGATTTCCACACCAACGTCCGCGCCCGCACCGGAAAGCCCTTCCGTGCCGGAACAAGCTGCCCCGGTTGCTGTTTCGGAGCCGGCCGCCCCGAGCCAGCCCGTTGAACCAGAGCCCGTCGCACCCGTACAGGAGCAACCTTCTGCCCCGGAGCCCATGCCACAACCTGAGCCCACGCCTTCCGCTCCACAACCTGCTCCCAGTCCCGCCCCCGTACAACCCATGGAAGAGAGCCCGGAACAACACATTGAAAGGTTCAAAGGACAGTGGAATGAGATGGTGGACTGCGTCTTCAACAAGGTTCCCACCCTGCAAGCCCCGCTGAAAAACTACCCGTTGGAGCTGCGCAACAACACCATCTATCTGAAACTGCGCAACAGCATGCAGGTGGACGATTTCTCCATCAAAAAGGTGGCGGTGCTGCAGTACCTTCGCAACCATTTCGACCCCAATATCAATGAAGTGGAGGTGGAGCTGGATGACAAAACAGAGGCCAAGAAATACATTTTGGACGAGAAAGACAAAATCAAAGAGCTGCAACATCAAAATCCTGATTTTGCAGAGTTTATGCAAACCCTCAACCTCCAATCCTGCAACTGATTGACGATGAAAAAAATCCTTTTCCCCCTTCTGATGCTACTGACCTTCACCGTTTTCGGACAGGAGGAAAACAACGCCTTGGAGGAGCTGTCGGCTTGGGGAAAATATTCTGGGGAAAATCTTTACGTACTGAATCCCTCCGAGAATGGAACTTTCAGTGTACAAGAAGTTTATGTAGATGGAAAGGCGATAGATTTCAGCCATCAATCCAACGCTTTCGAGATTCCGTTGGAGGGGCATGAGCTGAACAGTTTTGTGTATGTCAAGATTCTCTATCTTCCTAATACTAATCCATTGATAATCAATGAAGAATCTTTGAAAAAAGAATCTGAGTTTTCATTACCCTCTTTCCTTTACAACAAAAAAAGCAAACTGTTGGAATGGAAGGCCACGGAAATGGATGCGATGTGCAGCTATCGCTTGGAGCAGATGTTGTATGGCAAATGGGTGGTAGTGAAGAAATTAGGAAAACCCACGGAGATGCTGGCGGAGAACTTTCTGCCCGTGCAGCTCAGCGGGATGAACCTGTTCAGAATAGTACAAACCGACGAGAGCGGGCAGGAGCTTTCGTCGCCGGTGGTGAAGCTGAAGAGTCCCAACCGGAAAATCCTGCTGATGACCGACAAAGTGAAGGATTTTATTGAGTTCACCGATGTGACGCACTACGAACTTTACGATGCCAACGGGACATTTCTGAAGCGAGGCACCGCCAAAAAAGTGAGTGTGAGCGACTTGCCCAAGGGCACATACTGGGTGAACTTCGACGGCAAAGAGGCAGTAATCACCAAAAAATAGAGCCATGCAACTCGACAAACCCTATTACAGCATTACCGAAACGGCCAAGATGTTCAATGTGAACGCCTCACTGCTGAGGTATTGGGAGAAGGAGTTTTCGCAAATCAAACCTTACAAAAACAAGAAAGGCGACCGCTATTTCACGCAAAAGGACATTGAAGTGATACAGACCATCTACAACCTGACGAAAGTGCAGGGCTACACGCTGCAGGGGGCGAAAGACGAACTGAAGCGTTCGTACGGAAAGCATGCCTCTCAGGCACAGGCGGTTGCAACGTTGCAAGAGATTCGGGAGAAACTCATCGCCCTACGCGACAGCCTGTAAAGAAATTTCTCAAAATCACCATCCATAACTCCTAACATTTTTGTATTTTTGCCGCTTCAAAACATATCAATAAAGAATATCAAAACAATACTATAAATTATGCGTCCTGATTTTAGTAAAGTCTCTCACAGAACCGCCCCTAAAAACAAAGAGGGTTTTCAGGAGTGGTCGAAAGAAAACCACATTGATTTCACGCGAATGACCGCGGAGCAGATTCCGTGCAAGCCCGTGTATGGCAAGGAAGACCTTGAGGGCATGGAGCATTTGAACTATGCCGCCGGTATCGCGCCCTATCTGCGCGGACCTTACTCCACCATGTATGTGATGCGTCCGTGGACCATCCGCCAGTATGCTGGATTCTCCACTGCCGAGGAGTCCAACGCCTTCTACCGCCGCAACATCGCAGCTGGCCAGAAGGGTCTTTCCGTGGCCTTTGACTTGGCCACCCACCGCGGCTACGATGCCGACCACGAGCGCGTTCTCGGCGACGTGGGCAAAGCCGGTGTGAGCATCTGCTCGGTGGAAGACATGAAGGTGCTTTTCGACCAGATTCCGCTGAACAAGATGTCGGTTTCCATGACCATGAACGGCGCTGTGATGCCGATTCTGGCCTTCTACATCGTCGCGGCTTTGGAGCAGGGCGCCAAATTTGAAGAACTTGCCGGCACCATCCAGAACGACATTCTGAAGGAGTTCATGGTGCGCAACACCTATATCTATCCCCCCGAACATTCGATGCGCATCATCGCCGACATCTTCGAGTTTACCTCGCAGAACATGCCGAAATTCAACAGCATCTCCATTTCGGGCTACCACATGCAGGAAGCCGGCGCCACCTCCGACATCGAGATGGCCTACACGCTGGCCGACGGCTGGGACTACCTCCGCACGGGTGTCAAGGCGGGGTTGGATATCGACGCTTTTGCGCCGCGTCTCTCCTTCTTCTGGTGCTCGGGCATGAACCATTTCATGGAGATTGCCAAGATGCGCGCCGCCCGTATGATCTGGGCCAAGATTGTGAGCACCTTCAACCCGAAGAACCCCAAGTCGTTGGCATTGCGTACCCACACGCAGACCTCCGGCTGGTCGCTCACCGAGCAGGATCCGTTCAACAACGTGGCCCGTACCTGCATCGAGGCTATGGGGGCAGCCCTCGGTCACACGCAGTCGCTGCACACCAACGCCCTGGACGAGGCCATCGCCCTGCCGACCGACTTCAGCGCCCGTATCGCCCGTAACACGCAGATTTACATTCAGGAAGAAACCAACGTATGCCGCGTGGTGGACCCGTGGGCGGGTTCGTACTACGTGGAGACGTTGACGCACGAGCTGGCACACCGCGCTTGGAAGCACATCCAAGAGGTGGAATCGCTCGGCGGTATGGCCAAGGCTATCGAAACCGGCATCCCGAAGATGCGTATCGAGGAGGCCGCCGCCCGCAAGCAGGCCCGCATCGACTCCGGCATGGAGAGCATCATCGGCGTTAACAAATACAGACTGGAGAAAGAGGATCCTATTGAAACCTTGGAGGTGGACAACACGGTGGTGCGCGAAGCACAGATCAAGCGTTTGCAGGAGCTCCGCGCCAACCGCAACAACGAAGAGGTGCAGGCCGCCCTCGAAGCCATCACCGAATGCGCGAAGAACAAAAACGGCAACCTGCTGGCCCTCTCCATCGACGCCGCCAAAAAGCGTGCCACCCTCGGCGAGATTTCCTATGCAATGGAAAAAGTATTCGGACGTTACAAAGCGAAAATCAATCTGATAACAGGCGTGTACAGTTCACAACAACAGGACAATGATTCCTACAAGAAGGCTTGTGCCATGGCCGATGCCTTTGCAAAGAAAGAGGGACGCCGTCCCCGTATTATGGTAGCCAAGATGGGCCAAGATGGCCACGACCGCGGTGCCAAGGTGGTCGCCACCGGCTATGCCGACATCGGCTTCGACGTGGATATGGGACCTCTGTTCCAGACTCCGGCAGAAGCGGCCAAACAGGCTGTGGAGAACGACGTTCACGTGATGGGTGTCTCCTCCCTCGCCGCAGGTCACAAGACGCTGGTGCCGCAGGTCATTGAAGAGCTCAAGAAACTCGGCCGCGAGGATATCATCGTGGTGGTGGGCGGTGTGATTCCGCCGCAGGACTACGACTTCCTCTACAAGGCCGGCGCAGCAGCCATCTTCGGACCCGGCAGCATCATCAGCGACTGCGCCATCAAGATATTGGAGATTCTGGAGGCCTAACCTTCCGCTTTATTGTTCATCCCTTATTTTAAAAGAAATGAAATTAAAACTGATATATCCCAAGTGGAAAAAACTACCCGGGCAGACCACCTTTACCCTGCCTCCTCACGGTCCCGTAGTGTATGCCGCCTGTCTGCCGGAATATGTGGACGTGTCGTTTACAGATGAGAATGTGGAACCTCTTGATTTTGACGAGGAATGCGATGTAGTGGCTATCTCCATGATGCTTTCCACGCAGGTGAAACGCGGCTGGGCCATCGCCGACGAGTACCGCCGCAGAGGCAAGAAGGTGATGTTCGGTGGCATCTCCACCATGCTCCATGCAGAGGAGACTTTGCAACATGCCGACAGTATTTTCCTGGGAGAAGCAGAGGGACGACAGGAGCAGGTGTTTGAGGACTTGAAGAATGGCAAGCTGAAAAAAGTCTATAATTTCATGGGCAAGCAGCCCCCGATTGAACTGGTGGGTCCCGCCCGCCGCGACCTTTACAAGCGCGAGCTCTACAACCACAAAGGTGTGCAGATGGTGGACCTGTTCCATGCCTCACGCGGCTGCAAATTCAGCTGCTACCCCTGTGCGGTGTCGTACCTCGGCGGCCGCTGCTTCCGTCCCCGTCCGGTGGAGAAGGCCATCGAAGAGCTGGAGACCATCGACAACAACCGCCTCTTCATCGTGGATAACTCGCTGGCACAGTGCACCGAGTGGGAGATGGACCTCTTCCGCGAGATGATTCCGCTGAAGAAGAAATGGATCAGCCATACCATTGAAGACAAACCCGAAGTGCTGGATCTGGCCGCGCAGGCTGGCGCATGGTACGTGTATCAGGCCGTTTACGACACTTCCGACTATATCAAGGAGCGTGTGAAACGCTACCACGACTACGGCATCGGCGTGGAAGGCACCATCCTGCTGGGACTGGACAACCAGACCGAGGATGACATCCTGAGGCTGATTGACTTCCTGCTGAAGATTGACTTGGACTTGGCAGAGTTTACCGTGCTGGCACCGTTCCCGCACACCAAGGCTTACGACGACCTGATGCGTCAAGGCCGTATCTTCGACCACGACTGGGATCATTACAACGCCGGTCAGGTGGTGTACCAGCCCAAGCACATGTCACCTGAGCGTTTGCAGGAGCTGTACGAGTACGCTTGGAAATCCTTCTATCAGGATGAAACGCAGGAGGAAAAGATGTTCAAGCTCTTCACCAACGTGGTGCTTCGTGAGATGGAAGACGGCACCTACCGCCCGCGCAACCGCAAACTGGCCAACAAGACCTTCGGCCGCGATGTGGACCGCGCCGCGTCGAAGACCAATTTGTTCTAAACGCTTCTACTTGTTTGCCTTCTCTTCGTCGTTGTTATACCAATCCAGATAGCGCTCGGTATATTTCATCCCTGAGTCCACCAAATCCTGCTTCCGGTCATCAGGTATATCAAAATCAATAGCCCTCACCCCTAACGTATCGATATAGACGGTGCGCTGCCAGTCGTCGCTGTGCAGGTGCACATTGTTCTGAAAGTCGATGAGCGTGGTCACCAAGGCTTTGGTATAGCTGAAGAAGTTGTCAATCTCCTTGCAGGGCACCTCCTCGTGCGTAAGATACATGGAGATGTCCTCCTCGGAATCCAAGCGGAAGCCCAACGTCTCTTTGTTGTACACATATTCCCGCTGCACCTTGTTTTTCAGCGATTTCTTCTGGCTGTTGATTTTGTCGTAATACTCCGTGCGGCGGAAATGGTTCCGGTCGGCAACATATCCTATCTGGTCGAAAGTCTTGATGGCGTAATTCTCCAACAGTCCGCCATCCACATAAAGTCGCTTTTTGTCCTTGTCTCTTATGGCCGCGAAAATCAAAGGGATGGACATAGAGATACGGGCGGCATCGGCCACCTTGACCTCCGGTGTTTGCTGGGCACAGAACAGCTTGGAAAGCCCGGTCGTAAGATCGGCGCCCACCAGATAGATGTCGCGGAACTGCTGCATGCGGGCAAGCTCGCCAAAGGTGATTTCCCCATTGCCGGTCTTCCTTTCAATCAGTTCCGCCATCACGCTCCTGAAATAGTCGCCTTTGCACCATCCATACTCCTTAAAAAGACGATGGCTGTTGCGCAGAACACCCCATGAACTGTCAATAAAGCCCTTGAAATTGAGATCCCAAAGAACCTCCTGCATCTCTTTCGAAGAATAGCGCAAGCCCACCAGCACCGCCATCATGGCTCCGGCGGAGGTGCCTGCCACCCGTTCTATGTTTTGCAAAATACCCTCTCTGTCAAGCACTTCCAATGCACCTGTGTAGGCAATGCCTTTCACACCGCCACCTTCAAAAACCAAATTCTTAAAATGATAAGCCATATTGATACTCTTTTTATGTCAGACCTTGAAAAAATCCTCTCAGCAAAGCTTGAAAATATATGGATGCAAAATTACATATTATTCTGTGAAAAAAGATTGTTTCTATAAAAAAATAAGCGGGATGAGCCTTCTTATTGATAAATATTGTATTTTTGCAAATTGCATTGAAAAAAACACAATTTTGAGTTTATATTAAATGTTTCTTTTATGAAAGTTCCTCCGAAATATTACGATGAAATCTTTGACTTTGCAGGACAATGGGATATGCCCTCCAAATGCGGCCTGAAGCTGATTCCCCACGAAGGGAAGACTGTTATTTTAGTTACAGAATTATATCAGGATAACCCGGGCTCTTCCATCACCTATACCGGCGGCTCGCTCATTAAGCAGGTTTGTGAGGCTAAAAATCTTGATTTTCAAAATATTATATACATTGAATGCAATCCTGACACCCATTCCAAATTGTCATTTTATGATGAGGAGATGTTCCGCGTGGACTTCACCCTTCAAGACGGAATGCCCACGGATTTGAAATACACCCAGCTGACAGCGGAAGAAATCAAACAGATTTTATAAACCTCAATTTTATATCATTATGAAAAAAGGATTATTTGTTTTCGCCATTATGGCAAGCATGATTTTTATGGCTCAGGCGCAAAAGGTGAAAGGTGATTTGTCTCCCCTGAAAGGCCAGACCAAAGTGAATGTGGAATTTGTTTATGACGGAGTGACCTACGATGGGGATTCCGAAGCCAAATTTTTCAAAGACAACAACGACCGCGATGATTTTGATCAGTGGAAGAAGGACTGGACCTCCACTTTCCGTTCCGACATGTGGGAACCGGAATATTTGGAGGATTTGAATGAAGAAGTCAAAAGTCTTCGCATGGAGTTCGGTAAATTTGAAAATGCCACCTACACGATGGTGGTGAAAATGACCGACATTGACCCAGGCAGCTTCGCAGGTCCGTTCTCCGTACCCTGCAGACTCACCGGTGAAGTGAGTTTTGTGAAGACAGGCTCCTCCGACAGTTTTGCCACGATTTCTTTCTCAAAATTGCAAGGCAGCAGCTATGCGATTCCTCCCATCATTGAGCATCGTGTGAAGTTTGCTTTCGAAGAGTTGGGTGAAACCATTGGTGAGATTTTGAAAAAGAAAGTGAAATAATGAAAAAACTGTTTCTTATTGTTCTGCTGCTTTGCAGCATAGGATTCCTGAATGCTCAGCACCAGCAAATCAAACTGTGGAAACACGGCATTGGCAAAAGCGTGTGGCCCACCAAGATGTACTGCTACCACGCACCCGACTCCATCAATACAGGTGTGGCCGTGATTGTTTGTCCGGGAGGCAGCTACAGCCACCTGATGGGCATCAAGACGGAAGGTTTTGGCGTGGCGGAATGGCTCAACACGCAGGGCATCAACGCCTACGTGCTGCGCTACCGCACGGGCAACAAGGGCTACCACCATCCGGCCATGATACAGGACTTGCAGCACGCTATCCAGTTCCTGCGCACCAACGCCGAGCGTTGGCACCTCGACCCCCACAAGATTGGAGTGATGGGCTTTTCAGCGGGCGGCCACCTCGTGACCATGGCGGGTGTGTACCACGACACCTGTTTCTTGGCACCCCTCGGCCTCGTGTGCGAATACAGCAACCGTCCCGACTTTGTGGTGCCGGTGTACCCCGTGGTTTCCATGCAGGACAGCATCGCCCACCAGCGGTCGCGCCGCAACCTGCTCACCCGCCACTACACCAAAGAACAGCAAGACCAGTACTCCATGGAGCTGCAGGTGCCGGCCGACATGCCGCCCACCTTCCTCGTCACTGCCATCGACGACCCCGTGGTGATGTACCAGAATAGTGTCAACCTCGACCGTGCCCTCACTGCACAGCATATCCAGCATGTATTCCTGCTGTACGACACCGGCGGCCACGGCTACGGCATGGATGAATCAAAGGCCGGCGAAACCGCCAAATGGCGGTACAAATTCGTACAATGGCTGCACGAAATCAATATTTTACCATAAAACATTGTTGAGACGGATAATCATCCGTCTCAACACACGGCCCATTTTTACAATACGAAATCATATCCGACATCATGTTTAATCCTGAAATCGAATACCAACCGCGTCCTGTCATCAAGGCATTTCAAGAGGAGAAACTTCGCGAGGAGCTGCAATATCTGAAGGCTCACTCGAAATTTTACCAGAATCTTTTC
>JBGURX010000063.1:0-3135 GCA_045132235.1 Bacteroidales bacterium
GCACCGCACATGCCGGTGCCGTCCACCATCAGCGCGTTGAGGCTGACGGTGCAGCGGATGCCGTACTCCTGCGCCACGGCGGCCACAAACTTCATCATGATCATCGGGCCGATGGCGATAATCTCGTCGTACTGCTTGCCGCTGTCGAGGAGCGCACGCAGCTGGTCGGTCACCAAGCCCTTGGAGCCGTAGGAAGCGTCGTCGGTGGTGACGTACAGGTTGCTGACGGAGCGAAGTTCCTCCTCAAAAATCAGCAACGACTTAGTCTTCACGCCGACAATCACATCCACATCGATGCCGTCGTTGTGCAGCCATTTCACCTGCGGGTAGATGGGCGCGATGCCCACGCCGCCGCCGACAAAAACATAGTGCTTGGCGGCACGTTCCTCGTGGGTGAGATGGATGAACTCCGACGGGCGGCCGAGCGGGCCCACCACATCGAGCAGAGTGTCGCCCACCTGCAGCTCGGCGAGGTCGCGGGTGGACTTGCCGATGGCTTTGAAGACGATGGTAACGGTGCCTTTGTTGACATCGAAATCACTGATGGTCAGCGGTATGCGTTCGGCAGTGGCCGACTTCTTGACGATGAGGAACTGTCCGGGCAGGGCGGACTGTGCGATTCTGGGAGCTTCGACTTCCAGCAGGTAGGTGTCTGCTGCGAAATCTTTGCGGGTAACAACTTTGAACATGATGATAAATTTTGGAGCGGCAAAGATACATCATTTTCTTCAAACGACGTATAAGAATGGCTGAATAATTCAAGAAATAATCATACTTTTGCAACCGCAAATTTGAATCATTCATTATTTTATAATAAATTGAAAATCAATAAAATAAAAACTATCTCACTGCTTGCTTTTGCGCTTTTTACCCTTTCCAATCTGACAGCGCAAGAGGCAAGAGATTCTGTGCGGCACCGTTTTACGCGCCTGAAACTCGAGATGCGGGCCAGTTTTGACGTGCAACACGAGTTTGCCGGGCAAAATGCATCGGGGCTTTCCGACACCACCCATTACGGTTTCCACGGCCAGTATTTCAACCTGCTGTTGGGCGGCGAGTTCGGGAAAGGCTTTTCCTACTATTTCCGCCAGCGCATCATCGCCAATGCGGGGGCGAGCAGCTTTTTCGACAACACCGACTTTCTTTACCTACAATATCAGATTAATGACAACTGGGCGATCCGTGCCGGCAAGGAGGCCATCGCCAACGGCGGATTTGAGTACGATGCCGCCCCGATTGACGTGTACTATGCCGGCGACTACTGGAACAACTACTACTGCTTCCAATTGGCTGGTTCTGTGAAATTTACCGACAAATCCAAACGGCACCATCTCACCCTGCAGGTGGCCAACTCGCCGTATGTTCACTATATGGGAAAAGGCAACGAATGGAAGCAGGGATTGATGGCTTACAGCCTGTTGTGGAGCGGCGATTTCGGCGTTTTCAAGACCTTATATTCCGTCAATTTCTTTGAAAGAAAACGCGGTAAATTTGTGGGATGTGTCACCCTGGGCAACCGCTTTGAGGCCGGGCGCTGGAGCTGGTACATCGACTACATGAACCGTGTCAGCCGTACCGAACTTCCCTTCTCCAGCTTCTCCGTCATTTCGCGCATGGATGTCCGTTTGGGAGATGTAAATATTTTTGCCAAAGGAGGTTATGAGCAGAACATGTCCGACCACCCGCTGGTGCAGCCCATGCGCGACTGCTTCGTGGCCCCCGGACAGCGGTCGGCCTTCTACGGATTGGGCGTGGAGTATCATCCTTGCGGAAGTCCGGCGGTGCGCCTGCATGCGTTGCTCTATCAGATCCACTATTTCCCGGAATATGCCTGCGTGACAGACGGCAGGTGTTTGACGGCGCAGGTCGGTCTCACTTGGAACATCGATTTTCTCCGTTATTTTGGTAAAAGATTGAATTCAGATAATTTGTAATCATCATCATGAAGATCCGCAAAAAGAAAACCGTACAGTATGCCCATGCCATTGAGGCGGCGTTTCGGAAAATTGAAAAAATCTTCAAACTGAAGGACCCTCTGTCGTTCACAAGCAAACGCTCGGTAGAGGCCATTTTCTTCCTGATTCTCTTTTTCGGCTTTTTCGGTCTGTTGGCATGGCGGATGACCTTGCCCAACATGCTCAACACCTTCATGCAGACGGCCTACCACCTGTTGTTGGAGACCGTGTTTTACATCATGGCCATCTGCGTGCTGATGGGAGCCATCAGCCGGCTGCTGGCGGAGTTCGGCGTGGTGCGTCTGTTGGAGAACATCCTGCGGCCGCTGATGCGTCCGTTGTACAACCTGCCGGGCGTGGCCGCACTGGGGGCGGTGATGACCTTTCTGAGCGACAATCCTGCCATCATCTCGCTTTCCAAAGACAAGAATTTCAGCCAGTATTTCAAGAAGTACCAGCTGGTTTCGCTGACCAACTTCGGCACGGCCTTCGGCATGGGACTGGTGGTGGTAGCCTTCATGGCCAGTCAAGGGTACGGAAGCGGTGCGGCGGTCGGTGTCATCGGGGCGGTAATCGGCAGCATCATCTCCACGCGGCTGATGCAGCGGTTCACGCTCAAAGCCAACCCCGAATTGGATGCGCCGGTTTCGGAGAACAGCGGCGACGAGCAGCAGATCTCCTTCAAGAGCGAAGGCAGCGTGTTTCTGCGCTTCCTCAACTCGATTTTGGACGGTGGCAAAGATGGTGTAGGCATCGGTCTGGCCATCATTCCGGGCGTGTTGGTGATTTCCACCATCGTGATGATGCTGACCTTCGGTCCGAGCGGTGCCAACGGAGAATATACGGGTGCGGCCTACGAGGGCGTTCCGGCCATCACGTGGGCGGCCAGCAAGATACAGGTGGTGTTCCAGTGGCTTTTCGGCTTCGACTATCCCCAGCTGATCTCCTTCCCGATCACGGCGTTGGGCGCAGTGGGGGCGGCGCTGGGATTGATTCCGCGCTTCGTTTCCGAGGGCATCATCGACAACAACGCCATCGCAGTCTTCACTGCCATGGGCATGTGCTGGAGCGGTTATCTCAGCACCCATGCTGCCATGCTCGACTCGATGGGGCACCGTCCGTTGATTTCGAAGGCCATCATCGCGCACACCATCGGCGGGTTGTTCGCCGGCATCTCCGC
>JBGURX010000064.1:0-15344 GCA_045132235.1 Bacteroidales bacterium
GAGCACCACATCCATGTTGGCGGGATGCCTTCCTTCCAACACCTTCATCTTCACCTCGAAATAGACCTTGTCGTACTCCACCCCGTCGAGAGTCAGCGGGTGCTCCTCGCTCACCCAGTGGAAGAAGTTGAAGGCCAGCATCGACGAGGAGAAGATGGCGCGGGCGTGCGCCGGATAGAGTTTTCCATTCCACACATAATCCTCCAACTCATGTCCGTCGCCCTCCATGAACATGTCGCGGAACCGCCCCTGTGCGATGGCCGTGCGGGCGGCTGGAAACACATTGTCGGTGTAATCCTCCAGATAGAAGTTCTGATCCATGGCGCAACCTGCTAACGATTGCGCTTGACTAAGCTGCTGTTTTAACTTTTCAATTTCGTTTTTCATAGTATTTGTTTTTTAATTTTCTCTATATACTAATACGAATGAGAAATTTAAAACAAGGACGTAACACCCCTTTTCGGGCATGAAAATGCGAGGAAAGGATAGGGCAAAAGATTTAACAGGGGTATGCTTATGTTTTGTAACTATTCGATAATCAAATAGTTTACGCACAAAATAAATTTCAACATACCCTGTTGAAAAATAATTGAAGATTTTTTTAGAGAACTATCCGGCGCGGCGGATTGATGAGGTTGAAATGACTGTCGAGCAGTGAGGCATTAGAAAACAGGGTTCCTCCTATGGTCTCCATCGCATACGCATCGTGCTCGTGGCCAAAAAGATGGTAGCGGGGCGCCAAACGGGTTACCCGTTCCAAAAGCTGTTTGTTGCCGTGATGGGTGGGGCCATTCCCGTAATCCGCCAAGTCGCAGATGGAGAACGGCGGCTGATGGGTGATGAGTATGTCGGTATGGTCGGGTATCTGCTGGATAAAGCGAGCGTAGCTGCCGTCATGAATATCCTGCACGAACATCGGCACGCCATAGAATCGCAGGCCGAAAATCTCAACTCCCGAGTTGCAAAGGTAATGCACGTTGTCGGGCAGTCCCTCAATGCGGGTTGCGCCATGCATGCACAGGTCGTGGTTGCCCGCGATGAAGATCTTGTGCTTGTGCGGCAGGTCGCAGAGCCAGTTCATGAAATCGCAAGCCTCCTGTTCCGTACCCTTCTGCGTGAAGTCGCCGGAGTGTACCAGCACGTCGGCCTCAGGCAACTCGCCCAAAGCCCGGTGCTGGCCATGTGTGTCGGAAATGTGGAGGAGGATCATTGTATTTTATTTTTCTAGTATTTCCTGTTCTATCTGTTGTCCTGATTCTAAATCATAGCAACGAAACTCTGTATTACTAGATTTCTTTTCAATCTTTAACTTCAAACTTTTGATTGTTCCTTTATCATGAGATTTTACATACATGATGAAATATGTAAGTTCTACAGGTTCTCCATCCAATTTAACGAAATCTTTTTCAAAGCATGATGCGTCAGGATTTAAGGCTTTGAATTCAATTAATGCGATGCGTTCGAATCCATTTTCTTTTTTCTCAAGGATAGACATATCCACCATAGCAGACTGCCCATTCTCACTTTTTTGAGCCTCTATTTTATTCCCTTGATCGCTAAATTGATATTTGAATTCCGTGGGCGTTTCCACAGAATAATACCATTTAAGTTTATTTTCAGAACAATATTTGTTGAATTGTTCCACAAAAAGAAAACGCAGTTCTTGCTCACTTAGTCTTGTTTCTCCGCCACGATATATTTCACTATATTTAGGGAAAATCAAACGTGATTCATAATCTCCATTTTCTTGACTCAGGAATGAAGTTATTTGATTTTTGCCTTTTTGGTTCTCCTGTTGATTTTTATAAACGAATTGAAGAGTTCTAAAGGTTCGCTTAATAATTTCATCAATGTGACTTTTAATTTCTTTTTTTCCCATAATGCTTTCAATTTAATGGTTTGTACTAATTTTTATCACTTTCATATTTTGTAGCGTGCCGGAGGCACGCTGGCTCCCGGGTGGTTGCCTTGTACCCCGCACTGCGCTGCGCTTGTACGGGGTTACCAGGATTTCGTGCCTTCGGCACGAGGAGCGACAGACAACTGCTATTCGCTATCAATCGTCCACTCAAACTGGTCTTTGAAGTCGTTGAAACAATCTTTACAAATCCAATGATAAGAATCCACGGTTGAATAACCCTGATGAAGATCTCCTTCATTGTTGGAAAACTTTGCTCCACAAAATCCACAATGAACGTGATCCCACCCTTTTACGGCATTGTACGTCCGGGCTATGAGTTTCACACCTTTCAGGTAGTTCTACTGCCCCTGTAATCTCCAATCAGCTTCTGTGTTGTTTTTCATTATTCCACTATTCCTTCTTAATCGCTTCTTAAACGCAATCAAAATGTTTTTTTTATTGTATAGAGAACTGCCTTCACCCCATCACGTGAAGCCGGTTCGCCTATCGGTATGTGATTTGGCAATACCCTATTTCCACTGAGACTCCACATGCTGCCGGAGTGTGCCCTTGTTTTTCAGTTTAATGAGCTCTTCCACTCCTTTGTCCTTTCCAATGGAATCCTTGTGCTTCTGGTAATAATTGATGACGGTTTCAATGCCGGCCATGCTGCCGTCAGCGTAGGTGGCATCGGGATTGTTGATGCTGTATTTGGCCCATCCGCCGATATAGAGAATGATAAGGTCGCCGTTCTGGAAGTTGACGACATCTGTGGACATTTCAATATGGACATCGGGCGTGCCGCTAAGCCACCACAGAACAAAGGAGTTGACCTCCTTGCGTTGTGAGGCAGACGGAGCGTGGCTTTCCAGCCAGTCCATGCAGCGGATGAAATCCTTCTCGTAATTGACATATTCGCTTTTTTCAATCTCTCCCGGAATCTCCGGAACGGAAAAATTCTGTGCCCACGTCATCTGCGAAAGCAGCATGCAAAGGGCAATGACAAATAACTTTTTCATATGGATTGGATTTAACAGGTCGCAAAAATACAAAAGTTTTCGAAATATTTATTCCTTCACAGCAGAAATGTGAACCCTCATGAAGGGATAAAAGAGCGTTTTTCGCAACGTAGTTGCATCTTGCGTGCTTTATCAAAATATCATTGCTGGGTTGCAGAATAATCATGGAGGTGTTGGCACGGATTATTCCGAAAAAAATAAGTTGAATTTCAGTTTTCGGTGTGATTGAGTGGTAAAAATATTATAAAATGTTGATATTTAAGATGAAATAATTTTGTATGGATTGTGGATTTTGGATATTTTTATAACAAAAATGTTATAAATTTGCAGCTGTACTAAATGAACTATAAGATGAAGTGGAACGAATTGAGACGAATTGCCGAGTCGAAGGGTTGGTATTTATGGCGCAATGGCAGAAGCCATGATGTTTATAGACATCCGGATAGGGAGGATTTCCTTTACATAGAGCGGCATGAATCACAGGAAATAAGACATGGGTTATACTGCAAGCTTAGAAAAACAATAGGATTTTGAAATAATTATAAAGATGAAAAAGAGAACCGCGTTAATTGAGATAGGTGAGGACGGTACTTTTGGCGTCTTCTCTCCAGATATAAAATCGGTTATATTTGGAGAAGGCAATACGGTGGCGGAAGCAAAGGCCGATTTTGAAAATTCGGTCAGAGAAATTATCCAGTTTTGTCAGGAGGACGGCGTACAAGATCCAGATGATTTGAAAAACGTCACATTTGTATATAAATATGATATGCCATCTTTTTTGAACTACTACAAGTACCTCAATGTGACGCAGTTTGCCAGATATGCAGGTATAAATCCCTCCCTGATGCGGCAGTATAAGCATGGACAGGGCGCTTCAGAGAAACAGATAGCAAAGATACAGGATGCCATTCACAGAATTGGCAAGGAATTGTCATCGGTCAAGCTTCTGTAAAATAATAAATTGAGCTACAATAGGTAGCGTGCCTCTGGCACGCCACTACTAAAGCGCATTCGTCCCGACCATCGCGGGTACGACGCTGTTGCACTCAGCGAGCTACCATCTTCCGCCGCCACCGCCGCCGCCGAAGCCACCGCCACCGCCGAAGCCGCGGAAGCCTCCACCGAAGCTGCCGCCGCTGGACGAGCCGCCGCCAAAGCCGCCATGGTAGGTGGTGTGTCCACTGCCGCCTTTGCGACTGGAGCTATTGTGGGACGATAATATCCAACTCAAAAGGACAATCTTCCAGAAGGTGGCCGTGGGATTCCCTGCCGGCAGAGTACCTGCTGCCTTCTTTTTTTTGTATGTCTTTACCCCAGCGGTGATGCCGACAATGAGTATGATGGCGAAGGTGCCCAATACAAACAGCAAAAAACCGAGCAAGGCCATCCATGCTTCCTTCCTTTGCGCTTTTTTTATCTCGTCAACGGTGATTTCGCCTGCAATAATAGGCATCATTTCGTCTAAAGCCGCCACCACCCCGCCATAATAGTCGTTCTCCTTGAAATGCTCAATCATCACGTCGTTGGCAACGCGGTTGGCGTAGGCATCGGGCAGCACGGGCTCAAGGTCGTACCCCACTGCGATATACACCTCCCCATCTTCCCGTAGGGTTTTGGGCTTGATGAGGATGACTACTCCGTTGTTCTTATCGGTTTCTTTGCTGCGCACGCCCCACTTGTCGCCAATCTCGTAGGCGAACTCATTGGCACTCATGCCGTTCAAACTGTTGACCGTGACCACGCAAATCATATTGCTGGTGGTGTCGTTGAAAGCCACGAGGCGATTCTCCAGCTGGGCCACTTGCTCTTTCGTCATCAGCTGGGCAAAGTCGTTGACCAGGCGCGGCGGGTTAGGAGCGGGTGGAATCTGTGCCAAAGCCAGCACCGCGCTCCACAACAGCGCTAAAAAGAGGAATGTTCTCTTCATTCGGATTAGAATTCAAATTTGACCTCAGGAGCTTTGTCAGCACCGGCAGCCGCCTCGAAGTAAGCGCGTTTTTCAAAGCCGAACATGCCGGCAAAGATGTTCTTGGGGAATGTGCGGATGGTCTTGTTGTAGTCCATCACCGCCTCGTTGAACTTCTTGCGTTCCACAGCGATACGGTTCTCTGTTCCCTCCAGTTGGGCCTGCAAGTCGCGGAAGTTCTGGTTTGCTTTCAGTTCAGGATAACGCTCCACGGTTACCAACAAACGGCTGAGGGAGGAGGAGAGCTGATCCTGAGCCTTTTGGAAAGCGGCCAGCTGTTCGGGAGTGGCATTGGAGGGGTCAATGGTGACGGAAGTGGCGGCAGCGCGAGCACTGATCACTTCGTTCAGGGTGCTCTTCTCGAAATCGGCAGCGCCCTTGACGGTAGCCACCAGCTGCGGCACGAGGTCGGCACGACGCTGATAAACATTCTGTATCTGGCTCCAGCTTTCAGCAGCCTTTTCGTCTTTGTTGACCATGGTGTTGTAAGCAGAAATACCCATTAAAATTCCAATCAGCAGAAGTCCGCCGATAACGCATAATGTGATGATGGTTCCTTTTTTCATTTTTCTTCTTTTTTAATGATGAATAATTATAAAATATTGATTATTAATTTCTTCCTGTATTTTTTAGATAAGCTCTTTTTTTCACTTGGAAATTGACGAAGGCCTCGCTGTAGCTGTCAAAGCTTTGCTGGAGCATCGACTGAGCGCTGAGCAGGTCGGACAGGGTGCCGGTGCCCGCCTCATAGAAATCCTGCTGCATCCGCAGGTTGTCCTGCGACAGCTCGATGGACTTCTGGGCGATGAGCAGCTGCTGGTAGCTTTCCACCAGCTCGTTCCAATTCTGCTGCATCTGCACTTCCATCAGCTGGCGGTTGTGGTCGCGCTCGTTGCGGGCGATCTGCTCGTTGATGCGGCACTGCCGGATGGCGTGCGCCCCTTCCCACCAGCCGCTGATGGGCACGGTGACGGTGCCAAAAACCGCTCCGAAGTGGTTGGTGGCGGTGTTGTCTTTGTTCACATCCATATAGTAGGAGTTGTAGGCCGCTCCGACGGCCACTTGCGGCAGGTACTCCCCGATCTTCATCTGCGTTTGCAGCTCGGCGGCACGCACCTGCATGTCAAGCAGCTGGCTCTCTTTGCGTTCGCCCACTGCGCTGCCGGCCTCCACATAGTACTCTTGGGGCAGGTCGGGCATGAGCATCGTATCGGTGGCGATTTCGAAGTCGGCTTCGGGCAGCTGGGCGGTCTGTCGCAAAATCGCCTTGTAGGTGCGGATGCCGTTCTCCACACGCAGGCGGCCCGAGGCCAGCTCCTGCTGTTTGAGCTGCACCTTGAGGCGGTCGTTGGGGGTGGTTACACCCGCCAGCACGGCCGTTTCCACATCGCCGCCAATCTGCTCCAGCTGCCGGTCGAGGGTGGACAGCATCTTCAGTTTTTCCTGCAAGGCCACAATCTGCCAGTAGTAGTATTCCACCTGCTCGCACACCTCCTCTTCAGACATCTCGGCCTGCACCTTGGCAGCGTCGATACCCAACTGGGCCAGCTGGTTACCGCGTATGATGCGCAGTCCGGCAAACACAGGCTGCACGGCCGTAACACCGCCCACCGCGCCGCCTTTCATCATCTGCATCGGGATGCTGGGCAGGTCGATGTACAGTGAGAGGGGAGAGAAAAAGTTGGTCTGCAACCGGCCGAGGTCGAAGTCCATGTCGATCATCGGGCGGGTGAGCCAGAAGGCGCCGGCCGCGGCCGACACCGACGGAAAGTACTTGGTGAACGCACCTTTCTTCACCTCGGTGGCGCTTTCCACCAGCAGCCGCTTGTTCTGCACGGTGAGGTTGCCGCGCACCGCCATCGCCTTGCAACTGTCAAGACTATAGACCGTTTGCGCCGACAGCGACAGGCAGGCCGACACCAAAATCATCCAGATGACAATACACTTTTTCATCGCGGCAAAAGTACTAATTTTCTAACAAATAGGGAGGGAAAATGTTCGATTGCCGTGGGCCGGTTTCAATGTCAAGTTAGTGTCCCATTTTTCCTGTCCAAGGAAAATAAAAAATTCCAAATCACCAAGGTAGCTGCCAATGCCCGCAGTCGCGAGTACGTGGGCTGTGTGGACTGACTGCGCGATGCCGACAGCTTGATTCCTGTGGAGGTCAAGGCCAATGACAATGCATCGGCTTCGCTCAACAACCTGATCAAGAGCGACTCCTATCTCGACATCCGATATGGCATCAAACCGTGCCGCAAGAATATTGGGTTCAACGGAAAGTGCTATACATTCCCATATTTCTGTACGTTCCTGCTGCGTCGTTGGTTGCAGAATCGCCTCTGACGTGTTTTATTCCCTCATCCCACCATTCCTCCGGCACCATCACACTTCACTGTGATGTTCCAAAATGCTCCGTAATCTAGTTACTTCATCTTTCAATTGTTTGATTACCTCATCATTCTCTCTTCGCACCGAATGACGGAACTTGAACATGGCAAGATTCAGTTCGAAGGAAGTTTCAGTGCTTTGCTTCGGAAGAATGTCAGTGATGAGTTCTTCTACCAGTTGCCCGCCACGATGCAGTAGCTTCTTCTGTATTACCGTATCCTCTTCTTGTTGCGGAATTTCCATCATCACGCGTGACAGCTCCTTCAGCTTGGCGTATGCCTCCACAATAGCAATGGTGGTCTGCACGGCCTTCGGACTTTTCAGAATGGTAGCCAGCATGTAGAGCCCTTTTTCTGTGAAGGCTCGTGGAAGAACGGAAGAGTGTTTCTGATTTGCGAACCGGTCAAAATTTTTGACCAGTTCATTTTTTTCATTTTCTTCTATTATCCAGATGTACCCTTCAGGAAATTTGTCAGGATTGTTTCGTACTGCCTGATTGATTTCCTTGGTTGCTACACCGTACAATTCAGCGACATCACAGTCGAGGATCACCTGCTGATTACGCAGGGTGATGATTTTTTCTTCCACATTGGGAGTAAGTTCGTTCTGATTCATGATTTTTAAGTTTTAATTAGAAATTGTGCGGCAAAGATACATCAAATCTGAATACAAATTGCTATGCAATATTTTGGCATACAGCAAGTTGCAAAAATGGAAGTTTTTGCACAGTAAAATGACATTTTTCGTCAGAAAACAGCCTAAAACCGACCATTTCCGTTGTTGAAAACCTGTTGATGAATTGTTGATAAATTTTGATGTATCCCTACTTCCGCTCCAGCGTCTTCCAGAACCGCAGCTGGAGCAGACCGGTGGCGAAAGCCAGCACCGTGGCAAACACCCCGCTGATGAGCAGCGCCACCAGCACATTGCCATGGAAATAATGGGCGAAAAGAATGACGCTGGGGATAAGAACCGCACTGAAAATCAAAATTTTCAGCCATGGAATCAGGGTTACGGAGAGTTTCAAAATGCGAAAAGCAATGACCGTTTGGATGGCAGCCATGAGGGTTTGGGTAGTCAAGCTCACGATGGCAGCCCCTTGGGCATGCAGATGCGGGATGAGGATGAAGTTGCAGGTCAGGTTGACGACAATGCCGATGGCCGCCGACAGGTTCAGCAGCTTCATGCTGCCGTTGGCCGTGAGCAGGGTGCCGAAGATGTAGGTCATGGAGAAGGGTATGATACAGGGGATAAGGAAGGTAAACACCTCTGCACTTTCTGCAATATGTTCATTATAAAGAAGTTGCAGTACGGGGATTTTGAAACTCAACAAAAGGGTGGTCGCCGTGACGGAGAAAAAGAACAGCAAGGAAAACGAACTGGTAAGGATGGTGTCGAGCCGCTCGCGCTCTTTCAGCATCTTCGAGAACAGCGGCAGCAGGATGACCGAAAAGAGGTAGGCAATCATCACCAAGGCATCTAACAGCCGGAAGGCCGAAGCGTAGATGCCGGCCTCGAAGGTGGAAATATCGCCCGGCAACAAGCGCTCAATCATCACGGAGTCAATGCGATTGTAAAACGACATCAGCAGATAGAGGAGGGCGAAGGGGAAGCTTTTCTTCAAAATCATCATGAAGAAAGGCCAGTTCCAATGCAGGCGGGTGAGACGCGACTTGGCGAGCACCACCGCCAATGCCGCCAATGCCGCGATGACGTAGGAGGCGGTTTGGGCGTAGATGAAATGCTCTATCGTGAATTTAGTATGTAAAACATTCGTCCATAACAAGATGCTGCAAATCACCACCATCACCACACGGTCCAGCACTGATAGAACGCTGTCGGTTTTGAACATCAGCAGGGCCGACACGTTGGAGCGCAGATAGAGGATGAAAGCATTGAGGAACTGATTGATAGCCATCCAGAACAGCAGTTTGAAGTGGAGCGTGTCGTAGCCGATGGAGGCGGCCACCCCGAAGGTGATGAGCAAGTAGAGGGCGCCCAGCAACAGTTTCAGGATGATGATGCCCGACAGGTGCTTGGCAAGCAGCTGGGTGTGCCGCGCGATGTTGCGGTTGTTGAAGTTGGTGATGCCCATGTCGAGCACCACATTGAAGAGGTAGGTGAAGTTGAAGATGGCGAAATAGAGACCGTAGCTGGCCGCCCCGACGCGGTTCTGCACAGCCACATCCACCCCGAGAATCCAGAAAGGCTTGACCAGCAGATTCAGGAAAATCAGAATGGCGATGTTGAATACGAAGTCTCTTTTCTTCATTTTAAATCAGTGTGCAAAAATACGACTTTTTCACTTTTCGCTTTTACAAATTTTGTGTAATTTTGCAGCGTTGTTCATTCCTGCCTTTATGATGCGAAAACTCATTCTCCCCGCACTTCTCCTATTCCTGCTGCCGCTGTTGCACGGACAGGGCAATGGAGCCCTTTTCACCGACGAGGCCACCGCCAAGGAGCTCTACTTCTCGGGCAACATGCACGATGCCGCCCGCCACTTCGAGGAGCTGCTCCGTGTGGACTCGCTGCATTACGAGTACAACCTCTTCGCCGGCTACGCCTACCTCAACTCCCACACCGATTACACGATGGCTGTGGTACACTTCCAGCGCGCCCAGCGCAACCCCAAGGCCGACCCCTACATCCCCTTCTACCTCGGCAAAGCGCTGATGCTCTGCTACCGCTTCAACGAAGCCATTGAATCCTTTCAGACCTTCAAACAGAAAAACCTCCGCCTTGATAAATCCGACTTCCCGCCCGAAAGATACATCGAGATGTGCAACAATGCCAAGCTGCTCATCGAGATGCGCGGCAATGTCACCATTGAGAATGTCGGCACCAACGTCAACAGCGAGTACCCCGACTACAACGCCTATGTCAGCGGCGACGAGGATGTGCTGTATTTCACCTCTAAGCAGGCCCAGAACGGCGGCACCGCCCTCGACTACGACGGCTACAAGCTGGCCGACGTGTACTTCTCGGAGCGGGTAAATGGTCAGTGGAGCAAGGCGAAAAAGCTCTCCAACCCCGTCAACAGCGCCCTCGTGGAGGAGGTGGTCGGCCTCAGCAGCGACGGGCAGCAGATGGTGCTTTACTTCAACAATGACAAGGGATATGACGACATCTTCATCTCGCAGAAAGACAAGAAGATGTTCGGCCGGCCGGAGATGCTCAATACGGCGGTGAACAGTGAGTTCACCGAGGAGGCCGCCGCAATTTCACCCGACGGCAACTGGCTCTTTTTCAGCTCCAACCGGCCGGGCGGCTATGGTGGCATGGACATCTACTACTCGCGCAAACTGCCCAACGGCGACTGGAGCTCGCCCAAGAATGCCGGCCCCAACATCAACACCGAGTACAACGAGAGCTACCCCTATCTCGCCCCCGACGGCACCACCTTCTTCTTCAGCTCACAAGGCCATAACAGCATGGGCGGCTACGACCTGTTCCGCACCAGCTGGCAGGCAGAAGAGCGCTTCTTCGCCGTCCCCGAAAACCTTGCCTTCCCCATCAACACTCCCGATGACAACAAGACCATATCGGTAACGAAATCAGGAAGATACGCCTATATTGCCGACTTCCGTGCCAACAGCACCGGCGACTGCGACATCTACAAGGTCACCTTTCAGGATGTGCCCGCCCCCTACTGTGTGGTGAAGGGGCGCGTGGAGAGTCGTGACAGCACGGAGGTGATGGCTGAGATGTCACGCTACCGAGTGGATATCCGCCAAGCGGGCGACAAGAGCCGGGTGGGCACCTACCGCCCCAATCCCCACAGCGGATTGTTCACCTTCATCCTGCAGCCCGGCTTTTATCTTGTTGATTTTTATATTGATGAAAAGAATGTCAGCTCATCGCAACTGCGGATTGAAGACCGCGAATACGGCAATGAGATTCCCATTATTCCCTTAAAAGAGACCCCATGAGCAACACAAAACGAGTATTGTTAGCCTTGATGATCATCGCGCTGGCCTTCGGGAGCCATGCGCAGAATTTCCGCGGCGGCCTGCGCGCGGGCTTCACCGCCACGCAGATGTCGGGCGATGAGCTGTCGGGCTTCCACAAGATGGGCGCCTACGCCGGCGGCTTCGTCAACTGGCGGTTTATCCAGAACCCCCACTGGGCCATCCAGCCCGAGATCAACTTTGTGATGAAGGGCAGCAGCACCTTCCTCCGCGCCGACAAAAACGGCAATATCGGCAACAAATATGTGCTCACGCTTTATTATCTAGAGGTGCCTGCATTGGCCAAATACATGATTGTAAATGGATTGGAAATAGAGTTCGGTCCCACCTTCGGCGTGTTGTTTGCCGCCACCGAGAAGGATGCCAACGGCAAGATGCCGGGGCGCATGCCGTTCCGCCGCTTCGAACTGTGCGGCATGGCGGGCGTGTCGTACACCTTCAAGGAGCATTACGGCATCAGCCTGCGCTTCGTGCAGACCGCCATTCCCGTGCGGGTGAACGACGGCTACCACAGCCAGCAGTACCTCACCAAGAAACAGTTCAGCACCGAAATCGCCTTCAGTCTGTTCTACCAGTTCTAAATCCTTATTACAAAAAAAATCCCCTTCCATTCGTTATTGGAAAGGGATTCAAATATTATTAGAATTTGATTATCGGCGAACGACCTTTTGCGTGGTCATCACATTGTTGCCATCCACCACACGCAGCAAGTAGATGCCGGCGGCCTTGTCGGAAAGGTCGATTTCGGCAGTGGAGTTGGCAATGGTTTGTTCCATCAGCAGTTTGCCGTAGATGTCAAGCACTTGCAAACGGGCGTTGTCAAGACCATTGAGGTTGCAGCGCACGATATCGTTGGTGGGGTTGGGGAAGATGGAGAGGAGGTTGCTGTTCTCGGAAATAGCGTTCGGCTGGTTAGAGGTGATGGTGATGTCATCAATGAAAATGTCGCTGGCGAAATTGGTCATGGCATCGGGATCCATAAAATCCATAATGTCAATATCTCCCATATTCTCCACATTGAAGATGCCCATAAAGGCGATTTGATAGGAGGATGAAGGCAACGGGAGCGTCAATGTTTCTTCCGTCCATTCAGTAGTGTTGCTATACTGCTGAATGACATTCCACTGTGCAGAAGGCGAGTTGCGATACAACACATGCAGAATCTGGGGTGTCATCATCGAGCTCTGCTTGCGATAGAACTTGAGGGTGGCCTGGGCATTTGAATTGCCAAGGTCAAAAGTCGGGGAGATGAGGTAGGCGGATTCGTTGCCCATGTTTTCCAGCTGGCTCATCATGGCCATCAGCTGCATTATGGTGGTGAGGGCGTCACCGCCACCCTGTCCGATGTTGAGGAAATCGCCGAACATAGAACTGGAGTAGTTCACACTCCTGCTTCCGGTATGGTGTTCCCCCACAACGCTGGCCCACACATCCGTGCCTTGATTGGCCTGGGTAGTCCAGCCATCGAGACCGTTCTCGAAACCGGTAGTGTAGGGATTTCCATTGTTAACCACGATTTGTGCAGAGGCGGTGCCTACAAAGAAGCCCATCAGCAATATTGCACAAAAAATCCGACAAATTGCATATAACTTTTTCATATTAAAAGGGGTTTGGTTAATATTTAAATGTGGTGGCAAATATACGAATTGTTTTTAGATTAACAAGAAAAAAGTGAAATAATTTCAAAAACAACCCTTAAAAAAGAGCCTTCACAAAGAAAAAGCACATGACACCCACGGTAACCAGCTTCAGCACAATGCCTGTCAGCAGTCCGACGAACGCCCCTGCCCCTGCTTTCACGGCCTTGCCGAACGACTTGATTCCCTTTTTCCTTTGGGCGATCAATTCGCCGATGACCGCACCGATAAAGGGACCGAGAATGGCGCCCCAAATTCCGCAGAAGAATCCGACTATCAGTCCGATAGTGCTGCCCCACACCCCTGCCTTCGAGCCGCCCAGCTTTTTGGTGCCCCACACGGGAACGACCATGTCGAAGACCTGCACCACCACGGTGATGACGCCCCAAATCAGCAGAAACGCCCAGCTGAACTGCACCTTGTCGGTGGCATGGAGGACCAGCAGTCCGACATACGCGATGGGCACGCCGGGCAACACGGGCACGACGCAGCCCACCAAGCCGACCAGCATGCAGAGGATTCCTATGACAATCAGAACGACGTCCATTACTATCTATGCTATTACGAACTGCAAAAGTAAGAAAAAAAATCAATACGATGGGTTTTACTCCCGCCTTTTTTACCCCTAATCTCGCAAGCAACGCACCGAGTATCCACAACCAGTAGGATATGCACTGCGAGTCACAACGGTGTAGTTGCAGTAAAGCTTCCTGGCGTACATATTGGAGGGAGAGGACTCTGTAGTGGTCCAAAAGATGGCTATGGCGCCAAAACAACTTTCATCCGTTGACATAGTGGGAAAGAAATAACCAGCCGGCATACCACTGAAGTTCGTGGCATTGTTGTTCGCAGGCGTGTTGCCCACAGCGCAAACGTCCGATCCACTGCTCCAGCCGGTAGTACTTGCCAAAGATTTGGCGATGTTCGTGTTGATGCTATTGCATACGTATTGGTCCTGCTCTCCCAAGTAGTTGATGAGTTGCACCCATTCGGCATCACTCGGCACGTGCCAACCTACGGGACATATACCTTGCACACCGCTAGGGTTATTATTGGAGGGAGAGTCATTTCGCATGACCGCCGCATAGTTATATAACAAGCCGTATGTGTTCATGTTGGAGGAAGCGCTATTGGGGTATGACCAGGCCGCTATAGAAGATCCCCCCACGCCCTGCGGGATAGATACACCATCAGCATACTTCGTAGTTCTCAGATTCTCCCTCATCCAGCACTGCTCTCCTAACTCCACCGTGTTGTAAACATTATCGTCACGATCGACAAGGGTGGGGGTGCCAATACATGGCATACCATCGTTAGGATTAGGCGCATAGGACCAATTCACAAAAAGTATAATGTCTTCTGAATTAGACTGTGTTTGCGTCAGAATTTGCCCTTCAATTTCCAATCCGTATTTTTCAGCAAAACCCTTGTAGGTCATTGAATCACCTTCTGCAAAGGGATGACAGATAACACCTTTAGCATTATTTTTGGTTGGGAATACCTGTCGATTCATCATTACCATGCCTGTGTACTCAACTCTGTTGGCATCGGCCCTACCGTTGCATACCATTTTGATTGACGATGTCTTCCCGTTTTGGCGGACAGTCATTACATATGTGCCGACAGTGGATAAAGAAATATGGAATTGGTGTGAGCCAGGTTGTAAATACGAATATTCTTTTGTTCCTATAACCACCCGTCCATTAACATCTGTTATTTCCAATGTCACCTTCCCTGCATCGACTATGTCCAGTTGCACATCAGTGGCACCGTTGAACGGGTTAGGATTGTTCTGCGAAAGACCAAAAGACATTTTTTGAGCATAATCTTCGACACCGTTCCCCACCGTCAAGATGGCAATCGTATCAGGATAAATGATTGTTTCAGTCCAACCTTGTGACAGATTGGCAATCTCAATGCGCGATAATTGCACCCACGCATTACTGGCTGAATCCTGACCAGTGAATGAAAGGGTGAACGTTTGTGCGAAACCGACAGACAAAGACACAATGAAGACACATAAAAAAGAAGTTATTTTTTTCATGATGATGGTGTTTTATTTCCGCTGCAAATATATGAATGATTTGCCCAATATACTATACTAATGCGCAATATTTTTATGAAAATACTATTTTAATAGTGGTTTGATGGAGGTTCCGCCACTCGCTTTGCGAGCGGCGGAATGGTGGCCGCCAATTAACCATTTATCGGTAGAGACGCCATAATATGACGTCTCTACAACAACCAGGAACAATCACACCCACCACCATTCCGCTGGCCTGACGGCCAGCGGAACCTCCCGCAAGCGGTCGACGGGGGATTATATATCCCTCCGCTGCCGCGGGCGGCCAAGCAAACATAAAGGCATTGCTGACGCAATGCTGCTTTATTGCTCGCCTCAAACCTTTCGCCCGCAAGCGGTCGACGGTTTTCCGCGAACAATAAAGGCGATGCTTTTTTGCA